>JAKLJE010000019.1:0-17808 GCA_023151315.1 Bacteroidia bacterium
TCAGGATGTGTACATCACTGGATCACACGACGGTGCAAACGATGGCAAGTTTCACATCAGTTCGGCAACTGCTCAGCCTTTGAATAAATGGCTGATCGATTTTGACACTCGTGTGGCAATCATCAAGGACAACTTCCTTCCGATTGATCTGGATAACGGCTGCGAAATATGCCGATATGAAAATCCGTACTCGCACATAGTGTCTGTGGTATTGCCGGCGTGGCAGGGGCGATTCTATAATCAGGATTTCAGAAAGTTCTTCGAGAAACTGATTCGTATGGAGTGTCCGGCACACATCGTACTTAATATCTGCTGGATTGACTGCAGACAGATGCACAATCTGGAACTGCACTTCAAAACGTGGTTGCAGGAACAGGCAAAGACGAGTATCAACAAACTGAATGTTTCAAATGCTCTCAATCTGGTGATTGAGGATATAACAAATCTGCGTTCGCTTTACAAAGACGGTATACTTCACGATTGTGATACTGATCCTTCAGGCGAGAACGCTATCGTATTAAATCAGACAATTCTGGGAAATCTAAACGTGTCATAACATGAGCACTCTAACAATTGATCAGTATCCTTATTTCGAGAACAATCAGGTTCTAACCAGTACGCAGCTCAATGAACTGGCCGCGTATCTGGATCAGCAAACGCGTATGACACGTTACAGACTGATCGGAATAGGCGTTGTATGCGGACTTGTTCCGTCATATGATACAATAACCAATAAACTTATTGTAACAGAAGGTACCGGCGTTACCTCTGAAGGTTATTTGATGGAGTCCGGGAAATGTGAGTTTACGAAGTATCGTGTTTACAATTTGCCGGTGTCTGTCAATTATCCTCCGTTTATAAATCCTGCAACTACAGTTCAGGTTCCGATGTGGGAGCTTTTGCCGGCATCTTACGTGCCGGTAGGATCGGAGGTTGTTCAGAATCTTGATTTCACTTTTGTGAATGGCGCAACACCGGGACAGAAGAAGATTGTATTGTACTTCTATGAAGTAACCGATGTGGATAATGATTCGTGTCTCGGCAAGAGTTGTGATTCATTCGGCGCTGAGCGTACTTTCGTCTTACGGAAACTTCTGGTAAACCTTGATGATGTAAAGATTATTCTTGCGAATACAGGAAGCACAGATCTTACTTACACTGCAAAATTCGATTTACCTGATCTGCTGTCCGTGAAACCGTTGTTCAATCCGGCTCTGGCACATTCAAAAGACTATTTTCAGTTTTCGCAGAATTTCCGCTCAGCAGCTGCGAGTGTCTATAAGCGAATATCTACAGATCCGAAAGATCTTCTGAATGTGTTGAGACAGACCTATACAATCTTTCAACCTATACTCGGACCTGTCTACAATAACAGCAATCCTTTCGCAGATACTGCTATTCCGAATCTATCTGTTTGGAATAAGATCATGGATGGAGTGAATGATGTAAGTGGCCCGAGCTATTTCGGAATTCAGTATCTCTATGATTTTTTCCGCGATCTTATTCTCGCTTACAACGAATTCCGTGATGCGGCATTTGCTCTGATGGCGGATTGCTGTTTCGATACCGATCTTTTTCCGAAGCATCTCCTGCTTGGAGAAGCCGTAACAGTGGATCCCGATCGTCCTTCGCAGTACCGCAATCATTTTACTTCGGTTCCGCTTACGCGCGATCAGCGTGTGGCACTTGAAACTTTGAAAGCATACCACATTCGTATGGTACTCATGGTACGTACGTTTGATGTTAACTTCGTTCATAATCCGTCAACCAGTACACCGGCACCGACTCGCATCACACCTAGCTTCGAGAAGTGGGGCAAGTTGTCACAGCGTTCCTGTCCTGCATATTACAAGTTGAATGACGTTGATCCGCAGTTGGGTACATTGGAGCGTGTATGGAATTATGATAATGTTCTTCGCAACAGAGATGTGGCCGGGCAATATCCTGTTGTTGCATACGGCAACCAAAGCGCGAATCAAACCACACCATTGAGTCCGGTTGAAACGCCGTTGTTCTACGACCAGGATCAGTTTACATTCCTGCGTGCAGAAGGACACTTGCGTAAACCGATCGCCACGGCCCTTTCAGAGTATGAAACTTTGAAGAACGATTTCGATCTGCCATTCAATGTTGTAGGTGTGCGTTTACAGGGAACATCTTCTGCAACGGAAATCATGCAGCGATGCAATTTCGATGACCTGCGTTCTCAATACACCGCGCAGAGAAATGAATTCCTCTGTAAAATGAAAAGATTCTTTGCTCATTTCTTTACTAAGAATGAAAAAGGATCCTACTCCGTGCGCTCAGCACCTGATTTTGTAAAAGCATTGATCGCGGCCGTACCTCCACCACGAGGAGGTGGAAATTCATCCGCGCTTTTCCTGAATGCTTATTACGCGTTGCCGTCTCAGTCAATTCCAAGAGTGGCACCTCCGGTTCAGTATGCACCGTTGGCAACAACTACTGTTTCTCAGGATCTGAATACATGGCTCTTTCAGCTCATGAACAGCCTTATCCCGATTTGTGAAACGGAAGAACTTTTGCCGGAAGATCTTGCTGACTTCGATTACGGAGCAGATAACAGCGACAGCGCATCCAGTTTTATACTCTCTTACATTGATGCGGTGGCCCAGGCAAATAACTGTAAAGCGTTGCTGAATATGCTTGCCGATCAGGTGACACACAGTACACGAAACCGATTTGCTCCTGAAATGTATTTCACGTTCACGCAATGGTTGCAGGAACAATTGTGGTTCCTGAATGAGTTCATCAGCGACTGTCAGTTCCGCCAATTGGAAGCTATCTATTGTACTACACAATACCGTGTGGGTTATCTCCAGGCGAATGATCCTATGCTCTTCTCGAATTTCATTACCAGAAATCCGGGAGTAGAGCACAAGGCCGGTGTTCCGTACGGCGGTACGTTGGTGTTGATTTATCCGGGAGCTCCGCTCAATTTCACGCGTAAAGTGAAAGAACAGTATGCGATACAATTGCAGGAGATTAAAAACCTCACTGTAAAGAAGGAAATGCTTCGCTCTGTACGCGGACGTACTCCGGCACAGAATGCTGAACTGCAACTGGCAGAGGCACAACTTTGCGATTTATATGCACAGCAGGTTACCCAACCTGTAAAGCCGGTTGCAATCGGTACAGCGGTGTCTGCTGTTCCTGTTCGTTATATTGCCATCGGCGAGAACGACGTAATTGCGGACATGAGTCTTCCTTACCTTACCAATTGTAATTGCGAGTGCGACGATATTCCGGCTCCTACAACCGAACAATTGAATTTCCCTGCGCTGGCTATGCCGTCTTTCTATGAATACTTCTGTGGTGACTTTGCGTTTGCGAAAGATAACAACGCATTCACTACGGGCTGTACCACACCTGCACAAGTGCAGATTGATGTGCGCCCGTCTATAAACTACGCTACAGGTAACCAGGTTGATACATTACTGACGCTGAAGTTTGTTACGAATGGAGCAAGTCCTTTAACGCAGTTTGACGCTAAAGACAGAGCAGGAGCAGTGACTACCATTACTACGTCTCGCGGAGGAACAGTTATTGTCAGTCAGAGCAGCTCGAATTATCAGTACTTCACGTATACCCCGCCACGTTCATTCCTGGGTGTCGATTCATTCGAATACGTGTTTGAAGTTTATGATTACCAAGGCAACATTCGCGCACGTTCAAATAAAGCCACTGTAACGGTCTTTGTTGGCAATCGTTGCTCTACTGGTGTTGTAAACAACACTGCGCAGCAACAAGCCAATCCGACTGAAGAAATTCGTTAGTAATGTCGAACGGAAACACGCACCTGATCAGGAAAGTTGTTTTTGAGATTGGCCTTCAGTCTCAGGAGAATGCCTTTCAGATTCAGCAGACGGTTTCCGAAGCATTCAACCGGCATTTGCTGATTGCACTGGAGCGGATTTTCGATCAGCGATTGAATCCGGATCAATTTATTCAGATTGAAAAAGTGGAGATTGATCTCGGTGTGCTTTCTATGAACAAACTGGAAGACGAATTGCAGACAGTGTTTTGCACGGAGATCGACACGTTTGTCGCTTCTTTGGCGGAAGCCGTTGCCCGGAATCAGGAACAGGGTGATTTCGCCGGCAGCAACATTACCATCCAATGGAAAAGCGGTAAGCTGGCCGAGACCAAGGTACACGCTGCGCTCACGGGTGAAAGTAATTTGTATTTCAGCAATTTCTGCACCTATCTGAAAACAGGAATTCTTCCACCCCGCGCCGGAAAGAAGAGTAACGGTCCATTATCCGAAATGATTCATGAGGTTTTGGAGAATCAAGCCGATCAGCTTGTATCATTTCTTAGAAACAACAAAGACAACAACCGTATTCTGCACCGCCTGGCGCTGAACATGAAGGTACCGCAATTGACTTACTTGTTGTCACTGCTCGATTGTCAGGATACTCCTTTATTGGCCGATTGCATTTACCATTTACATAAGTTGTACCCCGACGTTCATCTCGAAGTAGTCAAATCGGGTGTACATCTTTCATTCAACTCTTCAGAGAAGTTTTTCTGGTGGTTGCTGCTGAAGCGTTTTTCTTCCTCTGAAAGCAAGTTATTCGCAATGACCGGCTCAGTCAAAAGTCAGGATCATTCGGATAGTAACGATACTGATTCAATATTGAAGGAGCTTGTTGTTTTCGCAGAACAATTGGCGGAATCTTCGTTGCTGAAGCGATATGCGGATGCCCCGACGCAATTCGGACAATTAAATGGTCGCTTGCGTAATGCTATTGAGTCTGTAATCGCAGACAAAACAGTTCATCAAGGCGGTCATGAATTGAATATCAGTTCAAGGAAGCTGCTGCATCCTGAACAAAAGAATCCGCAGCGCATTATCAGTGATGATTCTATCCTTCTGAATAATTCATTGTTCGCAATGCATGCCGTTCCTGATAAATCTTCATTGGTATCAGGCACAGATTCTGAAGTCTTTGCAGACGAAGACATTTATATCAACAATGCGGGTTTGGTAATCCTTGCTCCGTTTCTGAAGCCGTTCTTTCAGGCATTGTCTCTGATCAATGGTAAAGAATTTGTGTCAGTTGAAGCCCAATGGAAAGCAGCGCATTTGCTGCAATATGCATGCGGTTTGTACAGTGATACTGATATTCCGGAAAACGGCGAAACGGACATGATCCTGAACAAAATACTATGCGGGATTCCCGTTAACGATTCAATTCCTGACCACATGGAGCTTTCGCAAACTGAGAAACTCGAAACTGAAGAGTTATTGCGATCCGTCCTGACCCATTGGACGATAATGAGCAGAAGTTCCGTGCAAACGCTGCAAACCACTTTCCTGAAGAAGAACGGCAGATTAAAGTTTGCGGGTAACGAGTGGAATCTGGTGATTGAACGTGATTCGGTGGTTGAAATCCTGATCGATCGGCTGCCATGGCCTATAAGCCTGATCAAACTGCCATGGAGCATAAATGCGATGTTTACAACCTGGTAAACTATTAATTATCGTTAAACTTCAATTAATTATTAATTAAGTGCTTAAATAATATTGATAAACGCTTTTTAATATTATATATTAGTAAGGTAAATCGAATTCAGCATAACCCAAACTTTCTTCCGGATTTCAAATTTATGTTTACGCTTGATAAAAATTTCCGTATTGCTATATGGATAGGAGAGGGTATCTCTTCTGTTGTCAATGGTGATAAGGTAATTCCAACGCTGAAGCGAAAGCTATCCGGTAAGAAAGGTCACAGTGCGTCTTCGCCTTCTCCGGAAAAAGTTCAGAAAAAATCATCTACGGTTAAGTTGTTGCGTCCTCGCAGCGTCAGTACAGCTGTCGTTGTGCCTCAGAGAAATTCCCCCTTTCTGAAGGGTTGTTGGGATCATTCAGAAGTCGATTAGCAATACGTTCAGTTTGAACGGTGCGCAATGAAAAACTTTCATTGCTGCACATGTATTGTATTACTTAATCCAAGGGGGAATGGAAAACCTTAAGACACTCATCAGGAGCCTTAGCTCCGGAGAGGAGAAGTTGATACGTCACTTCTACAAACTTCGCGAATTCGGAGAATACCGAAAGCGGGAACAACTGCTCGATATTCTTCTAAATGAAGATCCGAAAACTGAGGCTGCGCTCGCGCAGAAGATGGGTTACAAAGTTACTTCTGGCGCTTATCATAACATCAAATCACGACTGAAGTCGGATATCGCGTGCGTATTGCTGATGCAGGAATCTTCATGTAAATTCAATACTCAATTTGCACAGGCGATGTTCTCGTGCCGGAGATCTCTTCTGACCGGAGAATTATTGTTGAGCCGCGGTGTGTACAAGGAAGGTCTGACCTTGCTCAAGAAAGCTGCACGCATTGCAGAGAAGTATGAATTGTATGCGGAACGTATCATGACAGAAGATACATTACGAAGTCATTACGCCGGCTCAAACGATATAGAAGAACTGCAAAGCGGCACGGAAGCAATTGAAGAGAACTATCGTCTATTAGGACAGATGTTGAGCTCAAAAAGCAGGTTATACCAAACGGTGTTTTCTGATTTGCCCGGGTTCGAAACGGAGGAGTCAGGTATACAAACGGAGCGTATGCTGAATGAGCTTGAGCGACTCGAGTCGAGTACCGGTTCTTCCAGAGTAAGTTTCTACAGTAAATTATCTCGACTCAATGTTCTGCATAACGCCGGGAATCTGAGCGCGGCAATTTGTTGCGGACAGGAGTTGCTCAACGACATTGCCGGTAATCCCGTGATAATGTCAACCGCTAACAAAGGAGGAATTCATCTGGAGTTGGCAAATCTTTACCTGCGTGTGTTTGAACCGGATCAGGCTGAATTGCATGCGTCCGAAGCTGTATCCTGCTTTAAAAAGGGAATGGTAAATCACCTTCGTGCTTCAACACTGTCTTTTTACGCTCAGGTTCAGGTCGGAAAATATACTTCCGCGGCTCACGCAATTGAGTGCATTCTTAATTCGAAGTGTCTGGCCGATTCGAATTACGAAGTGCTCGGGCAGCGAATCAATCTCGTTGCAGCATGGTTCAGTTTCGCAGTCGGAGACAGTGTCGGAGCAAATGCACGTTTCAGAAAATCTTCAGGTATAGCGAAAGATAAAGGCATTTGGTACTACGGATATTCCGTTCTCGAAATTCTGTTGTTGCTGGACAAGAATGCAGTTGAGGCTGCTTCGTATAAAATTGATGCTCTCAGGAAATCTATTGCCAGATCCAGACGTGATGAAGTCGTGGAAAGAACGCAGCTTATGATTTCAGTACTGAGACAATTATTGCGAGCCGGCAACGATTACACGCAATTACAGAAACTTGCAGGTGAAGAAATACAGAGACTTGCGAACACTGCGGGCGAGGCTCGATGGGATCCCACCGGCTTTGAAGTAGTTTCGTTTCACACACTGGTTCAATTACGGTCAGGGAAAATAGCGGCATTCCCTCAGCAGCCATTAACACGAAGTTCCGCTTAATAAACGCGTGCTGATTTCGCACTATTTGCCGGTACTTGTTGCATCAGCTACTTTCCGTACAATTGTACAATGTCAAATCATGCATTGGTGGTTCAGGGTGGAGGATTCCGCACGGCATTCAGTGCAGGTGTCCTTGATGCATTTCTGGAAGCTAAGTTCAATCCATTTCAGATTTATGCGGGTGTTTCCGGCGGTGCCATTTCAATGTCGTACTACATTGCTTCGCAAAAGCATTATTGCATACGCGCGATAGAATTTCTTTCCGCCAATCGCGATTACATGAATCCTGCGCGCATTCTGAAATCTCAGAGTCTGATCAACGTAGATATTTTTCACGATATCGCTGATCTTCACATGCCATTTGATTACGATACAGCTTTGCAATGTATTCGCAATCGTAAAGTGGCAATTGTTATGACAGATAGAAATACAGGATTACCGCATTATCATTATCCGGGAAGGGAAGACTGGAAAGATGCGATTATTGCTTCGTGTGCATTCCCGTTTGCATCCAAAGGAAAACACGAACTCAACGGAACGGATTATTTGGACGGAGCCTGGAGCGATCCGATTCCTGTTGAATGGGCAGTGAAGCAAGGGGCAGCGGAAATAACTCTGATTCGTACGGACACCGCAGGAGAACAGCAGCAATCCTGGCTCGATAAATTCGGGGAGTTGTATTACAGAAAATCTCCTGGACTCAAAAAGATATTTGCGACCAATCACGAAAATCATAATCGCGCTTTACGTTTTATCTCAAATGTTCCTGATGGAATTCAAGTACAACAGATTGCACCGCAAATGAATTTGAAAGCGGGTGTTTATACTGACTCCAAAGAAGATATTCGTACAGACTATCTTCACGGTTATGAAATGGGGAAAAGTTTCCTCGCATCGAAACGTCCGTGAGTTCTGAATCAGCCGATTTACTTTATTTGCATTTTAGTACATGTTAACTGTTCGTCGCATTGATGGAATCAAGCAGTATCGCATTCATAACGTCAGAGGAAGTTGATCACTTTCGCGAATCAGGTTTTGTCAAACTGCAAGTCGCGATTTCTGATGAATGGATTCTTCGTTTGCGCGATGCGCTGGAGCGGATCCGTTTATCGCCGGGTTCATCAGATGCGGTTATTACTGCTGAAGATGGAAATTCATATTTCGTCAATGCAGGAAATCTATGTTTCAGGAACGAAAGCGTATTTGCAGAGTTGATGGGAAGTCCGATGTTGCTTTCTATTGCCGAAGCAATTTGCGGTCCCGATTTTTTCCCGATTCAGGAATTCGCTGTTATCAAAAACAGGGGCGATCAAAGTCCGGTGTTGTGGCATCAGGATGTGAATAACGGTCAGCCCGGAAGAACAATTATGGTGGGAATATACCTCGATGCAGCTGACGAAAACAATGGTGCATTGCGGGTTATTCCCGGTAGCCACAAAAGCAAAGAGTCTATCTGCATTCTTGAAAAGCAACCTTCTGTAGTGGTTGATATGAAGCCCGGCGGTATTCTCGTGCATGATCTCATGATTGCGCATTCTTCAGGTGTTTTGGAAAGTAATCCACAGCGTCGCGTACTGTATTTTGAATTTATGAGCAGCGTCCAGGCTATCGAAGAGAATATTTACACTCGCGAATTCGTGGAATTACGAACGAGATTAATTCCGGTTGCCATCAAGTTTTTCGGAAACAATCATGCGGAAGAGGAACAGTTTCAGTGGCAGCATCCGGAACGTGCGCGATTCGGAATATCCTCAGACCTCGAATCGGAATTGAAGGCAATTTATGAGCACAATATGCATGTGCGGCCTGCCAATTACTGTTTCGATTTTCACAGCGCCCGGGCGTAGCAAGGGAGTTCACCCTCCAAGGGTCCGAACCCTTGGAGGGTAGGAACCCTTCACGAGCGAGATTTGCTGAAAGCATACTCGAATCCCGGCAATAAAAAAACCCACCTTTCGGTGGGTTTCTCTTTCACTGTGATCCCGCTGGGAGAACATGCGTCAAGAAATCGTCCGGTGGACGATTTTAGCTTGTGATTTCGCCGCAGGCGACACGAATCCCTGATAAATAAAAAGACCACTCATCGAGTGGTCTTAGTTGGTGATCCCGCTGGGCGAACGAGCAAATTTGAGAATGTCCTGTGGACATTCTTGCGAGTGAGATATGCTGAAAGCATACTCGAATCCCGGCAATAAAAAAACCCACCTTTCGGTGGGTTTCTCTTTCACTGTGATCCCGCTGGGATTCGAACCCAGGGCCCTTACATTAAAAGTGTAATGCTCTACCAGCTGAGCTACGGAATCATTCCTGCTTACACTAACAGGTGCTTTTCTTTCGAAACGCGGGTGCAAAGATACGGGTACATTTGAAACGACAAAATACTTTATTCACATTTTATACACGTAATTCACTTTTTCTTCGGCTTTTTGCGTCTATTTGCAACTCATTCCTCAATGAAAACCCATGATTGCAGTACCCTTGAAAAGTTTTGGACCGGTTAACTTCGGAGTTCGTTCTGATGTTTGCCGATTGGTATTCGGAGAGCCATCCGAAAAAGAAGAAATGGAAGGAATCGACGGTTCCTCCTCAATGGTCTGGCATTATTGGGAGAAAGGTTTCTCCCTGTTCTTTGATCCTGAGCACGATTTCACCTTCGTTTGCGCAGAAGTTGATAACTCTGTACAACTCGTAATGTTCGATACTCCTATATTTGAATTGTCTGAACAACAGTTAATTCAAATGATGAAAGCGAAAGGATTCGTTGTTACAGACACTGAACAGCACGAGTGGGGCGAACGCCGTGTAAGTTTTGATGATATATTCGCTGACTTTTATTTCGAACACGGTAAAATGATGTCTGTTAACTACAGCATCGAACATTGAATCAGAATTTAAAACACAGTACTATGAGAATTTTTCTCGTTGGATTTATGGGAGCCGGAAAGTCTGCTCTGGGACGTGGACTCGCAGCTGAACTCGGATTGAAATTTATCGATCTCGATAAGGAAATTGAAAAGCATTTCAACAAAGACGTTGCAGCAATATTTGCCACTGAAGGCGAAAAAGTATTTCGTGATGCGGAAGCTCAGAAGCTGAGCGAAGCCGTTGAAGGTGATGATTTCGTTTTGGCTTGCGGAGGTGGAACTCCTTGCTTCGGCAACAATATGCAGGTCATGAATGATGCCGGCGTAACTATTTATCTCAAAATGAGTACTGACCACCTCGCACAACGTCTTGAACCGGAAACTGAAACGCGTCCTTTACTTGGAGGTAAGAAAGGTCATGAGCTGTGGACAATGATTCATGAGCTGCTTCAGGAACGTGAGCCTGATTATCTCAAAGCACAATACAAAGTGAAAGCGTGGGATCTCAAGGCTGCCGACCTCGCAGAATTTATCCGTCTCTATGAAAATGTAGGGGCTACTCAAGAGGAAGAGTAGATTTCTTAACCACTAAATACTATTGGTATGCTGCTCGGCGGACTTAATCTCCCGGGCATACCTGCGTGAACTCGATTCAGATTGAGTAACGATTCACTTTGAAGCCGGACTTTGAATTACCGGTGCGGACTTATTAATCAAGAGTAACGCTGTCGCCGTTTTCACTGAGAACCACAGAAATGTGTTCCTGCAGCGTCGTAGATAGTGACAGACCGACAAAATTGGTTTTCACCGGATATCTGTTGTGATCACGATCTACAAGCACGAGTGTAAGAATCGAACGCACTGGGAATTCCAGAAACGGCTTTACTCCGTACATCAGTGTTTTTCCTGAATTGGATACATCATCGATCACAAGCACGGTTTTATTTCTGCATGTTTCCGCGTCAACTTCAAGTTTGATAGGTTGGGAGAGAGGTTCATCTTTATTTAATTCAATTCGAGAAACATTCACTTTCAATCCGGAAATGGATTCAACTAAAGCCCCGATACGCTGAGCAAGTACATATCCGTTCTTGCCGATGCCTGCTGCAATGATTTCTGTTTCATTGGAACATTGCTCGTAAACCTGCCACGCCAATCTATTCAGTCGCTGAGAAACCTGCTTATTGTCGAGAATCTGTGTCTTATCACCCATATTCATGAGAATATCTTCAGGGATAAAGTTCAGAAAAATCTGAACGCGCACGCCGTCACCACAACCGCTTGTTGATAATATGCGAAGGGGCGGCACCCTTGGAGGGTACGGACCCTTGGAGGGTACGGACCCTTGGAGGGTACGGACCCTTGGAGGGTGGCAACTCTATCTCCCACAAAAAAGCCCCGCACGATTTATCAGTGCGAGGCTTCTTTAATTTTTTCAGAATCGTTATTGAATCAGATTCACATGTCCGATGAACTTGTGTTTCTTGTCAAATACATCGGTAACGTTCGCTTTCCAAACGTAAGTATCAATCTGACACATTCTTCCCTGAATCGTTCCGTCCCAAGGCTTCGTAATATCATCGGTATAGTAAATCATATTTCCCCAACGGTCGAAAATCCACATTTCGTACTTCGCGATTCCTTCTCCAATGCCAATAAAACCGTCATTCATTCCATCACCGTTAGGAGTGAAGGTATTCGGGAAGAAGATCGTGAATTCAGGATCTATACACACGTTCAAGGTATCCTGTCCCGGACAATTGTATGCATTGTCCGCAATCAGAATTACATCATAACAACCAGGTCCGTCGTTAGGGAAGTTGTAAGATGGATTCTGGTTAGAACTGCTGTCCAACTGCCCGAAATACCAAGTCCAATTTGTCGGGCCTCCTGTTGAAAGATCTGTAAACGTAATCTCGCTATTGAAGATTGTTGTAGGTTGAGGAGAAGCCGTAAAGTTTGCGACAACGTTTTGATAAACATTGACATACGCCGGCATCGTTAAAGTACCTGTGCAGCCGTTGGCATCTGTAACAGTCATGGTTACATCATAGGTTCCAGGAGTGTTATAGCAATAAACCGGATTGCAATTTCCTGTTGATTGTCCTCCGTCTCCGTAAAGCCATGAACACGAAACCCAAGTCGGGTTGTTAGGTGTTGTGAATGTAACGCACAATGGTGCACATCCTTGAAGCGGATTCCCCGCAAATGCAGGTGCAGGATTCGGATTCACAACTACTGTTACCGTTGCTGTATCTGTTGGAGTCGTACAGCCATCATCTATGATTACACTGTAAGTTGTGGTAACCGTTGGCGTAACTGTAGTATTCGGACTGTTACCGCCGGTTCCGACCGGAAGCCATGTGTATGTATACGGTCCTCCGTTTCCGCCTGCAGCGGTTGCCGTCAGGTTAACGTTCGATCCTTCACACACAGGTGATGGGTTGGCCTGTAATGTTGCATTCAAAGGGCCATAAACTGTTACCTGAACTGTAGCTTGCGGCGACGGACATCCGTTTCCATCAGTTACGATTACAGAATAAGTTGTGGTAGTTGTAGGTGAAACACTTGGACTCTGAACATTTCCGCCGCTTGGCAGCCATGCGAAAGTATATCCGCTTCCGCTTCCACCTCCCGGTACAACATTCAGTGTTGATGATTGCCCGATACAGATAGTAGTAGGCACTGCGCTTGCAACAGCTGTAACTGCAGGCGGACCTGTGATTGTCACAGTAGTGCTGTCAGAGCATTGGTTTGCATCTGTAAAAACAACGGTATATGTGCCCGGACATAAGTTGTTGGCAGTAGGAGTAATCTGGTTGGCAGCGTTGGCACTCCACGCGTAAGTGTAAGGTCCAGTTCCTCCGTTAACTGTTACTGTTGCGGTACCATCGCAATCACCGGCACAGGTTTCATTCGTTGATGCCATCTGATTCGTCATGTTGCCCGGAACACCCGCAACGTTTACAGAAACGTTCGCTAGACAACCGTTCGCATCAGTCACAACTACGTTATACGTTCCTTGTGCCACGTTGTTCAACGTGTTAGAACCGGCAACGTTATTTGCCGTCTGGAGCACAACGTTGTTGTTGTCAGTCCATGTATAATCATACGGACCTACACCTCCCTGCGCAGTTGCAGTAGCGGAACCATTGGCCTGATTACAACCTGCCGGTGTCGACGACATGAGTATCTGCAATTGTGTTGGCTGAGTAATGGTAACAGTCTGTGTTGTTACACATCCGTCGTTGTTGTCAGTTACAGTAACTGTGTAAGTACCTGCGGTAAGGTTGGTTGCTGTTGAAGGCGACATAACACCAATGTCAGTATGAATTACAGTATTGGATGAATTCACCCAGCTGTAGTCGAATGGTCCAACACCTTGTGCAGTGGCAGTAGCGCTTCCGTTATTACCACCGAAACAACTCACGTTTGTTGAAATCATCTGTGGTAATACGCAGCAGGAAAGTGATGCATTAAACTGGTAAACCGGATCCGCAACACAAGCTACGTTCGTCCAGTTTCCTGTTTCTCCGTCACCGTATGTGTCAATGATAATTCCAAGGTCATCACCGGTTTGTCCGGGAGGACAAGTTTTTGCAGTGATTGTCCAGCAGAATGTCCAGTTCACTACACCGTTACAATTATCGCCGAAGTTATCGGTTGGATCTCCGTTAGGACCACCCTGAACGATATCACCGTCGAAGAAGAACCCGGAAAGTATACCGTTTCCGTTCGGAGTATTTACGTTGTTGAACCATTGCCATACACCGGGGCCACCGTCACAAGTGTTTGCACCGGTTAATCCTGTCAGTGTTGTAAGATCCCAACCGTTACCAAAAACCGGAATTACAGCGTGCAGCCAGTTTGTGTTTTGCTGATCCCATCCGGTAATCGTGTAACAGAAAGTAACTGTGGTTCCGCCTTGATATGTGCCATTGGTTGGAGCAGGATTGACTGTAAGATTCGACTGAAGCAAGCAGTCGTTACAGTTGTTCACGTTCTGCAATGTCAGCGTGAATGCTCCCTGATCTGCAGGTGAGCCTCCGGATATCTGAATGTAGTATGTAACACCCGGAACCATCTGATCGAAGTTAGCCGTCAACGTTCCGCCGGTACCTTGTGCACAGCCGCGACCAACAAGTCCGTTACATGTACCTTGGTAAATTGCAATGTTGGGATTCGAAATTCCGCCGTTGATTGTAATATTGATTTCGTTACCGGAATTGACAAACGAATACCAAACATCGGTTGCCGGTGAAGCCATCGGGTTGTTAGACGGCTGACAGTTGATCAGAGTGGTGTAAGGAGTTTCTGTAACCGAGTTAACGTTCGTCAGGTTGTTGAATGTGGAGACTGCACCAATTCCGCTCGGACATGGAGCCGGAGTTCCGAGTGTACCAAGTGGAGTTGCGCCAAAGCAATCATCATTCGCAACCTGAGCCTGAACAGCATTCACGCTGAACAGAAACAAAATAACAGCCAGAATCCGAGTAAAGTTTTTCATGTGCGCTTACTTTACTTTGGTTCGTGTTTGTACTTCGAGAATTATTCCATTAGCCGCGAGACTGAAAACAGGTTTCGTGTCGAATTCAGGTTCAGCAGTTCGAACTTTATTCAAGTTCACCGGTAATCCTGCAGCGGTAAGTTCGTTCGCCGATAACAATTCTACCTGCAAACCGGTGTCGAACGTAAGCGTGTTACGTTTGTCGGTATAGCGGTACTTGTCCAGATCGGCTTTGTCTAATGCTGCTTCGTAATCGGCAACATTCTGAACTGCTGTGGGATTAATAATTACCCATGATTTTGCAACTGTGAAAGCAAAAGCGCTAATCACTGTCAGAGCAATCAACAGGAAATGTTTCATTGGTCAGGTTATAGGTCGATCAAATATCGGTAAAAAAAACGAGATTATTAACCCGGAAACCTGCTGATTATCAGATTGAAATCAGTGTTTTGTGCGATATACGAACCAGTTTGATTGACGGCGCGTAGCGGTTCTGAGAAGTCCGATTGTTTCGATTTTGCCGTTTTTTCGACGGAACCAACCTTCATCCCAGCTTCCCATATCAAGATAGAGTGAATTATCAATTCCTGCAGAATCCAAAGCATTGGCAAATTGCTGTAACGTACATGCTGACTTACTTTCTGCAATTACAGTTCTGCCATTCAGAATACATACAGCTCTTCTTTGGAAGAGACTAACATCTTTTCTGAAAACGAGAGGCAGTCCATCCCGATTGAGTTGTATCTGTTGGAAGAATGAAGATGAATCGGCAGTAAGTCCGGCTATGAAAACCGAATCGAGTTTGCTTCCCATCTCTGTTCCTTGAATTGAACAGTTCAGAATATTTCCATCGTAAGGAATGGTTAGTCCTCCTCCGAGTCCTTTGTTTACTTTGCTGATAATTTTTGTTCCTTTTATCACGAAGAGTCCGTCAATCACGTCGTTCTCAAGTCGTGTGAAAGCTGCAGCGCAACAGAGTACAACATTGCTGTCTGTTTTCAATGGACGTGTATTCGTAATTTCTGCAATGCAATTTTCTGGAATGTAGAATATAATATCAAGTGAATCTGCAGTGCAGGATGAATCGCGGATAAATGAAGTGCGATCGCGAAGTTCTGTTTGTGTTGAATCATCACTTTGGATTATCTGTGAATCGGAATACATACATCCGTTCAACAGCAGCAAAATAACCAAGGTGCTAAGAGAAATCTTCATCAATCTTCTTTGCCGATTAGTATTGCGAGTCGATCACACAATGGTTCCCAGCTGTAGTAATCGCGGGCAAATTTCCACGCTTCATCTATAATAGAAACAGCTAGTGCCGGCTGAGATATGAGTGCAGAAATGGCTTCGGCAAATTCTTCCGGTGTCTCTGCAAGCATAATCTGTTTGCCCGGACGCGCGCGCAAAGCGTTGTTGGAAAGCGGAGTTGTAACACAAGGGATTTTCATTGCCATTCCTTCCAGCAATTTATTCTGCAAACCGATGCTGGTCTTCATAGGTGCAACCAGTATTCTCGAACGCGCAAAGCTTTCTCTGATGTCATCAACCCAACCCGTAACCTGAACGTTGGCAGATTCCAATGCGCGCACTTCTGCAGACGGATTAGCACCTGAAATCAGCACTTTAATTGCCGGATAACGTTTCAGGAGAAGCGGCAGAATTTCTTTTACAAGAAATACAGCTCCTTCTACGTTCGGTGGATAATTCATGTTGCCGTTGAACAGCAGATCGAATTCTTTATGTCGATGAAGCGGATGAAAGAACTTGAGATCAACCCCGTTCGGAATTACTGCTATTTCCGCCGGACGACGAACCCGCATGAGATCGCGATCCTGCGTGGAAATAATCGTGTGGCGATTGAACTCGCTGAAGATTTCTCCTTCGTATCGTGCAACTCGTTTCATCTCGAAATAGTATGCGGGTTGCTTGAAGATGTTCACTTTGTCCAGGCGACGTTCAAGTCCTTTCGAGAATACATCCATGAAATCCACAATACGGATTACATCTGTTCGCTTGCGGACATACTCGGTTGTACGGATGAGTTGACAGTATATTCTGTCTGGCTTCACCTCGTCAATGACACGATCGATTTCAGCCTGTACACGTTCAGAGTAAAACCAAGCAACCTGCATAGGCATTTTTGTAAATAATGCCTTGAACATGTTTCGCATCATCTCTTTGCGTGTCAAGCTGAAAACATGAAACTCCTTGCAATGCGGCTCTATATTCGCTCTTGCATCCGGATGCAATTCTCCTTCACAAATGCTGATCAGTGTGATATCGAAATGTCTGGAAAGTTCGCGTAACTGATACCACGCACGCAATTTGTCGCCTTTTTCAAGGGGCCACGGAACACGTGAAGTAAGGAATACCAGCTTCTGACGGCTCATGAATGAATCAACTTGTTGTAAAAATCACATAATTTTTCGGTAACACGACCGAGTTCGTGATTTTCTGCAGCAGTTTTTTTTCCGGCTTCACCCATCATTGCGGCTTTTTCCGGATTCAGAAGCAATTCGACGATGTTACGGGCGTAATCTGCAGCATTGTCTGCAATGGCAATATCAACTCCGTTCGTGCATGCAATGCCTTCAGCTCCGATCGGCGTGGTAACTACCGGCTTGCCGGAGAATAATCCTTCTATCACTTTGATTTTTACGCCGCCGCCTGAATGCAGCGGAACAGCCATAACCTGATAACGCGACATGAATTCTGCAGCACTTCCCACTTCTCCATGGTTGTGAATGCGTTCTCCGAAGTTAATTTGTGAGTCAAGGCTCTTGCCTGCAAGATGCAATTCAGCATCAGGTACTGACTTCAGCACAAGCGGCCATACTTCCCGGCACAGCCATTCAACACCGTCATAATTCGGTTTCCAGTCCATTGCGCCGATATGGTAAACAGTACGGTCTTGAACGGATTGATCAATCGAAGTTGTTTCATGC
>JAKLJE010000019.1:17818-39469 GCA_023151315.1 Bacteroidia bacterium
AAACTGTTGCTGTTCCGGAGACATCGCACGAAGTCTTTGTTCATCTTGCAGTGTAATGGGAACAACAGCCTCCACATTTTGAAGTGCTTTTCGCTCGTACATTTCAAGTTTACGTGCGAGATCGCGGAACCAGATTTTTTTGAAAGTATCTTCTGTTTCCTCAGCATATTTTTTCCAGATTTCGCTTTCTGTATTGTGCGCACGAAGAACAATTTTCGCTTTCGACATTCTGCGGATTGCAGGCACATAAGGCGCAACATACAAACTTTCCAGTTGTACAATGTCGTATTCATTTTCTGCCAGTTGAGAGATCAATCTTGATTCGAACCCCAAACTGTAGAATCTGTCAATGTTGTATGAAGACGATTTAAACAGGGACAGAAATGCAGGCAGCCAACGCACTGCAGTATTCACGTATACTGCATCCATTGATGTGCGTTTGACAAGTTCAGCAAACTCTGCGGTTTTCTGAAATCGATGCTTATCAGTTTCTATAGCCAGAACATGTACTGTGCATCCTGCTTCCAGAAATCCTTCCGTCATTCTCAGCATGGCCAGGCAGCCACCATCCCTCGGAGGAACCGGCGGTTTATTACAGATCTGTAATATTTTCAGGGACATCCGGTGCTTTGTTTACTTCTTTGTTCCTTCGGAGCAATTTCTTGAAAAAGTTGAGATACGATTCAATATCGAAGAGGTTGGCATCTGCTGTAGCCTTGCGTGTAAGAATCACCGCAACGGGAATAAATATCACGCAGGACATCCACATACCGATAAATGGCGGTAAAGCTCCTTTCATGCTGAGTTTCTCAAACGTAATCGATATCACCCAGAAAATGATGAAGAAGATAATTGAGAATACCACCGGCATACCCAGTCCGCCTTTGCGGATAATAGCTCCTAACGGCGCACCGATAAAGAACATGAGCAAACATGCAAAGGAAAGCGTGTACTTTCTCCAGAATTCAATCTGAAATCTCGAGATAGATCTTTGCTGCGCCTTGATTTCATTCATCTTTGATTCTGCATTCGCGCGGCAATTACGGGCATTATTCATTGCCATCTCGTAAATTCGATTACGTTCTTCTTTGTTAAAGCCGGAGAATATGGATCCGGTGTCCGGTTTTGTTTTAAGGCTGTCGTGCAGTTCCCAATACGAACGAGTATGAACGAAGTAAGCGTTGTTAAGCGACTTGTTGAAAGAATTGTAGTCGTTCTGAATTTCCATGCGGAACGTGTCGATGTACGACAGAAGCTGCTCTCCATTGAGCATTTTGTCGTTGTCCTTGAACAGATCTTCTTCGGTACGTTGCATTTCAAACCCGGAAAGATCAAGACGCAGCAATTGATTTTTGAACGATACACGCGTGAAAGGCCTTGTAGCGTTTGCGTTCTCCTGATCCCAGACTTCTTTGTAGGAAATTCCGTTATTCAGTTCCAGAACGAGATAGCGCTTATCGTCCGTCATAAACATTTTACCGTTCTCCGCAACCGTTAACGTGGTATTGCCCATATGATCCGTATGATCATAAATCATCACACCTTCCAGATTCACTTTATCAGGAGCAATTTTCTGAATACGTATGCTGTAACCATCAATTTCATTATAGAAAATTCCGTCTTTAATGTTCAGTGCGGGTTTCTGCTGCCGTATATCGTAAAGTGTCGAGAACATTTTGAGATTCGTGTATGGCAGCACATAGTTGGAAAATACAAATGCAAAAACCGTTGTCAGAACGGCAATGATGATGAGCGGACGCATGATGCGTACAAGCGACATGCCGCTGGATTTCAGAGCAGCGAGTTCGTAGTTCTCGGCCAGATTTCCGAATGTCATAAGAGAAGCGAGAAGAACTGCCATTGGAATGGCCAGCGGAACTACAGATAAACCGGCGTAGAAGAACAGCTCTGCCACAAGACTACCGTCCAATCCTTTACCCACGAGTTCATCTACCCATTTCCACAGAAACTGCATGAACAGCACAAACACCGAGATCACAAAGGTGAGTGCGAACGGAGGCAGGTAGGAGCGGAATATAAAACGGGTGAGTGTATTCACAGCTTGTAAAGATAGCGGTGTTGCCCGAATTGAGCCGAATTCGCCAACGCATTGCAACGTGGCTATTAAAGAATTAGTGTTTTTTGGGAATGAAAAAGCCCCCGCCAACAAGTTGGGGGGGCTTTAGTATTAAGGTTAATCTGTCAGATTAGTCCTGCTTCACAATACGCTGAGTGAATACAGATCCATCCGTTGTTACACGCATGAAGTATACTCCGTTAGCGAATTCGTTCATGTTGATTTCTTCAGTGAAGTTACCCTGAACGTTGCTGAACTTATCAGATTTGATCACCTGACCTTCGATAGTTACGATTTCGATGGTCATTTCTTTAGCATTTACATCAGCAGCTGCGAAAGTGAACAATCCGCTGTTCGGGTTAGGATAAACATTCATTCCTGAACCAGCGAAGTTTTCATTTACACCTACGCACGCATTAACGTTGATTGCAATTGTATCGGCACCTGAACATCCGTTTACATCGGTATAGTTGTAAACGATTGTGTAGTTCCCTGCACCAATTGACGGATCAAATTGGCTGCCTGTTACAGAAGTGCCTGTGAAAGTTCCACCTGCAGGAGATCCTGTCAGGAGCACGTTTGCATCATCAACACATGGAGTGAATGAAGAAGCGGTAGCAGTTACAACAGGGTTCGCGTTAACGTTAACAGATGCAGAGTCAACACCTACGCAACCACTAGCAGAGTCAGTAGCAGTAAGAGTATAAACACCACTTACAGTTACCAGGATGCTTTGAGTTGTATCTGAAGTGCTCCACATGTACATGTAAGAACCTGCAGGACCATTCAGAACTACACTTGTTCCGCAGAACGCTGTGTCGTTCAGCGAAACCGCCGGAGACATTGGTACGTTCACCATGATAGAATCTGTGGATACGCATCCGTTAATAGAATCTGTAACATCCAGGTAGTAATTACCCGTAGCTGATACGTTCAAGGTAGTTCCTGTAGAAAGGTCAGACCAAACATAGTTGTACGGACCTGCAGGAGCAACAAGAGTGATCGGGCCGTTGTTGCTGCAGAATGTAGTGTCGTTACCGAGAGCTACAGAAGGAGACGTGTTGTAGATCACCTGAATTGTATCTGATGAGCTGCATGAAGTAGCTGTGTCAACTACCACCACTTCATAGATACCGGTTGTGTTCACGGAAATAGTCTGAGTTGTATCAGTTGTGCTCCAGAGATAAGTGTAGTTACCTGCAGGAGCTGATAAAGTCAGAGCTCCGCTAGCAGAACAAATCGATGTATCAGCACCCAGTGCAACTGCCGGAACAGGGTTCACGTTCAATACAACCGTGTCACTGCTGAAACATGCTGTCAATGTATCGGTTACTGTAAGATCGTAAGATCCTGCGGTTCCCGTTACAATGTTGTCAATTGTATCGCCGGTGCTCCAGAGGTAAGTATACGTTCCTGAAGGTCCGGTGAAGGTTGACTGGTTCCCTGCGCAGATGGTTACATCAGTTCCAAGTGTGAAGCTTGGAGCAATGTTCACCCCGATAAGAATTGTATCTGCTGCAGCGCATCCGCTGGTTGTGTCGGTTACAGTTACGTTGTAAGTTCCGAAAGCACCTGCAGTGTAAGTCTGTGCAGTTGTGCTGTCTTGCCACAAGTAAGTGTAAGGGCCAGCGGTTCCATCAAGTGTAAGTGGTGAATTCGAGCAGATTACCGTGTCAGCACCTAATGCAGGAGCTGGGGTAGGAAGTGCGAATACATCCACTGTGTCCATGATAGAACATCCTGAAGTGGAATCAGTGATTGTTACAACATAGCTGATTGAGCCAGGGATTGTTGCAGTCGGGCTCTGAATATTCGCGTTGTTGAGCGAAGAAGTCGGAGTCCAAGCGTAGTCATACGGGAATGCACGACGCAGAACCATTCGAGGACGCTGTGTAGCAGTACCGTTAACTGTGTTGTTTGAACAAACACCTGCAGCATCCTGATAAAAGTAAACTGACGAGTTATAAGTTGTATTGGTCAGCTGGAACACGCAGTTATTCGTATAAGCGGTGTTGTTGTGACAAGTCTCAATAACGATGTTGGATACTCCATCCCACACGAAAATAGTGCTGAACACATGTTGGTTGATTCCCAGAGTTGGTGTATACGCTACGTTGGAATATACAGTTGTCATTGGAACAGTAAGGAACGCAGTCAGACTGGCTGTGTTGGTTTGCCCCATCTGGATAGTAAAGTTATCCAGTGTAGTTGCTGTAAGTGTTGTTACGTAGAATGACAACGCATCAATTGGGCCTGCTGCAAGACCAGCAGCTGTAAGGTCAGCGGCTGTAATAAGGAATTGGTGACGTGATCCAAAGTACCAGTTACCATAAGGAGCAGGATAAGTTGTTGTTGTGTTCTGCGCCTGGTTTGTTCCAACAATTACGTTCGGGTTTCCGGTTGTTACGTCCAGAGTAACCTGAGCTCCGACACATACTGAGTCGTTGCTTACAGTTGCGGTACCAACAGGGTTCATTGCATGAATCACAACGACAGAAGCTGAATCAGTACATCCTGTAGACGCATCGACACCTGTAACAATATAAGTTGTAGTTGTAGAAGGAGACGCGATTACCGTATCGCCTGTCGCGGTGTTAAGCGTAGCAGGAGGTGTCCAAGTATAAGCGTAGTTTGTATTTACGCTGGAAGCAACTAATGTAGAAGTTCCGTTTCCGCAAACACTGTTGGAAGAAGTTGCACTAACCACAGGTGCAGGAGTTACAACACCGATTACAGGAGTACGAACACTTCCGCAACCAGCAGAGTAATGAATGCGGCCATTGAACACACGAGGTGAGTTAACCATTCCTGAGAACGCTGTACCACCATGTCCCTGATAAACTTCAAGGTCAGTGTTAGCATTGTACAACGCACCAAGAGTAGTTCCGTTTGTGTAAGAAACAGATCCGGTAGTTGTAAAGATCTGGAATGAATATGTAGATCCAGCAGGGATCACCAAGTTCATCGCAACAGGAACCGGAGTTGGGTTACCCGCACCAGCACTGTTTACAGTACCAGTTCCCAATTGCGTCCAACCTGCATTTGACAAGTGAGAACCAGGTGTCAACAAGTAGTCGTTAGGGCGATACCAAACTTCCCAAGTAGAAGGAGAACCTGCAGTTGAACTGAGGTGACCATCAAATCCGGTGATTGTAATCGTGTTCAACGCTTTAATAGTGAACACGTTTCCGCTCGAACCGTTACCTGCTGCATATGTAGTTTGGTGGAAAGTTGGAGGTGTTCCTGATGTATTCTCTACATAGAATGTATCTGTTGCAGAAATAGCAACGGAATATGTAGTTCCGGAGTTAACCATCGTACCACCTGTTGCTGCATCGTACCAGTTCAAGGTACCGCTGCCGGACGCGCTAAGTGTTACAGTTCCGTTACCGCAAATTGTGTCGTTTACCGTGGTTGCCGGAACAACAAGTTCAGGGAACAACGTATCAACAGTTGAATACAAGTATCCACAAACCACAGCACGATAGAGTAGTGTATCGTTTGGTGTTACGGTATCAGTAGCAAGAACAGCACCGATCACCGGAGTCCAGGTAATTCCATCAGGTGAAGATTCCCATTGAACTGTTCCTCCGTTGGTTGAACCAACAGTGCTAACGATCATTGAGCTGCCCAGACACAATTCGCCACCGTTGGAAGCTGTGAATGTTCCGCCTGAGTTAATAACAGACAACGCAGGTGCCGCATCATTCAGGGCGTTTCCATCTCCCGGGGCTGCAATACTGGCATTGAATACATATGTACCAGGAGCAGTCATGTTGTACCCGGTATAAATTACAGTGTCTTTCGTTGCCAAGATGCCCAATGTACCAGCGTTGATTGTGAATGCCGGGAATGACATCGGGTTTGGACCAGTTACGCTTGAGTTTATTACAACAGGAGTAACAGAGAAGTCGATAGCTTGAGAAGCCATGTTCTGGATGCGAACCTTAACACTGTCTGTAGCACCATGACATCCGGTTGTAGATGGAGACAGGATAGAAACTACTGACATATCAACGTTAGCAGCCGGTTGAATATTCACAAGATAATCTTCTGTCTCACCGTAAGTATAAGTCATACAAGGAGTGATCGCATCACCGGAAATGTTCTCGGAATTAATGATGCGCATGCGTGTCAGACCTGTAGTAGCAGTGCCCGGAACTGTCCAAGTGCCAGAAACAATTGTAGCCGGAACACAGTTAATGTTAGACGCTGCTCCGTTAGAATATACTTTTTCACCTAGATCAGTGAACAAACCGTTTTGGTTGTAATCAATAAAAATTGCAAGACCGCTCGTGAAGTTATTCGTGCCGCAAGTACCTACAGTTACAGCGAAATTCACTACAGAATTGATGTTCATGATAGGTGGAGTTGGTGCACCTACTCCGGAAGTGTAGTTCCCGTAACGCGCAGCAATAGATCCAGGACCTGGTGCAACTGTAGCACAAGCTGAGTTGTTGTTCAAAGTACCCACAGTCACGTTAGTGATCTCTTCATCTGCAGCATTGGAAGGGATAGTGCTGCAGTAGCAATTTGAGAAGGCGTTCATACTTACCATTACAGGAGTAGATGCAATGGTTACTCCCGAATTGGTGCATGTTACCAGACATTGATAATAAGTTGTAGTAGTCTGCGAAACAGTTGCAGTCTGGTTTGTTGACGCAATGTTAGTCCATGTAATACCATCCGGAGATGACTGCCACTGGTAAGTGATACCTGTACCCATATTGGTATTTTGAAGACTCAAAGTGAAATTCACTCCTGAACATACAGGGTTTGATGAGCTCAGAGTATTACCAGGAGCCGGAGCACCGGTGCATGGAGACGGAGGAGACCACAGGAAAGTGGTCCCGGAAACCGGAGCAGTAACTGATGTTGAGAATGTACAACTGGAAGTGTTCAATGTTCCAGCGGTTGTTGTGTTCCAGTTGGTTGTTGTAGTTCTGTTGTTGAAGTCAGTGTTAACAGTTCCACCTAAGCCGACATGTGCAGTATAGGAAGTAGCGATGTAAGTATTGCTACCATAGATTACAGCAACGTTGTTTGAAGTTTCAAATAGTACAATCTGAAAATTCAAGCTCATTCCTGATTGATTGAAACGGCGGTAGTTAGTCCATTGAACAACACACGCTCTGTTAGGTGCTGTACCAATAGTTTCAACACGAATTTCAGACCCAGCTTGACCCTGAAGGTCTACTGCCATACCTGCAATACGTGAGCGTAAATAAGTTGGTGTTGCTACAGAAGTTGCAGAAAGCGCAGTGTAAGAAGATGAAGATTGAATGTCCACAGCAGGGCTCAATGCAGAGTTACCCAAACTGATCCAACCATTGTTATTGATTGCAAGACGGTCGAAAACTTGTCCGTCGTAAGTGAAGTTGAATCCGATAGGAATTCCGACTCCTGTTGTTCCAGTTCCTCCTGCAGGAACTGCCGGGTCAACAAATCTTTGGTCATCCGACGTTGCATTTCCGTAAACCTGACCGCCCGTAATTGGCGTATAAGTTCCGGATAGCTGCGTGAAGCCATAGTTCGCAACCTGAGATTGCGCAACCTGACAAGCCATTACAAAGAACAATGCTGTGAATATCCTTTTCGTGGATAACAACCGCAGTCCTAGTGATGTGCGTAGTTTTCTTGTTTTCATTCGTTCTAATTTGTGTTTGCGACTTAATTAGTAAGGGTTGTTGAGCGAAGTGCGATGAACTGATATTGCGCACTCGATCAGGCAAAAATAGAGTAACTCAACTTATTATCAATAGAATGTTAATAATCTATGATTATGGTTGATAATTGTAATATGCTTGTAATCAGCAAAATGGAAATTAACTTACCAACTCTGGGATTTAAGAAAATCGACCAATGGAACGAATTAGAGGATAAAGTGCAGCAGATTCCGGAACTGAGGTTAGAATGTTCCGACCGGTGTTAATTTCTTCTTCCGTTAATTCTCCGGCCATTTCTTCGATTACTGTGATAGCCTCAAGAATTTCTTCGTTGCTGGATTCTGGCGAAGCTACGATGGAACAGAAGAATGCGGAGTGTTTCGTGAAATCAAGTCCGCTTTCCCAGCAGGCCATGATTAATTCTCTGCGCACTTTGCGGTATTGATCCATTTGCAGCAAATCCACCAGAAACTGATCTGCTTTGGCGTTGCGAAGAATTGCAAGTACATCTGATTTCAGATCGCGATGGGCGGGATCTATGAGCAAAGCAATGAAATTACTAATGAGCTTTTGATCATTGGCAGAGGCGTGTTCGCCTGTAACCGCATCAGGCAGCTTACCGAAGTATGCACTACTGAAGTTTTCGCTCAATTGAAATACAGGTTCGGGAACCGATTGATCTTTTTCTTGCTCGCTCATGCTGCAAAGTTACTTGTAATTCAGAAATCTCAGCGATGGCCAAAGATAGCCGTACCGATGCGAATCATTGTAGAACCTTCTTCAATTGCAATTTTCCAATCGGAACTCATTCCCATTGAAAGTGTGTTCATTGTCGGAATTTGCGCGGAATATTCCGAGTACATCGCCCGCAAAGTCCGGAATTCACGACGGACTTGTTGCTCGTTGTCCGTATTGGTAGCCATTCCCATGAAGCCGTGAATTTCTACACCGGGAAAAGAACCGGAAATGTATTTATCCGCAGTTGACCGTAACTCTTCTGATGAGAAACCGAATTTAGTTTCTTCCTGCGCGATGAAAATCTGAAGGAGTACAGGAATCATGCGATTGCACTTCAGGGCTTGTTTACTGATTTCTGCCAATAATTTTTCCGAATCAACGGAATGAATCATGTGAACAAACGGAGCAACATATTTTACTTTGTTCGTTTGCAAATGACCAATGAGATGCCAACGAATGTCTTTCGGTAATTCTTCATGTTTCGGTACAAGTTCCTGAACCCGGTTTTCACCGAAATCACGGTGGCCGCTGCTGTAGGCTTCCAGAACTGCTTGTGAAGGATGCGTTTTGCTTACCGCGATCAACGTAACATGATCCGGCAATTGCGATTTGAACTGAAGCAGGTTCCCGCTGACCGACATGAAATATTATTCTTCGTTTAGAGGATAAATCACCAAGCCACTTCGCATCTTTGGTTCAACCCATGTTGTTTTAGGCGGCATGATGGAATTTGTATCTGCAATGAGCTTTAGTTCTTCCATCTGAACTGGATAAAGCCCGAATGCAACCGTGAACTTCCAGTTGTCGACCTGATTTTTCAATTCACCTTCTCCTTTGATTCCGGAAACAAATCCGATTCTTGGATCCGTTTTCAGGTCATGAATTCCAAGGATAGGAGAGAGGATGAATGTAGAAAGCAGGTAAGCGTCCAGCGAACCAACAGGCTCCTCATCATGTGCACGCCCGGGTTTCAGTTGCAATTCATACCATGTATTATCGAGATACATACTGAAAACATGCTTTCTGTACGGACGGAATGCGGTTGTTCCGTGATTGATGATTTCAAAGTCAGCTTTGAGTCTTTCAATGAATTCCTCCTTTGAAAGTTCGTTGAGATCTTTTACAACGCGGTTGAAATCGTAAATCTTCAATTGCGACTCCGGGAAGAAAACGCCCAGGTAATAGTTCCAAGGTTCTTTACCTGTATAATCGGGATTTGCTTCACG
This sequence comes from Bacteroidia bacterium, assembly GCA_023151315.1. Lineage (GTDB taxonomy): Bacteria > Bacteroidota > Bacteroidia > Palsa-965 > Palsa-965. The sequence continues at coordinate 27,526 of JAKLJE010000019.1, forward strand.
CATTGATTTGCCGAGAAGGGCAGAAGAAGCGGAGCGGTGATGTCCGTCTGCGATATATACTGCCGGAATCTCAGTGAAATATTTCTGCACAAGGTTCACATCGTCTGCGTTGTCGATGATCCACAGTTTGTGATGTACGCGATCCGTAGTGGAGAAATCATATTCTTCACGTTCGGAGATTTTACGGCTGATGATATCGTTGATTCCTTTGTGATCAGGATAACAGAACAAAACAGGCTCAGCGTTGAACTGACATACATCAAGGTATTCCTTGAGTTTCTTTTCTCTTTCTGTCAGCGTCTGTTCGTGAATACGGATCACTCCATTGAAGTAATCATCAATGCCTGTGCAGGCAATGATTCCTGTAAAGTGAATACCTGATTTGATTTGCTGATAAACGTAATACGCAGGCTTGTTTTCTCTGATGAAAATTCCTTCGCGGTGGAATTCGTCGTACTGTGCGCGGATTTTTTTCAAACGCTCCGGCGAACCCGGTTTGGTGCGTTTGCCGTCTTTGAAATCCGGATGAATAACATGAAGAAATGTGTACGGATTACCGCGCAGTTTTTCATTCAGATCGTTGCGCCCGTAGTTGTCAACTGAACGCGAAGCCACAAGCTGAACTTTGTCGCGCACAGGTCGGATTCCACGAAACGGTATTATGGTAGCCACTTGTAATTCCGTTAATTGATTTACTGTAATGCTGCGATCAGCTTTTCAGCGAGTTCGATTCCGATGCGTTCCTGCGCTTCTTCAGTTGCAGCACCAATGTGCGGAGTTAAAGAAATCTTCGGATGCTTGAGCAATTCTTCTGAAGGTTTCGGTTCATTCATGAATACATCAAGACAAGCGTGTGCGATGTGTCCTGTGTTAAGGCCATCGAGCAAACTGCGTTCATCAATTACACCGCCGCGCGCAGCATTCGCCAGAATCACACCTTTTTTCATTGTTGCGATTTCATTCGCAGTGATGAGATTTCCTCCGGGTACATGGAATGTAATCAGATCTGAGTTCTTCAATACATCCGCCAACGGTTCGGAGTGAATGTTTACGCGAATAGGTTCCGCAACTCCGTCAATATCCAGGTTAATGATTGCACCTTGAATAAACGGATCGTGCGCTTTGATTTTCATCCCGAGACCCAATCCGATTTTAGCTACAGCCTGTCCGATACGACCGAAACCAACGATGCCCAGAGTTTTTCCTTTAAGTTCAATTCCTTTGGCATACTTCTTTTTCAGTGCTTCAAAATCGGTGTGACCTTTTGAAGGCATGTGACGGTTTGAATCGTACAGGAATCGCACAGCATTGAACAGATGTGCGAATACCAATTCGGCAACCGAGTGAGAAGAAGCCGCAGGTGTATTGATCACTTCAATTCCTTTGCCCCGTGCATATTCAACGTCGATGTTATCCATTCCGACGCCACCGCGACCGATCACTTTAAGATCAGGGCAAGCGTCAATCAGATCTTTGCGAACCTGCGTTGCGGAACGAACAGTAAGCGCGATTACTTTATTTTCATTGATAAAATTTACAAGTTTATCCTGTGCAACTTTATCGGTGAGTACTGTGAATCCAGCATTCTCCAGAAGAGCTTTGCCGGTATTGTCGATGCCGTCGTTGGCGAGAATTATTTTACTCATAAAGCGGTGAATTCTTAAGCGAATTTCTTTTCGAACTCCTGCATAACTTCAACGAGTGCGTGAACACTTTCCAGCGGTAATGCATTGTAAAGTGAAGCACGATATCCGCCAACATCACGGTGTCCGCGTATTCCGGAAATATTTGCTTCTTTCCACATTTTATCGAACTCAGGTTCAAGTTCCGGGCGTGTCATCACAAAAGTTACGTTCATGTTGGAACGATCTTCTTTGTCAATTACAGTGCCTGTGAACAAGGAGTTGCGGTCAATTTCTCCGTACATAGCGGATGCTTTCTGATCGTTGATCTTGCCGATCCAAGTGAGTCCGCCGTTTGCTTTCAGCCAACGCAGCGTGAGTAACACTACATAGATCGGGAATACAGGAGGCGTATTGTACATGGAACCTCCTTTGATCTGCACCTGGTAATCGAGCATGGACAACATTTTTCTTCCGGTTTTTCCGAGAATGTCTTCACGCACGGCAACCATCGTTGTGCCGGCAGGGCCCATATTTTTCTGAGCTCCCGCATAGATCAAAGCAAAATCATTTCCGTTCACCGGCTTGCTGAAAATGTCGGACGACATATCGCATACAACAGGAATCGGAGATTTCGGGAACGACTTCATTTGCGTTCCGTAAATTGTATTATTGGAAGTGATGTGCAGATAATCAGCGTCAGCAGGAATTTCATATCCTTTCGGAATGTATCCGAACTTCTTGTCTTCGGAAGAAGCGATCACTTTGGTGTTACCGATGATCTTTGCTTCTTTGATTGCTTTGCTCGCCCAAACTCCTGTGTTCACGTAAGCAGCATAACCATCAGGACGCAACAAATTGGTTGGAACCATACCGAATTGCAAGCTTGCTCCGCCTCCAAGGAAAAGAACCTGCCATCCGTCGCCAACACCAAGTAATTCTTTGGTGAGAGCACGCACTTCGTCAATCACCGCTTCATAATTCTTGCTGCGGTGAGAAATCTCCAGCAACGAAAGATTGAGGTTGTCGAAATTGATGCAGGCATCTGCTGATTGACGTAATACTTCTGCAGGAAGAATTCCGGGACCTGCGCTGAAGTTGTGAACTTTTTTTGTGAGAACAGTAGCTGACATTTTTGTAGATATTGAGATGCGAAATTACAAATAGTTCAGCGTACGACCGGTGAAATTCCGAATGAAAAAGCGTGAAACATCAAGTAGATGTTCCACGCTTAGGGATGTGATCGTTCGGAAGTTCGTCTGTTTATTGAACCGTTGTGCGGCGGCGTTGCCAACGGCGAACGATATACCATGTTATTCCTCCAATGAGCCATAACGGCCACAACAAAACAATTCCGGAAAGGATATAGCTGAATCCTGTCCATCCTGCTTCAAGCGAGTTGAGTAAACGTGCGCCGATAGAAGCGGTGTATGGAGGTTGCGGCTCTTCAATGAAAACCAGGGAGGTAGTAATTACCTCGGGCTGATAGAGCTGCAAGTTCAGAGTGGCGAACTCGACTTTATCGTTAAGACGCAACGATTCCAGATAGGCATTGTCAGCTTGTTCCTGCTTGGCGAGCATGGCTTCCGCTGCATTCATTAGTTTGTCCGGCTTTACATTCTGATCCACAACTTTGCTTTGCAGCATTGCGTTGTACACTGCCAGACGTTTTTGTTCCAGCTGTTTGGCAAGTTGTTCAAGTGTAATGTCATTCACATTCACATTACGGTAATCCATGTATTGAACCAACGGAGCGAGAGCAGATAAGAGACTGTCGAGATTTTTGGCCGGCACGCGAATAACAAGATTGTTTGCTACCCGATAGCTCGAACTTCGCTTAACGGAATCAGGATCCGTGCGTACTTCGTGTTGCCAGTTCTGCGTTGTGGAGAGACGCGTGTCATTGACATACCCTCCAAGTTCGCGCACTGTTTTTTCAACGCGGTAGGTTGCATCCGCTACTTCGTCGACCCGGCATCTGACATCAGCTGTTCGCACAAACATATGCGTACTATCGAGCCGGTTCAATGATGCGGCAGAGGATTTCAGTACTGTTTTGATGGAGTCTGCAGTAGCAGCACTTTGTTGATACATTTCCGAGATCTTATTCTCAGAACTCTCATTCACTCCCGGAGGAGCCTCGTAGTACGAAGATGCAGAATCGGCGACCTGTTTTGACTCTGCGTTGTAATCGGCAGAGCCGCATGAACCGAGTACGAGTGTTGAGATTGCAATAATCGGAAGGAGGGAACGGGTTGTCATGGCGTTGCGTTTTTTATAACGGAAAAACGATTTTCATTTTTCTGTTATTGTTCAAACGCAGGATGCTCGCCGCGTTAAAAATCCATAACCGTTTGGCGAATTTTAACAAGACCTATTTCGGGCCGTTGTCGGGAGGAGTGTATTGATCGTCCTTCTTCGATTTCGGGTTTCGTATGTCTTCATCCGGTTTGTAAACCCACTTTCCTTTCTTGAAATTGTAAGTGTCGTACGAGAAAGTCTGCACATAAAACTGGTACATTCCTTCAGCACCTGATACTTCCGGTGCAAGATGGTCAAATACGATACGTTGCTTTTTGTCTTCGTATTTCAAAGTCATTATAAGTTCTGCTTTGAATTCAAAAATCACTCTTCGTTTGGAGAGACGATTCACCTGAAACATCATCTCTTCTCCGAAAACCGGAATGCCTTCTTTTGAAAAAGTCAGCACGTCAATTACTTTTTTCCATGTGAGCTTATTGTTACCATCCCAACCGAGTAAGGTGTAATATTTCTTGCCTTTGTGGGCGTTAAGAATGACTTTGTAGTACAAAGATCCGTACCACTTGTCACAATTCAGGATGGCCATCTCCGGTGTTTTGATGAAGTCCGACTGATCTGTCAGTTCATATACGACATAGCGTCCCTGATTTTTCAGGTTGGATTTTTTCGACTTTTTATTCTGAATGGCATCCTGATCCACCAGAATGAATCCATAGTACTTGTGTGTGCCATCGTCCTGCGGAATGTTCCAATTGAAAATACGGAATGCGTTATCAGGTGCAGTGAGCCGTGCAATAAACTTGAGAGAGTCAAATGGATACGCAAATGCATTCTCATTCTCAAGTGCGATGCGCATTGTATTCAGAAATCGGACATTGGCATTCATCTTTTCCGCATCATTGCCTTTGAACATAGATTTGCCGCATTTCCTGAGAGTATCTTCAAGAGCAGGCAAGTTGTTCTGTGCAGTCAGGCTTTTGAGACCAAACAGGCAAAGCAGCAGAAGGAATATTGAATTGCGATTCACCATGCTTTTAAAACGGGTTGCGTGAAGTTACAGTATTCACGAACAAGAAAAATGCCATCATGGAATTAACCAGATGGCATTTTATTGTGTGAGACAAAAAAGAATTATGCGTGAAGCGATTCTTTTTTAGCTGTCAATTCTTCTTTTGATTCGCGGTTGTTTTCGTCATCCACGCAGCAATCAACCGGACAAACAGAAGCGCACTGCGGTTCATCGTGGAAACCTACACACTCCGTACACTTATCGGTAACGATGTAGTAGAAATCCATGCTAACAGGCTCCTGAGCAGCATCTGCGTCAGCAGAAAGACCTGATTTACCGGTGAACATTCCTTTAACGGTTGTACCGTCAGAAAAACGCCATTCAGCGCCACCTTCATAAATTGCGTTATTCGGACACTCCGGTTCACATGCACCGCAATTGATACATTCTTCAGTGATTTTGATAGCCATAGTTGAAGAGCTTAATTGTTAGTTTTGCAGGCCAAAAATAATAGAAAGAATGACCGGTAAAGCCAGAATTGACGTTTTTGAGAAGCTCGGACGTGAACTTAGAATGATTCTAGATAAGAGTTCGAGCATCAAATCCGGTGAAAAACTGCAGGCGCTGATAGAAACGGCCGGAATTAAAAACGCATGGTTTACTTCGCAAAATATAGTTCATCGACTTAAAGGCATTGCAGATAATCTGACTGAAGCAAAACTGATGGAATGGTCGAAACCGTATGTTTTACCTGATGGATTCACCGGAAAAACCGTCTATGTTATTGCGGCCGGAAACATTCCCGCTGCCGGATTCGAAGACTTCATGCATACGATTCTTTGCGGGCACGACTTTCTTGGAAAACTTTCAGGAGATGATGATGTATTATTGCCGGCAATAACTGAAGTGGTTTGCGAGATTGAACCGGCATTGCGGTCTCACATAAATTTAAGCAACGAAAAGTTAACGCATACTGACGCGGTTATCGCAACCGGAAGTAACAACTCCTCGCGTTATTTCGAATATTATTTTTCAAAGTATCCTCACGTAATTCGCAGAAACCGTAATAGTGTTGCGGTCTTAAGCGGTAAAGAAAGCAAAGAGCAATTACAGAAACTCGGAGAAGACATATTCCTTTATTACGGATTGGGCTGTCGCAATGTGACAAAATTGTTTGTTCCTGAAGGCTATAATTTCAATGCATTTTATGAAGCGATCTATAGCTATTCTGATGAGCTGATGTCGAACCGCAAGTACATGAACAACTACGAGTACAACCGAACAGTTTACATGTTAAACAGCGAGCCGCTTCTTGATAACAATTTTCTGATTCTCAAAAAGGATATTGGACTGGCATCGCCTCCGGGAGTATTATACTACGAGTTCTATTCGGATATCAATGATGTTAAAAAACGGCTGTCGGCAGATCGGGAGTTGATTCAGTGTATAGTTTCTGAAATAATAGATGAAGGCTCAGTTGGTTTTGGTGAAGCTCAGAATCCGTCGATGAACGATTATGCGGACGGGTTCGACACCATGGAATTTCTGCTCAAGATGTGAACAGTTCGTAACCACGAGCGGAATTACGCGTATATTCGGGTGAGCACACTCAAATTCATCCTATGCGTAAAACTCTACTCTTCGTTGCGGGAGTTCTTTTATCATTTCCTGTACTTCTCGCGCAAACCACAGTCTTTTCCGAAAACTGGGGAACCGGTGGTCCCGGATGGACTTTAAATGTTACAACCGGAGTTGAAGGAGCAGATCCCAATTTCTTCACAATAAGTGCCGCCGAAGGCGGTGGAATTACTCCGAATCTTGGAGCACCCGGCAGCTGCGGTGTTGCTAACAACGGAAACAACACGTTGCATGTTACAAGCGTATTCTTTCCTTCGGGCGGCGCGGCTTACGATGCCGGAGGGCTTTGCGGATTTCTTTACTGTCCTCAAGCTGACCGTCGTTGTGAATCACCGTTAGTAAATTGTACGGGTTATTCCAATCTGACAGTGAACTTCAATTACATTGAAAACGGTCAGGGAACATTGGATGATGCAAAGTTGTTTTACTTCGACGGAACGACATGGACGATGATAGACAACATGCCTAAAACATTGACCGGTTGCGGCGGTCAGGGTTTGTGGACATCCCGTTCTGTGAACTTGCCTGCATCAGCAAATAACAATCCAAACGTTAAGATTGCTTTTCATTGGATGAACAACGATGACGGAGTCGGAACAGATCCTTCTTTTGCTGTCGATGATATTACGATTACAGCGCCAAGTGCGGCACCTCCGGTAGCAGCATTCACTCCGAGTGCAACCAACGTGTGTATTGGGCAAACGGTAAACTTTACGGATAACTCTACCGGCGGACCAACTTCTTGGTCGTGGTCATTTCCATCCGGTACTCCGCCAACAGCTAATACACAAAACGTAACGGGTGTTACCTGGAGTACAGCAGGAACCTATACTGTACAGCTTACAGCAACAAACGGCAGCGGAAGTTCTACCGCTACTCAGGTAATTACTGTGAACCCTACACCAACGGTGACGGCAACAACATCGCAGCAAACGCTTTGTACTGGAGCCAGCACTACATTGAGCTCAAGCGGAGCAAACACGTACAACTGGCAACCCGGAAATTTGTCAGGCTCATCAGTAAGTGTTACACCAGGTTCCACAACAACGTACACTGTTACAGGAACAAGTGCAGCGGGTTGTACGGATACCGCACAGATTACCATTTATGTAAATCCTTGTCCGGGGCCTGTTGCTGCATTTAACATGAGTACAACCAGCGTGTGTGTGGGCTTCCCTGTGAATTTCACTGATGTTTCCACGGGTTCACCAACAGGATGGTCGTGGACTTTCCCATCAGGAAATCCAGGAACTTCCAATTCACAGAATGTGACCGGAGTGATTTGGAATACTGCGGGTACATACACCATTACTCTTACTGCTTCCAACGTGAATGGAAGTTCAACCGCCACTCAGATTCTGACTGTTAATCCGCAACCAACAGTCACTGCAAGCGGCAATCCTACAAATATCTGTGTCGGACAAAGTACAACGCTTACCGGCTCAGGAGCTTCGACGTACGTTTGGAATCCGGGTAACATTGCAGGTTCTCCTGTAAACGTAACACCGGCTGCAACTACTTCATACACGGTAATCGGGACTGACGCTAACGGCTGTGCAGACACAAGTGGTGTTACGATTACTGTAGTGCCGTGTGCTACACCGAACGTGGATTTTGCTGCGAGTGATACTGTAATCTGTGTTGGTGATTGCATCAATTTCCTTGATAATACCACGAACAATCCGACAACATGGAGCTGGACATTCAGCGGTGCGGCTACAGCAACTTCCAATCTGCAGAATCCGGTGAACATCTGCTACAATGCAGCGGGAACTTATGCGGTTACATTGATTGCAACAAATTCAAGCGGTTCAGGCTCATTGACAAAAACCTCGTATATCACAGTCAATCCGCTTCCGGTTGCAAACGCCGGTTCAGGCGTGAATTTATGTACCGGACAATCGACAACGCTCAATGGTTCAGGAGGGACTTCGTATTTGTGGCTGCCTGTTAACGTAGCTGCACAGTCAGTAACGGTAACGCCATTAACAACGACTACTTACACGTTAGTGGTTTCTGATGCGGCGGGTTGCAGTGATACTGCCCAGGTAATAGTGAATGTTGCGCCTTGTACAGTGCCAACAGCAGTGTTAGCAGCGAGTCAAACATCATTCTGCGCTGGCACGTGCATAGATTTTACCGACAACAGTTCAGGTACACCTACAGGATGGAGCTGGCAGTTTCCAGGTGCAACACCGGCAAGTTCGACACAGCAAAATCCTTCGAACATCTGTTACAACACTCCGGGAACATACACTGTTACATTGATTGTGAACAATGCATTCGGTGCGGATACGACAACAACTGTTGTAGCTGCGGGAGCACCACCGAATATCAATGCAGGATCTGCTGTGAGTATTGCTATCGGTAATCAGACAACGCTGACAGCAACAGGAGGAACTGGAAGTTATTCTTGGTCGCCAACAACAGGACTTGGTTCTCCGAACAGCGCTTCAACAACTGCAAGTCCAACGGTGACCACAACTTATACTGTAACATTCACTGACGCGAACGGTTGTACGGATTCCGATACTGTTACAGTACAAGTGATTGAGGCGTATGAGATTTTCATTCCTTCAGCATTTTCTCCGAACGGTGACGGAACCAATGATATGTTATTTGTCTATGGTGCAGGAATTAAAACAATGGAGTTTGTTGTATTCGACAGATTCGGTGAGAAGGTTTTTGAAAGCACAAGTGTAAATGATGGTTGGGACGGAACGCTGCGAGGCAAGCCGATGAATACCGGAATATATTCTTACTACTGTTCCATTGAGTATTTTGATGGAAATACAGAGAAGTTGAAAGGTGATGTAACACTTGTACGATAAGGAGGACGCTATATGAAAAAGATCACATTATCACTGGGAATTTTTGCACTTGCGCTCGCTGTTAACGCACAGGATTATCATTATTCGATGTTCACGATGTCACCTCTGAATCTGAATCCGGCACTGACCGGAAATTTCACGGGCGATCTGCGCATAATTAATAATTACCGGATGCAGTGGAGCACGGTTTCTAAACCTTATTCAACTTATTCGTTCGGAGGTGATATGCCTTTGGCGCGTAAAGACAGGAAGAAGGGAAGTCCTGATTTCTTTGCTGTAGGATTGAACGTAAACGTTGATAAAGCAGGAAGTTCATCTTTGAAAAACAACTCGTACGCCGCCAGCTTTTCCTACAACAAATCATTAGATGGAATGGGGAAAACCTATTTTTCATTGGGTGGACAAGCCGGTTTTGCACAACGCAGTATCACGTTGTCTGAAATGAGTTGGGGGACTCAATGGACAGGAATGACCTACGATCCGACAATTGCGAATGGAGAAGCTATTGGTTTCGGAGATTCTTACACGTACATGGATTATGCTGCAGGAGCTGCGGTTACATCATCACCAAGTGACCGATTCAGAATTAATGCCGGTGTTGCCGCATTCCATCTGAACAGGCCGAGAATTGATTTCCTGGGAGGAACAGATAAGCTCTACATGAAGATCGGAATGCACTTGAAAGGCGAAGTTGCTTTGGGAGCAAATTCAAATGCCTGGCTGATTCCACAGGCGCAATATATTATGCAAGGACCTGCGCGGATGTTGAATATCGGAGCAGGAGTGAAGTACAAACTGCAGGAAGCATCGCGATATACGGGCTATCAGAGTGAGCGTTCTCTTACACTTGGTGGAATGTATCGTGCGGGAGATGCAGTTTCAGGATATCTGCGACTGGATATTGCAGCGATCGGAGTTGCGTTCAATTATGATTTGAATATTTCCAAACTCACAGCCGCAAGCAACGGGGTTGGGGCATTTGAATTCATGTTGATTTATACCGGAATTTATTCGAACCGCAACGTGCGTTCCGACAATAAGAGCTTCTTCTGAGAAACGTTATTGAGCTTCGTAACAACCGGCATCCGGTCCACTGTCGGCGAGTCGGGAAATGTTGTCAAGATCATTCGGAATAGCCGGTGATTGTCCGACATACACTGCATCACCGAGATCCTTCGCTGATGATGAAAGTCCGATGTGGAAATCATGATCAGCTATGCTCGTAAATGCCGGATCATTGTTCACTCTGCTTTGAGTGAACGTGTTGAAGTGGTTCGGATTACTTGTTGGCTGATCTGTTCGGATCACACAATTCGCAAAGAAATAATTGAAGATCTCACCTCCGGTAGTCAATGAGTCCAGACCTACTTCCACATCTTTATCTCCGTAAATGATGCAGTTCAGGAAGTCTGCTTGCGTCAGATCGCGTCGGTTGAATGTTACTTCATCCACTTTGTACCAGTTGTTCAGAACCAGCGCAGGAGTTGTACGGTTATCAATGTTCCAATAATTCGCAAATGTGCAATGACGGAATTTGCAGCGACCACCATACGCAATGGCTACGCAATACTGGGCGCAGTTTTCAACCAGAATGTTCTCGCCTTCAATGTGACTCGTACGTCCGTAAATTCCGGCGAGAGACATATTACGAATTATGGTGTTCGAAATCTGAACAGTTGGATTTGAAGTTGCACCGAGACTGTCGCTGAGAACTCCAATTGTTCCGTTCTTGATTACTGCCCATTCAATTTTGTTGTCTTTGCTCAGTGATGAAAGCCAGATATAGCCCCATTGACCGGGTTCATCTTCGTATTCCGGTTCGAGGCGATCGCCCTGAATTTTCACAGGAGAACTGCTGGAGCCCAGAATTTCAAGTGTAGCACAGGAGTCGGCGGCGATAACAGCATTGTGATGCATATATACATCCGCACCCGCAGGAATTGTAAGCTTGCAGCAGGAAGGAACTACAACCCAGCCATAAACCACGTGAGGCTTATCCGTGAGCCAGATTTCACCACAGCCGGATGTTTCGTAGTAATGGAAGTATGCATCTTGTCCGACAGCATTCAACACAACTTTTTGTCGGTTTCCATTAGTGATAAAGATTATGGAATCTTCAATCATCAATGGATTTGTACCATTGTTCGGATCCAGAGTAACATCGACAAATACGAACATGCTGTCGCCTCCACGCAAGAGAATATCGCCGGTAGAAATGACCGGAGTACCATCAACATTGATACGGAACGGTGAAGTAGAACCACCTGCGAGAACAATAGATTGAATATTCACGGCTTTGCTGCTTGTGTTGAATACCTTGAATACCCTGCTGGTTGAACCGACAGTTGTAAAAACTGTATCAAATACTATTGTATCTCGTGAAAACAACAACTGCGCGTCCGGATCTTCATCAATCTGAATGTCACGGCGACAACCTGTTGAATTGAGAAGAGCGAAAGAAAAAAGTAATATTGCCAGGACTCTGAACATGCGATGCAAAGGTAAACTTCCGGCTTAAAAACGGGCTTTTAGCTTAATTATTGCCTCTGTTCCCAACTAAAATAGGCGTAATTCCGCGGAAA
>JAKLJE010000019.1:39530-82881 GCA_023151315.1 Bacteroidia bacterium
TTGCCGGAATATTTGTTGGTTCTGAAATCATTATTATCTTTGCCACCCCGTACGACAAAAGGTATTTACAGTACGGTTTAAGATAAAAAGTCATGAAAACAGGAATTCACCCGGAAAATTATCGCCTTGTAGTGTTCAAGGACATGTCGAACGAAGAAGTATTTCTGACTCGTTCTTGTGCTGAAACCAAAGACACTATCGTTTACGAAGGTGTTGAGTATCCGCTCATCAAAATGGAAATTTCAAATACATCTCACCCGTTCTACACAGGTAAGATGAAGCTTGTTGATACCGCTGGTCGTATCGATAAGTTCCGTAACCGTTACGGAAAGAAGTAATTTCCTGAGAATTATAGTTTACAAAGCCTTTCCATTCGGGAAGGCTTTTTTTATCTTCATAACCGTGATGAAAACAATCTGTTTGCTGCTCGCTTCAATCGGAATTCTTGCTACTGTACAGGCGCAGCAGGTTCAACCATTTTTACAAAATCCTCACATTGTAAATGCACCGGGAACGGGCAGTGCCCGACCTCGCATTGCGTTGGTGAATGATTCTGTTCCCCTCATCACATGGACTTACAATGGAGCAGGAACTCCTGTTGTTTACGTCGCACGATGGAACGGCAACGGTTTCAATGCTCCGGTTCCGCTTTCTCCTTCAGGACTTCAGGTTTACGGAAGTTTAGACGAAGGAGGTGACATTGCAGCAAAAGGCGATACGGCTTTTGTAACTTTTTTCACAGGAGATTCGCGTTCTTTCATTGTACGTTCGGTTGATGGAGGTGTAACATGGAGTGATACCGTTCGCATTGATCACGATGTTTTTGAACACGCATACACGCCGGATGTCGCCATTACTTCAGGTGGAAATCCTGTTGTTGCTTTCGAAGGAGCGGATTCGATAATGGTCAATACCGGACAATTGTTCTGTCGTTCCTATGACGGAGGCTTGACTTTCACAACAGAAGTTACCGCTCACGACAGCGTTAACGGAATTCCGTGTGAATGTTGTCCGCCTGCTTTGTTGGTTCAGGACAGTATGGTTTACATTCTGTACAGAAACAATCTGAATAACATCCGGAATATTGTCATGACAGTTTCATCAGATTCAGGACAAACATTCCCAATAGTAGCAGAAACCGATCAGACCAATTGGCTGCTGATGTCGTGTCCTGTAGCAGGTGCCGAGGCTTTTATATTGGGAGATTCCATTGTGTCAGTGTGGAAAAGCGGTAACAGTGTTTACTACGGCACTGCAAATCGTTTTGACGGAGGAGAAGGGTCTTTCAATCGCATTGATCCATCCGTATCTGCAACAGTCATTCAGCGATCACCTGCTGTATGCGGATCAGGAGATACTTTGTTTTACGTTTGGTCGGATCGACGTACCAACAATTATGATGTGTATGTTGCAGGTTCTTTCAATGGAGTTTTTCAGCCATCGCAAGCATTCATATTCAATGATACAATCGGTGCTGCAGAAGGCGGAACACAACGATCACCGCATGCGATTTATGCAGATGGAGTTCTTCATCTGGTTTATCAGAATCAGTCAACCGACGAAGTAATTTACCGTAGGGCAACAGTATTTTCTCCTGTTGGCATTGTTGAAACGCCAGCACAGGTTCGTCCAGGAGTTTATCCTTCCCCTGCAGGAGAAGCGATTACAATCTCCGGATCATTTGCAGGTACTGTTGATGTGCAGATTTATTCTGCAACAGGAGCATTAACGGCAATATTTAACAACGTGAATTCCGGTCAGCAGTTGAATTGCGCTAATTTTGAAAGCGGAATGTATTTCGTTCAAATTACCGATTCAGAAGGTATGACGCATACTTCCACATTTATTAAAAACTGATTATGTCTCAATTTCAGCTTATACTTTTCGACGATTCGTTCCGCAATGCGTTCAAGCCATTGACGTTTACACGTCCATTGTGTGAATTGCGTATAGGAATTCTGACCATTCGTGAAAAGTGGGAGCGCTTTCTGAAATCCGGATCCACTACCAGCACGGAAAGCTATCTGGAAAATTGGAATTATCCGTATCTGCCTGATGCGACGTTACAGCATATATGGATCAACGGACGCGCACTTCCGAACCCTGAATTGGCATACGAAGTTGTCGCACTTAAAGAGGGCGAAGCTTTGATCAAAGGCGATACAGTGATTGCTTTTCACTGCGGAAATAACATTGCCAGGTTTAATGCGGAACGTAAGGATCATCTTTCGGAAGATTTTTCAGTGATTGTGAGTAAAGTTCACTCTGAAATCATTCATCGCATTTCTGATATTTTCACTTTGAACGGAGCGCAAATTATATCGGATTTGGAATTGATGAAGGCGGAATCTGAAACAAACTTGTCTGCGACGAACAGACAGTTCGGAAGTTTTCCGGTAATCATGGCAAAAGGTGCGAAAGCGGAAGCTTGCATTTTCAATACTACGCATGGCCCGATTTACATTGGTGAGAATGCCGAGATCATGGAAGGTTCTATGTTGCGTGGGCCTGTTGCTGTTGGAGCCGGAGCTCAGATAAAAATGGGCGCAAAGATTTACGGAGATACAACGATAGGACCTGGATGTAAAGTTGGCGGAGAAATTACAAACAGTGTGTTCTATGCCAATTCGAATAAAGCACACGACGGTTATGTCGGGAACAGTGTGATCGGTGAGTGGTGTAATCTCGGTGCGGATACCAATACATCGAACCTGAAGAACACATACGGCGAAGTGAGTGTTTACAATTATTCCATTGGAGCCAATGAAAATACCGGTTTGCAGTTTCATGGTTTGATTATGGGCGATCACGCCAAATGCGGTATCAATACCATGTTCAATACCGGAACTGTGGCAGGAGTGTGCAGCAATATTTACGGCGGCGGATTTCCGGAGAAGTTCATTCCTGACTTTTCCTGGGGCGGTTCCGAGGGATTCGTGGAATTCCGTTTTGAAAAGGCAACAGAGATGATCCGTAATGTTTACAAGCGCCGTAAGAAGGAATTGAGTGAGACAGAAACTGCAGTTTTACGCCATATTTTCAACGAAACGGCGGCAAAACGCAAATTCTGAAGCATATTGGCAGGAGAAGTTGACAGTTCGGCAGTAAACTCCGAATGGCACAGACCTTGACCCCAAATACACAGCCGGGGAAATTACGCCCGGTTTCATAAACGAAACGAAGCAATTCACATGATAAATAATTTTCAGGATCTGATCGGCGGGCCGATTATCGAAGAGGATGCGGAATTCATTCCGTTGATGAGCAGTGAGGACGAAGAGCAGATGAACAATGAGGCGTTTCCTGAACAGCTTCCGATTCTTCCTTTGCGCAATACAGTTTTGTTCCCGGGTGTTGTAATTCCGATTACAGTTGGACGCGATAAGTCTATACGCCTGATCAAAGACGCAAACAAAGGCAACAGAACCATCGGTGTTGTGGCGCAGTTGAACGATGCGGAAGAAGATCCGAAGTTTGATCAATTGTACAAAGTGGGAACCATTGCGCACATTTTGAAAATGTTGCGCATGCCGGACGGTAATACAACTGTAATTCTGCAGGGAAAGCGTCGCTTTCAACTGGGACAGGAAACTCAGCATGATCCGTACATGAAGGCGACCATCACGCCGTTTCCTGATGAGCAGCCTGCGAAGAACGATAAGGAATTCGCTGCGGTGATTTCGTCAGTGAAAGATCTTGCGCTGAAGATTGTGGCAAACAATCCTCAGATTCCGCAGGAAGCACAGTTCGCTATCAAGAATATTGAAAGCCCTGGCTTTCTGGTCAATTTCATTTCTTCAAATCTCACAGCAACTTCGGCTGAGAAGCAAGGCATTCTTGAAGTGGGCAATCTGAAAGATCGTGCTACTGAAGTACTCAAGCAGCTGACGAAAGAGTTTCAGATGCTGGAACTCAAGAATCAGATTCAGTCGAAAGTAAAAATTGACATTGATAAGCAGCAACGCGAATATTTCCTTCATCAGCAGATGAAAACCATTCAGGAAGAACTGGGTGGTAATCCAATGGAACAGGAGACGCAGGAGCTGAAAACGCGTGCGCAGAATAAGAATTGGCCTAAGAACGTAGCTGAAACATTCCAGAAAGAAATCAGTAAGCTGGAGCGTATGAATCCGAATGCTGCAGAATATTCTGTGCAGATGAATTATCTGGAGTTACTTCTGGATCTTCCATGGAATGAAATGACGAAAGATCATTTCGATCTGCGTAAAGCAGAAAAGATTCTCAATCGCGATCACTACGGACTTGACAAAGTGAAAGAGCGTATTCTGGAGCATCTCGCTGTTCTCAAATTGAAAGGTGATATGAAGAAAGCTCCGATTCTTTGCTTGTACGGTCCTCCGGGAGTTGGTAAAACTTCATTGGGGAAATCGATTGCCGAATCGCTGGGCAGAAAGTATGTGCGCATGTCGTTGGGCGGATTGAAAGATGAATCAGAAGTTCGCGGACATCGCAAGACTTACATCGGAGCAATGCCGGGACGCATTCTTCAGAATATTAAAAAATCGGGTTCGTCGAATCCGGTGTTTGTATTGGATGAAATTGATAAAGTAGGTAACGATTGGCATGGCGATCCCTCTTCTGCATTGTTGGAAGTTTTGGATCCGGAGCAGAACAATGCGTTTTACGACAACTATGTTGAGTTGGATTACGATTTGTCAAATGTGATGTTCATCGCCACGGCGAATTCATTGGCAACTATTCAGCCCGCATTGCGTGATCGTCTGGAGATCATTGAAGTTACCGGTTACACCACAGAAGAGAAGCTCGAGATTGCGAAGCAGCATTTGTTACCGAAGCAGATGGATGATCATGGCATCAAGAAGTCGCAGATGACATTGACTGAATCTGTCCTCGAGTACATCATTGAGAATTACACAAGAGAAAGCGGTGTTCGCGGCTTGGAGAAACTCATTGGTAAAATGGTTCGATATGCAGCGAAGAATATCGCAATGCGCAAGCGTTACAAAGTGAAACCTGCAATTGAAGATCTTCAGAAAATTCTCGGACCTGCACATGAGAAAGATCGTTATCAGGGCAATGATGTTGCTGGAGTTGTAACCGGACTTGCATGGACACCTGTTGGAGGAGATATTCTGTTTGTGGAAACTTCACTCAGTAAGGGCAAAGGCAAGCTTACGCTGACCGGAAATCTTGGAGATGTGATGAAAGAATCAGCTGCAATTGCAGTTGAATATCTTCGCGCACATGGAAGCGATTTCGGAATTGATCCGCAGTTGTTTGATTACTGGAATGTGCATATTCACGTTCCTGAAGGAGCAACACCGAAAGACGGTCCTTCTGCGGGAATTACAATACTGACTGCGATCGCAAGTGCGTTTACGCAGCGAAAAGTGAAGAAGAATCTGGCAATGACCGGAGAGATTACTTTGCGCGGTCGTGTGCTTGCGGTAGGCGGAATTCGTGAGAAGATTTTGGCTGCGAAACGAGCAGGAATCAAGGAGATTATTCTTTGTGAAGAGAACCGCAAGGATGTGGAAGAAATCAAACAGGAATACCTGAAAGGATTGACTTTCCATTACGTAGAAAGCATGGGCGACGTGGTGCGTCATGCCTTGTTGAAGGAGAAAGTGAAAAGCCCGGTGGAAGTTAAACTTCCGGACGAGGTAATTCTGAAAAAAGTGAACTGATTCCATTCCGGAAATACAGGAGCGTGGTGAAGTTTTGTAACTTTAAGAAAACTGTTACGAAATGTCATCACGCTTTTCTTTTGTTGCCGGTTCCATCGTTGCCGGTGTTGCAAGTTTTATGATTTATTCCTCTGCCGCTGGCAGCAAAACTGCCGAAGTTCGGAAGGAACATTCTCCCGAAGAACCTTATGAGGAATTCATGTTGCAGAGAACATATCCGAATCGCGTATTCGAAGTGGCAACTTACAAAGCAGCATTGAATGATGCCGTTGAGCGTTCTTCCGCTCAAAGAAGTCCGAGCACTGTTTCCTGGCAACTGGAAGGTCCCGGGAACATCGGCGGACGATTCAATTGCGTTGCAGTTGATCCCAACAATTCAAACGTGATGTATGCGGGAAGTGCGAATGGCGGCGTATGGAAAACGACTAATGGAGGAGGATCGTGGAATCCGATTGCAGATATGTTGCCTTATCAGGCGATAGGAGCAATTGCGATCAATCCTAATAACAGCAATGAAATCTGGATCGGAACCGGAGATATCAATATCAGCGGAACAATGTATTCCGGTGACGGAGTTTACCGCAGTACTGATGCTGGTGTTACATGGAATTATCTTGGACTCTCAAACACTTATGTAGTTTCTTCAATCATTTTCAATCCGGCAAACACCGCAGAGGTTCTGATCGGAACGATGGGTAATCAGTTCAATCGCGACAACAATCGCGGGTTGTACAGAACGTTGAATTCAGGAACAACGTTCACTCAAGAGTTATTTGTGAATGACAGTACGGGCATTATTGACATGGTTCAGGATCCTTCCAATCCGAATGTTGTTTACGCTGCCTCTTTCACGCGTCAACGTACGTATGAACAAAGCGTGATCTACGGAACCGAAACATATGTTTACAAATCAACAGACTTCGGAAACAACTGGACACAATTGGGTGGCGGTTTGCCTAACGGACCTTTGCACCAGCGCATAGGTTTAGCGATCAGTGCATCCAGTCCGAACATTGTTTACGCATTGTATTCTACCAGCGACGGCTTCACAGAACCTCAGTTATATAAAACCACAAACAGCGGAACAACCTGGGGACAGATCAACTTCAATTCATTTGATATGGGTGCTTACGGTTCGTTCGGCTGGTACTTCGGCAAGATTTATGTGAATCCGTCTAATCCGAATACGCTCTACATTCCCGGAGTGGATTTGCAATACAGCACAGACGGCGGATCGAACTGGAATATGTTAACTCCCGTTTGGTGGTTGTATGAAGTGCATGCAGACGGACATCACATGCATTTCTTCAGCGGAAGTGATTTCATTTATTCGACTGACGGAGGTTTGTACAGAACAACTGATGGCGGTGCTAACTGGACGGACATTGAAAATATTCCGAACAATCAGTTCTATGCTGTGACGGAGAATCCGCACGTGAACGGAGAATATGCAGGCGGTGTTCAGGATAACGGAACCATGTGGGGCAACGCAAGCGTGATCAATAATTTTCAACGTATGTATGGAGGAGATGGATTCACAGTTGAATACACTCCGAATCCGCAGCTGGTGTATTCGGAATCGCAGTACGGAAACATTGTGTTTGATGATGCATTCCCAACTGGAAATTGGCAGGGAATTGATATGGATGGAAGTCAGTCTTACAACTGGCACACGCCTTATTTCACATCTGATTTCAATTCATCCACGTTGTATTACGGCGGGCAGAATGTAACGCGCATCTATGGCGCGCCTTACGGAGCTGCGCAACAAATCAGTCCTTCTCTGGTTGATCCGAACAGTCCTTGGCGCGTGCAGTACATTACAACCATTGATCAGTCATCTCTTGACAGTAATATACTTTACGCAGGAACCGCGGATGGAAAAGTTTGGAATACGTTGAATAACGGAAACACATGGAATGATATCACGCCGTTTCAATCGTCTTCATACTATGTAACACGAGTACTGAATTCTCCGAATAACAGTTCCACTGCTTATGTTACAAGAAGCGGTTATCGCGCCAATGATAATACACCGTTGGTTTTCAAAACCATTAATAATGGGTCAACATGGACTAATGTTTCAGGCGATTTGCCGATGCTGGCCGTGAATGATATTCTGGTTTATCCGGGAGATGAAAACGTAATGTTTGTGGCGAATGATGCAGGTGTGTATTACACGCAGAACGCAGGTGTAAACTGGACACGCCTGGGCAATAATATGCCGTATGTTGCGGTTCTGGATATTCATTTCAATTACAACAACACGAAGATTATTGCAGGAACTTTCGGACGCAGTATTTACACCGCAGATGTATCAACGATTACGGGAGTTGAATCCTTCAATGCAAATCGTCCTGCAATTTCGGTTTATCCGAATCCGGCAACAGAAGTTCTGAATATTGCTTCATCAGGACCATTGTATTCCGTTGTTTACAATGTGAAAGGCGAGCGCGTTCTTTCGGCATCCGGTAATGCGATTAATATCTCAGGATTGCCTTCCGGGGTGTATTTCATTGAAATTGAATCGAACGGAACGGTTACACGTCAGCGTTTTCTGAAGCACTGATTTTTTGTAAACAAGGAACAATAAGCCGTAGAAATCCACGTTTTAAGCAGGTTGTAATCATTATCTTTAACCTCTGATGCTGCGATCGATATTCATTTCCGGTTTGTTTGTTCTGGGTGCTGCTCAACTAAGTGCACAGATTGGCGGAACAAGTGCATTTGTTTCACTTGATTTGCCGATGTCGGCACGCATGGCTGCATTGGGTGGAAAATCCTGTGGAATCAATGACGGAGATTTGAATCTTGCGATATGGAATCCTGCTTTGTTGCGTCAGGACATGAGCACGCAGCTCAGTTTCAGTTTCGTTGATTATTTCACCGACATCCGTTACGGATACGCCGGAGCTGCTTATCACGTGGATAAAGCGGGAACTTTCTCTCTATTTGCTACTCGTATTGATTACGGTACATTCCGCGAAACTGATGCTTCCGGTTTTGTTATCGGTGAATTCACTGCCGGAGAATATGGAATTAATGCGGGATATTCCAGACAGATCGACAGCAATCTTACAGTTGGTGCGAATCTGAAGTTCATTCAATCAAATCTGTATTTATGGAAGGCCAGTGCGGTTGCGGCAGATCTTGCATTGAATTATAATATTCCTGCAAAGAATTTCTCGGCGAGTTTCCTCATCAGAAACATTGGATTGGTAACGCGTCAGTACACAAGCGGCAACGACGAAAAGCTTCCGTTCGAAATGGAGGCGGGCTTCTCTTACAAACCGGCTCACATGCCTTTCCGTTTTTCACTCGGATTGCAGCAGCTGCAGCAATGGGATTTGACTTACACTGATCCGGCTAATCCACCTCAATTGGTTGATCCGATTTCAGGAGACTCGATCAAAGTGAGCAAGTTCAAAACCTTCGGCGATAAGCTCGCACGTCATTGCGTTTTCGGTGGAGAAATTCTCATCGGTAAAGCAGTGTCTATCCGCATGGGTTACAACTATCAGCGACGGAAAGAATTGTTGGTTGATACGCGCAGAGGGATGACAGGTTTCTCTTTCGGCTTCGGTGTACGCATCAAGAAAATTCAATTGAACTATGCCCGTGCAAAGTATCATCTTGCCGGAAGTACAAACACGTTCACAGTAACCGCAACACTTTCTGAGTTCTACAGGAAGAAATAAGTTCGGTTCTATAAATATTTTATTGGCAATTTCAACGATCTCCAATCCCTTCTCAGGTGATTGGTATCATATGTTGTTCAGCGTTGTTGGCTCAACTTGCGGGAATAAACCCTGCAACATGAAAAGAACAACTCTGATAATTTTATTGCTAACGACCTGGATCGCATCCAATTCGCAAAACATAAATTTCGGATGGGCGATACAGAATGGCCAATACGGTGACGATCGTGCTACCAATGTCGCAACTGATGTGAACGGCAACGTGTATTACTGCGGTTCATTTGTCGATTCAACAGACGTTGATCCCGGTCCTTCAACGTTTATGATTTATGCGCAGGACAGTTACGACGGATATATGTGCAAACTGGACTCATCCGGAAATCTGATATGGGCAAAGCACTTTCCGGGGAAATATGACAATTGGGTGGATGACGTTTTTGTTGATGATCTGTCCAACGTTTATGTCGCTGCTACATTCTCAGATACCGCTGATGCGGATCCGGGAATAGGAATTCACAATTTAGTTTCGGCAGGAGGATATGATGGTGCGGTGATAAAGCTGGATTCAAATGGAGACTTTGCTTGGGCTAATTCATTCGGTGGTTTGTATGCTGAATTTATACAAAGGGTGGTAGCCGACGATTCCGGTAATGTTTTTATCTGCGGTAGATTTCAGGGAGCTGTTGATTTTGGTTCCATCAATATTTTTCTGGCCTCAAATAATGCTAACGGCTTTTTAGCTGCTCTGGATTCAGCGGGACAGTTCGTATGGGCAACTCATATGGGATCTGCGGGTAACAGTCTGGATGAGGCTACAGATTTGGTTCAGGATGATAGCGGAAACATTTACACCACCGGATTTTTTCGCAATACCGCAGAGTTTAATCCAAGTGGACCATCTGTAACGATCACAGCATTAGGTGCAATCAATACTTTCATTACCAAACACGATAAAGATGGTGCTTTTGTTTGGGCAAGAGCATTTAATGGTAGCGGTAGCTGTTCTTCATACGGAATTGCACTTGGAGCGAACTCCAGTTTGTGGATTGGCGGTAGTTTTGAACAAACAATTGATTTCGATCCGGGCGCGAACATAACGAATCATTCGTCAGCAGGAGGCAGTGATATTTTCTTTGCCCGACTCAGCTTGGACGGAGACTACCTTTGGTCTGGTGCAGCAGGAGGAACTTCGACTGAGATTTGCAGAAATGTTACAACGGATAATAACGGTTCACCATATTTTGTGGGACTCTTCTCCACACCGACTGATTTTAATCCCGGAGCCGGAGTTCAGACGCTGACCGCAGTTGCGTATTCCGATATTTTCGTTTTAAAGCTGGATACCGCCGGAGTGTTTTCCTGGGTAAAGCAAATAGGAGGTACCAGTGCTGAAGAAGCATGGGGCGTTGCAGTACACGCAAATCGTAATTTCTATAGTTGTGGATTCTTCAATGCTACTTTGGATTTTGATCCGGGAGTCGGATACTATGGCTTAACAGCTTTGGGAACTGCTGATGGGTTTGTGCAGAAGATGAATGATGATTTAATGACATCAATACCTGATAATGGACAGTCTTCGTTTGTTGAGATTTATCCTGTGCCTGCAAGTTCTCAAATCAGTTTTAATGTTACACTACCTTCAAACGACGTTGCTTCCGTAATAATTTATGATATCTGGGGGCGTGTCGTTCAGATTGAGCAAGTTTCCTCTGAAGCAGAAACACATGTGATTGATATAAGTCAATTGCCTTCGGGTAATTATTATGTTCGTATTGAACAAGGTGAAGAATTCATGAGCACAGGCAGATTCATTAAACAATAATATTCGGTACAGAAGTCAAAAGCCGGTGTCAGATCCGGCTTTTTTTATGTCGTATATTTAAGGGATGAATTCAAGATGGTTAGGTTTAATCACCGCATTCGGACTACTGCTGGTCGTTACCGCATTCGACGGAGGCGGCAGACTAAACACAGAAATTAATAATCTCAACAACGACGAAGCGCTGAAACACGGCATATGGGGCTTGTGTGTGATTGATGCAGACAGCGGAAATGTCATTGCTTCCAATCTTCCCGATAAATCCGTAATTCCTGCGAGTACATTGAAAGTGCTGACGACAGGTGCTGCAATGGGATTACTTGGAAAAGATTATCGATACACAACTTACATTGAATATGACGGAGAGTTTGACAAGACAACCGGAGTAATCAGCGGTAATCTGTACATACGCGGCACCGGCGATCCGACTTTAGAATCTTCTGCTTTTCCAATGCTGCTTGGCGACACAGTTTCTGAGTTTCAAAGTCTGGGACTTCGGTTGAAGCGAATGGGCGTAAATAAAATCAATGGTATGATCATCGGTGATCAATCATTGTTCAGCGACAATCCTTTGCCCGACGGTTGGAGCTGGGGCGATCTCGGTCAGTATTACGGTGCAGGAACAAGTGCGCTGGCGTACAAAGACAACAAAGTAGTTTTGCATTACAACACAACAAAAGGAGATACAGCCAAACTCACATCAGTTGTACCGCAACCTCGCAATGCCAACTATCATTCGTTTGTGACGTGTGAAGGAGCGAAAGATGAAGCCTACGTTTACGGCGCACCATACGGAAGTGATTTCAGAATTTACGGAAGTATTCCTAAAGGGAAAGCAGATTACGAAGTGGAAGCGGCGCATCCTCAGCCGGCATTACAATGTGCGGAGGATTTGAAGCAAATATTGAACGCTGTAGGAATCACTACCGGTGAAGCGCGCGTCTATACACAGGAAGATAAGGCAAAAGATAAAACGGTGCGCAAGCAACTGACAACGCTTACATCTCCTAAGCTTTCAGATATCATTGTGCACGTGAACAAGAAGAGCGATAACGTTTATGCCGAACAATTGTTACGGACACTTGGCGCAGTGAAAGGCAGCGGAGGAACAACGGAAGGCGGTACGGCTGTTGTAAAATCGTATTGGCAATCGCAGGGAGTTGATGTCAGCGGAATGAATCTCACCGACGGAAGCGGATTGTCGAGAAGCAATCTCGTAACGACACGACAAATGGCTACGGTACTTTACAAAATCTGCAAGATGCCGTGGTTTAAAGAGTTTGATGCTTCATTACCCGTTGCAGGGAAAGAGGGTTCTATGACTTCATTGTGCAAGGGAACTTGTGCCGAGAATAACCTTCGCGCGAAAACCGGTTATATTAATCGAGCGAGAGGTTATGCCGGATATGTGAAGACGAAAAGCGGGAAGCTCGTTGCATTTTCATTGCTGGCTAACAATTACACATGTACGCCCACGGAAATGAAGAAGAAGTTGGAGAAGGTGATGGTGGGGATTGCTGAAATGTGAGTTGGGAATTGGGAATTGGGCGATTTGGTATTCGGTATTCGGGAGCGTGTCAAACCGAGTAAGCGTTAACCAAACACGGAGTGATGTGTGACTCAACTTAAGCTGTACCGAGGGTTGATGTTGGGAGCTGGGAATTGGGCGATTTGGTATTCGGTATTCGGGAGCGTGTCAAACCGAGTAAGCGTTAACCAAACACGGAGTGATGTGTGACTCAACTTGAGCTGTACCGAGGGTTGATGTTGGGAATTGGGGATTGGGAACAGTGAACGAAAAAACAGTAAACTAAAATGCAGACCATATTATTACTCTCACTTTTCTTCTGTCATTTTTTGGCGGATTTTCCTTTGTCGAACAAATGGATGCTGGATGCGAAACAGAAGGGAACTCCGTTTTTCCCGATTCTCGTACATGCCGGTGTTCATGCAGCTTTGATGGGCATTGTTTTGATCTTCTTTCTGCACAACGAACCTAACGGATGGTTCTATATTATCAAGTTAATTCCGTTTCAATGGTTCACACATTTCGGAATTGATGTGTTGAAAGGGAAAACAATGGAGTGGTATCCTGCTACCGCTGATCCGAAGAACAAAATGTATTGGTTGCTGTTTGGTTTCGATCAGTTCCTGCACGCAGCGATGATCCTGCTTATGGTGACCCGGGAAATCTGGTAAATTATTTACCGAATTTCATGCTGGCTCCAATGAAGGAGTCCTGACGCCATTCACTGGTTACACCGCCATAAACGGTGAGGTAAGCGAGTTCGTAGCGAGCGAATACAGCAAAGCGCTCTGATACATCAAAACGAAATTGCGGTTGAAGAGCGAATGAAATTCCGTTGCTGTAAAAGCGAGTCCATAATGGAACTTCCATGCCGAATCTGTTTATCGTGAATCGTGATGTAACAGCGATCAACGGTTCTGCACTCGATACGGCTTCACTTCTGGAGTCGTTCAGAAACCGAAGTCGTATATCGGCACCCAAACCTGCGGTTACTGAAAACCGATCTTCGTTCTTCAGCAAAGGATATTCTGCCCAGGGTGTGATATCGTAAGCGATATGGCTGTAAAGAAACCATGTTCCGTAACAGCGAAGTCGTGCATGAATTGAAATGTTCTTCGCCGTCAATGCAGGTGAGTCGTAACGCACATTGTTCATCGGGAAAGGATATCTGTTGCGCATGCTCCCGAAATCGAGCGACACTACATGTTTGTCTGATTGCGCAAATGCAAACTGAGCGATGCTGCAGAGTATTCCGGCAAACAGAGAAGTAAAAACAGATTTCCTCATGGCTTTACTTCATTATAGCTTGTGCCCGTTCTTACTTCATCGAAGTAAACGATATTGGTGTTTGCAGTGGCTTCGTGTCCGCGGTATTGTCCGAACTTGAAATAATTTCCTGTGCGTGAAAACAGATTCGGTCCGTAATAACGGTTACTTGGAGAACTGATGATCGGCGCATCGTTAATCCAAGCTTCAACATATCCGTCGTTGTCGTCGCTCCAGAAAATGTGAAACACCACATCAATCCATTCTCCTTTATTCACTGCCAACGGATCGCTGATCTGAAATGTATGATTGTCGGAATTCGGGTTTTCATTCATCACCGTCACAAGTTTTCCATCTGCGTAAACCAATGCCAGTGGAGGCGAGGAGCCGTGCAGCACAGGAGTTGGATCCCAGGCTTCGCCTTGAATGTAGTATGGTAAATCCTGCCACTGACAAATCAGGTTGAATTGATTATCGGAATAAGCAGTGTCGATCATTACGCTGAATCCGTAATACACATCTGTTTTATAACGGGCGCAATCGTACAGTGAGAGTTCAGTCCTGTACCCGTTGAAGATGAAATCTTCAGGGCGCAGTGTATTTTTCAAAGCGAAATTTCCTCTGCGAACCGGAGATGTAACGATTTGCGTGTTGAAATTTGTATCCACAACCAGATAATGAAAGCCGCCAAGATTTCCGCTTTCGAAATCGCGCACGATATGTTCAACCGGACGATCGGGTAATTCTGTAGGAACTTTACCGCAAGATGCTGCTAGCGTTCCAATCAGAAGAAAACTGATTGAGAAAAATCTCATTATACGATACGATAGATTTCCATTATCGATGCCATGATTTTCGGGAAATCGATTTTGAGATCGATGAGCTTTCCGGTCTTTACATCGAATACCCAACCATGTACAAGAAGTCCGCGTTCTTTGTGTGCCTGCTGAACTGCAGCAGTTTTAATCAGATTCACACACTGCTCCTGTACGTTGAGTTCGATGAGACGGTTGTATCTCGCATCTTCGTCGGCAATTGCATTTAATTCCGCAGCGTGCAGGCGATATACATCACGAATATTACGCAACCATGGATTCAGAATACCAAGATCAGCCGACTGCATCGCGGCTTTCACACCACCGCAATAGTAATGACCGCAAACCACAACGTGCTGCACTTTCAAGTGACGAACAGCGTAATTGAGTACGGACATTACATTGAGATCAACGTTGTTTACCAGATTCGCAATGTTCCTGTGTACAAAAACTTCTCCGGGTTGCACACCCATGATGTCTTCTGCAGTCACGCGACTATCTGAACAACCGATATAAAGAAACTCAGGACTTTGTCCCTTTGAGAGATTCTCGAAGTAGTGCGGGTCGATACTCAGTTTTTCTTTAACCCATGCTTCATTATTCTTGAATACGTTTTGGATTTTCATAGCGCAAAGTTTCTTGTTAATGATTGAACAGTTGTTTGATCAGACGAGAATATTATTCTCCGGTTTCAAAGCAGGCGGAATATTTTTGTCGTTATACATTTCGCGAATATCTATTTCGATCGTGCGGCACAATGCTGTGATCGGAACATCGTTCGCGCTTCCTTCGAATGGACTTTCCGTTGATTCGCCGATTTTCTCCATCGTAGTGAAAATCCATGTTGACAGCGCAGAAAACGGAACTGAAAGCCAAACCATGTGTTCTCCCAGATTACTGAATTCTTTCATCATGCCCATAGGTACAAGAATAACGAATATCTTGATGAAGTACATGTTCAGAGTAGCGTACTGCCGCGGATACGGGAAGTTTTTAATTCGCTCGCATGCCCCTTGCTGATTCAGGAATTCGATGAGAGATTTCTCCAGCTCCATGTGTCGGAAATCATCGATCAGATGATGCTCTCGTAATCGTCGAAGTTCTTTCGACTGAAGAGAGACAATGTAGTTCGCCTTATTGGTATGCGCCATTACATCTGCAAGTTCTTCCGGTGAGAGATAGTTCCGCAATTCATCTTCCATCTTTGAATTGTGTTCCTGTTCACTGAACCAGCGGTCTTTGAATTCCTGATTGTGCTTTTTGTAAATCGCCTCCCACGTACGCGGCTCTCTTAACTGATAACGCAGAGCGGTAAGCCAGGCGAAATGACGTTGCATCATTCTGAATTTAATTTCATGCAGCTGGTTCTCTGTTAGTTTGTCTGTCGCATGATGATTTGTTACATAATCATTTACGGTCATTGCCCAGGCGCGACTTGCGTTTACAATTGCGCCCCAGGCTTTACGTGCTTCCCATGTGCGATCGTAAGATGCATTATTTCTGAAGCCCACTGCAAAGGCAACAGCCGTTCCCAGAAGTGCTATGGGTAACCACGGAATGGACAGCCATTTACATCCCAGATAACTGTAGCAGAAGACGGGTACAGCTGAAACGATTAGAAGAAAAATGATGTCTCTTCGTGTCCAGAAGAGAACTTCTGTAAATGAATAGTTTTTACCTGCGTGCATCTGAAATGAGTCGTATTACCGCTGTGCTTATTTTATTGTAAAGTGGAAAATACAAACTTTTCAATATCTGAATGGTCAGGTTAGAGTCGGCATTATCGAATTGTGCATAAAAAAAGCGCGTTGTACTTCAACGCGCCCTGATTCTGAATGTGGTGTTTATTTTCCGGAACTTATTAATTGGCCGTTCGACCATTTTTCTTTTTTCGTAACCTGGCCTTTACTGTTGTAGTAAATCCACTCACCGGATTTACGCGGTACGAAATATCCTGTAAAGCCCGCCGGTCGTTCAGTGTATTGTCCGTCAATAATGAGCTTCCCGCTCTCATTGTACTCTTTGTATTTTCCGGTGTAACCGGCCATGATAAATGTTCCGTCGATCTTTACATTACCGTTACAATGATATCGTTTCATGGGGATAGGATCTTCAGTACTTGGATTGTATTCCACAATCACCTGACCGTTTTCGCAAACCTGTTTTCTGTAAATCCAGAAACCACGCTTGTCAAACTTTTTAATTTCCTGGAGCTTCTGACCGCCTTTGTAGTAGGTGTACTCGTAAACTGTATCCGCCGTTTGTGTACGTTCCGTTCTCAGAGTTCCATCGGAATGAAAGTCCTTTCCCGGAGGCAAATTCGGAAGACGCAGTTCAGAAAAGTTCCACTCTGAAGTCAGCTTGCCGGTATTGGTATATTCTCTCCAGATTCCGGTCTTTGTTCCATCGGCGAGGAAGTGCCACTCCGAACGCTTTTTGGTCAACGCAAAGTCGTAGTAGATTGTCCAATCTCCTTTACGCAGCGCAGGGCGAACTTCATAGTATGTACCGCCTTCGCGATCATGGAATGCCTGAATCAAAGAGCTGTCGAGATAACAGACTTCATTGATTTGTGCTTTAACAGCGATAGCACTTAAAGCCATCGAAAAAATCAAAACAATGCGTTTCATAACCCAGTTTATTGAATAGTATGCATATCCTATGCCAGACTTGAAATCATGGCATTCCGGATGGAAAGAAAATCGTTGGCGTTCAATGAAGCTCCTCCGATTAATGCGCCGTCAACGTCTTCACAGGCGAACAAACTTGCAGCGTTTTTCGGATTGCAACTGCCTCCGTACAGAATCGGGATGATTTCAGCGTTGCCGTGACCGAAGCTTTTTGAGATCAGACTGCGAATCACTACATGCATTTCCTGCGCCTGTTCCGGAGTTGCTGTTAATCCTGTTCCGATTGCCCAAACCGGTTCATACGCAATAACGATCTGACGTAAATGTGCATAATCGAGCTGGCAAACGGTATGTTGCAATTGTTCTTCAATCACCAGAACCTGACGGTGATTGTTGCGCTCTTCAAGCGTTTCTCCCACACAGAAAACAGGAATGAGATTCTGTTCGATAGCGGCATTCAACTTCGCTTTCAGAATATCGTTGGTTTCTCCGAAAAAAGTTCTGCGTTCGGAGTGACCGATGATAACATGAGAAACACCTAGTGAGGCAAGCATTGCTGCTGATACTTCACCGGTAAATGCTCCTGATTTTTCCTGATGGCAATTCTGAGCCGCAACATGAAATCCGGGAATTTCACTTACGGAACGCACGCATGTCTGAAGAAACGGAAAGGGTGGTGCGATTAATGTCTCCACACGGTCGTGAGGATTCATTTTTATGTGTACCGCCAGTTCCTGAGCAAGTGCTGCCGCTTCGTTGGCAGTCTTATTCATTTTCCAGTTTCCGGCAATGATTTTTCTACGCATGACAACCGTTATTGAAGTCTGACGCGTGGATCAAGGATAGCGTACACGATATCCACAATCAGATTGATGATGACAAAACAAGTGGAGAACACCAATGTGCTTCCCATTACTACCGGCAAGTCGTAATTGAAGAGTGCATCAACTACTGCATTACCGATTCCTTTCCAATCAAATACTGCTTCTACGAAAGCGGCACCCGCCATCAATCCCGCGAACCATCCGGAGATGGCAGTGATTACAGGATTCAACGCATTTTTCAACGCGTGTTTCGCCACAACTTTGAAAGAACCAAGTCCTTTGGCGCGAGCTGTGCGGATGTAATCAAACGACAACACTTCCAGCATGGAGCTTCGTGTCAATTGAATGATCAACGCAAGCGGACGAATACCAAGCGTGAACGCAGGCAGGATCAGATTCTTCAGATCGAGATACGTTTCGCCGGTGTAAACATCCATCGTGTAAAGACTTCCGATGTTTTTCAGTCCCGTGTAATCGCGCCAGAGATAACCGAATAGCCATGCGATTATCAATGCGAAGAAGAACGACGGACCGGCCATTCCTAATGTCGACAACACACTGACGGCTTTGTCGAACCAGGAGTTTTTATAAATGGCTGTGAGAATTCCGAAGAAGATGCCAACGATGGAAGCGAATACAATTGCTGTAATTGCAAGCACAATCGTTTCCGGTAATGTGCTGCTGATGATCTCCCAAACCGGTCGTTGGTTGATGTAGGAGCGACGCAGATAAGGCGCTTTCAACACAAAACTCTTTCCGTTGCCCACACTGAAAAGCTGCGTAGGTTCTCCGTATTTCTTTGGATCAAGATAGAAGCGGTTGTCAGGATGTTCAACATCATGAATTGAAACGAAGGAAAGATCGTTCAGGAACATGAAGTACTGTTTGTGCAGAGGCAGATCCAGATTCAGATCGGCTTTGATGATCTGAATGGATTTTTCATCTGTACGCTGACCCATACGCATACGGATCGGATCACCCGGAAGAACGTTGAAGAGCAGGAACACGGTAGTGATTACTCCGAAGAGAACCAGAAATCCGTAGAAAATGCGTTTCAGTATGAACTTGCCCACCGGGAAATTTACGATTTAAGTATTACGAATTATTTGACGGTTGTCATGGCTTCCTCAAATGTCGGCCAATCGTTGTAATGCCACATACCTACAACAACTCCGTCTTTTACCATCATCAATCCCGGATTGGAGCGGATCACCGTTTTCAAAGCCGTCTGATCCACCATGTGAATCGGATACTTCGCGCCGGTTTCCGTTCTGAAACTTGTCATTTGTTCTGCAGTTATCGCCGCCAGCGCATGGAAAGGTACATTGGCCTTCGAAGCTGCATCATAGAATAGATTTACATCACCCATTGCAGAGCGTTCAGCTTTATCAATATCGTACATGATAGAGTAGAACTGCACGCCTTTCATCTTCAGCAATGAATCGTTGAGCACCATTCCGCTTTCGAGATCAGTAATGTTGAAGTCGAGGATGGTTGCTGCGCAATTGCCTTCACGAACTTTCTTGTCGAAACGGCAATAGTAATTCCATGTGCTGTCCGGCAAACTGTCCATAGAGAACATTCTGAACTTACCGGCAAGACTGTCTGCCTGTGACTGGTAGTAATAAAATTCGTAAACACTTGAATCGCTCACGCAACCTGTAACGGTTGGATCTTTGAACTGTGTTGCATCCCAAAGGTTGGTTCCGATTTTATACGGACGGAAGTCAATCACCGGCAAGTGACGGTATGTGTATACCGGGAATGCGAATGAAGCGAAAGTTCCGATTCCGATGAGGAATGCCATCACAATGCTGTTCTTCGAAATTGCTTTGATGTTGTCTTTTCCTGCGAAAAGCAACGCAATCAGAATAAGCAGAATGAGATCTTTCCAGAACGATTCCCATGGTGTGAGTTTGATTGCATCACCGAAACATCCGCAGCTGGTTACTTTGTTGCAGCATGCGCTATAGAAAGTGAGGAAGCTGAAGAATACAATCATTCCGAGGAACAACCACAATGAAAGACGTACCTGCCATCCGATAAGAAGGAAAATGCCCAATACGATTTCAACTCCGCAGATGAGAATAGCAAGCAGCAATGAATGTTCTGCAAAGAAATCCCACATCGGTTTCAATGAACTTTCCGGAGGTAATGGTTTCTGATTGGCAGCGTTCTGTGCTTTCTGATACGCTTCCTGGTAGGCTTTGTCTTCGTATTGACTGTAAACCGTTGCTGAATCGTCGGCATTGATTACGCTGTCGCCGTTCACGTCAACGTAAGCTTCTGCAGGAACGATAACATCAAAAGCAGGAACAACAATCTCAGCAGGTTTCGCTTCCGGCGCGCAAGGACATTTACCATCTCCTTTAGCTTCCACTTTCATATCGCAACTGAATCCGGCACCGAAAACTTCGAAGTATTCGTTGAGTTTGTAGCTGAATCCGGCAGGATCATTTGCTTTGATGAATCCGGAGAAGATGAAAAGTCCGCCTACCGCAATGCGTGTAAGGTGGGTGAGAATTTTGACTTTTGAAATGTACTGATCGAGGTTAATGATGATAACGAGCAGTACGAGAACTCCGAGGAGCGACATCTTGTCGAAACAAGGCGGGCACAAAGCGAAAAAGAGTGCGGCCAGTCCAAGTGATGCGATCAGGCGGAAAACGCGGCTTTTCAGAAAATTCATAAAGTTATTTGCCAGTGGTGCGTATTAAAGCAAAGATAGCGTAATTGATAATATCGAAGTAGTTGGCATCGATACCTTCAGACGCTATGGTTTGCCCTTCATTGTCTTCAATCTGTTTTATCCGCAATAACTTTACCAAAATCATGTCGGTGAGACTTGAGACACGCATATCACGCCAGGCTTCTCCGTAGTCGTGGTTCTTGTTCTCCATGAGTTCGAAGGCCGCTTTGGCGTATTTATCATAAAGATTCAACGCTTTATCGGCCGGAAGTTCCATAGGATCGTTATCCGTAAGTTCCAGTTGAATCAATGCGATGATCGAATAATTAACAATTCCGAGATACTCACCGCGGATATCATCACCCACTTTGCTTACGCCTTTGGATTCCAAAGTACGAATGCGTTGCGCTTTGATGAAGATTTGGTCGGTGATGGACGAGATACGGAACATGCGCCATGATGTACCGTAGTCGCGCAGCTTTTTCGCGAAGATATCCCTGCAGATAGCTATACTTGCAGCGTATTCGGAGGAAGTGTTACTCATAATTTTAACAGATAATCCGGAATACTGATTTCAGCATTCACATGGCACAAGATACGGACTTTACACTGCAATGCGGCTATCTGGAACTCGATCTGAGCACTCCGGCGGTGATGGGAATTCTGAACCTCACACCGGACTCATTCTACGACGGCGGTCAATACGAAAACACAGAGGCGGCCATCATGCGCGCAGAGCAAATGATAGAGGAAGGTGCCACCATTCTGGATCTCGGAGCGGTGTCATCGCGTCCGGGCTCTGTAGCACCTGATGTGGAAGAAGAATGGAACCGCTTGCGACCTGCATTGGAGGAAATCCGCGGTGCGTTTCCGTCTACGGTGATTTCCATTGACACATATCGTAGTGAAATTGCGGCCAGAGCCGTGGATTACGGAGCGAACATCATCAACGATATTTCGGGAGGAATGATGGATGAAAAGATGTACGCGGTATTGGCGGCGCGACAAGCTGCTTACGTTTGCATGCACATGCAGGGAACGCCGGAAACCATGCAGCAAAAGCCGCAGTACGAAGATGTGGTGGCGGAGGTGAAATCGTATTTCATGGAGCGTATTTCAGCAATGAGCAGGGCGGGAGTGACGAACATTATTCTTGATCCCGGATTCGGTTTCGGTAAAGAAGTGCATCACAATTATGCATTGATGAGAGAACTCCCCCAGTTTGTGAATCTGAGTTTTCCGGTATTGGTGGGCGTATCCCGCAAATCAATGATTTCAAAGTTCCTGGATGTTCCCAAAGCCATGACGCTCAACGGCACGACAGCTCTGAATATGGCGGCGTTGATGAAAGGCGCGAAGATTATCAGAGTACATGATGTGAAGGAAGCGATGCAGGCGGTGCGGATTTTTGCGGCGGTGTGATCAGTCAATTAACAAATTATACAATGATCAAATGAGTCAATTGTCAAATTATACAATGATCAAATGAGTCAATTGTCAAATTATACAATGATCAAATGAGTCAATCGTCAAATTGGGGCCACTCATTGAATCATTGTATCATTTGAAGCATTGTATCATTGTCATCATTACATATTGGAAACCATTGAATCCGTCAGAGTCGACAGTCTTGTAACGGATTAGTATCTTTACCTCGTGATTTCGCAGCCCTTTATCGCTTTATTCATCACTTTCCGCTGGCAGGACGCCGTCGATATTGTATTGGTGGCGATTCTCATGTATCAGTTGTACCGACTGGTGAAAGGAACCGCGGCGCTGAATATTTTCATCGGGATTGCTTTCGTATATCTGTTCTACCGCTTTGTGCGGATGATGGACATGGAACTGTTTTCCAGCATTCTCGGGAAATTCATTGATGTGGGTGTAATAGCTTTGCTGATTGTATTCCAGCAGGAGCTTCGACGCTTCTTCCTCTTCCTCGGAAGCTAT
The DNA here is from genome assembly GCA_023151315.1 of Bacteroidia bacterium. Taxonomy (GTDB): domain Bacteria; phylum Bacteroidota; class Bacteroidia; order Palsa-965; family Palsa-965. The sequence continues at coordinate 62,419 of JAKLJE010000019.1, forward strand.
AATGTGGTGGGCGGACAACGTTTCACTAAAGCGCTTTTCAGCTGGGGCAATGAAAGCAAACACACCAAACTCGATGTTCAGGCGGTGGCTCGTGCATGTAAGAACATGTCAGATACACGAACAGGTGCTTTGATTGTTATCACCCGCAAAAACGATTTAAAGTTTTACACCAATACCGGCGACCCGATTGATGCGAAAGTTTCAGTGCGTATGCTGGAAAGTATCTTTTACAAGAACAGTCCTTTGCACGATGGAGCTGTGATCATCAGCAACAATACGATTCGTGCTGCGCGTTGTGTATTGCCTGTAACTGAAAACACGGAGTTCCCTGCGCATTTGGGAATGCGTCACCGCGCGGCGGTTGGTGTAACTGAAAATGCTGATTGTATCGCCATCTCTGTTTCTGAGCAAACAGGAAATATTTCCGTTGCGCATGATGGTCAAATGAATGCGAATCTGACTTCAGAAGAGTTGAAGGAATATCTGGAAAAGCAGCTCGCTGAGTGATCGTGACAGCTGCTTTGCTAAGCCTACAAGCAGTTTTTTAATTCTTTTATTTACTTTTTTGCTTCGCCAAAAAAGTAAAACAAAAAAGGCGAGTTTCTTTCAGCGGCGCCAGCCACACTTCCTTCGCAAATGAATTTCTCTTGCCGTCGCTTGGATGATTCACACGCACATCCTTTTCGCTGATAGCTCAAGTATGTGCCTCGCACAGGCTCACGCTTCGTGAATCCTCCGAGGCGACCACGCGCGAATGACCAGCACACGAAATTCATTACCTGGCGCCTGAAAGAAACTTACCGCACAAAACGAGATGTGCCTAAACAGGAATACAACGAATAGATTACTTCTTCTCCTGCTCCTGAGCTTTGCGCATGATATCGTTGATGAGCACGGAATCCGGCTTGCCAACGTATTGCTTCAGAATTCTTGACTGTTCAGCATACGGAGAAGATGGATATTTCTCCATGATGAAATCGTATAATTCTATTGCGCGGTTGCCTCCGTTATTTACGTTTTCCAGATATTCATCGTAAACGTGAGCGGCAGCAAAAAGTGCATCAGGATATTTGCTGTAGCCGGTATGCTGATCCAGAATGGTTTCCAGATAAATAGCTGCTTGCTGGTAATTTCCAGTTCCTTGTGCAATGTCTGAGGCTTTGAAAAGATACTCAGCCGCCAGCGTGTCTTTCGGGAACTTCGTGAAGAAAGTATTGTACGCACGCAAAGCTTCGAGAGCCAGTTTAGAATCGTATTCCTTGCTGTTGGCCATTGCTTTTTCAGCAGCAGTGATATCATCAAGATACTTCTGGCGCGTTTCGTTGGCAGCTTTCAAACTGTCTGCATTGGCTGTACTGCTTGAATCGCCGCAGGCTGTGAAAAGAACGAGTGAGCCGAGTGCAATGGAGAGGAGCGTTTTTTTCATAAGTCAGATTACTTTGGAAACTTCATGCGGTAGTCCACATCAACCTTACCCTTGGTAATATTCGTGAGTTTGCTTTGGAGGAGTTTGCGACGCAGCGGACTGATGCGATCCGTGAAGAGTTTTCCTTCAATATGGTCGTATTCGTGCTGAATAATTCGGGCCGCAATTCCTTTGAAAGTTTCCTTTTGCGGTTCGAAATTCTCATCGAGGTACTCAATAGTCAGTTCCGGCTTGCGCATTACATCTTCCCGGATTTTCGGAATGCTGAGACAACCTTCGTTGAACGCCCATTCTTTTCCGGTTTCGTTGGTGATTTTTGCATTGATAAAAATCTTGCGAAAACCTGCCAAGGCAGCTTCTTCTTCCGTTTCCGGATCTTCACTGAACGGAGTAGCATCAACAATGAAAAGACGGATGGATTTTCCTACTTGCGGCGCCGCCAGACCAACGCCTCTTGCGTTCGACATCGTTTCGAACATATCCTCAATGAGTTTGTTCAAACCGGGATAATCTGCGTCGATATCAACGCCGACTTTCTTCAGCACAGGATCACCGTATGCAACGATTGGTAGAATCATGGCGCAAATATAACTCTAAGTTTACAGTTTTTGTAAGTGTGGAGGCTCAGAATCCTGATGCAAGATAATCCTGCAACATAATGGTGGCGCTCACTTCGTCAACCAATTCCTTGTTCTGACGGTCCTTCTTCTTCAATCCTGATTCCAGCAATGTGCGGGACGCCATTTTGGAAGTAAAGCGCTCGTCGATTCTCGCCGTTTTCATTTCCGGGAAACGCTTCTTGAGGTTCTTCACAAATGCATCAGCATGAACGGTGGCATCGGTCTTTTCGCCTTTCAGGTTCTTCGGTTCTCCTATCACAATCAGTTCCACGGCTTCTTTCGACATGTACTGCTCCAGCCAATCAAAAATATCCTTGCTGTGAACTGTGGTGAGTCCGCTGGCAATGATCTTCGACGGGTCCGTTACGGCAATTCCGCAGCGCTTGGTTCCGTAATCGATGGCGAGGATGCGAGGCATTTTGTAAAAGTAGATAATAGACTTGAGACCTGAGACGGGAGACTTGCGCCTGCGCGCTGCAAGGAATTTGATTTTTTTTATCTGAACTGAAGTTCGTTAGACTGACGCCTGCGGCAGCATGGAATAGTATTGTAGAACAGAACGGATTTACTAATGCGATTTCGCCCCGATGGGGCTTTATTCGTAATCCGTATTTCGGGATTCGTATTTCGGGATTCGTATTTCGTAATTCGGGATTTGTAATCCGTAATCCGTAATCCGCAATCCGTAATGTACAATCCGTAATGCTTAATGCGTAATTGATTATTTTCGCACTATGCAGAACATTATTGAGAAAGCCTGGGAAGATCGTTCCCTTTTGAACAACGCGGATACGCGTAAAGCAATTGAAAATGTGATCGAAGAACTCGACAAAGGTCGACTGCGCGTTGCAGAACCTGATGGAGATTCGTGGAAGGTGAATGATTGGGTGAAGAAGGCTGTGATTCTGTATTTCCCGATCCGACAGATGGAAACCATCGAAGTAGGTCCAATGGAATTTCACGATAAGATGGCATTGAAGCGTGATTATGCAGCGTTAGGCGTTCGTGTAGTGCCGCATGCAGTTGCGCGTTACGGAGCATTTCTTGCTAAAGGCGTTATCATGATGCCGAGTTATGTGAACATTGGTGCTTATGTGGATTCTGGAACCATGGTAGACACATGGGCAACTGTAGGTTCATGCGCGCAAATCGGGAAAGACGTTCACCTGAGCGGTGGTGTGGGAATAGGAGGAGTGCTGGAACCGGTTCAGGCTGCACCTGTCATTATCGAAGATGGAGCTTTCATCGGTTCGCGTTGCATTGTGGTGGAAGGTTGCAGAGTTGGAAAAGAAGCAGTGCTGGGTGCCAATGTTGTATTGACGGGCTCAACAAAAATCATTGACGTTACGGGTGAGAAACCTGTGGAGTATAAAGGATTTGTACCGCCGCGTTCCGTTGTAATTCCGGGAACATATCAGAAGAAGTTTGCTTCCGGAGAATACGGTGTTCCTTGTGCTTTGATCATCGGGAAACGCAAAGAAAGTACGGATCTGAAAACATCGTTGAACAATGCATTACGTGAGTATGATGTGGCGGTTTAGTTTCTTGTTTTTATTTGCGGCCACCGTATTGCAGGCGCAAACTCCGCCGCCACCACCACCGCCACCACCGTTACAGTTGTATACGCCTCCTACAAAAGAGGAGATGACTGCGTGGTATTTCAAGCAACATGAGGTGATGGATGAATTGCTGAATTCCTCGGAGTATTATAAACCCGAGGATCTGATTTTCTACGAATCATCTCAAACCAGTAAAGCTGAACTGAAGTTGAAATCTTCCAGAGTTGAAGCAATAGATGAAGATTCAAACGTAGTTGGTCAGTTCAACTTTGAGGTGTTGTACAATGCTCAAGGACAAATCGCACAGACAACACAGTTCGGGGAGGGATCCCGATACGAGTACATTCGAAGATGGAAGTACAATACTGCCGGTAAAGTACAATCGTATGTGACGCTTGATCGGGAAACTGATGCGGCTACCAAAAAGGTTAAAGTAAATGGAGACAGCATGGTGATCAATTATCTGCCCAGCGGATCCATAAGTGATATTAAGCGGTATTCGGTAAGGAATTCGGGAGCTTCCCGCACTGCATCGTTGATTTCAACCAGAAAGTTCATTTACAACGCAGATGGAACACTGAAGCAACGATCAGAGGATGGCAGCAATTACTTTTACTTCTATGATGCCGAAAAGCATCCGGTGAGAGTATGCACAGTTGCTGATCGGAAAGCTTCAGGTGACAGTTTATCATGGAAGTCCGATGGTGTTGATATGACCGTTGAGCATTGGGTTGTTGAAACCAAAACTCAGTTTACAGGTTTAATGGAGAAGCAAGTCATAAACATAGCAACCGGTAATATGCTGCTCTATTCACTTTTTGGCGATGGAAAATTCAATTACATAAGAGGAATTACAGGGCCGTTAACGGTGAAGTGTACGTATGATGTTCAGAATCGATGTATCGTTGAATCTTATTATTCAATGGACAACATGTTGTTAAGTGAATCAGCTTACGAGTATTTCAACGGCAACACCATTTCAAAGTACCGGGTTTCGGTATTCTGGGCATTGGATGAGAACAATTCGCTTGAAAATTATCCGCCTCATGCGCAATTGGCTGCTGATAACCTGTACGAGGTTTACGAAGTGAATTATGATGCTCCAAAGGAAAATCAAATGCCCGCAGTTGGCAGACTCACTAGACATTTGGTTTCAATAAAAAACGGGAAGCGTGAAGTGTTAGCCACAAAGCCGGGAATGATAACGTTAAAAATTGTTTGCACCTACAACTAGACGATGAGAATAGTTCTGACGTGGTTCGCTTTCAGTTTCGGAGTTTCTCTATTAGCACAGGAACCGGCCGGGAATGTATTCCTCGATAACTATTCCACTGTCGAAGAACTGCAACCTGCTTTGTTCTATCGCTTGCAGAATTTCATTCCGGATTCCACTGTATTGATTCGCTCGAATGCAAAGAAGGCCGGATTGTCTTTTGCAATGGATGTGAAAAGTCAGGATGTGAATGCCAAAGGCAAGACTGAAGTAACGGCTTATGCGGAACATTTCTATTGGGATGATCAGATGCGCATGACTGATCAGCTCTTGCTTTCAGCGAACGGGAAAGACACACTTAAGCATCTTGAAATTCTTTGGCTGGTGGGAAAGAAACCTGCTGCTGCTGTAGTAACTGCTACCGACAGTATGCGCCGCGATACCGTGCGTCTGGCTTACAACAGAGCCGGAACGGTTGCTTCAGCGTATTATACTACTTCCACAATTGCAGGCGTTCATCGTGATACGTCCAACAGAATGTACGACAGCCGCGGGCGATTGCTCATTGCTACCGGAATGTATTACGGGCCCTTGAAAGGTAATTTCATTTACGGTTATGATAATGAAAACCGTATCGTGCGTCGCATGTTTACTACTTCATCCGGTGCGCCTTTGTGTGTCGACACGGTAATCTATCAATACAATTCCGATGCGCGTTCCGTGATGACTGTATCTCACAACATCAAAGTGGGCGCGGATGGCAAATGGATTAAAATTGATCAGCAACAGATTTATGTTGTAAGCGGAAGAGTGATCAGTCATACGCAATATTATATGCCGGATGTCCCGCTGGGAGCGGAGCAATCGCCGCTTTATACCGTGCGTTACGAGTACGACATGGAGGGCCGTTTGTCTTTGGAATCACTGGATCAGCCCGGAAAGTTTGAATCCGTACGCACAAAGTATTATTACAGCAATTCACGCATGGTGCCCGACAGTCTTGTACTGGAAGAATACGTTTCCGGTTCACGCCCTGATTTGTATCGCGTTTACCGCCGCGATGTGCGTACTTACGACAATCAGAACCGTCTGGTAAGCGTTACAATTCTCCAATACACGTATTACGAGAAAAAGCGCAAACGTACCAAGGTGAAATCGCACTGGCTGAAAGAGGAGCGTTACAATTACGGTTAACGTGTTCTCCTCAGGAAGAACTATCTTTGCACCGTGAAGAAAATCCTTCTCATTCAAACTGCATTTACGGGTGATGTGGTGCTGGCTACTCCTTTGATCGAGAAGCTGCATCAGTATTATCCGGAGGCGAAGCTGGATTTTCTTCTGAAGAAAGGAAACGAGAATCTTCTCGCGGGTCATCCGTACATCAATGAAGTTCTTGTCTTCAATAAATCGCAGGGAAAATACAGCGAGATGTGGCGCTTGTTGCGCCGTATTCGCAGTGCGAAGTATGATGCGGTGATCAACATGCACCGATTCGGTTCTTCCGGATTTCTCGTAGCGTTTTCAGGTGCGAAGAGCAAGATCGGTTTCGATAAGAATCCGTTTTCATGGTCGTATTCCCGCAAGGTGACACATGAAATCGGCAACGGTAAACACGAAGTGCGGCGCAATCTGGAATTGATTGAGCACATCACGGACATGAAATCGCAAGAGCCGAAATTGTATCCGGGTGAGAACGATGAGAAACTGATTTCATTTCACAAAACCAAAGGAGCGTACGTATGCATTGCACCTACATCCGTTTGGTTCACCAAGCAATGGTCGCTTGAAAAATGGGTGGAGATGATCACATTGCTTCCTGCGGAATTGAATGTATATCTGCTCGGCGGTCCCGGAGATCGCGGAGTGTGCGATGAAATCATGAAACGTGCTGCGAGAAGCAATGCGGTAAATCTCTGCGGACAACTTACGTTCCTGCAATCGGCAGCGTTGATGCGCGATGCGAAAATGAATTTCGTAAATGATTCCGCACCTCTGCATTTTGCCTCTTCAATGAACGCACCTGTTACGGCTGTGTTCTGTTCCACGGTTCCGAAATTCGGATTCGGTCCTTTGTCTGACGATTCCGTCATCATTGAAACCGACGAAGATCTTTCCTGCCGTCCTTGCGGAATTCACGGACACAAAGAATGTCCGGAGCTGCATTTCAAATGTTCAAAGACAATTTCCGCTGCTAAAGTTGCAGCACGCGCCAAATAATATGAAGGGTTTATCATTCATTACGCATCCTGTTTTCAAAATCGTTTCGGAAGAAGCGACCAAGCTGAACGTGGATGCATACGTGATCGGAGGTTTTGTGCGCGACAACATTCTCGGTCGTCCGTGTAAGGATATTGACATTGTTGCGGTGGGCAGCGGAAAAGGAGATAAAACCGTTGGCATCACATTGGCAGAAGCGGTTGGAAAACGTTTGCGCACGCGCGTGAATGTATTCCGCAACTTCGGAACTGCCCAATTGAAGACGGACGATTACGAAGTGGAATTTGTTGGCGCGCGTAAGGAATCTTACAGTCGTGATTCCCGCAAGCCGATTGTGGAAGACGGAACACTCGAAGACGATCAGAATCGTCGCGATTTTACGATCAACGCTATGGCGGTTTCTCTCAATGAGAAATCATACGGCGCTTTGCTTGACCCGTTTGACGGTTTCGGAGATATAGAATGCAAGATCATTCGCACGCCGTTGAGTCCTGACGTTACTTACAGTGACGATCCTTTGCGTATGATGCGCGCGATCCGTTTCGCAACACAGCTGAATTATAAAATTGAAGATGAATCGTTCAATTCCATTAAACGCAATGCGGATCGAATCAAGATCATCTCACGCGAACGCGTAGCGGATGAACTACACAAGATCGTTTTGGCAAAAGTTCCTTCTGTAGGATTCAAACTGCTCTTCAATTCCGGTTTGCTGAAGTTCATCTTTCCGGAGATGCAGGCTTTACAAGGCGTTGACGTGATCAAAGGTCACGCGCACAAAGACAATTTCTATCACACTTTGCAAGTGTTGGATAACGTTGCAGAACGATCCGCCGATTTGTGGTTGCGTTGGGCAGCCATCCTGCATGATATTGCAAAACCTCCAACGAAGAAATACGAAGAAGGTCATGGTTGGACGTTTCACGGTCACGAAGACCGTGGAGCGCGCATGGTGCCGAAGATTTTCACCGCAATGAAATTTCCGTTGAACGATCGCATGAAGTATGTGCAGAAGCTGGTGCAACTGCATTTGCGTCCGATTGCTTTGGCGAAAGATGAAATTACGGATTCAGCAGTGCGACGTTTGCTTTTCGATGCAGGCGATGATGTGGAAGATCTCATGTTGCTGTGCGAATGTGATATCACTTCCAAGCAGGAAGAACGTGTGCAACGTTATCTGAACAATTTCAAAATTGTCCGCCAGAAACTGAAGGAAATAGAGGAGAAGGACCGCGTGCGTAACTGGCAACCGCCGGTTACGGGAGAAGATATTATGGCCGCTTTCGGAATCGCTCCTTCATTGCAGGTAGGAATTATCAAAACTGCCATTCGCGAATCCATTCTCGATGGAATCATTCCGAATGAACGTCCTGCTGCATGGGAATTGATGAAAGCAGAAGGCGCAAAAGCGGGTTTGCAAGTTGTTGCCGGTTATGAGTTGCCGAATCCTGAATTACTTCCTGTAAAAGTGAAGCAAGATGAGAATACCGACAAATAAAGTTGGCGACATTCTCAACTACTTCCGCAATGAACTCGCTTTGAAATACGAAGCAGAGGAAATTGAAATTTTGGCGCAGTATTGTTTCGAAGATTTTTCAGGCATACGCAAAGCGGATATCGTGCTGCATCCCGAAAAAACGGTGAGCGAATCTGAATTGTTGAAGTACAGTTTTGCGGTGAAAGATCTCAAGCGCGGCCGACCGATTCAATACATTCTCGGCAAAGCCTGGTTCATGGGAGAAACATTCGACGTGAACGAAAGCGTTCTCATTCCGCGTCCCGAAACCGAAGAGCTCACGCAGAAAGTCATTGACGAAATTCTCATGCATCCCGAAACCATTTCGGTGATTGACATCGGAACAGGAAGCGGATGTATTCCCATCATGATCAAAAAGAAACGTCCGCGTGCGCACGTGTACGCCGTTGATGTTTCCACAGACGCATTGCAAACTGCGAAGCAAAATGCAGAGCAGCACAATGTAAATGTGAATTTCATTCACGCTGATTTTCTCAATCGTGAAACGTGGAAGCAACTGCCTTCCGTAAGCATTATCGTGAGCAATCCGCCTTACGTCAAGCAAAGTGAATCATCAACCATGCTCGATCGCGTTCTCGATCACGAACCGCACACGGCATTGTTTGTTCCCGACGACGACGCACTGATTTTCTATAAAGTCATTGCTGAGTTCGCGAAAGAAAAACTCAAGCCCGGAGGAAAAGTGTTTGTGGAGATCAATGAAGCATTGGGGTTGGAGACGTGTATTGTTTTTCAGAAGGCAGGTTTTCAGGATGTGGTGTTGGAGAATGACTTGTCTGGAAGGGCGCGGCTGGTGCGAGCAAGCAGATTACACGAAGAACATTAGGTTGATCGGTGCGGCTTTGCCGCGATCGTTGCAGCAGAGCTGCTGATCGGAGTTCCTTCGGAATGATCGGTGCGGCGTTGCCGCGATCGGGACAGCAAAGCTGTTGATCGGTGACGCATTCGCGTCGATCGGGAATTAATGGATCTTGCAATCCCCGATCAGTGCGAAGCACACCGATCCACACGAAGTGTGCCCGAACAGCGCAAAGCGCCCCGATCAGCACGGAGTGCCCCGATCAGCGCGAAGCGCCCCGATCCAAACGAAGTGCCCCGATCCACACGAAGTGCCCCGATCCACACGAAGTGTGCCCGATCAGCGCGTAGCGCCCCGATCCTTTTCTACTGTACACTTTGTTGTTATCTTTAACCGAATGAAAGTCACCGTCATCACCGCCTGTTACAACGCTGCCGACACGATTCGCGCAACGATTGAATCGGTATTGGCACAGGATTACCGCGATATTGAATACATCATCATCGACGGAGAATCCAAAGACAAAACACTTTCCGTGGTGCGTGAGTATGCCGACAGAGTCACACGAGTGATTTCAGAAAAAGACGGAGGCATTTACTTCGCGTTGAACAAAGGATTGCATGTGGCGAACGGAGATATCATTGCGTTTTTGCATGCAGATGATATTTTCGCAACGAAAACTGTGATCAGCGATGTGGTGAAGAAATTTCAGGAGTCGCACGCTGACGGCGTTTACGGAGATCTGCAATACGTGGATCGTCAGAATACCAATCACGTGGTGCGCAACTGGAAGTCGGGACATTATCAGCCCGGCATGTTTCTGAAAGGATGGATGCCGCCGCATCCTGCGTTGTTTCTGAAGAGAAGTTGTTACGAGCGTCACGGAATTTTCAATACTACATTCCGCACAGCAGCAGATTACGAACTCATGCTGCGCTTTATACATCTGCACAAAATTAAAATTGCCTACATACACGAGGTGCTCGTGAAGATGCGCGTGGGCGGTGTGAGTAATCTCACGCTGGCCAATCGTATCCGAGCGAACCGTGAAGACAAACGCGCGTGGCTGGTGAACGGCTTGAAGCCGGGAATGTTTACGCTGGTGCGGAAGCCGTTGTCGAAGGTGGTGCAGTATTTCAGGTGAGTACGCGGGAAGAATAGTACACTGAAAGGACGGATTCAACGGATTTTCTTCGGGTCATTGCGATTCTTCGGGTCATTGCGAGGTTACGAAGCAATCCCGAATTGTTAGTACGCGGGAAGAATAGTACACTGAAAGGACGGATTAAACGGATTTTTTCGGGTCATTGCGAGGTTACGAAGCAATCCCGAAAAGTTAGTGCACGGAATTAATAGTGCACGGAATTAATAGTACACTGATTTTACGGAAAGGACAGATTTTCGCGGATTTTTCTTCGGGTCATTGCGAGGTTACGAAGCAATCCCGAAAAGTTAGTGCACGGAATTAATAGTGCTTGGAATTAATAGTACACTGATTTTACGGAAAGGACAGATTTTCGCGGATTTTTCTTCGGGTCATTGCGATTCTTCGGGTCATTGCGAGGTTACGAAGCAATCCCGAAGTGTTAGTACACGGATTTAATAGTACACTGATTTTACTGAAAGGACAGATAACCACGGATAACGGATTCATTAATGAATCCGTAAAATCCGTGCCCTGAGCTTGCCGAAGGGTCCGTGTACTATTCCATACATTTTACAAAACATCAACTAATAATTAATCTGTAAACCATCGTATTCATTCTGTAAAAGAAGATTGCGAGTGGTTCTTAATTCACTGCTGATTGTTGTCAGCAGCTTGCGAATTATTGTTGTTTCGGTGTCAAACAGAATAGGAAAATAGAAAGCCTTGAGGTAAATTGCAGATACCATCACTGAAAAAAACGTTTATACATTATGACTGTATTATACGTTAACAGTTGATGGTATGAATAACCCGTAACCAACAGCGTATTTTATGTCCGGAAAGAAAAAGCTGACAGAGCTTGTAAACCATGTGGTGAAATCTACACAGCATGTAGTATTAATTGATCCTGCGACGCTTCTGCCTTCGAGCGGTGGAAGCGGTTGTTTGATTGTTTACAGAGAGCGACTCTTCTTTGTTTCTGTTCAGCATGTGGCAGATAAAGAAGGTAAACAGGTAGCGATTGAAACCGGCAGAAAGTCAAAAACCGGCACGGAATTGTTCTCTCTTCCGGCAATGAATTTCGTGGATCAATACCGCATTGAAACAGATGGTATGGACGCGAAGCTCGTTGAAGAATTGCGTGCGTTGGATATCTGTTACACGGAGATAAAGGATTCCATAGATATAGAACAGAAAGCTATTGCATTCGATGATATTAAAGTCACGAAAGGCAAGAAGCGTATGCTGTACACGAATCTTGATTACATACCGGCAGACGATGAAGGCTTTTGCTTCTATGGAAGAATAAGAGCGAAACTTGAAGGTGGGAAACTGGAACAGACCGATAAGCTCGTGCTGGGATTGAAGTACGATAAGAAGATCGGAGCATACGAGCGCTTTGTGTTGCAGGACGAAATCAAAGATCCGCTGGATTACAAAGGAACCAGCGGCGCGCCGATTATTTCAGAATCCGGTGAGCCTGTTGCGTTGGTTGCACATGGAATGGTGGGCGAGAAATACATCTACGGTTTCTCCATGCGGGAACTGAAAAAGTATCTGGATATCTACTTCGACTTGAATCCGGATGACCAGGACAAAGAAAGAGGAATTGAAATCGGAGAACAGACGATTAAATTCTCTAAAAGTTTTCCGATCAATGAAGTGATGATGGAATCGCAGTTCGATAACGAATCAATTGCTTTCATCAGCAAGAAGAACATTGTGAATCCGAACGAGTCAACGGACAAGTACATTTCATATCCTGTATTGTTCGGAACCAACAGAAAGGCAATTCAGAAGAACGGAAAACTTGCATACAATAACGAGCGCGATGATAAGATGCATCTCGGTCAGTGTAAGATCAGTATTCCGCATTCTCATAAAACAGGAGAACTGGAGCGACCGGGTTGGTTCCGCCGTATGTTCTTCGATGAGAGTCCGGAGAAACACTTCACCATTCTTTCCACCGAAGATTTAAAAGAGGCACAGTTTGAAACGTTTCTGCGCGAACGTGTGGCAGGATCAGATGAGAAGGATATGCTGCTTTTTATTCACGGATTCAATGTGGATTTTCAGGAAGCCATGTTTCGCTCGGCGCAGTTGGGTTACGATCTCAATTTCAAAGGAGCCGTTACAGCTTATTCCTGGCCATCGGTAGGAAGTGTTGCCGGTTATGTGGCGGATACGGATTCCGCGCGACTCTCCGGCGGCTATTTGTGTAAGTATCTGGAGATACTTCTTCAAACGGAAGGACTGAAGAAGTTGCACATCATTGCGCACAGCATGGGCAATGTCGTACTTACTCAAGCGCTTTTGCAGATGAAGAAAAACGGCAAGTTCCCGAACGCAACCATCAATCAGATCATATTGGCGGCACCGGATATAGACCGGGAAATTTTCCTGCAGGAGATTATGCCGGAAATCAAAGGCGATTACGGTTTCACACTTTATGCATCTGACAAAGACAATGCGCTGATTGCCTCCCGAACACTCAGAACAGGTTATGTGCGTTTGGGTGAAGGCGGAGAGAACATCACTATTGTAGATGGTCTGGTTTCTGTTGACGCATCTGATGTAGATACCAGTCTGCTTGGTCACGGATACTTTGCGGATACGCAATCGTTGCTGAGCGATATACATATGACATTGCAGGGACTGCAACCCGACAAGCGATTACTCGAAAAGAAGAGTAAGGTGGTGGGCGGAGAACCGAAACCGTATTGGATGTTCAGAAGATCGTAAAAACTACACCCAAGTACAATGACAACACTTGAATTCACAGCAAGCGTAATTGATTCCGTGGCATGGCCTGCTTCTGTGGTGGCGCTGGTGCTTATTCTGAAGAATCCGATTCAGTCTTTGATTCCCTTGCTTTCAAAACTGAAGTACAAAGATGTGGAACTGGAGTTCGGGAAGGATGTCAACACTTTGAGTGCAAAAGTGAAGCAGGAGTTGAGCGGTGTGCAGAACAACCCGGAGACGGAAGATCTGCGCAAGCGTGTGATGAGCATTATGCCGGTATCTCCGAAAGCTGCTGTAGTAGAAGTGTGGCGCGCATTGGAAACCGAGATTATTGATTTGTGTACGAAGAGTAAAATGGAGCTGGACCACGAACTGCTGAAGAAACCTTTGAAGATGGCAGAGCTGCTGGTGAAAGCCAAACTGATTGACGAAACACAATTCGGGATGATCGAAGACATGCGCTTGCTCCGTAACAGAGTGGTGCATTACGAGAAAGAACAGATCACTCCCGAAAACGCATTGGAGTTTTTAGAGTCGGGAGTGAAGTTGATTTCGTCGTTGAGTGCTAAATAAGGAATGAAATTCAAGGAAGAATAATTAAACGAGATTAAAAGCTGATAAACAAGCTACATTTTGGTTGTTTAGTACTTGCTGGTTCGCATACGGACAGGGGTGGAAAAGAAAAGGAGATGGGGTAAATAGTAGGAAGGAGAGAGATTGGGAGTGGTTAAGGTCAATTTACTAGTTATCGGCAACCCTGTCAAAAAGGAACCATGAATTAAGAAACTTGACAATGTATATAGTCATTTTGGCAGAATGTGCGACTACAAATAATTTCCATTGATATGGATCGAAAATTGATAACCCTTTTAAAACACTCATTATTATGGCAAACCATTACATAAAATTTTACCCGGTTGAAAATGGAGACACGACCTTAATTACGCTCTCAGACCAGACTACCATTTTAATTGACTGCAAATTGCGTGCATCTGCTGAAGATGAGAAAGACAAAGAAAAGTATGATGTGAAAAGAGATTTACTCGAAAGCATCAAAAAGAGGGATAATAATCCTTTTATTGATGTTTTCATTCTTACTCATCCCGACCAAGACCATTGTCTTGGTTTTTCAAAAAACTTCTATTGCGGAGACCCTAGCAAATACAAAAAAGAGAATCGAGATAATGAAGAAATTATCGTAGACGAATTATGGGCGACTTCAATTCTGTTCGATGTTGTTACTAACGATGATGCAAAAGCATTAAAGAAAGAAGCTGAAAGGAGAAGGAAACTATGGGATCAAGACAGTTCTGAAAAAGATAAGCCCGGAAACCGAATTTGTATGATCGGTTATAACGGTGACGAAAAGTTTGAAAACGTTGAAGCATATGTCCCTGGAAATACCATCATAGAAATCAACAACAAAGTTCAAACAAACTTTGAATTCTTCGTTCACTCCCCATTCAAAAAGACGCTTATTACGGCTACCTCAGAAAAAGACAAAAATTACAGCAGCATTGTATTGCAGGCAAGATTCAAGATTAATGCGAATGATGATGATTTTGCGACTTTCTTTCTATTTGGAGGCGATGCAGACCATTACAGTTGGAAAGAAGTACTAGACAAATCAAAGGCACATAACAACGAAGATAAATTGAAATGGGATATTTTTCTTTCACCACACCATTGTTCTTGGACTTACTTCAACGATGTTCCATATGACGAAAAGGAAGAAAACAAAACTCCGAAAAAATCATCACTTGACATCTTAGATTACAAGGTTGGAAAAGGTAAAATTGTCGCATCAAGTAAGGTCATTAGTAAGCATGATAAAAACCCACCGCACTGGGAGGCAAAGCAACAGTACCTTAAAAAGCTTGATTCAAGCGATAATTTCATCGAGTTGGCAAAATGTCCTTCTGAAGACGAGCCGAAACCGGTAATTTTTAAAATTACGCCACAAGGTCCGGTCAAAGATGATAGTAAAAAGCAAGGAAGTTCTGTGGCTTCTGCTGGTGGAAGTTTAGGTGCCGTAAAAAGTAAGGGAGAATATGGCTCTGAAACTGTATAGCAATTCGCTTAAACCGTATGAAGGCGGACTTTCGAAATACGTCCATGCTTCACTTTTAGTAATTGGCCGTCTTTTAGGTAAGCGAAAGTTAAAAGTGTATGAGTGGGATGAGAATCATATAGCCATTCCCGTTACTATTAATGTAGAATTGCCTCCACGAGGAAACTATAGCGGAATTGATATTAAAAAGAAAGAGCCAATTCTTATTGTCTTTGATATTAATTGCTATCCACGTAAAGCGCCTAAAGCATTTTCCGATAGATTGGATTTCCCGAAAGATGCGCTCTCGCACCTTTACGTTGCTAAAGACGATAGACCAGCCCCTCTTTGTTTAATAAGAGGTAGTATAGATGAATGGTTCGCTGAAAAAGAAATAGGTGATTATGTTTTGCAGATTCAATCATGGTTCTCCGATGCAGCAAGCGGTGCGCTTGTAGAAGACGGCAATCAATTCGATCCAATTCGGTTAGAAGGTTATCGTGGCACATCCATTTATAAGTACAAGGAAATTGCTGACGTTGTTAATAGTAATCAAAGTATCATGGAGGGGCAGAACTTTGCCCTTGCTTTGTTTTTGGAAACGGAAAAGGAAACAGATAATTCGTTTCCGTCTTTCAAAATGATGAAAGTAATTCCAAATGCTGATGAGTTTAAAAAGGCGGTAGAGTTACTCAAACAGGTTTCCGATTCGAAAAACGGACTTGTAGATAAGAACCTGCAATTTGGTTTAATAGTTTGGAACAAAGAGCTTAAACCAACTTCAGATTACTTTGTAAACTTACCACGTAATTTTAATGAACTCATTGAATTTGGGAAAAAGACTAATATTGATTTCTTGTCTGGGCTTTTTTTTTATTTTTCACCACACTCACTAAAACTTATAGACAATATCCCCGTTCTTGCAGGAATCAAAAGGTCTAAAAAAATTATCGGATATAACTCGGATATTGAGTTCGTCAACTTTTATATTACTGTTAAGGATGCTGATTTGAAAGATGGAACAATCGTTAACAATGTGCCAGTTTCATTTCAAATGCACAATGAGCCTTTAAGTGTTGAAAAAGCTAAAGAAATTTCAAACTACGATAACCAATTAGGCAATGTTCTCATTTTTGGTGCTGGAGCACTTGGCTCGAAAGTCATTATGAACTTTGCACGTGGCGGTCATACAGATATTACTATAGTTGATGGTGATAAACTTTCCCCTCATAATTTAGTTAGACATGCCCTCCTCAGCGGTCAAATTGGTAAATCAAAGAGTGTTGCTGTGAAAGCCGCAATAAGTGAACTTTATCGCCACGATACCCTACCTAATCTCGTTAGTAGGAATATAGATGGTGAAGAAATGTTTATAGGCGAAAATAGAAAGAGTATAGCTCAGTTTAATTGGTTGTTTGATTTCACAGCTTCAAAGAGATTGCAGAATTTTTTGGCACGCGAAACAATTAGCGAACCTATTAATATATGTAAAGGAAGTTTGATGAATGAAGGTAAGTTAGGAGTGTTACTTGTTGAAGGGAAAAACCGAAATCCACGAGTTGATGATTTACAAATATTGCTGTATGATTTGTACAAGAGGGAGAAATTTGTTTCTGAATATTTGCAAACAGAATTTGAAAAAAGCAAAGACGAGAAAAGTTTAGTTAGCGTAGGAGTAGGCTGCAATTCAGAAACAACAATACTTGCTGATGAGATTGTTTCACTTCATGCTGCAGCTTTTTGTAATGTAATAAAGAAGGAAGCTCACCGCAGCACCTTTTCTGACAATGGATTTATCTATCTCACTTCAATAACAACTGAGCATGGGTTCAAGGTTGAATCGCATTCTTTTCAAGTAAGTTCTTTGATTGTAATGAAATGCGGAGATTGGGAAATTCGTTTCAAAAGTAACATCCCCGAAATTTTAAAATCAGAAATGGGAAAAGCATTACCGCACGAAACAGGTGGTGTTTTTATTGGGATTATTAATAAAAAAACAAAGTGCATTTATGTTACAGACGTTCTTCTCGCTCCACTAGATAGCGAAGCAAACGAAGTTTGCTTTTTCAGAGGTGTAGAGGGGTTGCCTGAAGAAATTGATAAAATAAAAAAAATGTCAGGACAAACCTTTGGCTACATTGGAGAATGGCATTCTCATCCATTTGGACCAATGGGACTCAGCAACGTTGATATGCGAACAGTCAAGAAATTTTTAAACGAGTTCAGACAATTACAGAATCCAATACCTGTATTTATTACAATCGTAACGCCCTATGGGTTACATCCATTTGTAATTGAATAACCTAGAGCATATGAAAAAAGAATTTTCCTTTTATGAATTTGTTGGAATTATTGTTCCGAGCGTAATCTTTCTTTATTCAGCACATTTAATCATTGAATTCGTTTATCAGAAACAAATAGTTGACTTTGGGGAAATCGGAGAAACCGCAATTTTTGTAATTGTTTGCTACGGTGTTGGTCATATCCTCCAATCTCTAGGAAATGTTTTTGAAAGTATTGTATGGTTTATATATGGCGGTATACCTACCAAATGGTTGACAAGTAAAAATAGATTTGGAAACAGTCTATTTGACAAGCCACTTAACGATAAAATAGCTGACAAAGTAAAACTTCAATTCGGAGAGGATATTACTGACTATGGACGACTAACGTATAATTTCGTTTTCCTTAAAGACAAGACAGTAAGAATTGATATTTTTAACGGTAATTATTCATTGTTTAGAGGTCTTTCGGTTTCGTTTCTCTTAATCACAATTATGTGTGGTTTCTATTTTGATTGGCTAACAACCTCATTGGCGACAATTCCTTTCATTCTATCAATAATGCGTATGGTTCGCTTTGCTAAATATTATGCGACAGAAACATTCAGGACCTTTTACAACTTATCAAAATGACGATTAAAGACAGAAGGGTAGTCACTAACAGGGTGCGTTATTGGGCAGAGAATGGGAATAGAAACGTTTGATCAATTAATAATGGAGGATGCTAGCAGATAATTTATGGTTTCAAAAGCCCACCAATGTATATCCCGAAACCAAGTTTAATTATTGTTATCTCCTTCTGTATGCCATAGTTCTCGTAACATCTCGCAAAATAAATTTTAAAGGAAGCTTTGTTATCCTCTTAAATAGCAAGTGATTTCGGAATAAGTATGTAGTTATATAACTAATTAATTTTTAGGAATTATGTGGTCAGCACTCTCTTTTATTTATGAGGTATACATGAAGCCTCAGCTAAATCAGATATTTCAGCCTCTAACTAAGAAGCAGCTTAAATCAATAACGCCACCTCAACTTTCATACGTCAAATTTGATATTCAAAACTTTAAAGGTATTGAGAATGTAACTGTTGATTTGGTGAGAAATGATCTGGTTCTACTGCTAGGGTTGAATGAATCTGGTAAGTCAACTATTCTTAAGGCAATTGAAGCTTTCGACTTTTTAAATGACCCATCGAAAGAAGAAAATGGTAAATACTTTCAAAACATCCGTAATAAAGCAGATATAAATTCAAATAAGGAAGTAGTTATAACGGCCTCGATTAGAATTGATAGTAATCTAAATCATTTAACGAATAATAAAATCGGTGAGGAGTCGCTAAGTGACGTTGAACTCTCTGAGATAAACGAGTTCATAGATTATTTGAACGTTCAGAAAGAGATCAGAATATCTCGTGTTTTTCCATTCAAAGGTGGAGAGTTAAAAAACTACTATTACCGCTTTGAGTCCAAGCACAAATTTGCTAAGACTAACCTATCTAGATTAGTAGCGATAGAAGTTGTAAATATTTGTCCTTTCATTATATATTTTGAGGATTTTAAGGATCGTATTCCGGAAAAAATATTTGTAAGTAAGAAATCTGATTCATTTGATAGTTCGTGGTTTGATATTATTGACGGACTCTTTTTTAATACGCATGAAGAGTTTAGTGTTGATTCTTTTGTGAAATATTATTCTAAAGGAAAGCAAAGGATTGACGATGCGAATTCGGTTCGAAACAGAGTAAACAAAACTTTAAATGAAACATTTACTAAGAAATGGAAAGAATTGTCCGGTGTTAAAGATATTAGTAGCGCTGAGCTAAATTTTAACCCTAGACCTAGTCCACACTTTATTCTGAAAATAACAGATAGCGATGGTACCTCCTTCTCTGTTGATGAAAGAAGTCGCGGAGCATTATGGTATTTATCTTTCTTGATGAAAACAGAGTTTAGAAGTAAGCGTATGCGTGCGGATTATGGTAAGCCGGTGTTCTTGATTGACGAGCCTGCATCGAATTTACATGCGAACGCACAACAGAATATGGTTGCAGATTTTACTAATCTAGCCCGTAACACTTCTATTATTTATACCACTCACAGTCAGTATTTAATTTCACTTTACAATATTAAGAATACCTATATAATTGAAAGGAACGATGGAAGGGTGCTAGCTACAAGATGGAGTGAGTTTATAAAGCGTCCAAAGAATAGAAGGCCAGTCACGTATTATCAACCGCTTGCGAATCTACTTCAGATCATTCCGAATACTTTTGACATTCCGTGGAAAAAGTGCGTGTTGACTGAAGGTCCTTCTGATAGGCATATACTGTTTACCTTTTATCACATCCTTTTTGATAATACGCCAGATTTCGTGATCTATCCAGGGATTTCAGCAAATGATTTGGACAATTTAATTTCATTGAATATAGGATGGAATGCAGAATTTAGGATACTTCTTGATTCTGATAAAAAGGGTAAAGAACAACGCTTGCGATACCTTGAAAAGTATCATCTATCTGACGAAGTTGTGCGGTTATTACCTGATGAAAATTCAGTAATCGAAGATTATTTGTTGCAGGAAGAACTAAAAGCTATGTACACGTTGATACATAAAGTCGATCGAGTAGATGATTTATCTAAGAAGGATATTGCAACAATGTTTGCGTTGGCAAGTGAAACGAAAAGCGTGATTCAGGATATTAAGAATCGTCGTGTGTTTAGTGATTCAACTCTTCAAAAGTTTAAAAATATTTTAACCGATTTGAACATTAAATAAGAACTAGCTAGAAATAAACTGTAATAGTCGAGACTTGATCTGACAGTCAAGGGTCAAAAATCATTCACAGAACTCAGGCGAAGATAGCGCGTTGCT
>JAKLJE010000001.1 GCA_023151315.1 Bacteroidia bacterium
AATCCGAACAACGGAGCGTTCACTGTGATCACATCAACATTTGCTGACATGATGATCTACGATGCGCAAGGAAAACTTGTAGCCGCACAGAAAGTTCAGGCGAACGTTCAGAACCAGATCAACATTGAAAGTTCAGGAATATACCTGATTACAATCGTTGCTGCTGACGGAAGCAGAACTACACAGCGTGTTGTGGTGACGAAGTAATCGCGATTACGTATAAATGAAAAGCCCTCTCTGTTAAAGGAGAGGGCTTTTTTAGTGGAGTTATTTTTAGTGTTGCCTTACCATCAAACTTTCCGCCACGGATTTTATCATTGCGATTTTCGATGGATCCGCTTTTATACTTTCCAGAGCCTGTATTCCCAATGAAAATTGATTGTGCATTTCTGCTTCAGCTGCCTTACGAACTTCAAACGCATCATAAATTTCTTTCACTGCGTTGACTTTGGCTTCCGCATCATTAACATCGGACTGCAACCAATTAAGCAGGTTTTCTTTGTGATATCCGTTTGCACGACTTAATGCGGTCAACAGTAAATAAGTTTTCTTGTTCGACACAATATCTCCGCCAACCTGCTTCCCGAATTTATCCGGATCGCCGTACACATCAAGAATATCATCCTGCAATTGAAATGCAATTCCAACTCTTCTTCCGAATTCGTAAAGCTTGTGAGCTTCCGCTCTGTCAGCACCACCGCACAATGCACCTATTTCCATGGCACCGGCAAGCAGCACAGCAGTCTTCAATTCAATCATCCGGATGTACTCCGCAATGGAAACATCCGAACGTGATTCAAAATCCATATCCATTTGCTGACCTTCACAAACTTCAAGTGCAGTTTGCGTAAATATGTCAAGCACCTGCGGTAACACAGCGGCCGGTGATTTTGCAACCTGACGAAATGCTTCCGTGTATAACGCGTCTCCGCTCAGAATAGCAATATTGCTGTTCCATTTTGCAAACACTGTTGCCTTTCCGCGACGCAATGGAGCATTATCCATTATGTCATCATGAAGCAATGTAAAGTTGTGAAACAACTCAATTCCGATTGCCGCCGGAAGAGAAGGGCCCGGTTCATCAGTAAATAAACCTGCGCCCATTACAGTAAGCAGCGGACGCATGCGTTTACCACCTAACGTTAGCGTGTAACGAATGGGTTCATACAGGTTGTCAGGACTTTTGGGTAGTGAGTTTGCGAACACATCCAGTTCCGCACTGATCAACTCTTGGTAGCGTTGAATATTCATCAAAGTATAAATCGTGTGTCCGCAATTACTTTTCTCAGTCCTTCTTCTAATGAAGTCGGTGCCCGGTGCAGGAGCTTTTCCATTTTTGTGGTATCCGGCATTCTGCGCGTCATATCGCCTTCAACCAAAGCAGGGCCGAATTTCAATTGCGACTTGGATCCGGTTATCTCTATGATTTTAGCAGCCAACTCACGAATGGTGATTTCATTACTGCTGCCGATGTTTACAACATCATTGATAAATTCATTGTTGTAAAATGCGTTCGCACAGGCGTCGGTGTTGTCGTCGATAAAACAGAAAGTACGCGTTTGCATTCCGTCACCATTAATTATGATATCCTGATTTTGCAACGCAGCAGAAATAAATCTGGAGATCACAAAATCTTTACTCTGTTTAGGCCCGAACGTATTGAAGAAACGGAAAATCGTGTACTCCACTCCGAATTCACGCTGATATGATTTCAGATATGCTTCACCTGCGTTTTTTACAATCGCATAGGGGAGACGTGAATTTAACGGAGTTGTTTCTTCATTCTGCGGCAGTTCCACCGGTTCGCCGTAAACTTCAGATGAAGACGAGAAATACACCCGCTTCACACCGCTGTTCTTGGATAATTCCATGATGTTCCTGAAACCGTTCAGGTCATTCAATACCATCACAGGATTCTCAAGTGTACGATGTACACCGACAACCGCTGCGTAATGAAAAACATAGTTGAACTGATGCGACATCATCACAGCAGACAAGTCTGTGTAGTTGTTTACGTCACAACGGATAAACCGAACGTTATTGTGTTCGGATGCAGGGATTTTATCCGGTGAGCCGGTAAGCAGATTATCAACAACTACAATTGAATTCTCAGGATTGGCTGCAAGTTTTTCAACCATGGCAGATCCGACGAATCCTGCTCCGCCCGTTATGAGAATATTGATTTTGCCGCTGTTCATATTCTACGCAATCGACACAAGGTACTGACCGTATCCGCTCTTCATCAGTGGCTCTGCCAATCGTTGCAGTTGTGTTTTGTCAATGAAGCCCGCACGGTATGCAACTTCTTCAATGCAGCCGACTTTCAAGCCTTGGCGTTCCTCTATAATGGAAACATAATTGCTCGCTTGAAGTAACGAAGCGTGTGTTCCCGTATCAAGCCATGCAGTGCCGCGATTCAGAATGCTCACATCCAGCTTCCCTTTATCGAGGTAAATCTTATTTACGTCTGTAATTTCCAGTTCGCCGCGTGAACTCGGTTTGAGATTACGACAGATTTCAATAACAGAGTTGTCGTAAAAATAAATTCCGGGTACAGCGAAGTTGGACTTTGGGACTTTTGGCTTCTCCTCAATGGAAATAGCACGACCTGAAGCATCAAATTCAACTACACCGTAGCGCTCGGGATCCTGTACGTGATAAGCAAAAACCATTCCTCCTCCGTTTGTTTCAACGCGCTTACGCGCATCACGTAACGTGCCGGAAAGATTCGAACCGTGGAATATGTTATCACCTAAAATCAGAGCTGCGTGTTCACTTCCAATGAAGTCAGCGCCTATGGTAAACGCCTGCGCAAGACCCTTCGGTTCCGGCTGCACAGCATATTCAAATTTCATTCCTAGTGTACTTCCGTCACCCAGCAATTTCTCGAATAGTGGTACATCAACCGGAGTAGATATAATCAGCACCTCGCGAATCCCGGCAAGCATCAAGGTGCTTAACGGATAATAAATCATCGGCTTGTCATAAACAGGCATAAGCTGTTTGCTCACTGCAAGCGTCAGCGGATGAAGTCGTGTGCCGGATCCTCCGGCCAGAATAATTCCTTTCATGAATTACAATGTTTCGTTCGTGCCGTGCGGCTGAATCGTCAGTTTATCAGCATCAATATCTTCTTCCTCATCATAAATTTCAATGAGAGGTTCTTTCATGAATGCTTTAGTAGCTGCACGACGTTCGAGCGACAACAGAATACATGGAAGAAGAATCAGATTGGTCGCTAATGAAACAAGCAGCGTGATTGAAAGAAGAATTCCTAAGGCAACTGTTCCTCCGAATCCGGAGAAGATGAAAATCGCAAAACCGAAGAACAGAATAACGTTCGTGTAAATCATGCTCAATCCGGTTTCCTGAATGGCAAGTCCGACTGCTTTGGAAGCTTGTGCCGCAGAAAGTTTTCGCAACTGTTGACGATATTCTGTCAGAATATAAATTGTTCCATCAGATGCAATGCCGAAAGCAATAGAGAAAATCAGAATCGTGGATGACTTGAACGGTATTCCGAAGAAGCCCATGATACCGGCTGTCATTACGAGCGGTATCAAGCATGGCAATTTAGAAAGTACAATAATTGCAACAGAACGGAAAAGAATCATACCGATCAGAAGAATCAGTACAATCGCAATAGTCAGACTCACGAACAGGTGATGCACGAGATAATCAAAACTGCGAAGGAACATGAGCGAGTTTCCGGTCAGATCGACTTTGTAATAGGCCGCAGGGAATAATGAGTCAACAACAGGTTTAATTTTTGCAACAATTTTCTTGGAGCTGTCTGAACCTACATCCGCCATTTGAATACTGAGTCGCGTCCACATTCTTGTGCTGTCGATGAACGAATTCAGTTTCTGCTGCTGACCTTTAACTGTTCCGCTGTAATCGGCAAGAGCTTTCAGATCCACAACGTTGTTTGGCAAGCGATATGCTTTTGGCTTTCCATCTTTGTACGCCTGATACGAAAACTTCAACGCTTCAACTATAGAAAGCGGTTTGGAGAAGGCGCCTTGCGAAGTAATGAAGCGCTGCAAAGAATCGATATTTTTCAATACTTGTCCTTCCTGATCGAAAAGGTTGCGTGGCCCCAACGTATCTGCTGCAAAGTCGCTGCGATTCAGTGTAAGACCTTTCGCTTTGTACTCCTGAACAATGCTGTCAGTTAAACGCGGTTTTACTTCCACAGCAACCTCAAACGGAAGAATACCTTTGAAATGACGTTCGAAGAATTTCAAATCCTGAAACACAGGCTCGTCCTGCGGAAGATCATCCACAACATAACCGACAACCGAAATGTATTTGAAGCCGATTGCAGAAATGATGGTAAGCAAAGCAATCGTTAAATAAATTTTCTTTCTGTGGTTATGAACGAGATAGTTCACCAATTCCAGAATACGGTTAATGCGTTTTCCGCTCTGATGTTTGGTTTGATTCGGCTTAGGCGGAGGTAGATAGCTGAAGATGATCGGCGTAAGAATCAGCGCGATGAAATACGTGCTCATTACGTTAACGGCAGCAATCACACCGAATTCGACAAGCATGCTGCTGTTGGTGAAGTAGAATACTCCGAAACCGATTGCTGTGGTCATGTTCGCAAGGAAGTTCGATAAGCCGACTTTCTGTACCATGCGAGCCAATGCTTTGGCTTTTTGTCCGTGCTTGGCGTATTCTTCCTGATACTTATTGATAAGAAATATGCAGTTCGGTATTCCTATGATCACAATGAGCGATGGAATCATTCCGGTGAGTACAGTGATTTTATACCCGAACAACGCCATTGTTCCTACAGAAACAGCAAGACCCGCAATTACAACGAGCAGAGAGAAAAATACAGCGTTGAAATAGCGGAAGAAAATGAAAAGTATCAGTGCTGTGACGCCGATAGACAATATGAGGAACAACTGCATCTCACCACCGATCTTCTGCATGTATTGCGCACGGATATGCGGCATCCCTGAGTAATACATTCTCAGTTTATGCTTCTCTCCGAAAACTTTAGCCTTCTCGTTGATCTGATTAACAATATTCACACGGTCTTTTGTGTGAAGCGTGTGCTGTGAAAACGTAATCAGCATCACAGTCACCATGCTGTCTTTGTTGATGATCAAACCGTCATAGAATGGTAAACGCCAAATCTGTTTTTTCAGACTGTCAGCTTCTTCCTGAGTTTTCGGTCGCGATTGAACAACAGATACAACATCGAATTTTGTAAGCGAATCGTTGCGCACAAGATTGTACAATCTTGTGGTTGACATCACGTCTTGTACACCTTCAATTTTCTTGATCGACTCAGTAAGATCATACCAATCCTGAAACTTGGTCAGCTCAAACATGGTGCTGTCCTGAAATCCGATCAGCATTACATTTCCGTCTTCACCGTATCGTGCTTTGAACTTCTCGTACGCGATAGCCATTTCGTCGTCTTCAGGAAGCACGCGTGCATAGCGGTATGAAAGTTCAAGTCGCGTTAAAGCCCAGTATCCCATGAATCCTGTGATCAGGATGATGAAAATGAGCAACGGCAAACGCTGCCGGAGTATGAAATGAGAAAGTTTAGCCCACATAAAAATCGCCTGTTATCAGGCTCGAATGCAAGTGGTAAAATTAGGAAAATACACGGATTAAAGTGTGAATTTTCTCGAATGAACGGCTTTCCCGAATTATTAGATGTCCTTCGCCTTACATGGGGTCTTTTCGTTTGGTCCCGGCATGCACAGATATCAGTGCCGAAATGTACATTTGAGCAATTTTACTATCGTGAACGCACCAACCACGCTTAGCATTTTCATGGTCTTCCTCAAGATGGGCGCTACGGCTTTCGGAGGGAATGTGGCTATGGTGGCTTCTATCAAGAAGGAAATTTGCGACCGACGGAACTGGATGGCTGATAACGTGATTCTGGATCTTATTGCCGTTGGCAATCTACTCCCGGGACCTTTGGCTACCAACGTGGTTTTTGCAATTGGCAAGATTCTGGGTGGTTTCAGAGGGGCATTGGCCGCATTGATCGGAGTTTCGCTTCCATCTTTCGTGTTGATGTGCATCCTTTCCTGGGCGTATTTTACTTACGGCAGCACTCCGGCGCTTACAGCCGTTATGAATGGAATTATTCCCTGTGTGGCAGGAGTTATTGCATCTGTGGCATGGACTCTTTTGAGGAAGAACGTAACAGTTTGGCAGCAATATCTTATTGCTTTGTGTGCTGGTGCTGCAATGTTTTTCGGCAAAGGATTTTTTCTCACACTGATCATTGTAGTTGCTGCCGCATTGCTCGGACGACTGTTCTTTTACAAACCAAAAACTGTAATTACACTCCCGAAAAAACGCGCTCCGGTTTCAGTTTGGTTATTGCCGTTAACTACAGCTCTGGTATTTTTTGCGCTGATTTTTTTGCCGCACATCAGTGTAAGTATTGAAGAGGTTCGCAAAGTCGGTCTCACATTCGGCACAATGAGTCTTACACTGTTCGGTGGCGGTTACGTGTTTGTTCCTGCAATGGAAAATGTAGTAGTGCATGAATTGCATTGGATGACGACACGTGAGTTTACAGAAGGTATCGCACTTGGACACGTAACTCCCGGACCGATCATGGTAAGTTCGGTATTCGTCGGATGGAAAGTTGCAGGACTTAAAGGCGCAATAGCAGCGATTGTGATGTTATTCGGACCGCCGGCTGTATTGATGTATGTGGCGCATCATTTTCTTGAACGCATCAAATCAAACGCTGTAGCTGAAGCCATGTTCAAAGGTGTACGTCCTGCTGTAATCGGCATGATCGCGGTTTCCGTGTGGGTGGTTTTCTCATCTGCTCCGGTAAGTGTAGTTTCATTGCTCATTTTCGCAGCGACATTCGGCTTAACAGTGTGGAAGAATCCTGAACCGGTGCTGCTCATTATAGGTTCTGCTCTTGCGGGTTGGATCTTTTGCTGATCCATGAATGTCGAGAGCGGCAAGTGGAACTCGTTGCGTATCTTTGAACGCTTCATGAAATCCATTCAATTCATAGGGACGCAACGTTCAGGTTCAAATCTCCTGCGCGTAATGCTGAATCAGCATCCACGCATTTCCGCTCCGCATCCACCGCACATTCTTCAGGTGATGATGCCTTTCCTGAAAATGTACGGCGATCTTTCCCGCGACGAAAATTTTCGCGCTCTGGTTGATGATGTGTGTACACTCGTGGAGCGCAATCCTGTGAATTGGGATGTTCACTTTGTTCGCGATGAAGTGACACGGCGTTGCACAAACCGATCATTGCCGCAGGTGATGAAAGCGGTATACGAAATCAAAGCGCAAGAGAAAAATGCAGATATCTGGTGCTGCAAGAGTATGGCTTCGGTTTTCTACATGAACGAAATTACGGCTGCTGATATCACCCCGTTATGGTTGTGGCTGTACCGTGATGGTCGCGATGTGGCCTGCTCGTTCCGTAAAGCAGTTGTGGGAGAAAAACACGTTTACTTTCTTGCTCAGCAATGGAAGAAAGAACAGGAATTGTCATTAATACAAACGCACAAATCGCCTGATAATTCAGTAGTGATGCGTTACGAAGAATTTACTCCTGATCCCGAATCATCACTGCGAATGATTTGCGCTAAACTGAAGATCGATTACGATCCGGAAATGCTGAATTATGCGGATTCGAAAGAGTCCAAAATCACAGCAGCCTCCGGAGAAATGTGGAGTAATCTCGTTCGGCCTGTGATGAAGAACAATACGAGAAAATTTGAGAGCGAACTTTCTTATGACGACATTCTGATTTTCGAATCCGTTGCCGGCGATCTGCTCAAAGAACTCAATTATGAATGCGTGACGGAAATCTCTGAACGTATAACATTTACGCCTGAGGAAATTGCAGAGTTTGCAGTCATTAACGACAGAATGAAAAAAGAGGCGAGAGAGAAAGCTCCGGAGGATATGACTAAGCGCGCAGCGCAGGATACTTTTATTCAATCATTGAAGAAACGATTCTCAGAGTATGAAAAGCAAACTGTTTAGAATTGGACTTTCGGTTTTGATTTTGTGTCTTAGTGCATCTGCAATATCCGCGCAACTGATGACTATTGTTCAGGCTGTAACTCCTCAGCCTTATCTGCTCAAATCCGAGATTCTTCCTGCACCAAACGCTACGTTGAATCAGATTCATGTCATGTTCGAACATCCCGCTGTATCTGATGCTTCTTTTTATGAATTGCGTATTTATGAAGTTGCCGGTAAGGATTCTGTATTGAAAATTCAACTCCGCGATTCAAACAATGTAACACCGGTTACGCAATTGGAATTCGGCAAAAATTACAAATGGTGCTACTCTGCATTCCGCAAAGCAGGCAAATCAGTTTTCCGGTCACGTATGTATGCATTCAGCGTGGCACCATTTCCTGCTGATCTGCGTGTGCGGGTTACGCATAACGATACTTCAGCGCACAATGGTGGACTGATCACATTCGATTATCACTGCATGATTACTGACCGCAGCGGGAATCCGGTTTGGTTTCTGCCAACTGCAACCGGCAATGAGTTCTCACGAAATGATAAAGTTCGCGATCTGCGTGTAACACATGCGAGCACATGTACATTCATCACGCAGCGTAACGCTTTTGAAATAGCCTACGATGGCCGCATCTTATGGCGCGCACCCAGTGTTGGTAAGTCTTCCAGTGCTTATATAGAAACTCTCCATCACGGAATCGAACGTTTGGCAAACGGACATATACTTACTGCGGGTAATCATACTATGCGCATTCCGGTGCCCGGTGATACTGCAACAGCGAAAAGTGAATTCGGGGTGTTGGCTGAGTATGACAGAATGGGTAAACTTGTTTGGAAGTGGGATTCATACAATTACATAAGCCCGCTGGATTACCGCTTCGTAAAAACAGGTGAATCGGAGTGGATTGTTGCAACGCATCTGAACGCATTCAGGGTAGGAGAAAGCGATTCAATTATGTACGCAGGTTTCCGCGATCTGGATCGTATTGTGAAAATCAATCGTAACAACGGAAAGGTTCTCGCTTCGTGGGGAAAGAAACTGAAAAGCGGAGAGGCAAATTCCGGCGACAACTTTTTTCACGCGCAGCACGATGTTACGCTCCTTCGCGACGGTAATATCGCGGTTTTTAATAACGATTCGGTATCAAAGGCAGGAGTTGTTTCTTCAATAGTAATATTCTCTCCTGCTGCACCGGGTGAGGAATCTAAATTGATTTGGAAATTCAATTGTGATTTTGACGGAGCGAATGATGGTCGCAGCGAAAAATGCGGAAGTGTTGATGAACAACCTAATGGTAATCTGCTGGTTAATTTCGGCACGATCAATCGTTGTATTGAAATATCCCGCGATAAAGTGATTGTGTGGAATGCGTTTACTGAATCGTACAACAACCAGACGAAACTATGGATGCCTGCAGGACAATATCGCTCTCACTGGTCTTCTTCTCTCTATCCATGTTACTTCGGTGCGGATATCATTAACCGCAAACGCAACGGTTTCGATGTACGAGTTTGGAATGAAGGAAGCGAAGTGGACAGTTACACGGTACAGTATAAAACTTCATCCGGAGCATGGGTTGAAGCAGGAGTTTATCCGAACGTTTCTGCTAGAGCAAAAGTGCTTTGTCACATTAACTCCGATAAGAAAAGTCCCGTTTCGGAAGTGCGTATAATTTCAGGTAAAAACAACGAGTTCGTTCGAACACTCAAGGTTCCTGCACGTTAAACCTGAAAGCCGTAACTTTAACGTGTGTTGCGCTACTTCACCTTTTCGCGTTTTTGGAATGCAGTATTACTGTATTGCAGCTACCATTGGTCAAGATGGTCAGGAAAATCCGCACATGCCGGGAAAGCGATCAGCGTCACAATAGAGCCAACAACATCCTGCAATTTACGTTGTCCTGAATGTCCAAGCGGATTGCGCAGCTTTACTCGTGCAACCGGAATGATGAAGATGGAGTTGTTTCGTATGATTGCGGACGAGGTTTCTTCTCACGCAGCATACATGAATTTTTATTTTCAGGGGGAACCTTTTCTGCATCCTGAAATCACGCAGATGTTCGCTTATGCATCTTCGAAGAAACTGTACACTTCAACAAGCACGAATGCACATTTTCTTGATGAGAAAAAAGCAAGAGAAGTTGTGCAGTCCGGACTGAATCGGTTGATTATTTCGATTGACGGAACAACGCAGGATGTTTATGAATCTTACCGTATTGGTGGAACGTTGAGTAAGGTGATTGAAGGAACCCGCAATGTTGTGAACGCGAAACGCCAATTGAAGTCTGCAACTCCGCAAATTGTTTTTCAGTTTCTGGTGGTGCGGCCGAATGAGCATCAGGTGAATGAAGTAAAAGCGCTGGCCGATGAACTGGGCGTTGACGAAGTTGTTTATAAATCTGCACAGGTTTATGATTATGAAAACGGCAATCCGCTGATTCCGCAGAATGATGCGTATTCGCGTTACAAAAAAAACGCTTCAGGAAAGTGGGTGCTGAAAAACAAAATGGAGAATCAATGCTGGCGCATGTGGCACAGTTGCGTGATTACGTGGGATGGTTATATTGTTCCGTGTTGTTTCGATAAAGACGCGAAGTACAAATTGGGATCACTGAATGAACAACCGCTCAGTGTGATTTGGAACAACGAAGCGTATCAAAACTTCAGAGCGCAGTTATTGCGTGGAAGAAATCAAATCGACATTTGCACGAATTGTTCGGAGGGCACGAAAGTAGGGTTGGAGGTGGAGTAGGAGTTTCCGAGTATTTGATTTAGTGTTGTGTTGTATTAATTAGCTTTCCATCTTCATAATATTCTTCCTTCGTCAATTTGCCATTTTCGTCGTAGTAGTACCACATTCCGACTTTACAATTCCTTGGATCAAATATTTTAACATTCGGAGATACTTTATACTGTCCTTTAACGCGCCAACTACCATTCTCGTACCATGAATGATGTTGAACGTCGACTTGGCCAGGAGTCCATATTATTTCACTAATAACAGCACCGGATTCAGAATAACATTTACCTATGTACCATGGTGATAAACTTGGCTGCGGGTCGAATTTAGGCTGGCCATTTTGATAGTATTCAACAACATAATTGACGTCCATCCAATTAATTTCAATTCGTCTGCGTGACTTATAAAGGTGTTTGATAGTTCCGTTCGGATAATATCCAATCTCAATGGCAGTGTCCCCATCACAATAGGCTTCAAGTAGTAACTGTCCTGTGGGAGACCATTGCTTAGATTCGTAACAAGCATTTACCGGTAGTGATTTGTCTATCCAATAACTTTTTAGTGTCCCGTTCCTATACCAAGTTGAATCCTGAATTTCTATCGGCCCAAGGCAGTTTATCCACTTTGCTTTTTGGCTGTGCGCCGTATCGTAATAGATAAGCCATTCTCCGGTTCGCTGATTGCTTTTTAAATGATAGAGAGTATCACCATTGAAAAGAGAGCTCCAGATCACAGAGGTGTCGCCAATCCAAGTTGTCCTTGTTTGGGAGGGACTTACTAGACTGAACAAAGATGATAGTATGAGCAAAGAAATCCTCATTTCCGAATATAGCGATAAACAGCTGCCAAAGCGCGGAGCAACGTAGTGAGTTTCATTAAAGTTTAGTGAAGTGACTGAAAGGTTGTCACTTTCGTTAATACTAAAAATCAAATTGTTGCATGTGATTCTGATTCTGTATTTCCATGCGTAGCTGAAGAATTACGACATTCCCTAAAACGCTTCGCCTACAAAAATGTAAAAGCCCGGACCTTCACGTGTGAATGCAACATCGGCACGCGTGTAAATATCTTTCTTCGGGAACAGCAGAAAACGTATTCCGCCACCACCGGCAAGCACAACGTTGCGCAATTGCAAAGAATCCCATTGGTTAAATACGGTTCCTGCTCCAATGAAACCTGCCAATCCCCAACGTTTTGTAAATCGAAATGGTAAAGGCAGCATTCTGAATTCCGCCTGAGTTGCAATGAGGTTGTGATCGCGATAGCGACCGAGATAATAGCCACGCATCATCATTTCTCCACCCATCAGTGAAAGCTGATTGAACGGAACAGTTCCCCAATTGAATTGTCCCATCAGCTGCAAAGCAAGCACATTTCGTTTTTGCATAGGAATGAATAAGCGATTGTCAATGAACAAGGTGCTCATGTTGTAATCGCTCCCCCACGATTTATCAGAATGCAGGTATGCAACTTCGGAATAGAATCCATGCCGCACGTTAAGCACGTTGTGTCGGTTGTCGTAAACCAATCCGGTTCCTATTTCAAGATTGGCATATCCGTTGGATCCAATCGGTAGTGTAAACGGATCTGTTGTAGCCGGGACAAACTGTACTGATGACAATCGTTGAAAGTCGAGCTCAAGACCTACGTAAAAATTCTTTTTCACTTTGCGCAGAACGCGTTGTCGTATCTGAAGGGTAACGGCATTTACCTGTGCAATGTGTTCTTCGTGACTTTCAGGGCCTATTCCGAAATAGAGTAAAGGATAACTCTGCATTTTGGAATGACCAAGCAGAAACCATTTGTTATCGTCGGAATACAAAGCATTATCCAGAATGATTCCGTATTGTTTTTCCAGAGTGAAAAATGAGAACGCACTGATTTCAGAGAGGCGATTGGTAGTGTCGCGCTTTGCATAAAAAACATACAGACTACTGATGCCGAATTCCCAACTGGTTTCAGGTGCATAGGCAAGAGTCGGATATCCCAGAAACTGCGGCTTGGACGGTTCTGTTGTATCGTTGATAAGACGATTGATATATCTGACGAGTATATTCGGACGTTTCTGTTGTGCGGATGCTTCATGGAGCAATCCAAACAAAAGAATAAGCAGAAACAATCCGGTTCCTCTTTTAACGTTGGTAGCGTACATAAGATGAATCAGGTATTCTAAGTTATGAAAAACACCGTTTAAAACACGCGGAATCGAAGTTGGGCGGATGTAAGGACTTACATTTCGGACCACAAAAAAAAGCACTGCAGCTTTGCAGTGCTTTTTTAATTACGCCAATCAAGGTTGTTGTCAGACTCAACTCAGTAGTACATGGTCAGGCTGAGCGTAGCGGTACAATGTCAGGCTGAGAGCGTAGCTGTATGATGTCAGGCTGAGCGTAGCGGTACAATGTCAGGCTGAGAGCGTAGCTGTATGATGTCAGGCTGAGCGTAGCCGAAGCCTGGCATTATACAGTCATAATTTCCTTCTCTTTTGACTCGAGATGCTTGTCTACTTTCAAAACATATGCATCTGTCACCGCCTGAATTTTAGCTTCACCGCCTTTACCTTCATCTTCAGGCAAGCCGGCTTTCACGAGCTTTTTCACTTCTTCGTTTGCATCTTTACGTGCAGTACGAACAGATACTTTTGCATTCTCACCTTCTTCTTTCGCTTTCTTCACGAGTTGCTTACGACGCTCTTCCGTCATTGGAGGAATTGCGCAAATGATCATTGTACCATTGTTGGTTGGATTGAATCCGAGGTTCGCTGCCTGAATAGCGCGCATGATCGGATCGATCATTGATTTTTCCCAAGGTTGTACAGCAAGTGTACGCGGCTCCGGAGTGTTTACGTTTGCAACCTGATTCAACGGTGTGTTGGTTCCGTAATAATCAACCATAATGCCGTCGAGCATTGCAGCACTTGCACGTCCGCCACGGATTTTTGCCAATTCATTTTCAAGGTGAATCAACGCAGCCTGCATTGATTCTTCTGCAGTATCGATAATAAGCTGAAGTTCTTCGTTCATAATATTCTCTTCGTTTGAGTAAATGTACTAAAGATCATTTAGAATTCTCAGAGGGAAACCAGCGTTCCTACTTTCTCTCCGTCAATCACTTTCTTCAGATTGCCCTTCTTGTTCATATCAAATACAATGATCGGCAACTTGTTCTCCTTGCAGAGTGTGAAAGCTGTAAGATCCATCACGTTCAGATTCTTTTCATAAACTTCATCAAAAGAAATGGTCTCATAACGCGTAGCAGTTTTGTCTTTCTCCGGATCGGCAGTGTAAATTCCGTCTACACGCGTTCCTTTCAGGACTACTTCTGCTTCAATTTCAATGGCACGCAATGATGCAGCTGTGTCTGTTGTGAAATACGGGTTGCCAGTACCTGCACCGAAAATCACCACACGGTTCTTCTCAAGGTGACGCACAGCTCTGCGACGAATAAACGGTTCACAGATTTTGTTCATTTCAATTGCAGACTGAAGACGTGATGGCACATCCAGTTTTTCCAAAGCAGCCTGCAAGGCCATGCTGTTAATCATTGTAGCAAGCATTCCCATGTAGTCGCCCTGAACACGATCCATGCCGCCGTCTGCCGCCTGAATTCCGCGGAAAATATTTCCACCGCCGATTACAATTGCAACCTGTGCGCCTGAATCTGCAATGGTCTTGATCTCTTCTGCATATTGATTCAGCATGTTGTGATCAATACCGAACTGTTTGTCGCCCATCAGCGATTCACCGCTGAGCTTGAGAAGTATTCTTTTGTATTTCATATTCAAAAGGTCAAAAAAAATCTCCGCATTGCGGAGATTTTTTTAATTCAATAATTGATTAGCTCAGTGAGATTCGACGGAAAGCAGAAACTGTTGCTTCTTTATCAGCTCCCTGAATGTACTGACGAACTGTAAGCTTCGCATCTTTAATGAACTCCTGGTTAAGAAGTGTGCTCTCCTTGTAGAACTTGTTGAGTTTGCCCTGAGCAATTTTCTCAACCATATCTTCAGGCTTACCTTCCTGACGTGTAGTTTCACGTGCGATTTCCAATTCGCGCTCCAACATTGTAGTGTCAACGTCCGCTTTATCAACCGCAACCGGTGACATAGCAGCAGTTTGCATAGCAACATCTTTCGCAACTGTTTCGCCAACTGCTTTGTTGAACGCAACAATTACAGCAAGACGGTTACCAGGGTGGTTGTAAGCAACAACCTGAGGCGACTCAAGTTGCTCGTAACGCGACAATTCAATTTTCTCGCCGATAACACCAACCTGCTCGATTACTTTCTCTCCAACGCTCATGCCGTTTCCGTAAGGAAGAGCAAGCAACGCAGCGAGATCCGCAGGTTTCTGGTTCAATGCGATTTCAGCCATTGCAGTTGCAACTTTTCCGAAATCTTCATTCTTCGCAACGAAGTCTGTTTCGCAGTTCAGAACAACAACAACACCACGGTTGCCGTTTGTCTGAGCGATAACGAATCCTTCTTTTGCATCACGGTCACTGCGGTTAGCAGCAACTTTTTGTCCCTTCTTGCGAAGAAGATCGATAGCTGCTTCGAAGTCACCGTTTGTTTCAGTGAGCGCTTTTTTGCAGTCCATCATTCCGGCACCGGTGATGGTGCGGAGTTTATTTACGTCTGATGCGGTTATAGTAACTGACATTCTGTTTGAATAATAAACTGTTCAACAATAATTAAGCGCGTGGTGAAGACTTGCGAGCAGGTCCTTTAGCTGCAGGGCGTGCCGGTTTTTTAGCACCGCCTTTTTTAGCACCACCTTCTTCTTCTTCACCTGCAGTTTCGTACTTCTTCAGTTTACGCTCGTCGAGATCCTCAACTTCTTCTTCTCCTTTGTCTTTGTCGATCTTACGCTCTTCAAGACCTTCAGCTACTGCCTTGCAAACGATGTCAAGGATCAGGCTGATTGAAGTTGAAGCGTCGTCGTTCGCAGGAATTGCGAAGTCAACTACGTTAGGATCTGCGTTGGTATCAACCATTGCAAAAGTCGGGATTCCGAGACGGTGAGCTTCTGCAACTGCGATGTGTTCGTTCACAACGTCAACGATGAAGATAGCAGCAGGAAGACGTGTAAGGTCAGCGATTGAACCGAGGTTGTGCTCGAGTTTCGCGCGCTCACGTGAAAGCATCAGACGCTCTTTCTTGGAAAGGATTTCCCAAGTGCCGTCAGTAGCCATTTTGTCGATGCTTGCCATTTTGCGGATCGCTTTACGGATCGTAGCAAAGTTGGTAAGCATACCGCCGGGCCAACGCTCAGTAACGTATGGCATGCCGATTTTCTTCACGCGCTCAGCTACGATATCCTTCGCCTGCTTCTTAGTAGCAACGAAAAGGATTTTCTTTCCTGAACGTGCGATTTGTTTCATCGCTGTGCATGCTTCCTCCAGTTTTACAACTGTTTTGTTGAGGTCGATAATATGAATTCCATTCTTCTCAGTGAAAATGTACGGAGCCATTGCCGGATTCCACTTGCGGCGGAGGTGACCGAAATGTGCACCTGCCTCGAGAAGTTCGTTGAATGATGTTCTTGACATGAACTCTTCTTTATTAATGAGTGTAATAATCGTGAATTAACGTTTGCTGAACTGGAAGCGACGACGTGCTTTGCGGCGACCGAACTTCTTACGTTCAACCATGCGCGGATCACGTGTGATCAGACCGTCAGCGCGAAGCTTTGACTTCAATTCTCCGTCTGTTTCAACCAGAGCACGGGAAATTGCAAGGCGGATAGCTTCTGCCTGTCCTGTGTAACCGCCACCTTCAACATTAACACGGATATCATACTGTCCGTTGTTTCCTGTCAAAGCCAATGGCTGAGTTACTTTGTTCTGAAGAACTTCCGTTGGGAAGTACTCTTTATAATCGCGGTTATTAACTGTGATTGTTCCGTTGCCGCGCTCCATGTAGATACGTGCAACAGCTGTCTTACGACGTCCGAGTGTATTGATAACTTCCATTATGCTCTTTCCTTAACGGTTTTAAGATCGATTTTCTTTGGATTCTGAGCTTCCTGTTTGTGCTCAGTTCCTGCATAGATGAAAACATTACGACGCAGACGGTCACCAAGAATTGTCTTTGGCAACATACGGCCGATCGCAAGTTCCAGAACGCGCTCAGGCTTGCTGTTCAACAAATCCTTCGGAGTTGTGAAACGCTGACCTCCCGGATATCCGGTGTGACGCGTGTAAACTTTATCGTTCAGTTTGTTTCCTGTGAAACGAACTTTGTCAGCATTGATAATTACAACATTATCTCCGCAATCAACGTGCGGCGTGTAGCTGGTTTTGTGCTTACCACGAACCAGGTAAGCCACTTTAGAGGCAAGGCGACCAACGGTTTCATTTTCCGCGTCTACCAGAAGCCACTCTTTTTTCACTGTCGCCTTGTTGGCTGAAACAGTTTTGTAAGACTGTGTATCCACTTGTTCTGTTTTATTATTAGTTCTACGTGAGCAGAATCCTATTTACTAATAGGGGTTGCAAAGATATATACAAACACAGCGCGACCAAACGCAGAGGCACATTTCCTCAGGAATACAGCTGAAAATCAGCAAAAACCGCAGATTTCAAGACTATTCACCCGAGTACTAAAACATTATAATGTCTTATAAAACAAACAAAATAGTTATATTTGTATTATTAAACAGACAAATTGAAGAAGCCAATACTTCTTTTACCAGCCACTGCAAGAAAACTGCAGGAGATGGGGAGAAATCTCCGTCTTGCTCGACTCCGTCGTCGTTTATCGGCCGAACAGCTTTCCATGCGTGCAGGAATCAGTCGTTCTACTTTATGGATGATTGAGAAAGGTTCTCCGGCTGTAGCAATAGGTGCCTATGCGCAAGTATTGTTTGTGCTCGGACTCGACAACGATTTACTTTCTGTCGGGTCGGATGATGAATTGGGAAGAAAACTTCAGGACGCAGATTTACAAGTGAAGAAGCGCGCACCAAAAAAGAAATCCGCATGAAACAGAGCGTTCCGGTTTATGTCTATGCGAATTGGGTTTCCGTTGATGAACCAATGCTGATTGGTGTGTGTCACGTAGCAGATGCCGGTCAGATTATTTACGGATTCGAATATGAATCCGATTGGCTCCGATGCAATGCTATGATAACACTTGATCCGCGTTTGCGTGCCGGTTCCGGAAAATTCTATTCGGAAAATCTGTACGGCATACTGCGCGATGCTTCTCCGGGTGCTTGGGGAAAATCACTTTTGCAGCGTTATGAGAATGCAAAGGCCAAGCGAGAACATCGAGCCGCTGTGCAATTGAAAGATGCCGATTTTCTGCTGCGCGTTTTCGATTTCTACAGAAGCGGCGCATTGCGATTCAAGTTGCATCCGGATGGTGACTTTCTCACCAGCGATGATCAATTCATTCTGCCTTCACTTTCCAATCTCCGTGAGCTGGAACAGGTAAGTCTGCGAACAGAAAACGAAATGCTTCTGAAAGAAAATGATGATACGCTCGGAATGCTTGTTGCTGCCGGTGCTGTGCTTGGAGGCGAACGTCCGAAGGCTACAGTGGTGGACAACGATTGGCAGATGTGGATCGCCAAGTTTCCGTCTGTGAATGATCATGCCGATACGGGCGGATGGGAGTTTGTTGCACACACAATGGCGGGCCTGGCGGGAATCAATACTTCACCTTCGATGATGAAAAAACTGAGTCATCATCATCACACATTTCTTGTTCAGCGATTCGATCGCACCAAACGCGGAGAACGTTTGCATTACGCGTCTGCAACAACTTTGTTGGGATTTCAGCCTGAAGACAATCTTGTTCCGGGTTACCTAGATATTGCCGGATTCATTCTGCAGCAGGGCAGCGATGTGCTTACAGATCTTGAAGAACTGTGGCGTCGAATGGTTTTCAATATTGCTATAAGAAACACCGGCGATCATTCCGACAATCATGGATTCTTACTCACTTCGGATGGATGGAAACTCTCTCCTGTCTTTGATCTGAATCCGGTTCCGAACGGAGAAGCACTCGCGTTGAATATTACGGAAGATTCAGCGGCGCTTGATGTTGAAGCTGCGATGAGTGTTGCTGCGCATTTCAGAATCAAACAGCCTCGCGCAAGGAAAATTGCTGATGAAATCCTTCTGGTGAAAAGTCAATGGAATAAAATTGCAGCAGATGCAGGACTTTCCAGAACTGAGCAGGATAAAATGAGTGAAGCGTTCCGCTGATTAAACTCCGAATCCGATCACGAGAAGGTCATCATCCGTTTTTCCGGAAGGATAAATTCTGCTGACCGCATTTTCAAGAATGCGTTTCTGCTCTGCTGAAGATTTCAGAGAAAGCAACAATTCATTCAGCGCATCGCGTTGTGGATCGCGGTTCATCATTGCAGTGAGTCCGTCACTGTACAGAAACACTGCGTCGCCTTTATCAAGATTCACAATTTCGTTTCTGTACGGATTCGATGCATCTGTCAGCACAGCACCCACCGGCGTGTCAGAGCCGCGGTACTCAATAATTTTATCTGAACGTATGAGTGTTACCGACATCACCGCGGCTGCAAACGCAAGTGACTTCTTTTGTTTATCAACGCGGCACACAGCGATGTCAATAGTGTCTTTTACCAATGGCGTATTTTCGTTCGTGCCGGAATGCTGCAGTGCAGCTCGCACTCTTTCGTTAAGCTCGAACAATATTTCTGCAGGATCGCTGACCTGTTGTTCAATGATTATTCCATTAAGGAAAGATGCCGTCATAACACTCATAAAACTGCCCGGCACCCCATGTCCTGAACAATCTCCTGCAGCAACGTAATAATGATCAGCAGTTTCTGCGGTCCACCAGAAATCACCGCTGACGATTTCCTTAGGACGGTTGAATACGAACGCGTGCGCGAACGCCGGAGAAAGTTGCTCCTGAACCGGTGTTACTGCATCCTGAATACGTCTTGCGTAATTAATACTATCGATGATGTCTTTGTTCTTCGATTCAATAATTGCTTTTTTCTCCTGCAGTAATTGACCTGCGATTTTCCCCATTCGTATTCTTCCGAACAACAGAAACGCAACAACTATAAAGCCAAGAGTGAAAACAATACCTCCTGTAACAAGAATCTTCTGCAGCTGATCATCCTGACGTAAAATTTCCAGTTGCTGTTCCTGTTTTTCCTTTTCGTAAACGGCCTCAAGGTTCCTGATCAACTGCTGATTCTTCGTGCTGAGAATACTGTCTTTGAGTACCTGATGTTTTTTTGCAAACAGCAATGCCTGTTCCGGTTTCCCCTGCAACTCGTACAGTTCCGAGAGCAGATAATAGTGTTGCATACGCGAGTCGCGAACATTAAGTTTTTCGGCAATGGCCAGGGCTGAATCAACGCTCGCAATCGCTTCTGCATATTTCTTTTCGAGTTTAAGCAGACGTGCATTGCTGATCCACATGCCCATCATGTTGTAATCGTTGTATTCCGTGCGTTCAAATTGGAACGCTTCTGCCATTTGGATTCGCGCACGTGCAGTGTCGCCGTTCATTGCATAGCAATACGCTAACCCAGCAGTGTTCTCCGCAATCCAGTGATGCAGGTTATACGTTCGGGCAATTGCTGCTCCGTGCATGAAATACGGTATTGCCGCATCGGTGCTGTCGAGCGTGATGAGTAAGTTGCCGATATAAGATGCTATCGGACCGATGCCGCTTGAATCCTGAGCTTTGGAATAGTAAGCATATGCTTTGCGCTGGTAATTCAGACTCAATCTTACACTATCCATGGACTCATAAACGAGTGCGAGATTGTGATACGATTCTCCGAGTTTATCAGGACGTCCGCGTTTTTCTCTCAGTCGAATTGCTGCGAGATGAGACTCAACTGCCTCTGCATATCTTCCCAAATCAAGATAAATAGTTCCCTGTACATTCAGTCCTTCACTTTCTCCGTTTTCGTATCCGTATTTTCTGGAGAGTTCAAGCGCGCGGTTTACGATTACCAGTCCGCTGTCGAGATTCTGATAACTGATGTCCCACGCAAGCTCATTCATCAACAATACTTTTGTAGTATCACGATCGTCTTTGCTTTCAATTCTTCTGGCAAGTGAATCGAGATCAAAGTTTCGCTGTCCGGCGAGATATCCGGAAATCATAAACAGTAATATGGAGAGCAGCTTCTTCATATTCTGATTCCGGTTATAATTACATCATCCACCTGTTCCAGATTGCCTTTCCACACGTCAAACTTTTTGTTAAGAACTTCACGCTGTTCTTTACAGGAAAGCGAAGCAACTTCCAGAAGAATATCTCTTAAAGCACGATACTTCATTTTCTTTCCGGCCGGTCCTCCGAATTGATCTGCGTATCCATCACTGAAGAGATATACCATATCGCCGACTTCAAGATCGACGGATTGCTCATTGAAATTTTTCATTTCGCCGTGATATTCTCCCACAGGATATTTATCAGGACGGAATTCTATAACTGAATTGTTGCGCACAATCCATACCGGATTCATGGCACACGCGAAATCCATTTTACGGTTGCCACTGTGAAAACGGCACATCACCATATCCATTCCGTCTTTCACGTTTGAATTGGTTCCGGACTTGCTCAACGCAGAAATGATTTTTGTCCGCAACTGATCAAGTATCATCGCCGGAGAAGTCAATGCTTTTTCGTTGATTGTTTCAAAAAGAAAAACGGAACCGAGCATACTCATGAATCCTCCGGGAACTCCATGTCCTGTGCTGTCAGCAACTGCAAGGAAGAAAGCGCCGTTTTGTTTTGTGCACCACCAGAAATCTCCGCTCACAATGTCTTTAGGACGCGACAAAACAAAGGCATCGGAGAATTCATTTTTCAGTTGATTTATTGAGGGAATAACGGCCTCCTGAATGCGACTCGCGTAGTTGATGCTGTCAGTGATGTTGCGATTGATCGTTTCAATTTCGGAATTACGACGTTCCGTTTCAATATTGGTTTGTTTCCGGAATTGGTTGCGTTTATACAACATGATCACCAGAAACAAAACAACTACAGAACAGGCGATGATGGCAAGAAGGAAGTACTGACGCACATTTCCTTTTCGTGTAAGAAGTTCAATTTCCTGCTCCTTCTTTTCACTTTCATACATCGCTTCCAGATTGCGCTGGTGTTCGAGCACATCTTCATTCACAAGACTGTCCTGAAGCGTAATGTAATTTCTCCATGAAGATAATGCTGAATCGGGCTTACCTGCCATTTCATAAACTTCAGAGAGTTCTTTGTATATCGTCACCATTTCTTCACGTACACCGATAGACCGAAGTACATTGAGCGCGTAGTGATACAATTCAATTGCTTTGGGGTAATTTTTTTCTGATATGAAAATAGCCGCAGCACTTGATTTGACTTTTGCTTCTTCATACGGATCATTAAGAGTGTCCATCACTGCGAAGGCCTTGTTCATGTATTCGTGGGCTTCCGCCGCTCTTCCGGAGTCACTCAATATCAAAGCAATTCCGCCATACGCATGAGCTGCCGTCTTCGGTAAATTAAGTTCGTTGGATATCGCCAGAGATTTGCGTAAAGTGGCGGACGCTTCTGTAAGACGATTTAATTCATAATACTGCGCACCTAGATTCAGGTATGCAACTGCGAGACCAATTGTGTAGTTGATTTTCTCGTAACTCTCAACCGCACGCAACAGATATTTAACGGAATTTGTTGTGTCATGCATAGAGTTATATACAAGAGAAATATTCATGCAAGAGGTTCCAATTCTGCGTGAATCATTCATCTCCTCGGCAACGCGCAGCCCGTTCATGTGCGCTTCCAACGCTTCATCAAACTTGCCCATATCGCCATAAGTAGCTCCAATGGTGTTGTACGCCATCATTATACCGCGGCGGAAATTAATGCGCTTTGCAACGGCTAAAGCTTCGTATCCGTAATCCAGCCCCAGAGTCAGGCTGTAGTAGGCGGTGTCCCAGCCAACGTAATTGATGATTTTAACCTTAGTGGAATCATCCGGCAACCTGCGAAGATTTTCGAGAGAGCGGTCTGAAGGAATGTCAAAGTCACGATCGCGCTTTTGTGCCTGGCCGGCAAAACTAACCAGCAACAGGAGAATTGAAATGGCGACCGACAGACGCATTCTCAAATGTAATAAAACGAAGTATGCCCTCAGGAGAATCGTATGCCGATTATGAGAATATCATCCACTTGTTCCAACTGCCCTCGCCACTGGTCATGAGCTTGGGATAGTTTTTCCTCTTGCTGATTCATTGGCATTGCAGCTAACAATCCGAATAACCCGAACAGATTTTTTGTCTTGAATTTCTTTCCCTTCGGTCCTCCGAATTGATCGCTATAGCCATCCGTGAAAAGATAAAGTACGTCTCCCGGCATTACTTCAATACTGTAGCCGTTAAACGGAACATGGTCTTTCGGAGACCTGCCCACAGGCATTTTGTCGCAGGCCAATGGTATCAACTCTTTGTTGCGAATGAGTGCAGGAGGATTGTTGGCTGCCGCATAAGTGATCTTACCCGTAATACGATCACAGCGGATCAGGGTACAGTCCATACCGTCTCCTGCACCGCCTGTAGAAACAGTTTCCGTGAGACGTTGTCTGCAATAGTTCATAATTTCTTCAGGTCGTTTCAACTGTTGCTGAATTACTGCTTCATTCAGAAATGAAATATTAAGCAATGACATAAATGCGCCCGGGACT
Organism: Bacteroidia bacterium; assembly: GCA_023151315.1. Lineage (GTDB taxonomy): Bacteria > Bacteroidota > Bacteroidia > Palsa-965 > Palsa-965. The sequence goes on from JAKLJE010000001.1 coordinate 23,425, forward strand.
CCATGACCAGTTGAATCGCAAGCAGCATAATAAAAAGCGTCCGGTGTTTCGGTACACCAGTAAAAATCGCCGCTCACGATATCTTTCGGGCGGAATAAAATAAAGTGCTCTTTCAAGCCCGCTCTGAAAATATCTTCCTGCCCGAGCAGAATCTGTTGAATCCGTTGTGCGTAGTTGATGCTATCAGTAATGTCTTTGTTCTTTTTCGAAATAAGATCATTCTGTGCAGAGAGCAGGGTGTTGATTTTTTCCCGTGAACGTGCACGCGCGAACATGAACCATCCGAACAATGCAAGTAAGAGTATGCCTGCTACAGCTGATATCAACAACCAGGTCTTTCGATCGTTCTGCAATTCGCTGATTTCGTTTTCCTGTCGGAGTGAATTGATAGTTCTGTCTTTTCGCTCTGCTTCTACTTTGTTACGGAGATTATTTACCGTTTCCAGGTTACTTTCATTGCGAATACTGTCATTCAAAGCAGAGAACCTTACGAAATATTGCCACGCGCTTTTGTAATCGCCTTTACCGGCATTGGCGTTCGAAAGCCCTTCCAATGCTTTTGCAACCATGGTGTAGTCCATCACTTCTCGGCTGTATCGATACGCTTGTTCAAAATAATAAATCGCCGAATCGTACTCGTGCATCACCAAATGAATTTCTCCGATATGACTGTAACCGTAGGCGAGTTCGGAAGTGTTATTTTCCGGCAGACTAAGTGTGATCACAGAATCCGCAACAGCGCGTGCACGATCATATTGGCGCAAATCTGTCAGCACCATTGCCAGATTATTCATTGCATCAAGAATCTTTACCTGATCGCCTGCGGAAAGTGCAATAGCATAGCTGCTGTCGAAATAAGATTTACTTACAGCAAAGTAAGAAGAGTCGTTTTTTGCTTTTCCGTAGTAAATCACTCCGATATTGTTGTAGATAGCAGCTAGTCGAACCCGGTTGTTGATCTGTCTCGTCACCGGTAGCGCATTTCTATAATGTTTCAAAGCTTCATCATACTGCTCCTGGTAATTGAAAAGATTCCCGGTTATCAATTCTATTCGTGATTGTCCTGCCGGATAATTCAGGCTGTCGCAAATGTTACTGGCTCTTTGCATGTAAGGAACGGCGGCGTCATATTCACCGAGAGTAACCAAGCGATTGGTAACCGACAACAGTGCATCTGCAATAAGTTTTCCGTATCCGCATTTCTCTGCGAGGTCCAATGCTTTGCGGGCCATATCCAATGATTTCTCTCCGTTCTGCAGTCCCAATCGGTCAGACGATTTGATGAGCATACGCACACCATTGGTGTCATCGGGGATCTTTTTGAGAAATGCATCCAGCGTATCCTGAGCGCTGAGCAAAGGACAAACCAGCAGAAATAAAAAGAGGAGTAACCGCGTCACTCCTCAAATATAGAAATCCCTTTCTGGATTACTTAATCACACCCAACTCTTTGCCCACTTTTTCAAAAGCAGCAATGGCTTTGTCGAGATGCGCCTGTTCATGCGCTGCACTCAATTGAACGCGAATACGCGCTTGTCCTTTCGGAACAACAGGATAGAAGAACCCGATGACATAAATGCCTTCGTCGAGCAACTTCGCTGCAAATTCCTGAGCGAGTTTTGCATCGTACAACATTACAGGAACAATGGCAGATTCACCTTTCTTAAACTCAAGACCGATTTTGCTCATACCTTCCTTGAAATACTTCACATTCCATTCAAGTTTGTCGCGCAAAGCGGTTGTTTCGCTCAACATGTCGAACACGGCAATGGACGCGCCGACAATTGAAGGAGCCAAAGAATTCGAGAACAAATACGGACGTGAACGCTGACGAAGCATCTCAATGATTTCTTTTTTCCCGGTTGTGAATCCGCCCATTGCGCCGCCTAAAGCCTTGCCCAATGTTCCTGTAATAATATCCACACGACCCATAGCATTTGCTGCTTCAACACTTCCTCGGCCGGTTTTGCCTATGAATCCTGTTGCGTGCGATTCATCAACCATTACCAGCGCATTGTATTTGTCAGCGAGATCACAGATTTTGTCAATCGGTGCAACGAATCCATCCATAGAGAATACGCCGTCTGTTACGATCACTTTGAATCTGCAATTTGCCGCTGCTTTCAGTTGCGCTTCAAGATCAGCCATGTCGCAATTCTTATAACGGAAGCGCTGCGCTTTACACAAACGCACACCGTCAATGATGGAAGCGTGATTCAATTCATCAGAGATGATTGCATCCTGTTCTCCGAACAGCGGTTCGAATACACCCCCGTTTGCATCGAAACATGCCGCATAAAGAATAGTGTCTTCTGTTCCGTGAAACTTCGCAATTTTCTCTTCCAGTGTTTTATGGATGTCCTGCGTTCCGCAAATGAAACGCACCGAAGACATTCCGTATCCGTGTTGGTCCAATGTGCGGTGTGCCGCTTCAATTACTTTCGGATGCGATGAAAGTCCAAGATAATTGTTGGCGCAGAAGATGATTACATCCTTGCCGTTCACTTTTACAACAGCTCCCTGAGGAGTGGTAATCACACGTTCGCGTTTGAACAAACCGGCTTCGTCAATTGCTTTGAGTTCGGCCTGGAGGAAATTGCGGAATTCACCGTACATAATGCTTTGCTTTTAGATGATGCAAATGTAAGAATTGAAGGTGAAGATACCGGACAAAGCTGATTTGCAGACCAAATATGTTTTGACATACATTTGCATTGCTTGGCACCGATCCGATATACAGAGGAAGAACTCATTGGGCGTTTGCGCAGTAAGGATGCTGCTGCATTCGGATATCTGTATGATAATTATTCGGCAGCCATTTACGGTGTTATTTACCGTCATTTCGAAGATCAGGAGCAATCGGAAGATGTTCTGCAGGAGACTTTTGTTAAAATCTGGAAGAATATCGATTCCTACGATGCATCAAAAGGCAGATTATACACGTGGATGTTGAATATTGCGCGTAATCTGGCCATTGATCATAAACGATCCCGCTCGTTTAAATCGGGAGAGAAAAACCAAAGTCTGGATGTTTCCGTAAATGCAGTGAACAGCTCGGGCAGTGCCGCATTCAATACTGATCGCATCGGATTGAAGGAGATGGTAGCCAAGTTGAAACCGGAATCTCAGACAATTATCGAATTACTTTACTTCAAAGGATACACACAAGACGAAGTTTCCAAAGAGCTGAATATGCCTTTGGGAACGGTGAAAACCAGAACACGAAGTGCATTGATTGAACTCAGAAAGCTGATGGCGTAAAAATGGACAGCGCAACATTCATATCATCCGGAATCCTGGAATCGTACGCGATGGGATTTGCTTCTGCAGAAGAGGCGAAGCTCGTTGCGGAGATGTGCGCGAAACATCCTGAAGTGAAAGCGGAACTGGAAGCGATTGAAAAATCGATTGAACAGTTGCATAGCGTTACTGCCATTACACCGCGTGCAGAAATGAAGCAGCGTGTGACAGAAGCGATCGGTAATCTTCCTTTCCGCGATGAGAAAGTGATTCCGATTTCGGGTCGCGGAGTACGCTGGACAGAAGTGGTTGCAATTGCCGCAAGTGTAATGCTCATGGTTGTAGGCGGTATTTACATTTCAATGCTCAACGGAGAATTAAATGATCGCAACGATCAATTAGCGCAACAGGAAACGCGCATGCGTGAACTTGAAGCACGTGCCGACAGTATTGCAGAACAACAGAACAACCTTGCCAGCGAGCTTGCGATTCTGAAGAAGCCGCAGATGAAAGCGATTGAGTTGAAAGGAATGGATCCTGCACCGGACGCGAAAGCGATGGTGTATGCGAACACCACTTCAGGTGAAGTTTATCTTGAGTTGGTTAATCTTCCTGCAGCACCGGAAGGAATGCAATATCAGTTCTGGGGAATTGTAGACGGAAAACCTGTCGATGCGGGATTGATTGAACTCAACGCAGACACAGCAGGCATGCACGCGATGAAACCTGTTCCGAATGCTGTGGCGTACGCAATTTCATTGGAGAAAAAAGGAGGCAGCGCTCAGCCTGAAGGAAAGATTTATGTGATGGGGACTCCGTGAGGAAATCGTCGATACTGAAAGCATTCATTAGCTCATTCGCTGCAGATTACTCAATATTTACATATTTGATTCATTAGTTAATCTGCGAAATCTGCGTGAAGAAGTTGGACTTACCCTCTTCGCTGATTACGCAGATTCTTTACTCTGGGATTTCATCTGCGCTTCTTTGCAGCAATGTATATCACCAGTATGAATACGATGCAATATGTGAAATCTGCGTTAAGAAGTTGGACTTACCTTCTTCGCTGATTACGGAGATTCTTTAGTCTGGAATTTCATTTGTGCTTCTCTGCGACAAAGTAAATCACCCGTATGAGCACGATGTAATCTGCGAAATCTGCGGTAAGAAGTTGGCCTTACCTTCTTCGCTGATTACGCAGATTCTTTAATCTGAAAATTCATACGCTCTTCTATGCGCCATCTGTGGCAATATTTATCCAGACAGATCGGATACATGCTCTGCGGCGTGCACAAAAAAATCCGACACATCTCTGCATCGGATTTTCAAAAATATTTCAGTTGCGATTACTCAACCATCAGCTGCTGCGTTACTTTTCCGTTTACAGTGTAAACGTTTACGAAGTAAATGCCTGAGTTGAATTCTGTGAGATCAATTGATGTTACGTTTGAAGTAGCACGCTGTGAGTACACAACCTGTCCGAGTGTGTTCGTGATTTCAATTACATCGGAAGCATCAGTGCGCACAGATACAGTTTCGTTTGCAGGATTCGGATACACTTCTACGTGATTCACTTGCGGCTCAACAATCCCTGAAGGCATGTTCGGATCAATTACGATCTGACATCCGGTTCCGGTCATTGGCATTGCAACACCGTTTGCATTAACGGTTTTAATTCCGCCAATTCCGATTTCAAGGTTCTGCATGGAACTTACATTCGCTGTTGTCAATTTCATTGTTCCTACATAACCGTAACCGTTTACTTCGGTGTGTGTGAATCGTGTAATTCCAACATCATTGCGACCTGCGTTGTAATCGTCGTGTGTCATGGTGATGGTAGATACGTTTTTCGTTCCCATCCACGAGTTGTTCACGTTTGTACTTGCAGTGTTCGGCTGAACCAATGAATTGTTGTAACTCAGACTGAAAGCCGATCCGTAGAAATCGTTTATCGGTTGCGCAGAACTTCCTGCGTAGATGTCAACGTAAGCAACGCTCAGCGGCCCAACTGTATCTTGTTGCGGAACGAGATAGTAATTACCAACAGTCATGAAATCCGCATTGTTGCCGGGTTCATAACGGAAAGGATGCGTTTGCGAATAGTTGAGAGAAATTGCGAGTGTATCATTGAGATCCACAATTCCATCACCGTTGCAATCGCTGTGTTTGTAATTAGCGCCAAGCGGAACGGCCTGCGACCAATCTGCTGCTACTTGCGGCGTCCAGCTGTTGGAAGCTCCTGCTCTTGCAGGACCTGTTGATCCGTACGTTACACCGAGCGTGAGAACGTCAACATTGTTCGCCTGAAGATCGTAATCGCAATCGCCCGGCCAAACATTCGGAATTCCTGTGCCCATGCATGAAACATCAAGGTAAGTGTAACCGAAGTGTCCGCCGAAACCACAATCGGCATTGACAAATTCCACAGTCAATGTTTGTCCGATATAAGCTGAAAAGTTCACGCTTATCGGAGTCCAGCGACGATACAGAATTACTTGCGGAGAATTACCGGCAAGGATGTAAGGAACAGTTGTATCTCCTGCCCAGATCGTGTCACCGCAACATGTCAGCAAATTGTTATTCTGATCATAAAAGTTCACCATGAAATACGGTTGATAATCCCATTGGTGTCCCGGATCTTCCATTACACTTGCAAACTGAAACTGGAAATAATCGTTACCCGCTGTTACAGGAAACTGATACGTGATCCGTTCCATTTCATAATTCATGATGTTGTTACCCAGGCGCACTGAACCGAAACCACCGTTAGGAGCCAGAGTTGTCATTTGCGTATCAGGTAACATTGTAATCGGATCAAGCACGGTAGGATCAATAGAATTCTGTGTAATGATCGTGTGTCGACCATTCGGGTCACTTACTGCTGCATTGTTGCCGTTGGATATCATTCCGGGAGTCCATGTTACAGGAGTCAGAATGCCGTTTAGGTTCAACGCGGTGCCGCCGCTCCATCCAACGAAAGTGGTGTCTTCGAAATCGCGGTTGTTGCAGGTGCTCTGCGCCTGAAGTGCAAGTCCGGCAAATGCAAGTGATGCTGTGATGAGTAATTGTTTCTTCATGTGAGCCTGGTATATGTCAGCAATTTAGAAAAGCCGCAGGTCAATTCCAATGACGTATTGACGCACAGCTGAATTCGGGCTGAATACGCGGGTAACCAAAGGTGTTTTCAGCTTAATCTGTACAATTTGCCCGGCAACGACTTCACAACTCCGGCGAATTCCAGCGAAAGCAACAGGGAAGAAGTTTTAGCAACAGGCAGTTCTGCAAGAGAACTAATTTCATCCACATGCAGATTTCCCATTCCTCGTAGTGCTGCAACTATTTTTTCTTCGTTGTCATTGAGCGTCGGAAGTTGTATCTGTTGCGCCGGTTGTTTTTTCGCTTCCCAGCCCATGGCTTTTGCAAGGTCTTCAGCCGATTCAATCAACCCGGCTTTCTGAGAACGAATCAATGCATTGCAACCTGCTGAAAGCGGATCGCCGATTCTTCCCGGAAAGGCAAACACGTCGCGGTTATAGTTGAATGCAAATTCTGCAGTGATCATTGAACCGCCTTTCACTCCTGACTCCACAACAATTACTGCATCAGAAAGTCCGGCAACAATTCTGTTTCGCTGCGGAAAATTCTCACGATCAGGATTAGTATCTCCGGGGAAATCGGAAATCAATCCTCCGTGCTGCATCATCTTTCTCGCTGTAGAAGCATGCGTATTTGGATAAATGCGATCCAGCCCGTGCGCCAATACACCAACGGTTTCAATTTTATTTTCAACTGCAGCACGATGTGCGCAGATATCAACTCCGTATGCAAGTCCGCTGATGATCATCACGTCATACGGTACAAGTTCCTGCACGAGTTGCTCAGTTAATTGAACACCGTAATCGGAAATTTTCCGCGTTCCGATAATTGACACAATCCGCGATGCATTCAGATTCATTTTACCCGCGCAATAGAGCAGGGGCGGAGCATCATAACAATGTTTCAGTCGTGACGGATAATCGCGATCCAGAAAGTAAAGCATGTAGATTCCATGCTTGTCCATACGCTTCAGTTCTTTCTCCGCTTTCTTAAAACATTCTTTGTTACTGAGTAGTTTCAATGTTGCAGTTCCGATTCCTTCAATAGACTGAAGGTGTTTTTTCTTCTCACGGAAAACCATTTCCGCGCTGCCGCAATGTTGTACCAGTCGTCGTGACAGTACCGGTCCGATGCCCGGAATCATAGTCAGAGCGATACGTGCTGTGTTTTCGTCGAATCCCATTCTAATTACCAAACTTTTACTTTAAATTGCATTACATTCTTAACCTATGAAGTCTTACGCTTACGTTATACTTTTCCTTTTTGCAAATCTCATTCTAGTTTCCGGAATTAGTGCACAACAAACGCTTGTAAACGGCTTTGTGAAAGACAGTGCTACCGGCGAACCTCTTACCGGAGTGGTAATTTATGCCATGAAGGATTCAACCGGAACCGTTACCGATTTCAATGGTGCGTTCAGTATCAATTTGAAAAAAGGAGCGCAGAATCTGAGATTCGATTACACCGGTTACCGCAGAGCAATTGTTGCTGTAAATCCTGAGAATGCTGCTCCTGTTAATGTACTTATGTCTCCAGATAGCAAGCAACTGAATCTGGTAGTTGTTTCCTCCGGACGATATGAGCAGAAGATCAGTGAAGTTCCTGTTTCCATGGAGGTAATCAAACCTCAGTTGATACAGAATAAAAATATCAGCAACATGGAAGCGATTATTGATCAGACGCCGGGTGTAAACGTTACGGATGATCAGGCGAATATCCGTGGCGGCAGCGGCTACAGTTACGGCGCAGGTTCCCGCGTGTTGATGGTGGTTGATGATATGCCAATGGTTTCCGGAGATGCAGGTGATGTGAAGTGGAATTATCTTCCGATCGAAAACGTTTCTCAGGTGGAAGTGATGAAGGGAGCTTCTTCTGCTTTGTTCGGTTCTTCTGCATTGAACGGAGTGATTCATTTCCGTACTGCATATCCAACCAGCAAACCGCAAACCAATATCACGATGTATTCCGGTTTCTATGATGAACCGAAACGTCCTGAATTGAAATGGTGGCCGAATGCAAATCCGGGTTTCAGCGGAATCAACTTCGGTCATTCACGACAGATCGGAAATTTTGATCTCGTGGTTGGCGGACACCTGTACAAAGATGACGGCTACCGTTATCTTGAAACAGAAGATCGCGCACGATTCAATATCAACACTCGATACCGTTTCAAGAAAGTGAACGGACTTTCTGCCGGCATCAACGCGAACGGAATGAGGACAACAGGAGGATTGTTTATTCTGTGGTACAACGATACACTCGCATACATTCCTGCGGATTCAACGATTCAGAATTTCGAGAACTTCCGTTACAATATTGACCCTTTCATTGTGTATCACGGTGAGAAAGGACACAATCACGCACTGCGCACCCGTTTGTTTGTAACAGACAATAACAACGATACACAACAGGGTTCCCTGGCAAAATATTATTACGGGGAATATCAGTATCAATTCCGTTTTCAGAACCGACTCTCACTTACTGCAGGTGTTGTTGCAACTTACACTGATGTGCAATCGGATTTGTATCAGGACAGAACATCGCGCAATATGTCGGGATACATTCAGTTCGATCGTAAATTCTGGGATCGGTTGTTTGTGACATTCGGAACACGTTTCGAGTATTTTCAGATGGACACAGCTTCCACAGAATACAACATCTACACAAACAAGGGAACTGAAAGTCAGGATACAATTACTCTGCCTTTCCGTCCGGTAATGCGAATCGGTGCAACATACCAGATTACCGAAGCAACTTTCTTCCGTGCTTCATACGGACAAGGATATCGCTTCCCGTGTATTGCAGAAAAGTTTATTCGCACCAGCGCTGCAGGATTGGAAATTTATCCGAACGAACAACTGCAACCGGAATACGGACAGTCAGCTGAAATCGGAATCAAACAGGGAATTGTACTTGGCAGATTCAAAAGCTATCTCGACGTGGCGGTTTTCTGGATGGAGTATGTAGATATGATGGAGTTCACTTTCGGACAATACGGACGCCCGTTGATTGATCCTTTGTTCGGGCTTGGTTTTAAATCCATCAACGTTGGACGCACGCGTACACGCGGTGTCGACATCAGTGTAGTAGGGCAAGGACAGATCGGTAAATGTGATTTCACGTTGCTTGCAGGTTACACATACATGGATCCGCAGTCATTGGTTTATAATGATTCGTTGGACACTCTCAAGAACACCGCGAAATACAATATTCTTAAATACCGTTATAAGCACATTGCGAAGTTTGATGGAGAAATTACATACAAGAAGTTTTCATTCGGTTTGAGTATGCGTTACAACAGCTTCATGGAGAATATTGATAAGTTCTTCGAGTTGGCATTGCCCGGAATCAAAACATATCGTGAACGTTTCAATCAGGGTGATCTTGTATTTGATACACGCATCATGTATCAGATTAACAAAGAAGTTCGTGTTTCAATGATCACGAACAATGTGTTCAATAGGGAATACACCTCGCGACCTGCGGACGTTAAGGCTCCACGGAATTTCGCAGTGCAGTTGATGGTCAAATTCTGATCTGCACTTATCCTCAATTACTGATGCATTGTTGTTCGGAAGGCACCACTTGCAGTTTTTAACAGATTTTCAGAACCGGAATTCATCAACTTGGCGTTATAGTTAAAACGCCATGAGTTCATATAGTCTTACGCCGGTACAGAAATCTTTCCGCTACGCAGCACTTGCGTTGTTCTGGATTCCAGTGATCTCGTTGAGTTTATTACTTGTGCGTAATACAATCCCGTATTTCTCATTCGATCTCAATCTTCCTTTTCTTGCTGAGCGCGCTGTGTTGACGGAAAAGCGTGTTTGGTTGCTCTGCTTTTACACGCATATTATTGCAGGAGCGGTGTGCATCACAACTGCGCTGATTCAGTTCTCGTCTTGGATACTTCGCAAACGAAAAGCAATCCATATCATTTCGGGTAAGTTGTATGTAATAGTCGTGTTACTCGTTGGCGCGCCTTCCGGACTTTACATGACTTTTTTCGCCAAGGGCGGTTATGCGGAGAAAGGAGCTTTTCTCGGTATGGCAGTTTTCTGGTTCTGGACAACGTACAAAGGATTTGTTACCGCCGCACGTGATAAAAATTTCGTCGCACATAAGTACTGGATGATTCGCTCATATGCGATGGCATTAACTGCGGTTACGTTCCGCGTTTATCACATTCTCTTTCACGAATTCGGACTTGACGGATTCACCAATTACTCCGTTTCGCTTTGGATCAGTATTATCGGTAATGCGCTGATAGCAGAGGCAATAATTTATTTTCAGTCGAAAAACTATTTCAAAACGCTGACAACATGAAAGGATTTCTCATTACCTGCACACTTCTGATGTGCGCTGCCGGATTCTACGGTGCTGTGGATATGTCGGACGATATCCGCAACAATCGTCTCATTGAGTACGAACACGTTCGTGAGCGACATGCTAAACACCTGCTCGCAATTATCAAGGCAACGCATTTGCCGATGAACAGAAATAAGCAGGCGAATAAACGTGAAGACTTTGTGCAATTCAAAGCAAGTGCCGACTCATCGGTTGCAAGACGTAAACCTGAGATGACAGAAGTTCCTTACATGGAGATATTTTCCAGAGGAGAAATTGAACTGGCCGAGGAAATGCCGATACGTGAGCATCAGTAACTAAGCATTCACTGGTTCCAACTTGCACGTGAAGTGACGTAAAAATTGCGGTTCTTCCGTAATGCGGTATCCGTTTTTCCGATCGCGGCTTTTCATCAGCTCAGCAAACACCTCTATCACATATTCAATGTGCGATTGTGTGTAAACGCGACGCGGAATTGCAAGACGTACAAGCTCCCAATTCGCAGGAACGAGATGATGTTGTTCATCGTACTTGCCGAACATCAATGATCCGATTTCCACGCTGCGAATTCCGCCTTTCAGATACAATTCTCCAACGAGAACCTGTCCGGGATATTCATCAATCGGTATGTTCGGATAGAATTGTTTCGCATCAACGTAAACAGCGTGTCCTCCCACAGGCCACATAATCGGAACGCCAATAGCTTTCAGTTTCTCCCCGAGATACGTTGTAGAGCGAATGCGGTAATGCAGATAATCCTCGTCGAATACTTCTTTCAACCCTATCGCAAGAGCTTCCATGTCGCGACCTGAAAGTCCGCCGTATGTTGCAAATCCCTCAGTAATGATGAGCAGGTTTTTACACGCATCTGCGAGCGATTTGTCTTTAAGTGCGAGGAATCCGCCCATGTTCACGAGCGCATCTTTCTTCGCACTCATCACTGCTCCATCGGCGAGTGAAAACATCTCCTGCGCAATTTCACGATAATTATTCTGTGCATATTCTTCTTCTCTGTGACGAATGAAGTATGCATTCTCCGCTACACGGCAGCAATCAAGGATGAAAAGTACATTGTGTTTTTTGCAGATTTCACTTACAGCTTTTGCATTCTTCATGCTCACCGGTTGTCCGCCGCCACTGTTATTCGTTACAGTAAGAATCACCGCGCCGATATTTTCGGTTCCGTGTTTCTGAATAAGTGCGTCGAGTTGAACAACATCCATATTCCCTTTGAACGGATGATCCAGCATGGGATTCTTCGCTTCTTCTACAGGAATATCAATTGCAACGGCACCGCTGAATTCAATATTGGCACGAGTTGTATCAAAGTGAGTGTTGCTGATGAACACTTTCCCTTTTCCTCCGAGATGTCCGTACAGAATGCGCTCACCGGCACGACCCTGATGCGTTGGAAGTATGTATTGATAACCGGTGAGATCCTGAACTTCCTTCTCCATGTTGTGCCAGCTTATCGCACCTGCGTAAGACTCATCACCAACCATCATTCCGCCCCATTGCGCAGCGCTCATTGCTGAAGTTCCGCTGTCGGTAAGGAAATCAATCATCACTTGTTCAGAATCCAACAGGAAAGGATTGTAATGTGCTTTTTTGAGATATACTTCGCGTTCTGCTTCTGTGCTTACGGAAATCGGTTCCACCATCTTGATGCGGAACGGTTCAAAGATTGTCTTGAATGCCATGACTGTTGTTTCAGGCATGCAAGCTCGGAAACTCAATGATCCCGAGATATGACTCTGATCAGTAAATAGAAGACGAACGCGAAATCTTTAACAGTTTTATCTGTAACAAATCGCAGTGGCAGGTGTTATACTATCGGTGACTGAGGAAACTGCTATCGGTTACCGTAACGGAGCTGGCCGGGACCGCAGCCTCGCTTCGTGCAAAAGCAGATCCGCCGGGATGTCCTCCTTGTGCGGATCGCTTTTTGTTTTGTATCAGAGCAAACTTTTACCTGTCATTTCCACTGGAGCGGGAACTTCCATCAGCTTCAGAAGAGTAGGAGCGATGTCGGCAAGTCGACCATCTGAAATGGAATTGTAACGGTCGTCTATTAAAATACACGGAACAGGATTTGTAGTGTGCGCAGTATTCGGTGTGCCATCAGAATTGATCATGTAGTCAGAGTTACCGTGATCTGCTATGATGATGAAAGAGTAATTCTGTTTCTTTCCTGCGGCAATAACTTTACCAAGGCATTCGTCAACTGTTTCAAGCGCTTTTGTTACCGCTTTGTAATCACCGGTGTGGCCAACCATATCCGGATTGGCAAAGTTCAGGCAAACGAAATCTGCTGTTCCTTTTTCCAATTCAGGAACGATGGCTTCCGTCAATTCGCGCGCACTCATTTCCGGTTGCAGGTCGTATGTAGCAACTTTCGGAGAAGGAATCATAATACGTTTCTCACCTTCAAATTCTTTTTCTCTTCCGCCTGAAAAGAAGAATGTAACGTGAGGATATTTTTCCGTTTCAGCTATTCGAATCTGCGTGCGATGATTTGCAGCAAGAACTTCTCCCAGTGTATTTACAAGATCTTCTTTGCTGTAAACAACATGAACATCACGATACGTATTGTCGTAATTGGTCATCGTTACGTAATACAACGGCATGGTTTTCATTCCATGCTCGGGCATATCCTTCTGCGTGAGTGCAACGGTGATTTCTCTGCAACGATCAGTACGGAAATTGAAACAGAATACCGCATCGCCTTCTTTGATCGTTCCGTTTTTATCCAGAACAAACGGAGTCACGAATTCATCTGTCACACCTTCCTCATACGACAACTGCATTGCTGCAACGCCGCTCTCAGCTGATTTCCCTATTCCGTTCACGAGCGCATCGTATGCGATTTTCACACGTTCCCAACGCTTATCGCGATCCATTGCATAATAACGCCCTGTAATGCTGGCAAGACTTCCCGTTGATTTTGCAATGTGTTTTTCCAGCGAAGCAATGAATTCTTTTCCGCTTTTCGGATCGGTGTCGCGACCATCAGTGAACGCATGCACGAAAACATTTTTAATATTGTTTTTCGCGCACACATCAAGAATGTGATGCAAGTGTTCCTGCGAAGAATGCACGCCTCCGTCTGAAACAAGACCCATCAGGTGCAATGATTTATTGTTCTTCTTCACATAGTCAATCATCGCGGTGATTTCCGGATGCACATCAATCGTTTTCTCTCTGCATGCAATGTTAATACGAACCAGATCCTGATATACAACCCGTCCGGCTCCGATGTTGAGATGCCCGACTTCCGAATTTCCCATCTGTCCATCAGGCAATCCAACGTCTTCTCCTGAAGTCTTCAGTTTGCTCCACGGTTGAGTGGCAATCAGTTGATCGTATACGGGAGTATTTGCGTTGAACACTGCATCAGAAGCGGAGCGATCTCCGATTCCCCAACCGTCAAGAATTATCAGTGCTGATTTACGATAAGCCATAAATTATTTGGATAATGAAATGTTGATTGTAAATATTGTTCCGCCTTCCGGATTATCTGCAACGTTGATTTTCCAACCATGCAGTTCGGTAAGCTCGCGGGTAATGTAAAGTCCGAGACCCGTTCCTTTTGTACTTCTTGTTTCTTCACTTCCTGTTCTGTAGAACCGCTCGAAAATACTTTTTCGCTGATGCAGAGGAATTCCTTTGCCCTGATCGGAAATACTGCAGATCACTGAAGATCCGTTACGTTTGAGTTGCACTTTCACTGTGCTTCCAGCCGGAGAATATTTGAAAGCATTTTCAATCAGATTCGTGAAGATGGAATGCGTAGCGTTGTTATCAAAGTCAAAGTGAACGTTGCTTTCAATTTCGCGCACAACGTTATGATGCTGTCCAACGCCTGCCGCAAGCTTGTTGCACAATGATTCAAGAAACTCTGAAAAATTTCCGGACTGAGGATTAATTGCAAAGACGTGACTGTCTATGCGTGCTGCAAGAAGTATATTCCCGATTAATGAGTTGAGACGTTCTGTATCCTCCAGCACATGCGACAGAATCATACTTTGTTTTTCCTTAGGAAGCTCGCGCTTGATCAAAGTTTCTGCCTGCAATCCTATTGAGGCTAGAGGCGATTTCAATTCATGAGTAACAGATAACAGGAAGTTTTTCTGTCGTTCAGCCATTAACGCTTCTTTGCGGAATCCGTTTCGCGTTCTGATAATCGCGATTGTAAGCAATAAAATGAAAACAGCCCCTTCGCCGAAAATCATCATCCATCGCTTGTGCAGTTCATCGTCCAGTTGCTTTTGCTTTTCCAATAGAAGAGAACTGGAGACCAGATTATCAGATGCGCCAAGTTTATATTGCAGAATTTCTCTTTGCAGTTCTGCAACTTGATTATTAGTGCGTACCAAAAGGTAAGTCCACCAGCTGAATTGCAGGAGGACGTAAAATACCAGCACGTAAAACAGAACCAGCGGGCGGGACCCTGGGCGGGTTTTCATACAGCAAAGGTACGAAAGAGAAAAGTCCGCCGAAGCGGACTTTCAAAGGGGAGATTTGTAGTGAACAAACCCATGAAAACTACACCCGTTCCCCTAAGCTCTTATTTTGTAGCTTTTGTATTCAAAGTTTCGTTGAAGCCGGCCTTAATTGACTCTGCGTCCAGATTGAGTGCAGTAAGATCGGAGTTAAGTTCTTTCAGCTGGTTTTCGTTTCTGGTTTGATTCGATGTGTCAGACTGTATCAACTGCAGTTTATGATATTCAAGACGTAAACGGTATTTCTCAATCAATTCACGTTGGTTATTGATCTTTTCCAGCGTATTGCTGTTGCTCGTTACTCCCATTTCCTGTCCGTAAGCCATTACATTTTTCTCGTGTGCCGACTTCACTTCCTGATAAAGCAAATCCATTTTGTTGATTTCGGCGCGGATAGTTGCAACAGTACCTCCGGGCACACTATCTGCTTTGCTTTCCTGACACGCTGAATAACCGATTCCGAGAACTGCCAATAAACAGGCAACAAACGGAAGCACAATGTTTTTCATTTTTCCCTTTTTTCGAGCGGTACAAATGTAAGGTGAGAAGCAACAGCTGATGAAGTTATTAGACGACATAAGCGAGCGCGGGGATGGATGGGATATTAAGTGCGATGAGTGGCAATAAAAAAGTCCGCTGCGAATTTCGCAGCGGACTTTTCAGACTTTATAAAACAATTACTGTTTTACGAAAGTGAAGTTTGACTTGCTGTCAGTGCCTTCTACAGAAACTGAGTAGTTACCTGCAGGCAATGAAGTTACATCAAGAGCTTTCTTGTTGCCGCCGTTAACAGCTTCCGTCATAACAACACGACCTGTAACATCCATTACGCGGATTGTTTTAACATCAGCTTGTGGTCCCCATGTTACGTTGAGGACTTCAACTGCAGGGTTTGGAGAGATAACGATAGAGCTTCCTCCAACTGTGCCGGAAATTCCCGCGCACGCATCAACTGTAATTGCTGAAGATGCCGTATCAGTACATCCGTTCGGATCAGTGTAAGTGTACGCAATGGAGTGAGCTCCAAGACCTGCTGTAGCAGGAGCGAAACTTTGACCGGTTACTCCAGGACCTGAGAATGTACCACCTGCAGGCATAGCGCTAAGGGCAAGAGTCGCATCGTCCACACAGATTGATGTTGGAGTTGTGAAAATAACTGTAGGAAGCGGATTTACAGTAATAGTTACGTTACCCTGTGTCGTACAACCGAAAGAGTTGGTTGCAGTCATCGTGTAAGTTGTAGTTGTTGTCGGAGTTACAACTACGTTTGATCCTGTAAGTGCTCCCGGATTCCACAAGTAAGTGAGTGATGAGTCAGCAGATGACAAAGCAGCACTGTTTCCGATACAGATAGCTGTAGGGTTGGCAACCGCAACAGCAACCGGTGCAGGGTTAACAGTTACAGTGATACTATCAGTTGGACCGTTAAGTGAGCAAGTACCATTTACACCGTAAACATACAAAGTGTAAGTACCTGCAGAGGCTCCGATTGTTGAGATAGTAGTAGTGTTTTGTCCGCTCACGAAAGTCATGCCGGAAGGAACTGTCCAAGTGTAGAATGTAGAATACTGGTCAGCTGGAATTGAATAAGTTGCTGTGTCACCTACACACATAGTAAGATTTCCTGAAATTACATGGGCAGGAGGAACCGGAGGAGTCCATGAGATGGTAACCATACCGTTACCAAGCCAGATTCCAGGGTTGGTTGCGCCGTTAAATACACCGCCGATATACGATGAACCGCCGCCGCCGCCGCCGCCAGCACCTTTATCGTTTCCTGAGCAACCGGTAGTTCCAGCAGAACCGCCGCCGCCGCCGCCGCCGCCAACTTGGCCGCCGCCGCCGCCTCCGCCACCAGGGATTGATCCGAAGCTGAAGCAGCAGCAAGATTGACCAGCTCCGCCTGAAGCACCGGTACCTGTTGTTGCAGTTCCACCGGCAGAACCGAGGAATCCTGAACAACCAACACCTGCTCCACCGGAAGCACCTTGTACGTTTCCGAAGTTGCCTCCTTTACCGCCACCAGCAGAACCGCCTGACGTTGGAGCATCTTGTCCGTTAGCACCTGCAAGTCCGGAACCGCCGCCGCTACCTGCACCGCCGTCAATAGCCACTTGCGACTCACAGCCGCCACGGCCGCCACCACCACCGCCACCGGCAGTGATTACACGATCAGCTTCTGCGGTTCCAGGGAAGCGCACATCAGATGCACCACCGCCACCGCCTGCGTTTTGTGATCCGCCGTTAGCACCACCGTTGAATCCACCGGTAGGTGTAGCGCCTTGTCCGCCAACGAAGATATTAAGAACATCTCCAGGGCTTACAGCCAGAAAACCTTCAGCATATCCGCCAAGACCGCCGGCTCCGCCTAATGTTGCTCCGGCGCTTGAGTTTCCGTTCGCCCCTGAACCGCCTTGTGCGCCCCAGGTCTGAATAAATACTGTGTCAACACCGCATGGTACGGTGAAGGTTTGAATGCCTCCAGTGAAGTTGAAAGACTGAGTCTGCGCATTAGCAGTACCGATTCCAACCAAAAGGAGACCCGATAAAAGGTAACTTTTTAGTTTCATGTGATTTGGGTTGGGTTTAATCTGCCGCGAAGGTAGTCTAATTTGGCGTTTCTTGCATGCCTTTAACTAAACCATTTTGCAAAGTGAGCAGAATCATATTGGCAAAATAACCTCAAATCAATCTGTCGCTTGATTCTGAAGGTCAACAACACAAGGATTACAATCGCCCCTTGATAATTTCATCAACCACTAATGGGTCTAAAAGAGTTGTGGTATCGCCTAAAGAGCCGATTTCTCCTTCTGCAACTTTCCGCAAGATGCGTCGCATGATTTTCCCGGATCTGGTTTTCGGTAATCCCGACACAAATTGAATTTTGTCAGGCTTCGCTATTCTTCCGATTTCAGCTACAACTGATTCAATGATTTCATCACGCGTCTGATTAGTTGCAAGATTCATATCGCTCAAAATCACATAAGCGTAAATACCTTGTCCTTTAATATCGTGCGGATAACCGACAACAGCACTTTCCACCACTTTCTTGTTCTGATTGATCGCATTCTCAATCTCTGCTGTCCCGAATCGATGTCCGCTTACATTAATCACATCGTCAACACGACCGATAATGCGGTACATTCCGTTTGATTCACGACGCGCTCCATCACCGGTGAAATACATGTTCTTGTACGTTGCGAAATAATTGATTCTGCATCGTTCATGATCACCATACGTTGTTCGTATCATCGATGGCCATGGAAATTTCACACACAGATATCCTTCAACATCATTTCCTGAAATTTCGTTTCCTTCAGCATCTACAAGACAAGGTTGAATTCCGGGAAGCGGCAATCCGGCATGTGCTGGTTTCAGTTCGGAAATTCCTGCCAGAGCAGAAATCATGATTCCTCCGGTTTCCGTTTGCCACCACGTGTCTACAACAGGGCATTTTCCTTTGCCCACATGCGTGTGATACCAATGCCATGCTTCTTCGTTGATCGGTTCGCCAACAGAACCGAGCACGCGCAACGAATGCAAACTGTAAGCGAGGACGTGATCAACGCCACTTGCCATGAGCGAACGAATTGCGGTTGGCGCAGTGTAGAAAATATTAACGGCATGTTTGTCAATGACCTGCCATAAACGACCCGGATCAGGGAAAGTCGGCACTCCTTCAAACATCAGCGAAGTTGCTCCTTGCAACAGCGGTCCGTAGAGAATGTAAGTATGCCCCGTTACCCAACCGATATCTGCAGTGCACCAGTAAATTTCATTCTCGTTGTATTGGAAAACATTCGCAAAAGAATAACCTGCATACACCATATAACCTCCGCAAGTATGCACAACACCTTTCGGTTTTCCTGTACTTCCGGAAGTATATAGAATGAACAACATATCTTCACTGTCCATTGTTTCCGCAGGACAATCCGCATTCACTTTTTCGATTTCTTCGTGATACCAGACATCGATTCCATCGTGCATCTGTACCGGCCAATTCAATCGGTTTACAACAAGAACTTTCATTACAGATGAACACGATTCAAGTGCTTCATCAACTACTGCCTTTACCGGAATCTGTTTCGCTCCGCGATTTAATCCGTCTGAAGTAATCACGAATGAACACTGAGAATCGTTAATGCGGTCTGCAACAGAATGCGCGCTGAATCCGGCAAACACAACAGAATGCACGGCACCGATTCGCGCACACGCAAGCACGGCGAACGACAACTCAGGAATCATTGGCAGATAAATGCACACGCGATCACCTTTTTTCACTCCCAGGTTCTTCAGCACGTTGGCCATTTTGCAAACCTGCGCGTGCAATTCATTGTATGTAAATCGGAGTGATTTTTCTTTCGGATCATTCGGTTCCCAAATCAATGCGGTTTTGCTGCCTCGTGTTGCAAGATGCCGATCAAGGCAGTTTTCAGTAATGTTTAACTGACCATCACGGAACCACTTGATGTCCGGATCTGTGAAGTTCCATTCCAGAGCCTTAGTCCATTTTTTACGCCACGAATAATGTGACGCAATTTCTTCCCAGAATTGTTCGGGTTGTTCAATGCTTGATTTATATGCTTCCGTATAGTCGGATTGGGTTTCAATTCTGAATTTCATGAGTCTGATTCTCTTAACTTTTGTGCAACAGAATAAAGTTATGTAATTGTTTGAATGAAGGTGTTCATCTTCATTGATTCAATATTCAGAATTATTATGTGAATAGAGTAGCACTGAATTCCCTTGGGAATGCGCTGACCGTGTATGGCAGACCAGAAATGAGCTGTCAGGAGTGAGTGAGCTGTCAGGAGTTACCTCCTGACAGTTTAATAGAGTTACCTCCTGACAATTTAATAGAGTTACCTCCCGACAGTTTTAACACGGCAGGATTATTGGCATGATCCTTCGCGTCTCAGAATTGCAAATGAAAACCCGCCGGGCTGCGCCCTTTCAGTTTTTTATTTCCTCCACATTGCTCAAACAAGTTTGGCAATGTTCCGAAAACAAAAAACCGCCTTGCAGGTCGGCTTTTCATTTATCCGTGGGAGCAACAGGATTATTGGCATGATCCTTCGCGTCTCAGAATTGCAAATGAAAACCCGCCGGGCTGCGCCCTCTCGGTTTTTTTATTTCCTCCACATTGCTCAAACAAGTTTGGCAATGTTCCGAAAACAAAAAACCGCCTTGCAGGGCGGCTTTTCATTTATCCGTGGGAGCAACAGGATTCGAACCTGTGACCCTCTGCTTGTAAGGCAGATGCTCTGAACCAGCTGAGCTATGCTCCCTTAACGTTGGCGCTTTTTACAGCGTTTCCGTTGAATTGGGGTGCAAATATAATTGCAATGTTTGAATCTCCAAAAAAATGAACATTAAAGCGCATCGGCAACTGTGAATGTACTTCCTCCGATAAAGATCAGATCATTCTTATTTGCCTGATTCTTAGCCGCTTTAATGGCTTTTTTAACCGAAGAAAAACATTCGCCTTTCAGCTTAAATTTTTCTGCTTTTTCCTTCAATTCCTCCGATTTCATCGCTCTTGGTAGGGAAAATGTACTGAAATAGTAGGTCGCGTTCTTCGGTAAAAGTGCCAGAACTTTAGACGGATCTTTATCGTTGACAACGCCCAGCACGAAATGCAGATGATTGTATTGCGTGTGTTTCAACTGCGATACAATGCGTTCAATTCCTCCGATGTTATGTCCGGTATCCGCAATAACCATCGGCGATTTTCCTAGCACCTGCCAACGTCCCATCAATCCTGTTGCTTCAGCTACATCACGAAAACCTTTGCGCAATGCGAGATCATCAATCTTATTCCACCCGAGATGTTTCATCTCTTCAAGTGCGGCGACAACCGTCACAAAATTTTTCTTCTGATAATCGCCGGTGAGAGAAGATCGCAGTGTTGTACGCAAACCGTTCTTTCCGTTTACGTCACAAACAACATGAAGCGAAGGGACTTCACTCACATCCCACTTGCGTACTGCATATTGCTGATCAGCAAATATTAAATCTGACTTCTGTGATTTGGCTTTGGCATTAAACACGTGCGCCACTTCTTCCTGATACTCGCCAATGATAACAGGAACATTCTTCTTGATAATGCCGGCTTTCTCTTTCGCAATTTTCTCCAGTGTATTACCCAGCAGATTCATGTGGTCGTAACTGATGTTCGTGATCACACTCAGCTCAGGTGTTATCACATTCGTCGAATCGAGTCTTCCACCCAAACCGGTTTCAATGATGGCAATGTCAACTTTCTTTTTCTTGAAGTAATGAAACGCCAATCCGACAGTCCATTCAAAGAATGAAGGTTCAATTTTTTCGAATTGACTTTGATACGCTTCCACAAATGAAATCACTTCATCTTTCGGAATCATTTTTCCGTTGATGCGGATGCGCTCACGAAAATCTTTAAGATGCGGAGAAGTATATAATCCTGTTTTATATCCTGCTGCCTGCAATACGGAAGCCAGCAAATGTGATACTGATCCTTTGCCGTTGGTTCCTGCAATATGAATGCTGCGGAAGGAATGCTCCGGATGATCGAGCACTTCACAGATGGCATGGGTATTTGAAAGATCGGCTTTGTAAGCAGCAGGGCCGATGCGTTGAAACATCGGTAACCTGCTGTAGAGATAATCTAAAGTTTCCTTGTAGGTCACTTGTTCAAAGTGAAATTGATATTGACCACAAGTTCGAGTAATTCCGGTCCTTGTGAATCTTCATCGAAACGGATTTTGTACGCCGACTGCGTTGCGGTGGAATGTAAAATTGTGTTTCCTGTTGTTGTTCCTTTCGGAGTGTATTCTGCATGACGCACCACACCCGAACGATCTACGCGCACCACAACAGCAACTACAGCTTCTTCCTGAGTTGGGTTGCTGATATCCGGTTTGAATACAATGCTTCTGTAACGTTTGCCGCCTCCATCTCCACCGCTTCCCGGAATTCCGCCATTCTTCGGACCAACACCAATTCCGTCACCATCACCTTTTCCGCTGGAATAAGGTGAACCGCTACCGTCTCCTCCGATTTTAATGGTCGCGTTGTTCTTCTTGTTCTTGAGCTTGTTCATCAACTCAAGTGTTTCATCGCTTACCGAAGCTTCGTTACTTCCCGGCGTTGGTTTTGCAGGCGAATACGCTGCGTCCGAATTTTCATTGGTGATTGCGCCCGGATTAGTTGGGTTCGCTTCCGCATCACTTTCTGCACTGTTCTGTTGTCCCGCTTCACCTGTGTTTCCTTGCGATCCTCCGCCCATTTCCATATCGTTGCCGCCGGCAACCAAACCAAGTTCATAGAGCTCCATTGTGGGCGGTTCAACATCAGGTGGAATAGGAGGGATGGGTGTTGTGATTTTCCAAAGTAGAAGAATCAGCAACATCAATGCTGCAACTGCCGCAGTTATTATACCGGATGTGGTATGCGCTCCGCGGTCTTCGCGCGACTGAAAATTTACAACTGCACTTGTCATCGTTTTTTCTATTTAGATGGGTTTACACTCAGGGCAAATTTTATTTTGAGTTTCGCTCCCACCTGCATTACGTCGGCAACGTCCTGCACGCTGAGCGTTTTATCCATAAACAGAATTACACTTGAAGTATTTTTAGCTTGTGTTTCCGCAAGTAAAACCGGTTCCAACTGATCGAAGCTCACCGGCAAATTATTGATGTAAAAATTGTGCTGCGCATCAACTGCCAATGTCACCGTTCCTTTTGTCGCTGTGTTGGTTGTTTTTGAACTCGGTGGATCCAGATTGATCACGTTCGGGTTCACCAATGTTGAAATGATGATGAAGAACAACAACAGGAAGAACATGATGTCGTTCAACGAGTCGGTGAATACTTCAGCACCTTCTTTATGTTTTCCGCGTAGATTCATGACGGTTGGTGTTGAGGTTTACTTCGATGGTTCGTTGATTGTATCCAGGAACTCCATGCAGGAGCGCTCAATTTTTTTCGCAACACCATCAGCCATCGTGTTGAGGAAGTGGAAGAAAATAAATGCAATAACACCGATGATCAAGCCGGCTCCTGAGGAAACCATTTTCTGATAAAGTCCGCCTGAAATGGATTTGATACTGATGTCACCACTCAATGAAATGTCATAGAAGATGGTTACAACACCGGCAATTGTACCGATGAATCCAAGCATAGGAGCAATGCGCGCCGTCATACTCAACAGGTGAAGTCGCTTTTCCACTTGCGCCATTTCTGCGCGTCCGTGCGTTTCCATTGCTTCAGTGATTTCACGTGTAGGTTTACCTAAACGGGAAATTCCTTTTTCAATTGTGCGGGAAACCGGAGTATTGGTGCTGCGACACAATTCGCGGGCAGAATCAATTTTCCCGCTCAGCAGATAATCACGAACATTTTTCATGAAGTTGCTGTCGAGTTTGCTTGCTTTGGAAATTACAATCAAACGTTCTATGCCGAAGTAAATAGCAACCAGCAGCAGAATGAACAGCGGAATCATCACCCATCCACCTTTCATCATCAGTTCCATTGGCGTCAACGTTACCTGTGCGGCAGGTGGAGCAGGAGCTGCTGTTGTTACCGCATTGTTCACTGCATTCGTAGCTGAATCTGCAGAAGCTGTAATCTGTAAAAGAATGTTGTTAAGCATCGGGACCTCTTTTTCTTGAGTATATAACGTGGATTATCCTTCGAAAGTATCTTAAAGAAAAAGCCCCCGGGGAAAGGCCCTGAGCCTATTTTCAACACGCAAGTGTTGATTCCCGGGGGTAATTCAGTGCAGTGTGCTAGCGTAATGCACCGGTTGCGCCTGCCTGCCGGCGAGGCATAGCAACATCTTAAAGTTTACTTGGCAAGCACAAACCGGATCGGTTTGCGCATTCTGTATTCCACAAGATTGCCGTTGTCGTCCTTCGCAGGTGTCCATTTCGGCATGGTTTTCATCACGCGGAGCGCTTCTGCATTCAATGACGGATGTGCTCCTTTTACTACTTCCACATCACGGTAATTCCCTTTTGTGTCAACAATGAACTGCACAAACACGGTTCCTTCGATTCCTGTTTCACGGCACATGTCCGGATAGCGGATGTTGGTGCTGAGGTATGAATCCAGTGCATCGCAAGTTGGAGGATTGTTGCTCCACTCGATGATTACCGGTTTTGTTGAAGTGGTATCAACCGCAAGTTGACATCCGATGCAATCTCCATCTTTCTTAGGACCGGTTCCGGTTCCGCCCGGAGTTCCGTTCGGATCTTTTCCAGCGTCCAGATTACTTGGTGGAGGCGTTACATCATCTTCCGTGATTTTGATATCACTCGTGATGTCCGCAGACTTCGGACCTTGATCTGCAGCAGACTCGATGTGATCATCTTTCGGCAGCTCGATTTTTTCTTCCTGCTTTTTCTCCTGATCTGCCGGTGTGCCGATTGGCGGAATGTCGTTGACATCAACTTCAATTACGTGAAGGCGACGTGTTTCATCTTCATTCACCATTCCTGCCCACGTAAGCGAACCTCCGGTAAAGAAAGCGATTGCTGCTGCGGCCGCGATGATTGCGTAGCGACCATATTTGCGTCTTATTTGATATGCACCGTAACGCTTGTTGCGGTTTTCGAATACAACTTCGTTGAAGCTGTGTGAGAGGACAAACTTGTTATCCATAACGATCTGTTTTTTGTCAGGTTAAACATTCAGTTCACAACTGCAACCGGGGAGATTTCAGTTGTCCTGTTCACAGGCCGGGATATTTACATCAGTGCGGGGATAAGGGATTCTGATGTTATTTCATTTACCAGGTCAGGTGTAGTGGTCTGATCAAATCGTTGCAGTTTGTCTTAATGATGCGTGATGCGTTTGCTTTCCATAAACAGAAGAAAATATTTTTTCATTCTGTTTCTGCTGATGTTTACGCAAGGTTAGAGCAGATGTTGCATACATACCAGAGCCGTTTAATAAGTGGCATACTCATTCGCGCAACTGGAAAGAAAATGAATTGTTCGCGGTTGCTTTAAAACAAAAACGACGCAATCGGTTGACTGCGTCGTTTGTATTCAGTTCTAGTCCTCAGTAAATTATACTAATTGCTTCAATGCAATGGCAAAAGCAGCCTGAGCGATGCCGGTCTTCTCCGGATGTTGTGCATGTGTTTTTTCCATCGCAGCACGTATCGTTTTGGAAACGTCACTGAAGATCGCTTCGTCTTTCACTTGGACATGATCGCCCATGAGATACGCGAATACACGCGCCATGCCGCAGTTGGAAATGAAATCAGGAACGATGCTCACTTTATTATCGGCATACTCACCGATAGGTCCGAAGAAAATTTCTTTGTCCGCAAACGGAACATTCGCTCCGCAAGCAATTACTTCCAATCCGCTCGCTGCCATCGCGTCCACCTGTTCTTTCGTTACAAGTCGTGATGCCGCTGCAGGGATGAAAATCTCAGCTCCGACATTCCAGACTTTGGAAGAAACTTCTTCGAATGGAATCACGTCCGGTGAATTGAGTTTATTTCCGTCTTTCGAAAGAAACAATTTGCGCGCACCTTCGAAATCAATTCCCTGTGCATTTACAATTCCTCCATCACGGTCAATGATTCCTGTAATTACAGCACCCATCTGCGTGAGATAATATCCCGCTGCAGAAGCAACATTTCCCCAACCCTGAATGATTGCACGTTTTCCTTTTACACTTCCGCCCCACAGTTCGTAATAGTGGCGAACAGATTCCGCTACACCGTAACCCGTGATCATATCCGCAACAGTGAATCCTGTTCCCGGTGTATAAGAGCTATCAGTAAGAACTTTTGTTACACCTTCCTGAAGATGTTTGATTCTTTTTCCGGCTCCTGAATTATCTGCCCCGAAATGTCCGCGCACAACGCCTTCCTGCGGATGCAACAATCCGTATTGTTGTGTTACCGGAATCACGTCGTGAATTTCATCCACGTTGAGATCTCCGCCTGTGCCGTAGTAATTCTTCAGCAATGGCATCACAGCTTTGAACCAACGTTCCAAAACTCCTTTGCGACGCGGATCTGCAGGATCGAAATTGATTCCTGATTTCGCACCTCCGATTGGCGGTCCGGCAACAGTGAATTTCACCTCCATTGTTTTTGCAAGTGATTCCACTTCACGACGGTCCAAACCTTTTCTCATTCTTGTTCCGCCTCCGGCTGCTCCGCCTCTGAGTGAGTTAATAACAACCCAGCCTTCAGCATCTGTTTCGGCATCTTTCCATTCGAAAATAATTTCCGGACGTTTGTTCTCGTATTGGTGCAGTAAGTCTTTCATCAGCGCAAAAGTAATAAAGTTTATGCGCCGTCGTTATAACGAAATTCCTGAACAGAAGAAGAGAAAGTTGAAAAAAATATTTTTCGCATAATTGCGTGCTCAGAAAAAAATATCATTCTAACTTTATCGGGTCAGAATCTTCAAAGAGTGATGAAAAAGGTAACTAAAACAGTTAAGGCAGCAACAGCTGCAACGAAGGCAAAGCCAGCGGGAAAAACTTCTGCTTCCAAGAAGAAACAGGAGGAAGATAGCGATGATGATCTCGATCTTCCGGAGGAGGAAGAGAATGATGAAGATCTTCCGGAAGAAGATGACGATTATGAAAAGCCGGATGCGGAAGATGCTGCTGATGATGTAGAAGATGACAAGAATGTGAAAATCGACAACGACATTGATTTCAACGATCTTGATCTTGATGACGACGACGAATACTACGACGACAATTTCTGATCAGAAAAAATGATAACAATCATCCCGCTTCGGCGGGATTTTTTATGCACTGAAAATTGCACCACCGCAGGAATCGCGGCGTGCACCTGTTACAGACGACAATGCATTATTTTCATTCCGCAGTCGGAGAAATCCCAGCCAGGCAAAAATCAACGCTTCCTTGAAGTTGATCAGTTGAGATTCCGGAATAACAATTTCTGCCACTGATCTTTTTTTCAGCTCCTCAATGAAAAATGAATTGTACGCGCCGCCACCTGTAATCAGAACGCGTCCATCTTGTTGAAGATATTTCGCCGTCTGTTCGGCTGCATGTAACGTATACGTGTGCAGGAGATCAGATGTATTGTAGTTTTCGTTCAGTAATGGAAAAATTTCTTTTTCCGTCCATTCTCTTCCCAGCGATTTAGGCGCAGGAGCAGAGTAGTAGCTCAATGAATTCAGTTTATCAAGAAGTGATTGAATGCATTTGCCGGATGCGGCCATCTTTCCGCTTTCATCAAATGATTTTCCTTCACGCTGTGCCAAACGGTTGAGCACATAATTCATTGGTGCAATATCAAACGCAATGCGCTTTCCGGATTCATCGTACGAAACATTGATGAAGCCGCCGAGATTAAGACAGTATTTGTATTGACCGAACAATGTAGCATCACCCGCCGGAACCAACGGAGCTCCCTGTCCGCCGTGCGCCACATCAGTAATCCTGAAGTCAGCAACTGTGATTCTTCCGCTGGTTGCCGCGAGTTCTGCACCGCAACCCAATTGAAATGTGAGTCCGTTCGCAGGATTGTGAAAGATCGTGTGTCCGTGACTCGCGATTGCATCAACATGCGTATTGCCGATAAATTGCTTCGCAAGTTGACCCAGAAATTTTCCGTATTCCCGGTGCAGCTGCATCAGTTCAAGTCCGGAACAGCTTTCAGCTTGTTTAAGTTTAGCAATCCATTCAGTGCTATAGGCTATTGTTTCCACCCGTATAATTTCATACTGATCAGGATTACGACCTAACCGGCAAATTGCCAAATCAACACCATCAAGCGAAGTGCCCGACATGATTCCGAGTATTGTCAACCTGTCATGTAACATTAAGAATTGGATTTCCCTATATTGCAGCAATATTATAATTAGAAAATCATGCGCAATTTATTCATTTACTGTTTACGAAGTATTCTATCGTTACTGTTAGTGATGTGTATGTGTTCAGAATTACCTGTTCGTGCTCAGGGCCATCTCGAATGGATGAATTATGCAACCAACAAGGCAATGTATGGAGGTGTGCATGAGGGAAAATTTACTGTCATTGATTCCGCACGTAACATTTACGTGCTGGGTGAATTATCAGGGGATGGGGATTATGATCCTTCTTCAGCAGTTGCCAATTTACGGTCAACGGGAAGTGAAGACATATTTATAGCACGATATGATTCCTCCGGAAATTATATAAGTGCAATCAGCTTTGAAGGTTGGGCCTCCGATCATATTACAGGGTTCGCAATTGACAATGATGGTAATTTTTATATCTGCGGATTTTGGACAGGTTTTGATTTTGACCCCGATCCTAATAATTCAATTTTCCCATCAAATCAATATGCCTCTGGTGTGCGAGGATTTATTGCTAAATATTCTAATAATGGAACTTATGTTTGGTCAAGACTGCTGGTCGGATCTTGGCCGCGATGTTTAGCAATTACTACTGACAACGACTTGATTGTCGGGGGGACTTTCTTCGGTTATGTTGATCTAAATCCAGGGGCAGGTGTGGCAATGAGTACGCCGGCGTTCGCGGATGATATATTTTTAACGCGTCTCGATACCGCAGGATATTACCAGGCTAATGCTTGTTTCGGGGGAAACGGAAATGATCTGATAACAGACATTGCTATTTCGCCTTCAGGGAAAATTTTCATCACGGGCAGTTTTGACGGTACAATAGATTTCAATCCAACAGTCTCTTCTTTCTTAGTTGCGACTAGCGGAGGGCGCGATGCTTTTGTCGCCTCATATTCTTCCACATTTTCATTGTTGTTTGCAAAGAAAGTAGGAGGCGTTGGAGCCGACGAAGGAGTCGGGCTTGTTGTTGGGGTTAATGGAATGGTTTATTGCACAGGTCACTACAATGGTACTGCGGATTTGGACGGGTCTGCAGCTATTTTTAATGTAACATCAGCAGGGGCTTCTGATATTTTTATCACGGTTTATGATACACTTGGCGTTTTTAACTTCGGTAAAAGTGTAGGTGGTGTCAATAGCGATGAAGTAGGAAACATTGCAATCAATAATCTCGATAATTTCTACATCACAGGTAGCTTCGCTGGTTCAGCAGACTTTGACCCCAATGGGACCTTCATTATTAGCGCCGCTAGTGCATCCGATCTTAATGTATTTATTGCGGGCTATACATCTGTTGGTTCGATCCTATTTGCGAAGTCCATTGGCGGAAGTTCCTCAGACTACGCTAATGACATTTGTGTGGTAGGTAATAGTTCTGTGATTATTACCGGGTTGTATGAAGGGACTGTTGATTTTGACCCGGGGCCTGCGACTCAATTACGCACAGGTCCATATCGCAATGCATTTTTTGCAGAGTATTCTTCCGGCAATGGGAGTTTCCTCCTCGCGAAGGAAATGGGGAAGTATGGCAATAAAATGGTCTTTGAGAACGGAAGAGATGTAACACAGGACGCAACGGGTAATGTGTACACATGCGGGATGTTCATGGACACTACCGACTTTGATATTGGCCCCAGTACAGTCAACCTGATTCAGCCCGGAGTTACAGGAACAGCTTTTGTGGCCAAGTATTCAAGTTCTGGTGTATTCGGATTTGCATTTAAGTTGGGAAATTCAGGTGGCACTGTTAGTGCTTTATCCATAAATAGCGACTCATCAGGTAATTTGATTGTACTTGGTAATTTTTCAGGTACTATAGATTTTAATCCTGGAGCAGGTGTTGCTAACCTCACTTCAAATTCAGGTGGTGTTGATGTTTATATGGCGCGATACACCGCGAGCGGTAGTTTTATTAGTGCTACCGCAGTAATCAGTACTGTTGCTACAGATGAGTTTCGTGACTGCTTTGTAGACAAAAATAATTACGTATATGTGTTGAGCGGGTTGGGTGGCGCTGTCTTTGGAAAATTCACAACCTCGGGCAATACAGTATATCTCAAAACAATACTTGGTAACTTGCTCACGCCTTATGGAATTTGCTCTGATACTTCCGGGAATGCAGTGATTACAGGTTCTTTTGGCGGAAGTGCAGATTTTGACCCATCTGTCGCCACTTACAATCTCTCCATCACAACAGGTTCGGAATCTATGTTCCTTGCTAAGTACAACGCTACAGGGGATCTTGTTTATGCATCAGCAACAAGTAATTCTCAATGGATAAGAGGACAGAATTTAATTATTGATAGTCTCAATCAAATATATTTAACAGGGCAGTTCACCGGCAATGCAGATTTGGATTTCGGTACGGGAAGCGTTATACTTTCTGCGGGCACATCTTATTGCGATGTTTTTCTTGCGAAATATTCTTCAGCAGGATCACTGTTATACGCTTTCGATTTCGGGAATTCATTGCATGATGTTTGTGTGACGGATATTGACCTTTGGAGCAATACTCAAGTAGTTTTGACTACATATTTCGCTGATACCGTGGATTTCGATCCTTCAGGAGGAGTTTCTGAGCTCGGAGCCACCAATCAACATTGTTCGGCTATAATTCGCTACTCAACCAACGGGAATTTTCTTGAGGCCATGCGTCCGGCAGAAAGTAACAGCAATAATGTTGTTTACTCTACTTATGTTGATCCAGTTGGGGAGTTTCTTATGACGGGCTATTATACATACATAGCAGATTTTGACCCGTCCCCAGGTTCATACTATTTATTTTCTTCAAATAATTCAGACTATTTCGTAGGTAAGTATAGAGAATGTAACCCGATTTCAGCTTCAGTAATTACTACGCCAAGTTGTAGTGGTGACAGCTCAGGAGCAGTTTACTTAAGTGCGTCGGGTTCAGGATTGTCGTTCAGTTGGTTGAATCTGGGTAGCACGACCAACGTTTTAAGCGCGATATCATCGGGTACTTATACTTGTATTATTACAGATGCATGCTACAATCATGACACAATAAATGTAACCGTTCCCAGTTATGCTCCTTTGGTTGTAAACGAATCTCGAACGGACGTGGATTGCAATGGCAATCAAACAGGAGCAGCCGTGCTTTCGGTTTCCGGCGGGACTTCACCATACAATTATACCTGGTCTTCTCCTAATGGGAATGATTCATTGCTGGCGGGGGTTGGCGCCAATACTTATTGGTGTATTATAACTGACGCAAATAATTGCTCTTTTGTTGATAGTATTGTGATCACAGAACCTGCTCAACTAGTCATTTCTTCAGTTGTGACTGAACCTTTGAACTGTATCTCCGGAGATGGAACGATTATTCTTTCATTAACCGGAGGAACGCCGGGCTATAATTACCTCTGGTCAACGAATGATACCACACCACAGGTTACCGGATTACACCCAGGGAATATTCAATGTCAGGTTACCGATCTCAATAGTTGCAGTGTGAGTTATTTTGATACACTGTTCCCACAATCAGGATATCCAACTGTTCTGCTTAACGTAGCTCCTGCAATAATTTGCTCATCTTCTTCCCCCGTTGTGATTAGTGGAGGAAGTCCGGCGGGAGGTACATGGAGCAGTGCGTTTATGATTGACTCTTTGTTCTATGCCAATTCTTCAGGTTCAGGTACGTTCTCTGTTTCGTATACCTATACAGATTCAACTGGCTGTGCATCAACAGCGTCCGACAGTTTGCTTGTTGATCCTTGCTTGTACAGTCGTGAAATCTCTTCAACAACTTTTTTCAAAGCAGCGCCGAATCCGGCAACTAACGATTTGATTATTACAACGGAGGCAGGTGGAATGCTGCAAGTAACTAACCCTGTGGGTGAATTGTTGAAATCGGAAAATATTGCTGCTGGAACATCAGTAGTTAACGTTTCCTACCTTGCAAATGGGATGTACTATTTTTATTTCAAGAGCGAAAGTGGAGAGAACGCTATTCAGCCAATTATTATCACTCGCTAAGGACAACCAGCTGTTTTTTCAAGGACACTATAGCTATATTTGCTGCACATATTAAAAACAAAAGATAATGCTTTTTGATCTTACTGAAGAACACATTGCTGTCCAGCTAGCCGCGCGTGATTTTGCGCAGAACGAATTGAAGCCGGGCGTAATTGAGCGCGACGAACAACAGAAGTTCCCGACTGAATTCATTAAGAAGATGGGTGAACTCGGTTTCATGGGAATGATGGTTGATCCGAAGTACGGCGGCGGCGGAATGGATGCAATTTCTTACGTTCTCGCAATGGAAGAAATTTCAAAAGTAGATGCTTCCTGCTCAGTTGTAATGTCAGTGAACAATTCACTTGTTTGCTGGGGACTTGAAACATTCGGAACAGAAGAGCAGAAGCAGAAATATCTCGTTCCTCTGGCGAAAGGTGAAATCATCGGTGCGTTCTGTCTTTCTGAACCGGAAGCGGGATCTGATGCAACTTCACAGCGTACAACTGCAATCGACAAAGGCGACCATTACCTGTTGAACGGAACAAAAAACTGGATCACAAACGGTGGAAGCGCTTCTGTATATCTTGTGATTGCACAGACATATCCTGACAAAGGAAGCAAAGGAATCAATGCGTTCATCGTTGAGAAAGGAATGCCTGGATTCGTTGTTGGTCCTAAAGAAAATAAAATGGGAATCCGTGCATCTGACACGCATTCATTAATGTTTACAGATGTAAAAGTTCCGAAGGAGAATCGTATCGGTGAAGACGGATTCGGATTCAAGTTCGCAATGAAAACATTGACAGGCGGACGTATCGGAATTGCTTCTCAGGCTTTGGGAATTGCTTCAGGAGCATACGAACTTGCACTCGCTTATTCTAAAGAGCGTAAAGCATTCGGAAAGACCATCAATCAGCATCAGGCTATCGCTTTCAAACTTGCTGATATGGCAACTGAAATTGAAGCGGCTCGTTTGTTGTGTCTGCGTGCAGCGTGGATGAAAGACAACGGTCAGGATTACGGCACTGCATCTGCAATGGCAAAATTGTATGCTTCACGTGTTGCAATGTGGGTAACTACAGAAGCTGTTCAGGTTCACGGCGGATACGGTTACGTGAAAGAATATCACGTTGAGCGTTTGATGCGCGACGCGAAAATCACTCAGATCTACGAAGGAACTTCAGAGGTTCAGAAGATTGTGATTTCACGCGGCGTGCTTGGATAGATTAGAATATTTCTCCAATGAAAAAGGCGCTTCATTTTAGGAGCGCCTTTTTTTCATCCTAAGGTTACAGTACCAAGGCTGATGTTTCCATTTTCATTCCGCGCGAACCCTTGATTAATATCAACGAATCAGACTGCGGGTTTTGCGTGAGCCAATTCTTAACTTCTTCCGAATCATTCAGTCGAACGAAGCCAAGTTTATCCTTGGTTGCGCAGAAGTTTTTCCCAACGAGAATTACTTTCGCAGCCGGAGTTTTATCGGCGATGAAGTCCACAATCCGCTGATGTTCCGTTGCAGAGGAATCACCCAACTCAAACATGTCGCCGAGAATGAGCATTTTGTTTTTCGCCGGGGAGACTGCCATATTCTCAATAGCGGCAATCATACTTGATGGATTTGCATTGTAGCAATCGAGAATCAACGTATTGCTTCCGCGCTTTTCAATCTGAGAGCGATTGTTGGCAGGAACGTAATTAGCAATAGCACGATTTATCTTCTCTGCATCAACTCCGAGTTTTACACCGCACGCTGTCGCTGCAAGCATGTTCGGTAAGTTGTAACTGCCGATCATTTGAGAATGAACTTCATATTTCTTTCCGTCCGTATTCTTCCATTTGTAGTGTACGAACTCATGACCCGGAATAAGTTCTCCGGAAATGTCTGCGGTAGCAGCGAGTCCGTAAGTCAGGTTCGGAATCTGATTCTTGAAAACATGAACGCGCGGTTCATCTTCCAGGAGAAATGCAAAACCGTTGTTTGCAATCAGGTGGCGGAACATTTCTGTTTTCCCTTTGAAAACGCCTTCAAGTCCGCCGAATCCTTCGAGATGCGCCAAGCCGATATTGGTAATCAACCCGAAATCCGGCTGCGCGATTTCACACAACATCTCAATTTCCTTCTGATGATTGGCGCCCATTTCAATCACTGCAACTTCATGATCGGCTTTCAACTTCAACAGCGTTAAAGGCACACCGATGTGATTGTTGAGATTCCCTTCCGTGGCAAGCGTCTTGTACCTTTCTGCGAGAACTCTTGCAAGTAATTCTTTAGTTGTGGTTTTACCGTTACTGCCCGTAAGAGCAACAACACGTAATCCGTTTTTCTTCAATTCCAGCCGATGATGTTGTGCAAGATGCTGCAATGAAGTCAGAACGTCAGCGGTAAGAAGACATTTATCGCTTATAACTGCATCCTGTTCGTCAACAACAGCGAAAGCTGCTCCTTTTGTCAGAGCTTCTCCCGCGAATTTGTTGCCGTTAAAATTTCCGCCTTTCAATGCGAAAAAAATACAGCCGGCCGTAATGTTGCGCGTATCGGTACACACAACAGGATGACGCAGAAAAACGTCGTAAAGTTGTTTGGTGTCGGTCATAAATGAAGAACGCCCCAAGTTACGAATAACATGGGGCGTTCGAATGAGTTGAGTTTACAACTACTTTCCTCCGAGTCCGACAGGTGAACCCACGCGGGTCATGCAGCAGCGGAAACCGATGAATGCTGTTGATTGTTGCTGATCGAGGAAGCGACGTGTTCCCGGAACCATCCAGTAAGCACGATCTCTCCAGGAGCCGCCTTTGTAAACACGAGCCTTGTCGTTTACAAGTGAAGTCATTCCGTACTCGTACATCAGCTTGTTGGTGCTAACGCTTGTAGGGTCGCCATAGTAAACTGAAGACAATCCGTCACCGTCACGGTAGTTGATGTTGTCAGCATACTTATAGTTACGACGCTTGTCGAGTTTGTCTTCTTTGTAAGCGATATCAACGTTACGGTAGCGGATAGCACCAGGGATTGATACGATGTTAGAGTCTTTGTCGTAACGAACTGAATCTTCAACATACATCAGAGTAGGATCTGTAGGATCAAGCATCTGAGTCTGGAATACGTTACCACGGAATGCGCGGAAGTCGTCGTTATCAGTCAATGAAAGCGGACGGTAAACGTCCATTACCCATTCTGATACGTTACCAGCCATGTTGTACAGACCGTAATCGTTAGGCCAGTAAGAATATACCGGTGTAGTGATATCACCTGCGTCATTCAGGTAACCTGCAGTTCCCATGTTATCACCGTTAGAACGCTTGTAGTTTGCAAGCATTTGTCCGATGTAAGCTTCATCAGGGTTACGTACAGCGTGACCGTTCCAAGGGTAGAGACGACGATCAGTGATACGCTCACCGATAGTGTTACCGATCAGACCGAATGCAGCGTATTCCCACTCAGCTTCGGTCGGGAGGCGGTACTTCGGAAGAAGGATACCGTCTTCCATACGTACGCGGCGCTCTTCAGGACCGGTTGGGTTGAGTGAAGGAATGTTCTGAATTACGTTTCCTACGAACGGGTTGTTCGCTTTATCACCTGCGAGGTAGTGATCCGTGTTGAATGCCTGATCGTTCAATGCTTCAGGAGCCCAGTCAAGAACGCCTTCGCGGATCAGAATGAATTCGTTAACACGGTCTGTACGCCAGCTTGCGAAATTCGAAGCCTGGAGCCAGTTCACACCTACTACCGGATAGTCGCGGTATGCAGGGTGGCGCAGATAATACAATACGTAAGGTTCATTATACGCCAGCTTTTCGCGCCATACCAGCGTATCAGGCAATGCCTGAGTAAAAATTTCGGGATAATCGGCACCGTAAACACGCTGAGTCCAATAGAGGTACTCAAGGTAGTCGAGGTTGCGGACTTCCGTTTCGTCCATGTAAAACGAAGAAACCGTCACACGCTTCGGAACGTTGTTCCAATCGTAATTGACGTCCTGTTCTACACGACCCATTGTGAATGTTCCACCTTCTACGAACACGAGACCTGGTCCGGTTTCCTGCTCCTCATAAGGTATAACTTCAAAGCCTCCGTTGTTCGGGTCATTGTAGTTCCAGCCGGTAACGTTTGAACGCTCTTTCTGGCAACTTCCCAGTAGAGCGGCTCCCGCTAACAGCATCATCGGCATCACTGCTTTCTTCATGGTGAGAGATGTTGGTTGTAGTAGTTTTCCCTGTTTAATTATACTATATAACGGCGTTTCCCTGCGTCGTTACATGTTTTACTGAAAATATTTTTTAGAAAGAAGGACAGCTTACTGTTCTGAACTTCTTTTTCTTCGGTTTACATTCAAATTGCATCTGGAATGACAACTCGTGTGATCCGGCAGTTGCGTTGGTCAGTTTCGACACCGTAACGTCGTAGCTGTACCCGAATTTGAACAGATCTTGCTGGAAACCAAGCAATAAGATAAATGAATCCTGGTTTCTGTACCAAGCTCCGCCAACCAGAGGACCTTTAGTAAAGTAGATACCAAGGTTCAATTGCTGGAAATCGCCCTGCTTTTGATAAAGAATGTTTGGAGAGATGCCTGAATCGCCGTAACGACCACCCAGAGGAATAACCGCACCTGCGTGGCCGGTATATTTCATAGGAAGCTTAGACTGACCGAGGAAACCTTCATCCGGTTCTGTAATGTGGTGAACTGCGAAACCGAAGAAATAGCGACGGCTATAACCCAACAAACCTGCTGAGAAATCAACATTTGTTCTGCTCGTTACATTCGGAACTTCAGTGGTATTGTAAACGAAACCACGACGAGGGTCAATCATATCGCCGAAATTCAGTTTGCTCCAGTCAACGGATTTCTGAGCATAAGTAGCCTGAAGACCCACTTTCATGGAGAATTCACGCGTAATGTTCAGCTGATAAGAATAGATACCGCTGATGTTAGTTGTGTTGATCGTTGCTTGTCCTGCGCGGTCATTTGTGAAAAGGAAACCAACACCTCCGGAAATTCCGTCAATGTGCTGATCGTAAGAAGCGCTGTACGTAACGAATGTTCCGGTAATTCCCGGCCACTGGTTACGATAGTTCAAACAAATGCGCGGACAACGAGCTGTACCTGCGAATGCAGGGTTAAGGTACAGCGGATTCGCATAGAACTGAGTGAACTCAGGATCCTGTGCAAATAGATCACCCAAGCCGACACTAAGGACGAGACCAAGGGCAATAACCAGACGTTTCATCATAAACATGATGTTAGGTTAAGATACAATGATACGGAATTAACCCGTACGGATGAAATTTTCATTAAAAAACTTCATCGTCGGGCAATAATCCGTGTTTGCCAGCGTTTTTCTTCCGGTTGAATCGATCAGACCTTGGAAAAGCGCAAACAAAGAAGCGAAATTTCCATGAGATTTCAAAGAAACAGACGGCAAACCTGTTTGTTAAACTGGTAGATTCGCAGAATCAGGCCCGCACGCCATAGTCATAACAGTAAGAAATTAAGTCGCATGTGCAGAAAGTTAATTCTCACATTATCAGCATTTTGTGCTGTTTATTTTAGCCCGTTTCTCGGCGCCCAGCAGTTTTTCAGGTTTGGCGCGGAACATCGGGATTTAAGGTGGACAACCCCGATTTACAATTCGTTTTCGGAAACCGAAGGCAAGAGTTTTGTCTGGTTTGAAGGCGCACAATACGATCCTTCACGCAATTTTCTGCCGTATGTTTTTGAGAGAAAGCGATTGAGCGGCAATCAGGCCGTTACAGTACGCCTCGAAAACGCAGTTTACGAAATCATGGATCCGAATTCGGTGGCCGCAATCGGAACTCAGGCGAACCAGATTAAACCGGAAGCGGAAATTACATCTTACGTTACGAATTCACGTGAAGAGTATTTCGCGAACATACGCATCGTGCCGATCCGACGCAATTCTGTTAGCGGTCAGTTGGAAAAACTGGTGAGCTATGATTTGCGTGTTACAACACAACCTGCTCGTCGTGCTCCTGTAATGCAGCGTGCAAGTGCAACTACTTCTGTGCTCGCAAGCGGAACGTGGTACCGTATCGCTGTAGCAGCAAACGGAGTTTATAAAATTGATTACAACTTCCTCAATGCGCTTGGTATTGACATGAGCACATTGGATCCGCGCAACATCCGCATTTACGGAAATGGTCGCGGACAATTGTCATACAACAATTTCGTTGCACATGCAGATGATTTGCGTGAGCACGATATTTTCGTTCAAGGTGAAAGCGACGGCGTTTTTGATCAGTCCGATTACGTTTTATTTTTCGGAGTTTCCGCGAATACATGGAAGTATGATACTACGGACGCACGCTATCATCATCATGTACACGAGTATTGCGATTCCACTTACTATTTCCTGAATGCAGACATCGGTCCGGGTTCGCGCGTTCAGTTGCAGGCGTCTTCATCGTCTTCACCAACACACACGGTCACAACTTTCAACGACTACGCATTTCATGAGTACGATGCGGAGAACATGATCAAGTCGGGGCGCACCTGGTACGGTGAGAAGTTTGACATTCTCGGATCTTACAGTTTTGCATTCAGCTTCCCGAATATTGTAACATCTTCCACGGCATGGTGCGACGTTGATATGATCTCCAGATATGGTCAACAACACACCTACAACATTAGTTGTCAAAGTGCGAGTGGAACAATTTCATTCGGTGGTACGCAAATGAATACCTACTATGCTCCGTTTGCTGCTCCAGGCAATGCGTCATTATCGTTTACTCCGAACAATTCAGTTGTAACTGTGAATATAAATCGTACTGTTCCCGATGCTACCGGCTGGATGAATTGGGTAGAGGTGAATGCGCGTCGTCAATTAATCATGACGGGAAGTCAATTGATTTTCCGGGATCATCAAAGTGCGGGAGCAGGGAATGTTGCGCAATTTCAACTTACAACAGGTTCTGCTAATACAACGATCTGGGATATTACCGATCATCATACTCCGAAACTGCAAAGCGTAACCGCTTCTCCCGGAATGATGGAATGGGTATTGCCTGCAGATTCAGCGCGCGAATTCATTGCGTTCGAGACAAACGGATTTCTCACACCTGTAAGCAGAGGTCTTGTACCGAATCAGAACCTGCATGCAACGCAGCCTGTGGATTACATCATCATCACACATCCGAATTTCATGGCGCAGGCTCAAGAGTTGGCGCAGCTTCACGCAGATCATGATTCGTTGACCAGTGTGATTGTTACACCACAACAGATTTACAATGAGTTTTCTTCCGGAGCGCAGGATGTTACCGCAATCCGCGATTACATCAAGATGATTTATGATCGCGCAACAACTGCTGCAGAACTTCCGCGTTACGTGCTGTTTTTGGGAGATGGATCGTACGACATGAAACATCGT
Organism: Bacteroidia bacterium; assembly: GCA_023151315.1. Taxonomy (GTDB): domain Bacteria; phylum Bacteroidota; class Bacteroidia; order Palsa-965; family Palsa-965. The sequence goes on from JAKLJE010000001.1 coordinate 62,812, forward strand.
TTGTCTAACAACACGAATTTCATTCCGACATTTCAGAATCTGAATTCACTCGGACTCACTGAGTCTTATACTTCAGATGAATTCTATGGTTTGCTGAATGATTCCGGAGAATGGGATACGGGAGCTGACGTTGGTGATTGTGATATCGGAATCGGACGTTTCCCTGTGCAAAATGTATCAGAAGCGCAGGGCATTGTAGATAAGATCCGTTTTTACATGACCCGTCAGGAGCCTGTGCTGAATCCGGCAACATGCACCAGTAATCAATGCGGTTCCGGAGGAGAATGGAGAAACACGATTGTGTTTGTCGGGGATGATGAGGATTCCAACATTCATATGAGTCAGGCTGATCAGATGTCGACACTTGTTGATACCACTTACGACATCTACAATATCGATAAGATTTATCTTGATGCTTACCAGCAGGAACAAACGCCGGGCGGAGAGCGTTACCCAACGGTAAATGAAGCGATAACCCGAAAACTTGATCGTGGTTGTTTGATTCTTAACTACACCGGACACGGTGGTGAAGTAGGACTCGCGCACGAGCGTGTAGTGGAAGTACAGCAGATCAATTCATGGACCAACAAGTGCAACATGCCATTGTTTGTAACAGCAACATGTGAGTTCGCGCGATATGATGATCCGGGCAGAACATCAGCCGGAGAATATGTGTTGTTGAATTCGGCCGGAGGCGGAGTGAGTTTGTTTACTACAGTTCGACTGGTATATTCAACACCGAATTTTATTCTGAACCGTAATTTTTACAGAACGGTTTTTGAGCCGATCAACGGAGAAATGCCACGCATCGGAGATGTTTACCGAATCACTAAAGACATCAGTGGCAACAGCGTAAACAATCGCAATTTTACTTTGCTCGGAGATCCGGCATTGCGATTGAATTATCCTGAGAACAAAGTGATCACTACGGAGGTCAACAACCAGCCTGTGAATTTGAGTTCGCCTGACACGTTAAGGGCTTTGAGCTTGATAACGATAAAAGGCTTCGTAGCTGATACAGCGGGTAACCAGATGAATGGTTTCAATGGAGTTCTGTATCCGACTGTGTACGATAAGCCATCTACGATTACAACACTTCAGAATGATCCTCCAACTGCTCCGTTTGTTTACAAGTTGCAGCGAAATGTTCTTTATCACGGAAAGACGATGGTTGTAAACGGAAGTTTTGAGTTTTCATTTGTAGTGCCCCGCGACATCTCTTATCAATACGGACTTGGTCGGATCAGTTATTATGCAGAGAACGGCGTAACTGATGCAAGCGGATCATACGAGAATATTATCGTCGGAGGAGCGAATCCTAATGCGGCAACAGATGTCACCGGACCATCGATTCGATTGTTTATGAATGACAGCACTTTTGTTCCGGGAGGAATAACCAATTCTGATCCGAAACTTTACGCAATGATTTCAGACAGCAACGGAGTGAACACTGTGGGTAGCGGTATCGGTCACGACATTGTTGCAGTACTTGACGGTGAAACTGATAAAGCAGTTGTGCTCAATGATTATTACCAGTCGAGCGTGAACAGCTATCAGAGCGGAACTGTGATTTACCCTTACACTGATCTGGCAGAAGGTGTTCATACATTGTCGCTGAAAGTGTGGGATGTGTACAACAATTCTTCCACTGTAACAACAACATTTGAAGTGCGGAATGAGGAAGGCATCATTCTGAGTCGCGTGCTCAATTATCCGAATCCGTTTACAACAAATACGTCGTTTTACTTTGAGCACAATCAGTGTTGTACTGATTTTGATGTGATGATTCAGGTGTTCACCATTTCAGGAAAGCTGGTAAAAACGATCAATGAGCAGGTGTATGCAGAGGGATTCAGATCAAAGCCGATTGAGTGGGACGGTCGTGATGATTACGGAGATAAAATCGGTCGCGGCGTATACATTTACAGAATGTATGTGAGGTCTGCAGACGGTACAAGTGCGGAACACTACGAAAAACTGGTAATTCTGTAGTCGGAGGAATCAGGGAATTTTTAAATTTGTTAGCTAACAATGAATCGAATGAAGAATAAGGCACTGAAGAAAGCGGTTGTTGCCGGAGCTTTGGCAACGGTTGCCGCTATGCCTGCATTTGCGCAAACGCAGAACAATCTGACCACAGATGAATTGCTGGGTCAACTGAATACAATTACAACTGCAGTTCCTTTTCTCTTGATCACGCCGGATTCACGTGCGGGCGGAATGGGAGAGACAGGAGTTGCTACCACACCTGATGTGAATTCTCTGCACTGGAATGCATCTAAGCTTGCATTTGCAGACAAGAAAATGGGGATGGGAATTTCGTATTCTCCGTGGTTGCGTGCTCTGGTGCCGGATATCAACCTCGCTTATATTTCTTTCTACACTAAGCCGAATAAAAATTCAGCATTCGGTGCATCGTTACGTTATTTCTCATTGGGAAATATCACGTTCACGGATGTTGTAGGTAATACTATCGGTCAGTTTAAGCCGAATGAGTTCGCGTTTGACTTCGGTTATTCCCGCAAGTTGAGCGAGAAATTTTCTGCGGGCATGACAGCGCGCATCATTCGTTCTAACCTTACAAACGGAATTACTGTTCAAGGTCAGGATACTCGTCCCGGTACTGCAGTTGCAGTTGATCTGAGCGGGTATTATCATGATGATGATCTCAAGATCAGCGGCAAGCCAACCACTTTTATGGCCGGTATTGCAATCACCAACATTGGTAACAAGATTTCTTATTCAACTTCAATCAACAAGGATTTCATTCCGATCAATCTTCGACTCGGTTCAGGAATTTCAGTAAAGGCTGACGATTACAACCGTATCGGCTTCCAGTTGGAGTTCAATAAACTTTTGGTGCCAACACCGCCGGTTTATGAAATTGATCCGCTCACAGGAAGCCCGAAAATTGTAAACGGGCAATATGTAATTCTTGCAGGTAAAGATCCTAACCGCTCCGTACCTGAAGGCATTTTCGGATCGTTCAACGACGCGCCGGGCGGGTTCCGTGAAGAGTTGAAAGAGATCAACATCTGCACAGGATTGGAATATTGGTACAACGAAACATTCGCAGTTCGTATGGGTTACTTCTACGAAGCACCTACGAAAGGGAATCGCCAGTTCTTTACGCTTGGAGCCGGAATCAAGTACAACGTATTCGGACTTGACTTTGCTTATCTGATTCCGACTAATGCACAGCGTAGTCCGCTTCAGAATACATTGCGTTTCTCGTTGACGTTTGACTTTGATGCGTTCAAATCGCAGAACAGCGACGGCGATACGAAATAAAAGCAGAACATTATTCTCAATGCCATCTTTCTCTGAAGGGTGGCATTTTTTATTGCGCTGCGGCCTACAATGACTAAGTTTGTGATATGAAACCGGCAATCAGAATCGGAATGGGATACGACGTTCATCAACTGAAAGAGGGACGTAGACTTGTACTTGGAGGTGTTGAGATTCCTGCTGAAAAAGGATGTGACGGCCATTCGGATGCAGATGTTTTGCTTCATGCAATTTGTGATGCGCTGCTGGGTGCGGCATCGTTGCGCGATATAGGATTTCATTTTCCGAATACCGACAGCAATTACAAGAATGCAGACAGCAAAGTGCTCCTGACTAAAGTTGTGGAGTTGCTTGATGCAAAAGGATGGGAAGTGGTGAATATCGATGCAACGGTTGCATTAGAAGCACCGAAAATCAATCCGCACATTCCGGCAATGACGGATGTGCTTGCGCCTATTCTCCGTGTAGAAAAAGATTGTGTATCGATCAAAGCGACAACCAACGAGAAACTCGGTTATGTAGGGCGCACGGATGGAGCCAATGCCTGGGCAGTAGCTTTGATATCCAGGAAGTAGTTCAGGGAATTATTACGCGTACAACAACAATATCAAATCAGATGTTGAACGTGTACTCGATGCCGAGAATATGCAGTGTTTCAGGGTCTGAAACATTCCATTCTTTCTGGTAGAGAAAATACATTCCAACAGTATGGTGTTTGTTGAATTCGTAATTCGTACCACCGAAGAATCGTGTGCGATCAAAACCATTGTGGTAGGGAATGCGCGGGTTGTTAATCTGAAAACGTATTTCACTTCCCAGGTACGGCTCCCATGAATCTCCCAATTTGTAGCCCAGTTTAAAGAGATTGCGGAAATAACTTTCCGGAACGTTACCGTGAATTGCCTCGTAACCTGCACCACGCCATTCCACCTGATAACGAGCCCTGTAAGAAAAGTTGAAATTACCTGGTTTTACTTTAAAGACAGCATCAAAGTAAATGCGGTGACGTACACCCCAGGATAAATCATCTTTGTGTTTGTCGATGAAACGATATACAGCACTGAACTTGAAATAATCCGTAAACTTATATGTAAGACCAACATTGGTGTAAACCAGATTCAAAGTGTTGAAGTTGTCGCGGAAACGGATTTCCTGATCAAGTCCAAAAGTCAATTTCTTGGTAATCTCCTTATTAACACTGATTGTATTCCACATTCCGAAATCCTGTGTCTGAGCGGACAGAAAATTCGCCCCGGAAAAAATCAGTAAAGCAGCAGCAATTAATTTCTTCATGCTTCCTGATTTTTTGATTCGTAGTAATAGATTTTAATCATCGCGGTATCACGTAGAAAATCAATTTTACCTACACTGATTTTGTGGATTTTCAATCCGGTGCGGCTTTCAAGATCGGCGATCAGTTCTGTATGTCGTTCCGGCTTGATGAGTTCGATATTCTCATATTGTACAGACTTCACGAATTCCGTTTTCATCAGCACATTTCCGTCGAGCAGGAATGCTGCAGAAAGAATTACAGCGTTGATAAGGATGATTTCAAGGACGTTTCCTTTGTTTACGGATGTCATGAGTCCCAATGCAATTACAGCAAAGAGATACGTCATGTCTCGTGCGGAGATATCTTCCGTTCGATAGCGAAGCAAAGAGAATACCGCGAACAATCCGAAAGCTGCACCGGTGGAGAATCCGGTTTTTGTATTCAGCAAATACGTGATGATAAAAATCGTGAGGTTGAACATGTAAAACGTGAAAATGTGATCACGTCTCTTGTACACAGGGAAATAAATAAAGCGGATCAGAATCACAATGGAAAGTAAATCGATCAGCAGTCGCGTGAAAAATGTTGCGTTGAACCGATCAAGATTGAATGTAAAAAACGGGGTTTCAACTTCGTCTTTTTCATCCTTGTTTTTTTTCTTCTTTTTCCCGTCGTCGTTATTGTCGGAGTCAGAGCTCACAATAGACGATAATGGATCGCTTGAAGCGTCGCTTTGCGCAATTACGTACTGTGATGGTGCCAGCATCAGGAACAAAGGCAGAATCCATTTAAGCAACGTCAGTCTCATGTAATATCTTATCTACTTTAATAAGTTTCGGTTTGAAATTATTGTGCTTGAGGTCGGGAACGAGTTTGCTTACTGCCATGCAGTATTTGCTCATGCCGCCTTCACGAATGTGTTTATCCTTAAGAAGTTTAACGAATGGAGTTACGTGCAGCTTGGACATCTTTGCTTCGACAATTACCAATCCGTCAAACTTAAATGTTGAGTTGTCAGAAATAACTTCAAGGTCAAGATCAATTGTCAATCGTTCTTCATCATAGCGATTCACTAAAGTGATTCTGGTATAGTTGACCCACAGCTTTGGCTCGAGGTTATCCTGACCCATGCCTGTTTTTTCCTGAAGCAATTCAAGCGAGCTGCCTGAAATCTCGTGCCCGTCTTTTTTCTTCTTTACGCGGGTTTTCAGAGTGCGCCCTTTATTGTTCTTATGTTTTACTTCGAAAAATTTCAAGTCCGATTCAACGTACTTGCGCACGCGTATTTTGAAGCGAGCCGGTTTACCGTTGTGGTGGACTTTATAAAGATCGTAATCCGGAGTGTCGTAATACAAAGTTTCGTATCGACTCATCCTTGTTCCACCCACTTCAAGTGATCTGTATTGATCGCGAACTGCAGCGAGGAATTCCGGCAGGTGTCTGATGCTGAAATTGAATTTCAGATCCTTTCGATCCATAAGCTTTACGCTGTCCATTTCTTCCAGCGTAATCGGATCGAAGGTGCTCAGAACTTCTTTAACCTGACTCAGGAATTTCTCAGTACCCATATGTATACTTCACCATTTTAAGCAGTACATCTCCGGGACCGTAAGTGCTTTTTGAAATTCTAAGTCCTTTTCCGTCGTATCCGTACACGATTTTCTTGACGAGCTTGCCGCTTCCGTCGTAGATGACTTCAAACTGCTTGTCTCCCGATTTGTTATAAGCGTAAGTAGTTCGCTTTACAACATTACCAGCTGCATCGTAATCTGTTTCCTCCGTTTTGTCGCCGTTGGCGTTGTACTTGTAAGTTGTTTTGCGGTAGTTCGTTTTATTCCCTTCAATGTCTTTATCACCTCGGGAATCCACCACTTCTTCAGTTTTGTTTTTGCCCGCATACTTGGCGGTCTCACGTCGCTTAACGGAGCCATCCTGATTGTACTGAATTTCTTCTGTAGTGTTTCCGTCTTTATCGAAAGTCATGAAAGCCGACTTGAACGTAGCGGTTTCCTTACCATCCGCATACAGAACGGTTGTTTCCGTACACGACTTGATCTTCATCTCCTTAATCTGCTTCTTCGATTGCGCAGAGACTGCAACGGACAATAACAACAGGAATAATCCTGTAAGAATTCTTTTTTCCATCGGGGGATTATCTTTCAAGTTCGAGATCATCAGTGATCACAACCTGTTCTTTGTCTGTGATCTCAATTGTAAGTGTGATGGCCTTAGTACCTGATCCGTCTGTAGAGTTACAGTCTTTGGAGTAAGCATAAACTGTATAGGTTCCTGTACGCAGATAGCGGAACCAGAAAGTTCCGTCCGGACCTGTTTTAACGCGATCACCGTAAGATGGATCATCACCGTAAATGATGTAAACATCGATGTCACCGGCGTAGTACGAGTCAAAAGGCTGAGCCAACTCCGTACATGCAGCACTCCATCGGTTGGTCATCCTTACTTTCCCCTGAATAGACGCTTTTCCACCTGGTCCGGGACCATTGGAACATGAAGAGAAAGACATTACAATAATCGCCACGACAATCGCAATCGCATTATGCATTTTTTTCATATTAAGTATTCGTTACATTGAGTTAACGTAAAGTTATCAGTTTTTTACTATCAGCGAAATTTATTCGGCAGAGACGGTAAATCTGGCGGTGGTCGATTCTCCTGAGGTGCTGGACACTTGCAGAATATAAACTCCCGAATTCAGATTTGATACGTCCAGCCGTTGCGAGCCCGTAGCTGTTTCGGTGACATTGGAGATGACGATGCGTCCTGTAAGATCAATGACATTTACAATGCACTCTGTGCGGTTCCATGCATCAGGAATATTGAAATTGATAGAGCTGTTGGCTGGATTCGGATAAACACTTAACGATTCCTGTTTATCAGCAATGGAAACTTCCTCCGAACTAAGCCAACAGCCAAATGCAGACAGTTGTGTAATGAGACTGCTGCGCCGTGCTGTGATAAAGTTCTTCAGCCCTAAGATGGTTTGACCACCTTGAGGACCGGCAACTGTAATATCCGACGTGAGATTATTTTCAAAATCCTGATTGGTGTAGAATTTATTTGGGTCAGCATAAACATCGGTGCGTATCATATTGGCTACACTGTCGATATAAGGATCCAGATATGCATTGGTAAAATTCTGCATCAGGTAGCAATATGTGGAAATATAAGTCTGGCGATAAACAGGATCGGCCATGAACTTAACCGCAAGCGGTCGGTTGTTCGGTTGATTGATGTAATCGAAAGTCAGATTTTTAAGTTGCGTGGGCGTCATGCCCATTGTGAATGTTCCGAAAGTTTCATTTACGTCCCATGGTATCCATCGGAATGCACCTTTCAGTGAATCATGATAGATGTAATAGTTGTGGCCGCTTCCGCAATACGAATCCATATTCACAAACATGTTATTGATGACCATATTTGAAATTGCATCCTGACCGAACATCACAGATTCAAGAGAAGTGTAATAAGTTGAAGTGTTGGCATTGTTGATGGAATCAATAAGCACAACGAGATCGGTCCAATCGTTGGTTGATGTTTCATCGAGCTCGTATTTGGCAGTATAAGACGAAACTGAATTTCCGAACCATTTCAGATCTCCGTTCGGATCACCTTTGAAAAGATTGCCGTTGTTGTTGCCATAGTGCTGTGAAAGAAATTTACCGTTCACATCTTCTACCAATGTGTATAATCCCCAATAAACGTTGTTGAGATAAACTCTTGCATAAGTACAGCGCGGCGCATGAATATTATGTCTGCGCATATAGTCAAGTGTAAGTTTTTCTCTGATGAAAGTCGGATCCTTGAAAAGATTATTCAAGTTGAATTTTTTAATTCCGTCGTAATCCTGTCCGGCAACAAATTCATTCAAATCCACTTTGAATGATTTTTTCTGTCCGGGAGCATTGTAAGAGGAGTTCCCTTTGAATCGTACTCCTGTTGAAGGAAGTACTGTTCCGTCGAAGATCATTTCACAGGAAGTGTAGCGATCTGCAGCGTAGTTGGCCAGCAGAGTATCCCAGTACGGATTCTGCGTAAAGTTGAAATGAATATCGTGAATGAAATTCACGCCCCAGATACTATCGCCATCTGCAGCATTAAGAGAAAACGAACTGAGTGCACTGAGGAAAATAACGATCCACTTTTTCATGTTTGCGGGTTTTGATGATGTGACTCAAGTTTAACAAAACCGTTTAATGAGGCATAAAACAATTGACAAATCATTGATAATCCGGAAAGATGGTAAGAGATCGTAAACCATTGATAAACAATATAAAAGGGTATGAGGCGGCAGGAAGCTGAGAAATCGTTTTCGGGAGATGGGCGGAAGGCTTGTCCGGCTTCAAAACGGTTATATTTGTTGAATACATTCTATGAAAGAATTTACGATTACATCGAAAGTGGAAGTGTACAGCTCGGAAAGCGAGTTGATACAGGAGGAGCGCGATTTACTCCAATCGGCTCGGGAGACAGCAGATAACGCGTATGCGCCTTACTCTGGCTTTCGTGTGGGTGCTGTTCTGCGCATGGATAATGGTGAAATTCTGACCGGAAGTAATCAGGAAAATGTTGCGTATCCATCGGGCTTATGTGCAGAGCGCGTTGCTTTGTTTCATGCAGGAACTGTTTTCCCTTCTGCTGCTGCAACGCACCTGGTGATTGCATGTCAGTCAGTGAACTTCGAAGTAAACAGGCCCATCACTCCATGCGGAGCCTGCAGGCAAGTGATTGCGGAGTATGAATCGCGCTGGGGGAAGCCAATTCGCATTCTCATGGCAGGGGCGAAAGGGGAAATCTATGCTGTTAACGGAATCGGGGGCTTGTTGCCGCTTGCGTTTGAGGCGAATGAACTGAAGCGTTAGAACCGTATTTCCTCAGTTGTAAAACGGGTAATACTTGTATCTTTGGAAACTCAAAAAATAACGTGCTAATGGCCACTAAAACGAAGAGCACTTCGGATAAGAAGAAAGCGAAGTTCAGCAAAGAGGTTTATGAAACCTGGTATGAATCGATGCTGGTGATGCGTCGCTTTGAAGAGAAATGCGGAGAAATGTACATTCAGCAGAAGATTCGCGGGTTCTGTCACCTTTACATCGGACAGGAAGCGTTGGTAGCGGGAGCTGAATCGGCAATCACAAAAGATGATCGTGTAATTACAGCATATCGTGATCACGCACATCCGATCGGACGCGGGATGCACCCGAAGTATATTCTTGCCGAATTACTGGGCAAGATCACAGGATGTTCAAAAGGGAAAGGCGGATCCATGCACATTTTCTCGAAGGAATATAATTTCTTCGGCGGTCACGGAATCGTTGGCGGACAAATTCCGCTGGGCGCAGGAATTGCATTTGCCGACAGCTATAATTCCAACGGACGTGTAACATTGTGTTACATGGGAGACGGTGCTGTTCGTCAGGGAGCTTTGCATGAAGCATTCAACATGGCGATGCTGTGGAAGATTCCGGTGATCTTCATTATTGAGAACAATAATTACGCTATGGGAACATCTGTACAGAGAACTTCAAACGTTCATGATCTGTACAAGTTGGGTCTTGCATACGATATGCCTTCTTTCCAGGTTGACGGAATGAGTTGCGAAACTGTACACGAAGCAATTGCTTCCGCTGCAGATCGCGCACGTAAGGGGGAAGGTCCGACTTTGCTCGAGATGAAAACCTATCGTTATCGCGGACATTCAATGTCAGATCCTGCGAAGTATCGTACGAAGGAGGAAGTTGAAGAATACAAGCGCCTTGATCCGATTGAGCAGGTAATTACAACCATGAAAGAAAACGGTTGGCTCGACGATAAAGGAATCGAGGCTATGGAAAAGAAAGTGGAAGATCTCGTGAACGAATGTGTAAAGTTCGCAGAGGAATCACCATTCCCTGAACCGGAAGAATTGTACAAGGATGTGTACGCTGAGCCGAACTATCCTTTCATAATGGAATAATCATTTTTCAATCAAGAACTATACATGGCTGAAGTAGTAAAAATGCCGAAGTTGAGCGATACCATGACAGAAGGTGTTGTTGCGGCGTGGCATAAGAAAGTGGGCGACACGGTTAAGAAGGGTGAAATTCTCGCTGAGATCGAAACGGATAAAGCGACAATGGAATTTGAATCATTCTATAACGGAACACTTCTTCATATCGGTATTGAAAAAGGTCAAGGCGCACCTGTAGATGCGGTACTTGCTGTGATCGGGAATAAGGATGAAGACGTAAAAGCTATACTTGCTGCTTTCGCTGCTGCTGCACCGAAACAGGAAACAGCTCCTGCGAAAGAAGAGAAGAAGGCTGAACCTGTTGCCGTTAAGAAGGAAGAATCTGTGAAAAGCGTTGCTGTTGCAACACCGCAGCCGGTTGCTGTTCCGTCGAACAACGGAGACGGACGCATCAAAGCTTCTCCGCTTGCGAAGAAACTTGCTGCTGAGAAAGGACTTGATCTTTCAGGAGTTTCCGGAACAGGAGAACACGGTCGTGTAATTAAGCGTGATGTTGCTACATGGCATCCGGGCAAATCCGGTGCGCTTGCATTCGGAAATGCAGTGATCAACGGCAAAGAAGGATTTACTGAGGAGCCGGTTTCTCAGATGCGCAAGACGATTGCGCGTCGCTTGTCGGAAAGCAAGTTCGGAGCACCGCACTTCTATCTCACAATGGAAATCGATATGGATCAGGCGTGGAAATCACGTGAAGCGATCAATGCGATTTCTCCGGTGAAAGTATCATTCAACGACATGGTGATCCGTGCGTGCGCTTCGGCGTTGCGTCATCATCCGAAAGTTAATTCGAGCTGGTTGGGAGATCGTATACGTTACAATCAGCACGTGCACATCGGAGTTGCAGTTGCAGTTGACGAAGGTTTGCTGGTTCCTGTAGTGCGTTTCGCTGATCAGAAATCATTCGAACAAATCGGAACTGAAGTGCGTGAGTACGCGAAGAAGGCAAAAGACAAAAAGCTTCAGCCTTCTGATTGGGAAGGAAATACATTTACAATTTCCAATCTGGGAATGTTCGGAATCGAAGAATTCACGGCAATCATTAATCCGCCGGATGCATGTATACTCGCAGTGGGAGCGATCAAGGAAGTTCCTGTTGTAAAGAACGGACAGGTTGTTCCGGGCAAAATCATGAAAGTTACTCTGAGCTGCGACCATCGTGTGGTTGACGGAGCTACGGGTGCTGCATTCCTGCAGACTTTGAAAATGATGCTCGAGAATCCGGTGACCATGTTTATCTGATTTGATCAGAACTTCTTTTTAAAATGATATTGGTACAGGGAAGCTTAAAAGCTTCCCTTTTTTGTGAGTCCTGAATATAGCCACAGGTAATCTTCATCAAATGTTCTTTTGGGTTGCAATTTTTTTTATGATTGTATAAAATCCGGAACATGAAAAATATTTTCGCATGCACTGCACTGCTTTTACTGATCGGCTTTAGCTCGTTTACAGTTTCTCAGGAAGGTAAGCCCGATACTGTTCAAACAGGTATATATGGTATTTGCGGACAAGACTCGTCAAATCGAACCATTGAGCTGAATTTGATGAAGGGTCATACGTTTACTTATTACAACGTTTCCTACGTTGACGGTACTGCGAATTGCATGGGAAAGTGGAAAGAGGAGAATGGCGTTGTTATATTATTCGATCACAACAATCCATTCCCGATCCATACGAAATGGAAGATCGAGAGTGGTGGAACGCTCAAGTCGATTAAATCTCAGGGGACAGGAATGATGTTTTTCCGGATCTGGTACATGGGTAATTGCAAGTGATAATCCCTGTTGAACACACCCCGTGATATTCGGGAAGGTGTAATGGTTACAATAGTATTGCTGCTGCGCTAATAAAATTCAAAAGGGAAGCCGTTGTCGGTGCTTCCCTTTTTCGTCCTAGCAATTCCCCCTGCTAGCGGACGCTGATGTTCGTGTTTGTGCTTTTGTTTGAATTCGGGTTAGGTATTCTTGTATTCTTATGATACGTTCTGTCGAAATCGAAATCCTTCCTCGCCTTCTGGAATGTTACATACGCAACCGGAAAGTCATCGAATGTATTTGAAGGAGCGTCCACACTGATAAACTCAATCGAATATCGAAAACTGTAGTAGCGGTGCGGTTCCGTATTCGGAACGTGAGTATCAACCAATACGACTCTTTCGCGGTAGCCGGTTTTGCGGAACTTGAGTGCAAAATTGTGGTTCAGCGGCAACTCATAATATTGTTCGCGTTTATTTGTAACGAAGAAGGAGTCTCGAAGAACACCCTCCTGGAAGATGTACACCATATAATCAGAAACTTTCTGATCGTTGATGGTCATTACTCCTGAGAAATCAAGGAAATATCCTTTTTTCATATTCACAGAGTCAACATTGCTGGTATTTTGTGGCTCGGTTGCTGCGGCATTCAGCGACAGCGAGATGAGCAGTGCGGCGATAAGCTTAGGGGCTTTCATATTTTATCTTATTTGTTGATTCAAAATTATTCCGCCGGTGTCGTCTGGTATAACCAATTCCGTTGTACGCATTACGCATGTAAGATTTCAAGGGTTTTTGTACACACATCCTCTGTTTCCATTAAAATTCAGCGGTATCTGAAGCCGTGTAACTCGTAAATTCGCTTTGTGGCGGATAGTTTTCTCGATACACCGGTTGAGTTTCTGAAAGGAGTTGGTCCCGAACGGGCGAAGACCCTGAAATCAGAATTCGACATTGAAACATTCGGCGATTTGCTGAAATGGTATCCGTATCGTCATGTGGACAGAACCCGATTTTATTCCACGAATGAAATCAATGCGGATTTACCTTATGTACAGTTGCGCGGACAGATTCTGAATTTTCAGATTCTTGGAAAATCAAGAGGTCAGCGTGCGGTTGCTCAGCTTACAGACAAGACAGGCAATCTGGAACTTGTATGGTTTCAGGGATTGAAGTGGTTGTCCGGGAAATATCTGCCGGGTAAAGAATATATCGTATTCGGGAAGCCAACGGTTTACAATGGCAAGATCAATATTGCACATCCGGAAGTTACGGAGGTGAAAGAAGAGGAAATTCAAAAGCTGAATGTGCTTCAGCCGATGTATTCTTCCTCCGAGAAAGCAAGACTGAAGGGCCTCGATTCTAAAGGAATGATGAAGCTGATCCGCACTTTGCTTCCTTTAGCAGCAGGGAAGATTCCTGAGATTCTTCCGCAGAGCACTGTGTCTTCACTGAAAATGCTCTCCCGAGAAGAAGCAATCATGCAGATACATTTCCCGACAGATACTTCATTATTGCGTCGCGCCGAAGCCCGAATTAAGTTCGAAGAGTTTCTGATGATACAACTGCGATTGCTGCGTGTGAAAAGTATTCGCAAAACAGATTTTCAAGGCTTTGATTTTTCCGTTGTAGGAGAGAAGTTCAATTCCTTCTACTCGCACAACTTGCCTTTCCCGTTGACGAATGCACAGAAGCGGGTGATCAAAGAAATTCGCGCTGATATGGGAAGCAGCAAACAGATGAATCGTTTGCTTCAAGGTGATGTAGGCAGCGGAAAAACTGTTGTTGCTTTGATGTGCATGCTCATTGCCAACGACAATAATTTCCAGGCGTGTCTGATGGCTCCGACGGAAATTCTCGCAACACAACATTTTCAATCCATTCGTGAATTGCTGCGTGGTTTGCCTGTGCGTATTGCGTTGCTCACCGGAAATACCAAACAAAGCGAGCGAAGAATATTACACGAAGATTTACGTTCCGGGAATCTGGATATACTCATCGGTACTCACGCATTGATTGAAGATGAAGTTCAGTTTCGTAATCTCGGCCTCATCGTTATCGATGAGCAACATCGATTCGGTGTAGAACAACGCTCGAAGTTGTGGAGGAAGAATACGAATCCGCCACATGTTCTCGTAATGACTGCAACACCGATTCCGCGTACACTTGCCATGACCTTGTACGGAGATCTTGATACTTCCGTGATAGATGAATTACCGCCGGGACGTAAGCCGATAAAAACCGTTCACTTCTCGGATACGCAACGCTTGCGTGTTTTCGGATTTATGAAAGAGCAGATTGCATTGGGTCGACAGGTTTACGTTGTATATCCGTTGATTCAGGAATCTGAAAAGATGGATTACAAGGATCTCATGGATGGCTATGAAAGTATCTCGCGTGCATTTCCGGTTCCTGATTATCGCGTAAGTATTGTTCATGGAAAAATGAAGCCTGGGGATAAAGATTTTGAGATGCAGCGCTTTGTTCGTGGAGAAACGCACATCATGGTGGCAACTACTGTAATCGAAGTAGGTGTTAACGTGCCGAATGCAAGTGTGATGGTGATCGAAAGTGCGGAGCGATTCGGATTATCACAGCTTCATCAGTTGCGCGGACGTGTTGGTCGTGGTGCGGATCAATCGTATTGCATTCTTATGACCGGACACAAACTGAGTAAGGATACCAAACTCAGAATGGAAACCATGGTGCGCACCAACGATGGATTTGAGATTGCAGAAGTTGATCTGAAACTCCGCGGTCCCGGCGATCTCGAAGGAACGCAGCAAAGCGGTTTGCTTGGATTACGATTGGCGGATCTTACGAAAGACGTTTCAATTCTTCAGCATGCGCGTGTTGTTGCAGCAGAAATTCTGGATAAGGATCCGAAACTGCAAATGCCGGAACACAGTGCGTTGGTGGAAGAACTGCAGCGCGAGCAAAGCAGTTCGGTGAACTGGGGAAGAATTTCCTGAAAAACTATTCAGCAACAGGAATACCGAGTGCATCCATTTGCGGTTTCCATTTCGTCGTCAGCGTGGCCTGTCCGTACATTTCTGCCAGACCATACAACATCTGAATTTCTTCTTTTTTACTCAGATAGTCGCCACTGATATTCGGTAATGTTGTGTACCAGCGTATGCATGCTATTGCGTGATCGAACGCTTCGTTTGCCAATTGGTTTCCGAGTTTGTAATCGCCACACAACCACGCTGCGTCCGTCATGCTGATCCAGTAATCATCCGGAAGAATTTGTGTTGCCGGAATATTCTGCGAACATTTTCTGATTACTGCCGAAGCCTGTTCGTTCATTCCTGATTCTGCAAGAGCATGCGCTGTGATGGCGCAGGAGTAACGATAAGGATCGCTGAACATGCGTTGCACGGTTTCATCCGCATAGACACGAGGATCATTCAATCCGCCCCATTGAAACTGACGCATGATTAAGTCATACGATTTTTCGAGATTCACCTGCGGACGTTCAACGAGATCTGCATCTTCGCGTTTGTTCGCAGTAGGAACCAAACGATAAGTGAGGCCTTCAAGTTGAAGATATTCGCCAAGTCCGCCGTAACAACTCATTGGCATATTCACTGCGAAGTGAATCGGACGTTTCCACTTGTTGTGCGCGAGTATATCGAGAATGATCATCTGATCTTTCAGAATGTAGTTACCCGGAATGGTCCACTGAATTGAACCGCTGTCGTTGTCCGCAGCGAGTTTAACATAACGAGTTGGCAAATAATTTACAGTATCACCTGAAACGGTTTCATATTGATATTGGAAATCATCGGTACTGAAAAACTCAACCACGTTTTCAAGCAACATTGTGTCTTCGCTCACATCAATTGTCAGCCAATCACGTGTTCCTTCACGATATTGCCAGCTGTTCATTGAAATCGGCAACGGATCGGCATCATATTGTTTGCGTTTCGCCTGATCGATGTACCAATCGCTTCTGAAAAGTGAAAGACAAATAATGCGCACATCCTTGCGAACACCGAGCACTTCCTGTGCATACCACAACGGAAATGTATCGTTGTCGGCGTAAGTAAAAAGTATTCCGTTCTTTTCGCAGGAATTCAACATTGCAACAGCCAGATCCTGCGCAACAGTTCTTCCGGAACGATCGTGATCATCCCAATTCTGAATCAATACAATGAACGGAACCAAGCCGCTGAAAAGAACAGCAAGTCCTAATGCAAGTGTGCGTTTGATTTTATTGCGCCACTCATAAATGTTGAGTACGCCGAGACCGATCCAGATAGCAAATGCATAAAAAGAACCTACATACGCATAATCACGTTCACGCGGTTGCCACGGCGTTTGATTCAGATAAAATACAATTGCCATTCCTGTAAATAAGAACAGCAATGCAGTAATCAACGCATCGCGCTTGCCATGTTTGATGTGATAAAATATTCCGGCAATACCAAGGAGCAAAGGCAGAAACCAATACTTGTTATTTGCTTTGTTCGCTTTTAAAAGGGGAGGTAATACTTTATGATCGCCGATTCGATTATCGTCAATGAAACTCAATCCCGATTGCCAGTTGCCTTCTGCATCTCCTCCGTAACCTTCAAAATCGTTTTGTCTTCCTGCAAAATTCCACATGAAATAACGCAGATACATCCAACCCACCTGATACGTCACAAAGAATTGCATGTTCTCTGAAAACGTCGGAATGTTTACCGTAGTTGATTTGCCATCGGCGTAAGTGAAAACCGTAGTTTCTCCTTTGATGTCGACCCAATTTTTGTACGCAGATTCATGGCTTGCACTGTGCATGCGCGGAAACAACACACAGCCACGTTCATCGTAGTTGGTTTCGCTTCCTTTGCGATCATCACTGATAATGTAACGGCCGGATTTTTCATCTTTAACGTAAACCGGAGTTCCGTCTATCCATGGTTGCTCTGCATCCGCAGGAGTATTGAATTGCGGACCGTAAAACAATGGCCAGTCTCCGTATTGTTCCCGATTGAGATAAGAAAGCAAACTCACCGGATTGGAAGGATTGTTTTCGTTGATCGGTGTTCCTGCATTGGCGCGAATCACAATGACAAGGAAGCTGGAATAACCCAACAATAAAACGGTCAATGACAAGAACACGACATTGACCACTCTGTGTTTTTTTACAATGGAAAACAGAATTCCTCCAAGCAGAATTAAAATCACACCGATGAAGAAGGCGATGATGCCGGAGTTGAAACTCATTCCGAAATCATTCACAAACAACAATTCTGCTTTACCCGCAAGTTTCACGATACCGGGAATCAGAACATCCTGCACCAATCCGAGCAACAGAACTCCGACAACGAGCGCTCCTGAAATTCCTTTCCATGTAACGCGGTGATTTTTTCTAAAGTACCAGATCATCACTAATGCAGGAATCGTCAGAAGATTGAGCAGGTGTACACCGATTGACATTCCGATGAGTGCTGCTATCAAAACGATCCAACGGTCGCTGCTGACATGATCAGCTTGTTCTTCCCATTTGAGCATGGCCCAGAAAACAACTGCGGTGAACAATGAACTCAATGCATAAACTTCACCTTCAACAGCGGAAAACCAGAACGAATCTGTGAACGCATACGTAAGTGATCCGCACATACCTGCAAGCATGATGAGCACCATGCGCGACTGAGAGAATTTCTGATCGTACCGCACAACAATTTTCTTCGCAAAATGTGTGATGGTCCAGAAGAGGAACATTACGGTTGCTGCACTGGCTAATCCCGACATGGCATTGACCATCACGGCCACATTATTCACGTTCCCGAACGAAAGCAATCCGAAAACGCGACCCATGAGCAAAAAGAACGGTGCTCCCGGTGGGTGACCGCTTTCCAATCCCCAGGCGCAGGCAATATATTCGCCGCAATCCCAGAAACTCGCGGTAGGTTCGAGAGTCAGCAAATAAACAAAAGCCGCTAAAACGAAAACCACCCATCCGGAAATGAGATTCAGAAGGCGATATTGACCTGGAAGATTCATCGGGCAAAGATAGGTATTCGGGCGTGAGGCGAACCCGTGTCTGAAGTCAATTTCCTACCTTTGCACACTATGAAAATCTCACTGAACTGGCTTAAGGAATATTACCAAACTGATTTATCTGCGCAGCAGATTTCAGAGGCGCTCACGGGTTGCGGACTTGAAGTGGAAAGCATGGAGTCTTTTGAGTCGTTGCCGGGTGGATTGCGTGGCGTTGTAATCGGCCAGGTGATGGAATGTGCGAAGCATCCGAATGCTGATAAACTTTCACTTACGAAAGTGGATGTTGGCGGAGCGGAATTGCTGAGTATCGTTTGCGGTGCTCCGAATGTTGCTGCAGGACAGAAAGTGGTGGTTGCTACCGTTGGAGCGATGCTTCATCCTGTGGAAGGAGAACCTTTCGAAATAAAGAAATCCAAGATTCGCGGTGAACTGTCTGAAGGAATGATTTGTGCGGAAGATGAAATCGGATTGGGAAAATCACATGCAGGAATAATTGTTCTGGATGAAGATGCAAAAGTCGGCACGCCTGCTGCAGAACATTTCGGAATCAGTTCGGATACTGTGTTTGAAATCGGATTGACTCCGAATCGTGTTGATGCTGCTTCGCATTTCGGTGTGGCGCGTGATCTCGCTGCTGTTGTGCTCGCGCAGAAACTGATTACAGATCATAATGCAGAATCGAATTCAGCTTCGTTTCCTGCTGTTGCATCACTTACGGAAGAACTGCCGGCGTGTCCGGTTGAAGTTGTGATTGAAGATGCCGCAGCATGCAAACGTTACAGCGGAATCACAGTGAGTGTCAAAGTCGGACCATCTCCTGATTGGTTACAGAATCGTTTGAAAGCAATCGGTCTGCGACCGATCAATAATATTGTTGACATCACGAATTATGTGATGCACGAAACAGGTCAACCTTTGCACGCATTTGACGCAGCGAAAATCAAAGGAAACAAAGTTGTGATCCGTAAGTGTGCAGAAGGAACTGAGTTCGTTACGCTTGATGAAGTAAAACGCAAGCTGACTGCGAATGATCTGATGATCTGCAACGAAAGTGAGCCGATGTGCATTGCGGGTGTTTTCGGCGGACTTGATTCCGGCGTTACGGAAAGCACAACGAAAATCTTCCTTGAAAGTGCTGCATTTGATTCGGTGAGCGTACGTAAAACATCGAAGCATCATCAATTGAAAACAGATTCGAGTTTCCGCTTCGAGCGCGGATCGGATCCTGAAATTACAGTGAACGCGTTGTTGCGTGCAGTGTATCTCATTGATGAAATCGGCGCGGGCAATGTTACATCACAAATCACGGATCAGTATCCTGGCAAGAAAGAAGCAGTTGAGATTGCATTCTCATTCGACACTTGTGATACGTTGATCGGAAAACATATTGATCGTTC
The DNA here is from genome assembly GCA_023151315.1 of Bacteroidia bacterium. GTDB lineage: Bacteria > Bacteroidota > Bacteroidia > Palsa-965 > Palsa-965. The sequence goes on from JAKLJE010000001.1 coordinate 82,542, forward strand.
CATCATTCGTAAGATTCTTACGGCGTTGGGAATGGAAATTATCAGCGACGGAAAAGATGCGTTGCTTCTTTCTGTTCCGCAATTCAAAGTTGATGTAACGCGTGCGGCGGATGTTGTGGAAGAAGTGTTGCGTGTTTACGGTTACAACAATATCGGTTTCCCTGAGAAACTTCAGATTTCAGCTTCACACATGAAGCATCCTGATCCGGAGAAGTTGCGCGAAACTGTATCTGATTTGCTGGCTTCGCGTGGTTTCAGAGAAATTCTGAATAACTCATTAACGCGCACTGCGTACTACGGAAAGTTCGCAGGATTGAACAGTGAAGACACGGTGCAGATTCTGAATCCGCTTAGTTCTGATCTTGGAGTAATGCGCATGACATTGCTGTTCGGCGGTCTTGAAAGCATCACTTACAATGTGAATCGCAAGAATGCGGATCAGCGTTTGTTTGAGTTCGGAAAAGTTTATCGTTTGAATAACGCGGCTCAGGAAGGCGAATGGAAATGGGAAGAGCGCGAGCAACTTCTCGTTTTACTCAGTGGAAATCGTCGTCCTGAAAGCTGGGAAGGGAAATCCAATGCTGTTTCATTCGGTGATATTCGCAGAGAAGCAGAAGTGATTCTGAATCGCATAGGCATTACGGGTCTCACTTGGGAAGCCGGAGCGAATGAGATATATGCTGAAAGTCTGCGCGGAATGTCGGGCAAGCGTGAAGTGGTGCGCATTGGGGTCGTTTCTCCGAAAGCGTTGAAACTTACAGATACGCAGGTTGCAGTTTATGCAGCGGAATTCGAATGGTCGGAAGTATTGCGTTTGCTGCGCAAGCAGAAGGCAGTACGTTACACTGAAGTATCGAAGTTCCCTGCGGTACGACGCGATCTTGCATTGGTGATTGACCGCGCTGTGAAGTATCAGCAGATTGAGGAGTTGGCTTGGAATACAGAACGCAAGTTGCTGCGTGAAGTGAATCTGTTTGACGTTTACGAAGGCGATAAACTCGGAGAAGGGAAGAAGTCGTATGCAGTGAGCTTTATGCTGCAGGACAACGACGCGACACTGACAGACAAACAGATTGAAAAAACGATGGAGCGCTTACAGAAAGCGTTTGAGGAGAAGGTTGGTGCGGTGATACGTTCGTAAGGCATGATTAACTAAATAAAAAAGCGCATCCGTTAATGATGCGCTTTTTTATTCATGTCATACAGAATTTACCCTTTCACGAGCTGCGTATTGATATACGTTCTGATGCGCTCCGTATTCTTATCGCGGAAGTCTTTGTACTGATCCCAGAATGAAATGTGGAACATGCTCACCATTGCGAAGCAATCCAGATTTCCGGCTTCCTGCATTTTGCGTGCAAAACCGAATTCACCTTTTTCAGTGTCGGATTTCTTCAACATGTATTCCCAGCTGTAAACTTCAAGATACTTCGCTTCCGTTTGAGATTGTGATTTCGTAATCATTCCGTCTTCATCACAGTAGTCAATGATCTTTTCTTTCGCACTGCGGTAGAACGACCATGGTTCTTCACTTGGCATGTACTGTGATTTCTGCCATGCCATATTCGGCATATCGTCTCTTTCCATCCAATGACGTTTCATTGTTTTGCCGAGTTTATCGCAACATTCTTCCAGTGTTTTGAAATATCCCACATGTGGATAAGCAACAATTGCTTCAACGCACGCGTCGTAGCATTCCTGCCATTTCTTTTCTGACTTCAAACATTCAATAAGATAATAGCGCGGGTTCAGCATCTCAGGCTGTTGACGGATTGCGATTCGGTACCATGGAATTGCTTCGCTCCATTTTTCCTGCTTGTAATAACTTGCAGCGATACTGAATGCAGCATTATAATAATTGGAATCCATCTTGTATGCTTTTTCATACTGACGAATAGCCGCTGCCCAGTTTTCCTTGGTGTATTCTTCATCACCTTTGCTCACGAGTTCTTTTGCATCTTCAGAGACGGTTGTGTCAACTGTAGGCTCAATCATCATATCGTGCATGAGCAATGAAGCGAGGTCCTGATTGTCGGCATAAAGTGTAGCCGCATAGCAAGCGTAAACAAGTTCACCGCGGTATTGAGTGGATTTCATTTTGTCGAAATCAACAGTAACCGTTCCGCCTTTAGATGCTTTTTTCAGCAGCCCCACGATGTCTTTGGAGAACTGTTCGTCGTATCTGATCTTTTCAAAATATACACGCTTCTTCCACAGTGCTTCGTCATGGATGTGAGATCGCTGAACAGAAGTCAAGGTGGAAATAGCCTTATCGTATTTTTTCTTCGCAAAAAGTTTCTCTGCTTTTTCTACAGATTTTGTTTCGGCGGCTGTGTACGTCTGGGCGGACGCAGGAATAATCATCAGAAAGGTCAGCAGGGTAAGGAATGCTCCTTTCAGCAGGGCGTTTTTAATCATATTGGGTTGGAATTATTGACGTGTAAGGACAGCGGTACACGTATCGATGGCGCTTCCATCGTTTACTGTGTAACTCATGTTGATGGTGTTGTTTCCGCTCATTGAACCGCTTCCCTGCAACTGACTTGCATTGTAGGTTTGTTGATTCAATGTAAGATTGGATCCCGATACATTCGCAACTGCTTTGAAAGAAAATCCTACGTTGTAGAAATTCTCCATCAGCACCTGTGAAGAGTTAGTAGTGGAAAGGTTGATGTGAACATCGTACGGAGTTTGTCCGATCTGTGAACTCTGCTCCACGCAGTGCCACACATCAACAAACTTATCGCGCTCATCAAGCGGACCTTCTTCTTCTGGTTGACATGAGAACGCAAGGAAAGCCACCGGCAATACCGCAAGCATGGCTTTTTTCATGTTATTCGGGCTGAACTTCATCATAGCAAATATGGCATTTTACTATGAAATGGCAAATCGGATGCCAATCCGCGCTTTCGGATACGGAAGACAATAATTGGCGGATTTCGCTTAATCAGCGGTTATTTCAGGAAGGAAGAGCCGTTTTGTTTTCCAGTTTACGTCGCAGTTCCGGATCGTAGTGGACGAAAATGTTGAACCAGATGTTCCGCGCAAAACGGAAAAAGAGCGGGAAACCGAATATGTAAACAGTAATTACGAACGCCAGAAGAGCTCCGAAGCCAAGATCAAAAAGCAGATAAAGCAGCATGGCCGGAACTACCATCACCGCGACACCCAACGCATAGCTAACATACATTGCGCCGTAGTAAAATCCTGTTTCCGGTTCATATGATTGACCGCAACAGTCACACTTCTTCTTCATCACACTTAGCGTGGAAAGATGGTAAGGATTGTTGTCGACGTAGAGGTTATCGAGATTGCACTTCGGACATTTGGAGCGAAGAACACTGGTGAAAAAACCTGCCATAGCGTAATAAGTTGGTAAGCAAAGTTACCGAATCCATTGATGCGGACTCGGTAACTATTGTTACAGATTACTTTTTAGCCGGACAGGTATTCAGGCCGAAGATGGCGTATAACGGACAGAATCCGATAGCTGCGGTAAGAGTGAACACACCTGCGAGTACTAAAGCCACAATTCCTATTGTGCCTGTCAGAGTTCCGGTGAACCACAGAATAACCAATACTACTGAAAGAAGAAGTCGGATGATTCTGTCGATGTTTCCTACGTTGTTTTTCATGACGAAGAGGTTTTTAGTCAGAGGTTAGTTTTTGAATCAGTACAACGATTCCAGTTACCGCTGATATGCAGATAACGCAAACCATGAGAAATAGGAACCATTTGTTTTTCATGAAGCAAACTTATTCCGGTAAAACCACTTCCCCTGTGAGGGAAATCAGAAAAGGATGTATATACAAATGATTTTCGTCATGTTGTTTTGTGCACAACGCCGCAAAGAATGTAAAGCGGAAACCGAAGCTGAAATTCGGAAAGTCCTGTTGCTTCGAATTTTTTGCGCAATTCCGGCAAAGGGGCAACACCTGTTGCTTTGATCAGATGTTGCAGTGCCGACCAGGTTGAAAAATAGCCGATGAGTTGATCGATGTTCCAATGATATTCCATATTGAATTCAGGAAGTCGGATTCGCTGAAACGGAAACGGAATGGATTTGTATTCTTCATCGAGATAACGACGCTCTTTGTCCCAATACGGACCGGTTTCGTTGTGATAGAAATCCTGAATGATTTGATCTGCCGTTCCGGTGCTTCGCATTACTCCGTAACCGATGACGACGATTAGTGCATCGGGAGCTGCAACGCGTTTCACTTCCTGATAGAATTTTTCGAAATCAAACCAGTGAATGGCTTGCGCTACTGTAATCAGGTCAACACTGTTACTTTCAATCGGAGTGTTGTAAGAATTGCTTTGAAAGTACTTTACGTTCTCTGCAACTTTAGCATTTGCGAGTTGTTTATCGCTCAGATCACTGGCGAATACCTTTTCGAAATGCGGTGCAAGCAGTGTTGCCAGCTGACCGTTTCCTGTTCCTGCGTCCCAAGCAGTTTTCTTTCGACTGCAATGCGCAACAATTTCAGAAATCAGTGTGTCCGGATAAACAGGACGGAACTTTGCGTATTCTGAAGATTGTTTCGAAAACAGGTCTTTCATGGTCAAACACGAAATCGTATTGGTTATTAGTTAGATTGTGATTTGACGTAAGACTTAATTTTCTTTGCTTCATTTCTTATTCGAGTCATCGCCCCAATGGAAGCTAAAGGGAATTTTTCAAATTCGCCAATAACGTGGTTCATTTCATATCGTAAATCTGACATGGTAGTTCTAACCTGCTTACAAGTTAACATTAGCGGTTGAGCAAATGGCTCAAGATTAAAATTAGCGTGAAGTTGCAGTAAAAGTGGTTCAACAAATTTGTCATGAAATTCATTAATGGATGCTCTTTGTTCGATCAATAGGTTGTATTGAAGTAACGAATTGTTTAAAAGGTTATATTCAGGAATTTGAAATCTGTTGGGCCCATGTTGCTGCGCTAAATACACGCAAACATCCTGCAGTTTATCTCCTAAGGTTTCAATATGCACTTTGATTTTAAGTTGAATCCTATAGCTCGTTTCAAGGTGGCTCATATTTATTCTGTGAATTTCTTGGGAGGCTCCATCTATAAAATCTAAAGCCGCATTTAATTTTGTATACTTTTTAATCCAGTCAACATCTGTTGATTTGAAAGCAATACTATAAGACTCGTACACTCCACGTGAATCTACTGTCTTTGCCCTTGCCATATCGTTTGATGGTGTGTGGGTTAGAATGGTAACATTCATTAAGTCTTTTCTTTGCTCGGTAATATAAGCACGAAGTGAAGTGATTAATCCTCGATACGATGTCAGCAGTTCAGAAAGTAAATGTGCGTAATAACTTAACTGGTCAAGATGTTCTTCAAAGACTTGTCGCTCTGATTTGTTCTTGTCCTTTATATTTTGCGCATAATAAATTAGTAGTGAAAATCCGAAGCCAAAAAGTGCCCCAATGAAATTGGTTACGATGTCTTTGCACCAATCATTTAAGCTCACAAAGAAGTTTAACCAGTAGTACATTTCCTCTTATAAAGAATCTAATAACGTTTCATCAACAATATTCGGCAGCGTCACTTTCAATTCCGGCGTGCGTTCCATTTCGCGTTTAGCAGCAAACATTGCTTCTTTATTGCGTGCCCAACTGCGACGTGCAATTCCGTTGTTTACATCCCAGAACAGCATTGATTTCAATCGACGATCTGCATCATCGCTTCCGTCGAGCACCAGTCCAAATCCACCATTGATTACTTCGCCCCAGCCTACACCGCCTCCGTTGTGTAAGGAAATCCAGGTTGCACCGCGGAATCCATCACCAACGAAATTGTGTACGGCCATGTCTGCAGTGAAAGCTGAGCCATCATAAATATTTGAAGTTTCTCTGTAAGGCGAATCCGTTCCGGAAACATCATGATGATCGCGACCGAGAACAACCGGCGCACTCACACGTCCATCGCGAATTGCTTTGTTCATCGCTTCTGAAATGCGGATGCGTGCTTCTGAATCAGCATAGAGAATTCGCGCTTGAGAACCCACTACGAGATTATTCTTCATTGCATCTTTAATCCATGTGATGTTGTCGCTCAGCTGAAGTTTAATTTCTTCCGGTGAATTGCGATACATGTCTTCAAGCACTTCCAATGCAATCTGATCCGTAGTTGCAAGATCTTCCGCTTTGCCTGAAGTGCAAACCCAACGGAACGGACCGAAGCCGTAATCGAAGCACATTGGCCCAAGAATATCCTGAACGTATGATGGATATTTAAACGTGCCGTCTTCCTTCTTAACATCGGCACCTGCGCGCGATGCTTCGAGAAGAAATGCATTTCCATAATCGAAGAAATACATTCCGTTTGCCGCGAGTTTATTGACAGCATCTGCGTGACGGCGCAATGAAGAGCGTACCGCGTCACCGAATTTAATCGGATTCTCTGCCATCATTTTATTCGATTCTTCCAATGAATATCCAACAGGATAATATCCGCCGGCCCAAGGATTATGCAATGATGATTGATCGGAGCCGATGTCTACATGCATTTTTTCTTCCACCAGTTTTTCCCACAGATCCACAACATTTCCCTGGTACGCAATTGAAACTGCTTCTTTCTTACTCTGTGCAGTTCGGATACGTGCAATCAACTCGTTCAGGTCGCTATACACTTCGTCAACCCACCCTTGAGAATGACGAGTGTGTGTTGCTTTCGGATTGATCTCCGCAACAACAGCTACAAGTCCCGCGATCTTTCCGGCTTTCGGTTGCGCGCCGCTCATTCCTCCGAGACCGCAAGTGACAAATAATTTTCCACCTGCATTGCCATCTTTCGCAATCTTCCGTGCGGCGTTCATTACAGTGATTGTTGTGCCGTGCACAATTCCTTGCGGACCGATATACATGAAAGATCCTGCAGTCATTTGTCCGTATTGGGTAACGCCTAACGCATTGAAACGTTCCCAGTCATCCGGCTTCGAATAATTCGGAATCATCATTCCATTCGTTACAACAACACGCGGTGCATCTTTATGTGAAGGAAACAAACCAAGCGGATGACCGGAGTACATCACGAGTGTTTGTTCGTTCGTCATTGTTGCGAGATACTGCATCGTGAGCAGATACTGAGCCCAGTTCTGGAATACAGCACCGTTTCCTCCGTAAGTAATCAACTCATGCGGATGCTGCGCCACTGCATAGTCGAGATTGTTCGAAAGCATGTGCATGATAGCACCTGCCTGTACAGACTTGAAAGGATAATCGTGAATCGGTCTTGCGTAAATTTTATAATCCGGACGCAAGCGATACATGTAAATGCGTCCGTACGTTTTCAGTTCTTCTGCAAATTCTTTTGCCAGTACCGCGTGATGCTCAGCAGGGAAATAACGCAGTGCATTTCGCAAAGCGAGTTTCTTTTCTGCGGCGGTAAGTATGTCTTTACGTTTCGGCGCGTGATTGAGAGAAGCATCGAAAGGTTTCGGCGCGGGAAGATCCTTTGGAATTCCCTGAAGGATGTGATTCTGAAATTCGTTGAGGGTCATAATTCTATTTTGTCGGCTGATCGTTCTTTTTCTCACGATCAAAGCGGCCTGTTTTTTTATTGAATCCGTAAGGGCAATGTCTGCATCCGTTCTGGCAACAGTATCCTCTTTTCAGAAGATATTTTTCCGTGAAGACGATATAGCCTTCAGGAGAATAATAAAAGTCATCCTGTTCCGGTTTATTCTGCAGTGACATCACGTTAAAGGTACTAGTAATTCGCATTTGACAGGCTGCATTCGCTTGGGAATTGACCTTATCGGTGGGAAAATTGTTACCTTTCAGAGGTTTAATTTCAGAATATATTAATCCGGTATAATGACAAAGTCTTTCCTGCATATCGCCCTGTTTCTTTTGACAGTATTACCTGTTTCTGCGCAAACATTTGTATCACTTCCCAACGACACAATTGAAGGAACATTTCATGTTAATGATTGGGCATCGGATTATATCTATTTGCGCAACAATTCTGTTTCATCTGTCAGCCTGAGTTATCAAACCATTTCCAACACTATGACACCCGCCGGCTGGGACGTTGTGCTTTGCACAAACAATGCATGTTTTCCTTATGTGCCTGTAAGCGGAACATTAGGAACTATTGCATCCGGCGACAGTGCTTATTTTCATTTGCAATGCGGCTTTATGGGAATTGCCGGTACAAAGCAGGTGCGCGTTCGCGTTTATGAAACAAGCAATCCTTCCAATTGCGACACGATTACTTTTCTTTATCACGCAATGACAACGATTGGATTTGCTAATAACGATGCAGAACATCACGGACTCTCGCAGAACTATCCCAATCCGTTTTCAGAGACAACAACAATTGCATATGATCTGGCAGGCGAGTCCGGGCAACTCGTAATTACTGACGTTTCAGGGAAAGTGATTTCAGTTTACGCACTGAATTCTCCAAATGGTCAGATAACGATCGGAGGATTACTTCCCGGGATCTATTTCTATACGCTGAACAATAATGAAGGCCTGATTGCGCGTCGCACAATGGTTGTTCAGTAAACCTTTTGCGGAATCACCGCAGAAATTCGCATGTCTGATATTGAAAAGTTGCATTTAGTATTGCCCGAAGAATTTCCGGCAGTAGCATCTCTTGCATTTCTGCGTTTGGATTTGCCGGATCCTGTAGAAGGTGGCAACAAGCAATACAAACTCAAATACAACATTGAGGATTTCCACGCTTCCGGCAGAAAACGGATTCTGACATTCGGTGGCGCATTCTCCAACCATATTGCGGCAACCGCTTCAGCGTGTTCACGATTATCCATTCCTAGCGTTGGTATAATTCGTGGAGAAGAATTAAACAGCAACGCAAATCGTGTTTTACAATTTGCATCAGAGAGCGGAATGGAATTGCATTTTGTGTCGCGTGAAGAATATCGTCGTCGTAGTGATTCTGACTACAAACATTTCTTGCAGAAGCGTTTTCCTGATGCATTTATAATTCCTGAAGGTGGAACCAACAGCGCAGCTGTTCGAGGCTGCGAAGAAATTCTGAGTGAAGAAACAACATTTGCCAAGCACATCTTTTTACCTGTTGGCACAGGCGGGACGATATCAGGAATCATCAGGAGTTTGCGGCCGCATCAGAAAGCTCACGGTATTGCTGTGGTGGCCAGCGAAGAAACATTGCGTTCTGTCATTACTGAACTCAGCGGCGACAATGCCGTTGATAAATGGGAGTTGCATTCTCAATACACTTACGGTGGCTATGGCAAAACGCAAGGTTTTCCGCTTCAATTCATTAATCACATGAAAACTGCTGGTTTGCCGCTTGACTTTGTTTACTCAGGAAAAGCACTCTATGCCGCTTTGCAAATCATTCAGCAGCGCGGATATAATCCCTCAGAATGTTTGTTCGTGCATACTGGCGGTTATGCATTCATGCAGTAATCGAAATCACCTGATTTTAACAATCGGGTGTTGATGAGCAGACGAAAACCCCTTACACAGCGTTGTTACTTCAGGATAGTTTTGCAGTATCCCATGTCAGGCTTGAACCGACATATCGCTTTGCTATTGGTGCTGTTAACCGCAGTGCTGAGCAGTGCTTTTGCACAACCGGCCGAGAAGAAGAACACTCCGGAAGAATACATCAATCTTTATAAGAATGATGCAATCAAAGAGATGCTGGCTTTTCGTGTGCCTGCAAGTATAACACTGGCACAAGGCATGCTCGAATCGGATTACGGGAATAGTGCTTTAGCGGTTTACGCAAATAATCACTTCGGAATTAAATGTCATAAAGAGTGGACGGGCGAGACTTACACGCAGGACGATGATGAAAAAGATGAGTGTTTCCGTAAATACCCAACGGTGTATGATTCGTATGTGGATCACTCAGAGTTTCTGCGTTCACGACCGCGCTATGCTTCCTTGTTTGAATTGAAAATCACCGACTACAAAGGATGGGCGCATGGACTGAAGGCTGCGGGATACGCAACTGATCCGAAATATGCCACGCGTTTGATTGAATTGATAGAACGTCATAAGCTCTACGAGTTCGATAAGATGGAAGGAATTCCGCCTGTTGCTGCCGAGCCGAAAAGTCCGCAAGGCAACCGAACAGTTGTTACCAATATCACTTCGCGTGAAGTGTACATGAATAACAACCGGAAGTATGTAATCGTGAAAGCCGGCGATACGTTCATGAAGCTCGCACAAGAGCTGGATATGGGTGTTTGGCAATTGTACAAGTACAATGATCTGAACAAGAATTCAACGCTTACTCCGGGACAGATTCTTTACATACAACCGAAACGTGCACGCTCTAATGTAGCGGAGAAACATCAGATGAAACCGGGAGAAACCATGCACGATGTTTCTCAGAAATACGGAATCAAACTGAAGAAACTTTATCAGTACAACAATATGGAACCGGGCACGGAACCGAAAGCCGGGCAGGTTATTTATCTGGAGAAGGCGAAGCCGAGGAGAAAGTAAATCCCGCTCTCAGTTCTTGATCAGCATTGCTGAAGAAAATTTCCAATCAGAGTTTTTCCGTTTTCATCTGAAACTTCAGGATGAAATTGTACTCCCCACAAAGGCAGGTTCGTGTGACGCATCGCTTCAATCGGATATTTTTCCGAGTAAGCGAGATGAATGAAAGACGGAGGCAGAGAAATTCCTTCTGTATGATCTTCGGCCATTGCTGTTACTGCTTCCAGATTTCTGAACAAAGCATCCTGCTTCACAATGTGTACAGGAATTGTAGTGCGAACTTCAGGTCCGCGATAAATCTGTGCTCCGTGCAGAATCCCCATCACCTGATGACCGAAACAAATTCCCAATACAGGAACGCGTCCTAGTTTCACGCAGGAGAATCTTTCGTGATAAGGAGCGTGATCTACTTCCGTCAGAAAAGTGGGTGAACCGCTGAAAATGATACTGCGTTGCTGACCGTATTTCTCAGAGGTGAAATCGTTCCACTTCACTTCTTCGCAATCGTGTCCAAGTGCTTTTACCATGGACAGAATGTGCGGTGTTTTGGTTGATCCGAAGTTGATTACTGTGATCATGAATTTGTCTTAAAGAAAAACTCCCCAGCTTCTGTGAAACCGGGGAGTTTAAAGTTACTTCATTCTATTACTTCGCGTCCTCAATAATCAACATTTCCACACGACGGTTTTTCTGACGTCCTTCAGGAGTGTTGTTCGGAGCGATCGGACGAGTCTGTCCGTACCACTCAGTGATGAGGCGTTTCTCGTCAATTCCTTTCTTCACGAGGTACGCTTTCACTGCTTTCGCACGTTTCTCAGAAAGCTTCATGTTCGCAGCCGGCTTACCAACGTTGTCGGTGTGACCAGTGATGCGGAGTTTCCATTCCGGCTTCTTCTTGAGAAGTTCTGCAAGCTCATCAAGTGAAGCGAATGACTCCTGCTTGATGATGTCTTTGCCTGATTCGAACTCGAGGTTGTCGAACGCTTTCTTGAGGATTTCCTGTTCTTCTTTTGTAAGAACCGGAATCACGTCTTTCACTTCTTCTTTCTTCAATCCGTTACCTGCAGGCTTAGGAATATCGAAACGGAAGAGTCCGTCAGACTGACTGCGCAATGCACGCTTCGGCAATCCGTTCACAATAACTTTCACTTCGTTTACACCTGCAGTCTTGTCAGGATCACCATCGAGACGGAATACGCAGAGTGAATCGGAAGGAAGTGATTCGTAAGTGAAGCTTGCATCTTTCGCCTGCTTAGCAGACTTCAGACTCTGACCTGCGAGATCAACGAGGTTCAGAATTACTTCAGGACAACCTTCGTTCTCAACAGGACCTGGTTTCTCAGGACAGATATCGATCTTATCCATAACACCGTCTCCGTCTTTATCCGGACAACCTTTGAATTCTTTCAGACCTGCTTCATCCGGACAATCATCTTCTTTGTCAATGATCTTGTCACCGTCTTTATCAGGACAACCGTTGAACTCCTGCAGACCCGGCTCATCCGGACATGCATCCTGCTTGTCAATGATCTGGTCATTATCGCGGTCAGGACAACCGTTGAATTGCTTCAATCCTGCTTCATCCGGACAGATATCTTCAGAATCCTGTACGTGGTCACCGTCACGATCCGGACAACCCATGAATTCCCATACACCCGGAACTTCTTTACACTTGTCTTTCTTGTCAGACACTTTGTCTTTGTCGCGGTCTTTTACCGGACGATACATGATAGGCACTTTGAGTGCAACATGAATATCAGCTCCGTAAACTGTTTTGCTATGGCTGAACCAAGTAGCAAGGTTGTTAGTTCCGATAATCACCGGTCCGAGACGAACACCTGCTCCAACCTGGAAGTTGCGGTACTGATTGTATGACATCGGCATCCATGCACCGAACCATTTCCAATCCCAACGCGGAGTAAGACTTACCATTGAAAGTTCATGCACTTTCTCAGGATTCTTTTTCCACTGCACGGCGTAAACACCTGTGAAGTTCACATAGAAATCTTTCCAGATGTGATAATCAGCTGTCAGATTCATTGTCGTTGGAAGGTTCATGCGATAAGAACCTTTAGACGGAATAGGCTGGAAGAGCGCCTGAATTGTAGAGTCAATTCCGCGAACAGGATATGATCCCAGATCAATTCCACGGAAATACCATTCGTCAATATCAGCATTGAAGTTACCGCTCAACTGACCGCGATCAAATTTCACGGAACCGATATCGTTAACTGCGAAACCAACACGCAATTTGTATTTGTTCTTGTAACGCATCCACAAATTGGTTTCTCCGTCCATGTCATAACGGTAATTCTGGTGATCAGGGCGCCATTCATAAATCACACCGAAATCGAGACCAACACCAGGAGAAGAACTGATGCCTTTCAGGTTGTAACCGATACCGCCTGAAGAAGGGAAATCGAAGTTTGTAGAGTGACCGTATTGTACTTCTGATGAAATGAACGTAAGCGTGTCATTATCATTGGTCATGTATTTCAGATTCTCAACGAAAATGTAGGCAGATCCAAGACCGAAAAGCATTTTAGGACGTACACCAGCCTTCAGGAAGTGTTCATTGTCATCCATGATCACTTGTGAATAGGTGATGCCGCTTTCCCACCACGACATATACTGAATGCTCAGTCTTTCATTCGAAAGTGAGTTGAAATATTGAGTGCTGTCGCCGAAATCATTATACAACTGGTGGGCGAGATCTTCTTCCACACCGTCAACGTTCAGGTAACTGCGAAGTGATCCTGTAAGACCGATGGAAATCTTTTCGTTTACCGAAAACATCACGGACGGCAACCACACTTTGTTGCTCAGGAAAACAGACTTTTTCTGACCATCGAGATTCTCGATGATATACTTATCCTGAAACAGCGAATCATCAAATGCAGGCCAGCTTGTTGTGGAATCCGGCGGAAGTAACGGTCCCTGACGATTATCCAGTGCTTTCTTGCTGAATCCGATGTAGTTGTTCTGGAACATCAGATTTGTTCCGGTAAGAAGGATATCAACTTTGTATCGGCTGTCAGCAATGGAAGCCGGGTTGAGATCAATTCCGTTAACGCCGGCGTAGTTGCTGTTCGCGTAGCCCAGGAATTCCTGAGAATACAGCGCAAAAGAGCAGCCAACGGCAGCTATAAGGGTGAGAAGTCTTTTCATGATTTTCGGTTGTGCACCCAAAGATAGAAAAACGCACGTATTTAAGGGAAATACGGGGACAGAAACGGCTAAGGCATGGAATATGCCGACAAGTAGCGCCTGTTAATACCACAAATGATGGTTAACTCACTACCACCGTTCAAGCGACCAATACTGAACGGGGTTTGACCCGGCATCGGGAATCCTTCAGATTCAGCGCCACCTTTATTGAGTAAATGCAATTCATTCGCGCTGCTGCAAACTGTTCCTATGCGCACATCATTATCACCGAATCTGAATGTTTGCAACCAAGGTTGAGCAGGAGATTCGAATCCGAATGACATTGCGGTCAGTTTATCCTGATTGAATACGGTAAGCTTATCGCCGGTCAGGAAAATATATTCCATGTTTCCGTCACCGTTAATATCGGTGTATTCGAATTGCGGTGTCTCGTTGAAGTCGAGGAAATGAAAACGTTCAAGTTCATCATTGAATGACAACCGATATACATTGCCCAATGAATCGATACTTACAATTCTTGTTCTTGCAAGGTCTTTTCCAGGTTCAAGATAAAATCGTTTTACAGGACTTCCGAGATTTTCCTTCAGTGTCAGACGTGTTGCGCCTTGGCGGTCAGTTATTACTGTTTTCCCTGCTTTGTCAACGATCACAACATAATCTTTGTTCTGCACAATGGTGTGTCCGACTTCAGCAATCACATCGTTTTCTGTTTGCGGGATTTTCCAGCCTTCAACTTTTTCTCCTTTGATGTTGTAGTTGTAAACTTTGTGATCAGCGCAAGCGACCAGCATGCGGTATTCTTTATTGTTTTCATAGTCGAAAACGTGTACACCATTGGTAGCGCGATCCGGAAGTTTCACAGGGAAAGGAGCTAGATTATTGCCGTTGCGGTCTAATACAAAAAGAGAATCTGCAGTATTGAACACGATCTGAAGCTTGCCGTTTTTCAAAGCATCCACTTGCTGAATATTGCTGATGATTGGTGTGTTGAGTTCCCGTTTCCAGAAAATGTTTCCGGTACTGCTGATCAGATAAATTCTGTTGACATCATCCTGAATAAAGATGTCAAGTCCTTTTGTATTGTGATTAATCAGCAATGAAGGTTTTCCGCTGAATGTTGTATCCAATTGCGTTTCCCACAATGAAGCCACATTCTTTTTACTCTGAGGATTGTGACGTAGAAACATGTTGGTGTAATGCAGATTGCTTTCTCCGATGTTGTATTGAAGCGTTACACCGTCAAATTTTTTCAGCAGATCCTGATGATGTCTGATGTCAGCAGATAATCCTCCCTCAGTTCTTGCAGTTAGTAAATCAGTCGAACGTGCAACTGAAACATAGAATGTAAGACTCGCATCTTTCGCCATGTTTGTGGCAAAGTCTTCGTAGTTGCGGTCCTTGCGTAATGTACGTCCAAACTCAGCAGATATGATGAACGAACGGATAGTGTTAATGTCGGTGGCGAAGATTACATAATGGCTGGTGATGCCGTAATAACATTCGCGGAACTCCGAGAACATTTCTCCGAATGTAGCAGGAAGCATTTCAGGAACCGGAACCGAACGAACCGGAATTCCTGTTGAATCCAGCGGAGCAGTCACAGCACCTGTGTCGCGCTGCGGACGCAGACTTTCGAGTTTTTCGCGTGTACGCGAAGTGCTGACTGTACTGATTACAGCCACAGGTTTCAGTCCTTCTCCCGGAATGTTTACTTCCGCCTTCACAACTTCATTTCCGATCCACGATCCGATATGTTCTTCCGGAGAGTAACCGTAATTGGTGTTGAGTTGTGCGAGTCGATCGCGGCGTTCATCTCCTTCTCCGAGTTTGTTAAGATAGCTGTCGTACGCCGAAAGGAACGCACTGAAGTTAGAGATGCTGAAATCGGTGTATGCAATGGTTCCGCTCGGGAGTACGGCATCTGCTTCGAGTGGCTGCGATTGTTGTCCGCGGAAAATATTCAACCAATTTGCTGTTGAATCCGAAGCATAAGTATAGCCATTCAGCATAACTGCATTCGGACGAAGATTCATATCCGTTTCTGTCCAGCCTCCGAAGGAGTTCAATATATCCAGTTTGTTGTGAAATTCTCTGGTGGCGTGCCGCTTAAGAAGCACAAGCAACTTGCCATAATGCACATAAACATTCGCAACTGATTTTTCACCTGCCGTTTTTCTCACGGCTACAAAACCTTTGTCGTTCAACAAAGAATTTCGTTTGTTGAGCTGATCAATTGCAGCACGCAGCAGTTCTTCATTATCAGAAATCTGCACGATTCCTTCGCAAACAGAAATATAAAATTTACCTGTTGCTGATTTCCCTGTGCTAATTATTCCATTGATATAAGGCTGCTCGGTGAATGTATGTCCCTTCGCCCCGTTGCGGATAAATTCCGATGCCTGATCCGAATACGATTTCCCTGGTAATGAAAGCGTGAAAACATAATTCAACTGATCTGTACCTGTGCAATGAATGGAAAGGTATCCCGGATTTTCCTCCAGAAATTCCTTAATGTTTTCGTTGGTGTTGATGAGCGAGTCGGATAACGCAGCAACATGACGGACCTTATCAGCCCATTCGGTTTCGGTTAGTGCCGACCAGATCATATTCCCTTGATTCAACTGCTTCCAGCCATCCTGAAAATCATTGGAGGAAACTATGCAGAAGGCACCTGTGGGAACAGCTTCCAAAGCATCTCTTGACGGAGCTTTGAGGCTGCGCAAGTATAGAAAAGTGGTGATGCCGCCGCCGAGAATGATTATTCCCAGAACGATAAAGACAATTTTCAGGCGTTTCGACATAATTAATACGCGAAAATTACCAATCCCTGCGTTCTGCAAGAGATGATTTCAGGCGTACTTATCAAATGTGCAGTGTTAACACCGTGCGATTGAACTTTTGCGGGTTGTAAGCGTCAAACCCAAAAGAACTTCTTCAATTCAGGCCCTGTAGACGGGTAAGTGAGCTTGGAAGTTACAGTTAAATGGAAATATTTGTGGTATCGTTATTGCGCTTATCTTAACACAAACACGCGGTTTATGAAAGACGAACAGTTTCGAAAACTCAACCATCTGCTGAACAGGGCAGGATTCGGACTGACTCCGGAATTACAGAAGCGATTCGAGAAGAAGGAAATTTCCATTGTTGTGGAAGACCTGATTCGCGACGCAGCGGTCGTGGAAGACATTAATTACATTCCCAAGCCGGAGACAAAAGACAACGGAGAAGTAGGCGTGGTGAAAACGGTGTTTCTCATTCTGAAATCACAGAAAGAGAAAGACCAGTTGAATCTGGCCTGGATTGAACGCATGGCTGTAGCGAAAGCTCAGCTTCGTGAGAAAATGATTTTGTTCTGGCACAACCATTTTGCGACCGGAACTCCGTTCGGGTATCTCATGCAGGTTCAGCACAACACATTACGTCATCATGCGTTGGGAAATTTCCGTGAAATGCTTCACGCCATGTCGAAAGATCCGGCTATGATTTTGTGGCTGAACAACCAACAGAACAAGAAGAATGCGCCGAATGAGAATTTTGCCCGTGAGGTAATGGAACTCTTTACGTTGGGAGAAGGAAACGGATATACTGAAAAGGATATCAAGGAAGCAGCAAGAGCTTTTACCGGCTGGACCGTTAATCAGAAGGGGGAATTCGAATTCAATCCCAAACAGCACGATGATTCTTCAAAGACAGTATTCGGAAAAACGATTTACAAAGGAGAAGAGGTTGTAGATCTGCTTTTGGCCAAGCAGGAAACAGCGCAATACATCTGTCGGAAACTGTATCGCTTGTTTGTAAATAATGAAGTAAATGAATCTCATGTAGCAGAACTTTCAGCGCGGTTTTTCAGAAACAACTACGATATCACAGATCTGCTTCGGGTAATGTTTAATGCGGAGTGGTTTTACGATCCGAAAAACTTTGGTGCAGTCATTATTTCTCCGGTGGAATTGATTGTGAAGTACAAGAAATACTGCAAGGTTGAACTGGAGGATGAACAAATGCTGGCTTTACAGCATGTTCTTGGACAAACATTGTTCTCTCCGCCGAATGTGGCCGGATGGAAAGGCGGGAAAAGCTGGATTGACAGCAATGCATTGATTCAACGATTGCATATGCCGCGTGCTATTCTGGATGCGGGCACAGCTCGCTTGTATCGTAAACCGGCATTTGAGGAAAAGGACAATCCGAAGAAGAAAGACAAAGAAGAAAAAGTGAAAATCAAATCGGATTGGAGCGCATTGGTTACGCACTTTAAACAATATCCGGACAACGAAATTACCAAAGAGTGCATGCGTTTTCTCATGGTTGCAAACACGGATCATATTAACCCTGCAGAGATCGACAAACTCGTTGATACATCAACGAAAGAGCGTCGCATTATTACCACGCTGACAACATTAATGCAGTTCCCGGAATTCCAACTGATCTGAACGGAAAGGAGAAAATTATGTCACAGTTTTCAAGAAAAGACTTTTTAAGAATCAGTGCTCTGGCATCTGCAACACTGATGATCCCGAAATTTCTTCGAGGAGAAACTCCCGAATCAAAGAGCGCGTTGGATCAATTGTTTCTGCCTGCGACCAATGGAAAACGACTCATCGTTGTGCAGCTTACCGGTGGAAACGACGGATTGAACATGGTCGTTCCGTACGGTGATGATGTCTATCACAGCAATCGCCCTACAGTCGGAATTAAATCCGCACAGGTGTTGCGCATGAATGATTATTTCGGATTCAATCCGGGTATGACAGGCGTGCATAATTTGTACAATTCCGGGCAGTTCGCGGTACTCAACGCTGTTGGTTATGATAATCCGAACCGCTCGCATTTCCGTTCTCTCGATATCTGGCACAGCGCGTCAGATGCAGATAAATACATTCAGTCCGGATGGATCGGTCGCTGGCTGGATGCAAGCAATTCAGGAGATATTATCAAACCGCATCTCGCAGTTGAGATTGATGATGCAATGAGTCTTGCATTGAAAGGGAATAGTGTAAAAGGCATCGGTACGCGAAATCCGAAACGAATGCGATTGCTGACGGAAGATCAATTACTCATGCAGATTGCAAATGATTATAAACATCACGAAAGCGATCATCCGTTAGTGGATTACCTGCACAAATCACTTTCCGAAACCTCGCAAAGTGCAAGTTATCTCATTGAGAAATCAAGAGCGGGAAAACCCAAAGCGATTTATCCGCAGCATGCATTCGGTAAGCAAATGAAAACTGTGGCTGAACTTATTCTTGGCGGAAGTGAAACTGTAATCTATTATGTTTCTCTTCCGGGATTTGATACGCACGCCGGCCAGAACGGACAACAGAACCGTTTGCTGAAAGTCTACAGCGAAGCATTGGATGCGTTTTCAAAAGACATGAAAGACGCAGGATTGTGGAATGAAACGCTGGTGATGACCTTCAGCGAGTTTGGTCGTCGTGTGAAGCAGAACGCAAGTCAGGGAACAGATCACGGAACTGCGAATGTGGTGATGCTTGCCGGTGGAAATCTGAAGAATAAAGGAGTGTTGAATGAAGCTGCGGATCTGACAAATCTCAATGAAGGCGATCTCATTCACAAACTCGATTTCCGTCAGGTGTATGCAACGATACTTCAGAACTGGCTTGGAACGGATGCTGAGATTGTACTCGGCAGGAAATTCGGATTGCTGAATTTCGTTTAGGAATCAATCCTGTTTGGTGAGTGATTCTCCTCGTTGCAGTTTCCCGGACGCTGAAACCGGAAGCAAAGAGTTTCCTTTCACGTAATACTTCGCGTTCATGAACATCTTGTAAGTTCTTACAGGAGGATGTTGCAGCAATTCAGGATTTGCGCATGGTTCTGAATTCAGAATCACGGTATCTCCTTTGATCAGCCATTTTCCGTCTGAAACTTCGAACGGGAATTCACTGGAAGCTTTGTAGGAAAACACGCTGTCGTCATACAATTTGATCTCGGTGAAATAATCATCTTTTGTTCCGACGTAGGTTCCGGAAAGTGAGCTGTAGTCGTGAGTCACAAGTGTAGCGAATGCAAAAGCGATCAGTGCAGTTTTCATTTTTCGTGTTCTGAAGATCAGAAAAGTTCAAGTTGGTCCGGCAACAACCTGAACGAAGTACGATGATGCGGAGTAGCACCGAATTCGGCAATAGCTTTTCTGTGTGCAGCCGTTCCGTATCCTTTGTTGGCCAGCCAACTGTATTGCGGGAAAGATTCATGAAGTTTATCCATGTAATCATCGCGATATGTTTTTGCAAGTACCGAAGCAGCTGCAATACTTTTGAATTTTCCGTCGCCTCCGATAATGCATGTATGAGGAATTCCCTGAAACGGATTGAATCGGTTTCCGTCAATCAGCAAATGCTGAGGCTGCTCTTTCAGTTTGCGCACTGCACGATGCATAGCTTCAAAAGACGCCCGTAGAATATTAATCTCATCGATTTCTTCAACGCTTACACTGGCAACTGCAAAGGCAATCGCGTTTTCTTCTATATAAGGACGAACTTCTTTCCGTTGTGCATCCGTCATCTTTTTTGAATCGTTCAGCAAACGATGTGAAAACCCTTCCGGAAGAATTACAGCTGCAGCAAATACCGGACCTGCGAGGCAACCTCGCCCGGCTTCATCACATCCTGCTTCCAGGATTCCTTTATTGAGATATGATTTAAGCCTGTTCAATTGTTCTCATCATTGAATTCCACAACGCGTCAGCCGATTTCTCCCAGGAGAAATGTGATGCGCGCTCTATTCCGGCTTCACTTAACTTATTTTTTAACGAATCGTCAGATACAATCTGTTTCATAGAGGTTGCAATGCTCTCTACCGAGAACGGATCGCAATACAAAGCAGCTTCTCCTGCCACTTCAGGCAAAGAACTTTTATTGCCGGAAATTACAGGAACCCCGCAAGACATTGCCTCAACAATAGGAATTCCGAATCCTTCAAAGTATGGAACATACGTCAGCGCGTATGCTGCACCTGTTATATCGCGAACTTCCTGATCAGTGACGCGACCGGTGAATACCACATCGTTCCTGAACTTCATTGTATCCAGCGTTTTTTTCAACGCTTCGTTTTTCCAGAATTCGCCACCGGTAATAAGCAGCTTGATATTGGTATCGCAGTTGTTTCTGAACTGTTCGTATGCTTCAATCAATCGCACCAGATTTTTACGCGGGTGCAAGGCCCCTATGTACAGAAAATAAGGAGCATCTGCACTCCATTTCTTTCTCACTTCTGCGATACGTTCGCTTGTAAGCGGAACAAAACCTTCACTCGCGGCATTGTAAACTACGTCGATATTATGAGGTTCAATTTTGTAAAGTGAAGCGATATCCTGTTTGGAAAATTCAGAAACCGTTGCGATACGTGTTGCTCGTTTCGCGAACTGCGGAAATTTTTTCCGATACCATTCCGAATAGTGAACAGGCAAATCTTCCGGGTAATGTTCGAAGTTCAGATCGTGAATTACAGGCAAACATTTCGTTGTGCCACGAAGCGGAAGGAATCCGTCAGGGGAAAGAAAAAGATCCGGTTTCAGGTCACGCAAAACTCCGTGTACTGAATGATTCAGCCACCAGTTGAAAAGCCATGTTCTTCGCGCCGGAGGAAATAGTTTCACCGGAGTGATATTGTCGGAGAAGATAAATTCTTCATCGACCGGTCTGTCGAACAGAAAAACAAAATTGACGTCTTCGTGTTTTCTTGTGATCCGCGACAGCGTTTCGTAAGTAAAACGACCGATCCCGTCGAGGCGATTGGGAATGAGCAGGCGCGTATTGACAACAATGATCACGGCGCGAAGTTAAGGATTGGCGCCGAAGGAGGGTTAACTCTTGGAAGTAACAGTAGGGGAGAAAGCAATCGTTTCCCGCGGAAATCATTACTTTCGCGCTGTGAAAAACGCGATCAAAGCACTTTTGCAGAAGATACTCGGTTACAGGAGATATCTGCGTGTGTTTGCGTGGTTCAAAGTGAAGACACTTCACAACGATAAACGGGAAACGGATTTCTTTGTTTTCCTTTCCATGCTGCCTGCTGAAGGTGTTGTGCTGGATGTTGGTGCGAATCTCGGATTCCTTACTGCTCACTTGTCGCAGAAAGTGAACAAAGGCAAAGTGATGGCCTTCGAGCCAATGCCCGACAATCTTGATGCGTTGAATTATGTAATCCGCAAGTTTGATCTGAAGAATGTAATTGTGCAGCCTTGCGCTTTGGGTGATACAGACGGTGAAGCGGAAATGGTTTTACCGGTTGAAGGAGCCGCTCGCCAGCAGGGTCTTAGCCATGTAGTGCATTCCGAACTGAAAGATCACAATGAAGGAATACGTTTCAAAGTTCCATTGAAAAAGCTTGACAGTATACCTGAACTGTTCGCAGATGGAGTCAAAGTTACCGGCATCAAAATGGACGTAGAAAACTTTGAACAGTTTGTCTTCCGGGGAGCGCGTGAATTGATCCGCAGACATCGCCCGTTGGTGTACGTTGAATTGTGGGACAATGAGAATCGCAACATCTGCTTTTCCATTCTCGAGGAAGCCGGATATAATGTCCGCATTAATGAAAACGGGAAACTGATTCCGTTTGATCGGGACAAGCATCGGGATAAAATCAACTTTCTGGTGGTTCCGGCCTGAACGCCTCTGTAACGGGCTTTTTAGTATTTTCGCGATTCATTTTACGGCCGTGCAACGTTCATTCGTCACCAATCTCATTATTCTGTTGTTCCTGAATCTGCTGATTAAGCCGTTCTGGATATTGGTGATTGAACCGAACGTACAGAATGAAGTGGGAAACGCAGCATACGGAGAGTACTTCGCATTGTTCAATTTCTCCTTTCTCCTGAATATCCTTCTCGATTTCGGAATCACGAATTTCAACAATAAGAACATCGCGCAGAATCAGCATTTGCTGACCAAGCATCTTTCAGGCTTGTTCATGCTGAAGTTGCTGTTGGCAGTCATTTACATCGTTGCAACGTTGATTATCGGTCTTGTTATCGGTTACGATGTGCGACTCACAAAATTGTTGATGGTTCTCGGATTCAACCAGTTTTTGATTTCGATGGTTCTTTACCTGCGATCGAATCTTCAGGCACTTCATCTTTTCAAAACAGATGCTCTTATTTCGGTGCTTGATCGTATCATCATGATTGCGATTGTTGCGGCCATGCTCTGGTTCGGATTGTTCACCGATCACATGGATGTGATGGACTTCGTGTATGCACAGACCGTGGGATATTTCCTTACTGCTGTAATTGCTCTGATGGCGGTTGTGGGCAAGTCAGAGGTTTTCCGTTTGAAATGGGATCTTCCTTTCTCCCTGATGATTCTGAAGAAAAGTTTCCCGTTCGCGGTACTGGTACTGCTGATGACATTCTATAACCGTATTGATTCGGTTATGATTGAACGACTCATGCCTTCAGGAGATCTGGAACAGGTTGAGCAATTGAAAGTTTTGCGTGAGAATATTCATCATTTGACTCCGGAGCAGGTTTTAGAGAAAGATGCTTTGGAGCGTCAGCTCGAATTCACCGGAAGTGAACAGGCCGGAATTTATGCTAAAGCATATCGTTTACTGGATGCAGTAAATATGATTGCATATCTGTTCTCTGTGCTTCTACTTCCGATGTTTTCCCGCATGTTGAAGTACAAGGAATCCGTTGAGCAATTGGTGAAGCTTGCCTTTACGCTTTTGATGACATTGGCCGTTATTGTTTGTACCGCATGTGCATTCTATTCACGTGAATTAATGACATTACTGTACGGAGAACACAACATAGATACTGTTGTTGTGGTTTTCCCTGTGCTGATGGGTTGTTTCGCGGCAATTTCCACTACATACATTTTCGGTTCATTGCTAACAGCGAACGGAAACCTCAAGGAACTGAACGTTATGGCTCTGAGCGGTATGATTCTCAATGTTGCCATGAACATAATTTTCATTAAGGTGTTCGGACTGGGAGCGAAAGGAACCGCGGTTTCGAGTCTCATTACTCAGATGCTCACCGCACTTGCTCAGATAATGATTGTTCAGCGCAAGTTCAAGTTCAAAATCAACTGGCGGCTCATCATTACGCTCTTCGTTTTCATTGCCGGTGTGGTGTCGTTGGCCAA
The DNA here is from genome assembly GCA_023151315.1 of Bacteroidia bacterium. GTDB lineage: Bacteria > Bacteroidota > Bacteroidia > Palsa-965 > Palsa-965. Next base: position 106,290 of record JAKLJE010000001.1, read on the forward strand.
TATTTGCCATACGTACATGCACGGGAAAGGCGAGCACGGATGGATTTTGGGCTTCATCGTAATGTGCGGCGCATCGGCTGTTTGGGCCTTTGCCACGCGTTTTATCAGTATAAAAGGCATGTTCCGCATAATGAAGTACGGATAATTTCCGCCGTCTCACAATAATTGAACAATACCTGCGTTTTAACGCGCGCACACCTGAGGAAAGGCGGGGCAAACAGGCTTTTTTACCTGCTGAACCCTGTTTTTTCTTACTTTTGGCGTCCTTGCCAGCAATAAAATTATGAGTAACAATTCCGTTAACGGAAACTTCTTCGATTCCACCAGCCTTTTTGAATTTTTCTGGCGCTGGCGGAAACCGCTTATTCTGATTGCAGCAGGAGCGGCTGTACTTTCTTCAGTGGTTGCACTGCTTATACCTGAGAAATTCAAGTCAACCGTAATCATGTTCCCTGTACAGTCGAACGCGATTTCCAAGGCGCTCTTGACGGAAGATTATTCCGGTAAACAGGACATTCTTCAGTTCGGTGAGGAAGAACAGGCAGAACAGATGTTGCAGATTCTGAATTCCGACGAGATCCGCACCAAGATTTGCAAGAAATATGATCTTCTTAAGCATTACGATATTGATCCGCAGGATCGTTTCCGTAATACGAAACTTTACATGACATACGCAGAGAACATCACGTTCAAGCGTACCGAGTTCATGTCGGTGCGCGTGGATGTAATGGATAAAGATCCGCAGTTGGCGGCTGATATCGCCAATGAGATTGCCGCATTGCTCGATTCCACGAAACGTCGTATGCAGCGCGATCGTGCATTGCAGGCGTTGTCAATTGTGGAAGGTGAATACCGTCGCAAGCAGGCAGAAGTGCAGAAAATGCAGGATTCAATGTTCAAGCTCAATCAGCTTGGAATCTATGACTACGAATCGCAATCGGAAGTTACCAGCCAGCAGTATGCTATTGCACTTGCTAAAGGTGATCAGCGCGCAATACAATCACTCAAAGCCGAGCTTAAAGTAATTGCAGATTACGGAAGTGCATACATGGCCGTTCGGGAGAATCTTTACATTCAGCGTGAGCAGCTCAATCTCTTAAAGAAAAAATACGAAGAAGCCAAAATCGATGCAGAGTCGGTGCTCTCATACAAGTTTATCGTGAACCCTGCATTTGCAGCGGAAAAGAAATCATATCCGGTACGCTGGCTTATTGTTGCTGTCAGCACATTCGCATCAGTGGTTCTCGGGATATTGTTTCTGATTGTTTTCGATAATTTCAGAACAATTCGTAAACGCCAGTCATTAACAGGAAAGATCGACTCATAAGCCATGAAAACCTTCTTTCAAAATCTTGATCTGTTCAAAGTAGCTTCCAGAAGGAAGTTACATCTCGGCGCTGTTTTTGTAAGCGCGTGGATTCTGGCAACAGTATTTTCAAGTGACCTGTTCATCACTCCAAAGTATCGTTCTACTGCGCATGTTTATCCGGTGAATATTATCCCGTACTCAATGGAAACTCCGACAGAACAGTTGTTGCAGTTATTCAGTTCGGCGGATGTACGCGCCATGATGGTACGAAAATTCCGACTTGCCGATCATTACGGAATTGATACAGCTGAAACAAACGGCAGAACACGACTTTATCTGAAATATGAAGAGAATATTGTTGTGAAGAAAACCGAGTACGAATCAGTAAAGATTGATGTACTCGATGAGGATCCGCGAATCGCAAGTGAAATGGTGAACGAACTGATCCATTTTGTAGATGTGAAAGCAAGATTAGTGCAGAGAGAAAAAACGGCAGAAGTTGTAAAAATTTACAGTGATCAATTGTCTTATAAACGCAGACAACTTGATTCTATTGACAAAGTGCTGGGCGATTTGCGTGTGCGTTACGGATTACTTGACTACAAATCGCAATCCAAAGAAGTAACAAAGAGCTTCCTGAAGTTGGCCTCAAATAATTCTTCTTTGTCGCAGTATCGCGGAGTGGATACTCTGTATCGTCATCTTCAGCACAAAGGCGGAGATCTTATTGCATTGAGCAGTCAGTACAAATCATTGCTTGATGATTACAACCTCATCAAAACTAGTTATGACCAGGCTGTGATAGATCTCAATAAAGAACTCACTTATACCAACGTTATTTCCCGTCCTTATCCTTCAGACAGTAAAGCATATCCTGTTCGTTGGGTAATTGTGTTGATCAGCGTATTCTCCGCAACACTTCTGGCGCTTGTGGTTTTTGTAGTCGCCGACCGCAATAAACACTAAGCCATGGCAGATCTGGCTACTGATGAAATTCGCGACAGGAAAACGCTCTGGTGGGTGTATGGCATCAGTTTTCTATATCTGATCGCCAATGCAATCTGCATTGCAAAGGAGTTTTTCTGGTTGAATCTCATTCCTCCCGTTCTGCTTATCGCATATTTCGCGGTAACGAGAATGGATAAACTGATTCTCTTCTGCGTTTTCCTGGTGCCGCTTTCAGTTAACCTTGCGAGTTCTGAAGTACAACTCGGATTGAGTTTACCTGCCGAACCATTAATGGCCGGAATCATGTTGTTGTATCTCATTCGTCTGATCTATAACGGCAAGGTAAATACAGAGCTTCTACGTCATCCGGTAACAATAACAATACTGTTGTATTTGCTGTGGCTGATTGTGACTACGTTCACAAGTCAATTGCCTGTGGTTTCTGCCAAGTTCGTTGTTTCCAAACTCTGGTTCATTATTCCGTTCTTCTTCATCGGTTACTACATGTTCGGGGATTTCAGCAACACAAAGCGATTCATGTGGCTGTACATTATCCCGCTTACAATTGTAATCGGTTATACATTGTATATGCACTCGCTGTTCGGATTTGAAGAAGACCCTGCTCACTGGGTAATGTCGCCATTCTATAATGACCACACAGCATACGGTGCAGCTCTGGCAATGTTTTATCCTATGTTGTTCGTATTCACATTCCGGATGAACTATTCAGTGAATATGCGAATGATTTCTGCCATGCTTTTGGTTGTGTTTACTGTTGCACTGATTTTTTCATTTACACGTGCGGCATGGGTGAGTCTGGCAGTTGCTCTTGTATTTTATTTTATCCTGCGATTCAATATCAATTGGAAATACATCGTAGGTCTTGCGCTTATTGTAATTATTTACGTGGCTGTTTCCTGGACTGACATCATGATCAGTTTGGAGCGCAATCGTCAGGATACATCCGACGATCTTGCCGAACACCTTGAGTCGATCTCAAACATTTCCACAGATGCGTCCAACCTGGAGCGTATTAACAGATGGAATTCCGCATTCCGTATGTTCTCTGAGAAACCTGTACTCGGATTCGGCCCGGGAACGTACAGCTTCCTCTACGCACCTTATCAGCTCTCTTCCGAGAAAACAATCATCAGTACAAATGCCGGTGATATGGGTAACGCACACAGCGAATACATAGGACCGCTTGCTGAATCCGGATTCCCGGGCATGCTTACTTTCCTCGCCGTTGCGATTGCAATTGTTGCAACGGGTTGGCGTGTGTATCTGAAATTGGAGCGGGGGCCATACAAGTCGATGATGCTTGCTGTGGTATTGGGACTTGTAACATATCTGGTACACGGGATGCTCAACAACTTTCTTGATACAGATAAAGCTTCCGTTCCGTTCTGGGGATTTGCCGCGATGCTTGTTGCCGCTGATATTGCAATAAGACGTAAAGAGAGAAAAGAGCGCGAAGCTAAAGCCGCTATTTGATTTTTACTGCGATGATCGCGATGTCATCAACGTAAGGTTTCTCTTTCTTGTGAGCATTCATCTTCTCCAGTAGAATCCCGATTACTTCAGCCGGAGTGTTATCTACGTTGGTTTTCAGAATCGACTGCAATCTTTCCATTCCGAACTCTTCATCCTTTTCGTTGGATTGCTCCACAAGTCCATCTGTGTAACAAACCAGCATCGCTCCGCTGTGTACATTAACAACACCTTGACGCACTTTTACCAGCTCATCAAACATTCCGAGTCCGGTGCAACCTACTGTAAGCAGATTTGTTCCTTCTGAATCCACGAGGTATGGCGGATTATGTCCCGCGTTGATATAAGTAAGTATGCGGGTTTGTGTATTGTAACGCGCTATGAAAAGCGTAATGAACTTTTCACCTTTGCTGTTGCGCATTACTTTTTCATTCAGTTCCTGAACGAGTTCGGTGAGATCTGTAATGTGTCGCAGCAGAATTTGCAGACTCGCCTGAAAATTCGACATCAGCAACGCAGCAGGAACTCCCTTTCCGGAAACGTCCGCAACACAGAACACCACTTCGTTTTCATTGATCTGAATGAAATCGTAGTAATCTCCGCCAACAGATTGATGCGGCAGGTAAATCGCGTCCATGTCCAGAAACTCGTTATGCGGAAGTTTGTCAGGAAACAACATACGTTGAACTTCCCATGCAAGTTCAAGTTCTCTGTGCATCGCGGCACGCTTCAGATTTTCTCTGAAAAGTTTCTTGTTCTCAACGGCAACGATAATAATATTGGTCAGCGTTTGCACGAAAGGCAAATGCTTGATTGCCGCACTCATTCCGCTGTCATCTTCATTCAGATCACCGATCAGAACATAGGCGAGCGGCTGCGATTTATGAAAAACAGGAATGATAATTTCGAAGGAACGGTTGAGAGATTTCTGAGAGAAATCCACCGTTGTTATTTCCTTGATGCCGGCAAAGTCACGTTCCGGATTGATTTCATTGAAATGTTTGGTGTCTCCGAAACTTAGTAATCGCTGCCATTGTTCTCCGTCATGACTGAATAATACCAGTTTACCGATTCCGAGTTTCTCCCGGACAATTTCTTCGAAGAGAGTGAGCAGTTCAGCAACAGGAACATTGTTGTTGATGGCTTTTGTAACGTCGAGAAGGGAATTCAGTTTGAAGTCCTTCAGTCGCGGTGTTCTTGTATTGCCTGTATCACGCCCTTTTGCCATCGGTGCGAATTTAGAAGATCGTAGCGTTTGAGCGTGTTAATTTAGACCAACATTAATCGTGTTACGATTAACGGCGGAATATCAGGATTTGCGCATTTCGGAAATCAGATCCGGCAGCTGACGAATCGCTGCGAGCTCTCTCCATTTACCGCGGGCTTCTTCCGCCGGAGCACCGAAATAAGTTTTGCCTGCCTCAAGAGATTTTGAAACTGCTGAAGTGGCCAGAACCACGCATCCTTTGCCAAGAACAACATCACTTGTAACAGAAACGCGACCCCAAAGCGTTACGCGATCTTCAATTGTAGTTACTCCGGCAATGGCAACACCTGCGGCAAACAGACACATTTCACCGATAACCGTATCGTGTCCGATGTGACACAGATTATCGAGTTTGGTTCCGCGACCGATAATTGTGTCTGCAGTAACTCCGCGATCTACTGTGCAGCCGGCTCCGATTTCAACATCATCTGCAATAATCACTCTTCCGCATGTAAGCAGCTTGTCGAAATAATCTGCTCTGCGTTTGTAGTAGAAAGCTTCGCCTCCCAACACAACATTCGGGTGTACAATTACATTATTGCCGATTACTGTATGGTCGCCGATGAAAGTTCCGGCTTTAATTACACAATTGTCTCCGATTGTAACGTCACGTCCGATGTAAACATTCGGATAAATGATTGTATCCTTCCCGATTTTAGCATCAGGAGCATGTTGTACAAGTGAATGACCTTTCAATTCGAAATGACGTACCAGCGCATTGAAATCTCTGAACGGATCATCGGAGATGATTAATCCTTTTCCTTCCGGACATTCCACATCTTTATTGATGAGAATTGTTGTGGCCGCACTGTTCAGCGCTTTGTCGTAGTACTTCGGATGATCCACAAACATGAGATCACCGTTTTCTACACGATGCACTTCGTTCAATCCGGTTACCTGATGATTTGCATCTCCAACGAATTTTGCGTTGATGATTGCAGCAATTTCAGAGAGTTTATGCGCGGGAATTTTCACTGTCAGAATGTTTGGTCAAAATTAAGAATAATAACGGTCTGCTGACTCGGGATTGCATCTGCCAACCTTTCGAACAAACTAGCGCGTATTAAATGCAAAAACCGCCCTTAACAAGTTAAAGGCGGTTTTCTATAGAGTGGAAATCTGATCGATTACTGCTTTACACGTTCCATGTAAGCGCCGGTCTTCGTATCGATTTTGATAAGATCGCCTTCGTTGATGAAAAGCGGAACACGAACTTCTGCTCCTGTTTCAACAGTTGCAGGCTTCAATGTGTTTGTTGCTGTATCACCTTTCAATCCAGGTTCAGTATATGTGATTTTCAATTCAACAGTTGCAGGTGCTTCTGCTGAAATCGGTTGTTCACTTTCAAACCAAACTTTTACATCCATTCCTTCTTTGAGGAATTCCAGCCCGCTGGAGATCATATTCTTCGGAATGTAAAGTTGCTCGAATGTGTCTTTGTCCATCAATACAATATTCTCGTCTTCCGCATAGATATACTGAAGCGCTTTGTATTCAACGTAAACGATCTCAACCAGTTCACCGGAGCGGAAACGGTTTTCCACGAGTTTGCCGTTGAGCATGTTTTTCATTTTGCCCTGATAAAATGCACGCAGGTTTCCCGGTGTGCGGTGTTGCCATTCAACAACCTGAACGAGTTCTCCGTTGAACTTCAAGAATGTTCCGATGCTTACGTCGCCGGTATCAGCCATTTGATTCTGAATTATAAAATTGGACTTCTTTGAATTACCGCAGTCAATCCGCGACCACGGGCGGCAAATATAGGAATTATGCCTTGATTCCCTCACCCATTCTTAAGCCATAACGGGCTTAAAATGGCTGATTTCGAGGGTTTCCGTACAGAAAAAGTATTCTTCTGTAATCTGATTCGAGCAAACAATCACAGTTTGATTCCCACGATAGGTGTTCACGAGTTCGCCGTACCATTGTTGTGCGTTCTTATCAAGATTGGAGCAGGGCTCGTCGAGCAAGAGTACATCGGACTGCGCAAGTATCGCCATCGTGAGTCGTGCGCGTTGCTTCATACCAGAAGAGTAGTGGCGAATCTGCTTATCAGCTGCATGCGCCAATCCGCTTTTTTCAATTACATCTTCATTGGAAAGATTGTTTTTCCATTGACGAAAACGGTTTTGAAATTCAACGGATTCTCGCAAGGTAAATTCTTCCATCATTTCCTGATAAGGAGATGCAAATGAAAAATGCTTGTGTACTTCATGCTGCGGAACAGATGCATTGTTCTCAATGCATTCCACGCTTCCTTCCGAAGGAATTACGTATCCGGAAATGACTTGCAGTAATGTAGATTTTCCGCTTCCGTTTGCGCCGAGTATGGCCGTGCAGCTTCCCGGTTCAAAAACGTGCTCCACGTTTCTGAAGATCCATTCTCTCCCGAATTTCTTGCCTGTTTTACTGAGACGAATCTGCATCTGTTAGTACGAGATATTCGCGAAGTTAAGCAAAGTAAACTTTGAATGACTATCGCGCCAGCCGCACTCTGTAAATGCGCGAAACGAAAATGGGAATGAACACGGAAGCAATCTGTTCGCCTTGCGACATTTTTTTCAAATCACCTTTGATTTCCCAGTCGTTCCAGCTTTCTTTCATGTAAGTGGTGATATCACATTCAGTGCTGTCGCCTTTCATCTGCCAATTGTCCCAACTGTTTGCATAAAGTGTTCTGAAAGTGGTTGTCGATTTCATATCTCCGCCTTTCAGTTCCCATCGATCCCACGATCCAGGAACCCATGTGGTCATTGTGTAAACTTTTTTGCCCACGGTTATTTCCCAACGGTTGAACTGATCATTCATCACTGTATTGATTTCACCTTCCATAGTTCCGATTGTAAAAGTCCATCGGTTCGGATCGTCTTTCAGATATGCTTCAATTGTACCGTCGGTATCATTAAGCGTTACTTCCCAATGATCAATGCGTCCTTTCATGAAAGAACGTACACGACCTTCCTGTTGAGCAATTGCGGTGCTGAAGGATAAAAGCAGAATAAGTACGATGAGATTTGTTTTCATTCCGGGCATTGATGAAATTAGTGATTACTTATCTAACTCATCAAGAATCATGCGCATTTATCTACGTATTACACTTTTCTTCGCGCTGATTGCCGTTTCTGCATGCAGGAAAACCAAACTTGATGATGAGAAATCTATTCTTGCGGGCGAATGGCGATGGATCTACACGGAGGAATACGTTCAGCCGAATGCGTTTATGCCATCTAATCTGGAATCGGTAATCTATGCAGACAGTTTCCCGAAGTCATTTGCATTACATTTCATGAGCAAAGGAAAGATGAAGCGAATTCAGGATAGTGATGTGATAAAAGATCGTATCGTGGTAAAGACATTCGAAAATATTTCTCCGACGTATTACAGCATTGTTGTTCACGGCGATAATAAAGAGAAAAATAAACTCACAATGAATCTGATCGACAGAACAACAGATACATTGATTGTAATGGAATTTCCTTTCGATAAGATTTCAGATGCCAACGGTCGCACCTATACGCACAGAAATGTTTTCATCCGGAGATGACTAAACCATTCCGCGGATAATGCCGTCTTTGGAGTTGCGGATGAATTCCAGAATCTGATTTTTCTCAAGAGAATCCGGCGCTTCTTTTTCAATTACGTCCACAGCGTTGGAGACATTCAATCCTTTCACGTAAAGTGTGCGATAGATGTCTTCGATCTGAAGAATGGATTCATTAGAAAATCCGCGACGACGCATTCCCACACTGTTCACACCAACATACGCCAGAGGCTCACGCGCTGCTTTTACAAACGGCGGAACATTTTTACGTACACCGCATTGTCCTGCAATGAAACTGTGAGCACCAATGTGAATGAACTGCGAAACGCCGACATATCCTTCCAGAATTGCCCAGTCGCCGATTGTTACATGTCCCGCTACATTCACGGAGTTAGCCAGAATTACATGATCCCCAAGAATGCAATCGTGAGCGATATGAACATATGCCATCAGCAAACAGTTACTGCCGACAACTGTTTTCCATTTGTCTTTTGTACCGCGGTTCACGGTAACAAACTCACGAATCGTAGTGTTGTCACCGATTTCCGTTGTGGTCATCTCGCCTTCGAATTTCAGATCCTGCGGAATGCCGCTGATCACTGCGCCGGGAAAAATTCTGCAGTTCTTTCCGATACGTGCACCGTCCATTGTAACTGAATTCGGACCTATCCAGGTTCCATCACCGATTTCCACATCACCCTGGATGTAAGCGAACGGTTCAACAGTTACGTTCTTTCCGATTTTCGCATTCGGATGAATATAGGCGAGAGGTGAAATCATACTGCTGCAGGTTCTGTTTTTTTCTGTTCGATGCCACGCACTTTTACGATCTGCGCAAGCATCTCTGCTTCTGAAGCAACTTTATTGTTCACGTATGTTGTGCCTTTCATGTGACACAACCCGCGACGAATCGGTGTAAGCAATTCAAGTTTGAAAACGCATGTATCGCCCGGAACTACTTTCTGTTTGAACTTAACGCTTTCAATTTTCAGGAAGTAAGTCTGATAGTTTTCCGGATCAGGAACTGTTTTCAGACAAAGAATCCCGCCTGTCTGTGCCATTGCTTCTACCTGCAATACGCCAGGGAAAATCGGCTCGTCAGGGAAATGACCTTGCGTCCAGAATTCAGACATTGTGATGTTCTTTACACCAACAACATAAGTCGGTGTAAGCTCAATGATTTTGTCTACAAACAGGAATGGCTGACGGTGCGGGAGAATTTTCATGATCTCACGCGTATCGAACAATGCAGGAGCTTCAGGATTGAACTTAGGCTCTTGCTTCTTCGCTTTGTCTTCCTTGATCAATTGCTTCAGTTTCTTGCCGAATGCAACATTCCCTGCGTGTCCCGGACGTGCAGCAAGTACGTGCACATTCATGTAAGCACCAACGAGAGCGAGATCACCAACAATATCAAGAAGTTTGTGACGCGCCGGCTCGTTATAGAAATGTAGTTGCAGGTTGTTCAATACACCGCGTCCTTTTACTTCAACGTCGGGCTTGTTAAACACTTTGCGCAGATGATTCAATGTCTCATCTGAAATTGGTTTGTCGATCAATACGATTGCATTGTCAACGTCACCGCCTTTGATCAGGTTATGCTGAATCAGCGCCTCCAGCTCGTGCAGGAATACAAACGTTCTGCATTTAGCAATTGAATCGCGGAATTCTCCGAGGTTGTAAATAGAAGCATGTTGTGTGCCGAGCAGATCAGAGTTGTAATCCACCATCACAGTTACGCGGAATGCATCCTGAGGAACAGCAAGCATTTCAACTTTCTTCACCGGATCTTCGAACGTTAGATTCTCTTTCAATTCGAAAATGTAGCGATCAGCATTCTGCTCCTGAATTCCTGCCGCTTCAAGTGCCGTCATGAAAGGCCATGAGCTGCCATCCATAATTGGAACTTCAGGTGCATCAAGATCAATCATCACGTTGTCCAGATCGCTGCCCATTACAGCTGCAAGCACATGCTCAGTTGTGTAAACGCGTGCTCCGTTTTGTTCGAGTGTGGTGCCGCGCGCGGTGTCTACCACATTGTCAACATCTGCATCAATCACAGGTTGACCGTCGATATCCACACGACGGAATTTAAAGCCATGATTCTCCGGAGCAGGGTGGAAGGTAAGCGTACACTTTTTTCCCGTGTGTAATCCTACACCGGAAATTGAAACGCTCTTTGCAATTGTTTTCTGTTTCACTGCCATTTCTTTGTTGCAGATTATTTCTGCGCTTTCTTTTCGAGTTCTTTGATTTTATCAGCGAGTTCAGGAAGTTTTCTGAACATCACATAACTGCGTTTGTAATCACCAATTCCAAAGGCCGGCGATCCTTGCACTATTTCGTCATCAGGAATATTGCTTCCGATTCCGGATTGTGCTGCAATCTTAACGCGGTTGCCGATTACAAGGTGTCCGATAATTCCAACCTGACCGCCAATTAAACAATCACGTCCGATTTTGGTAGAACCTGCAACACCTGTCTGTGCAGCAATTACGGTGTTCTCTCCAATCTCGCAATTGTGTGCAACCTGAATGAGATTGTCGAGTTTTGCGCCTTTGCGGATGATCGTCGATCCCAATGTAGCTCTGTCAATCGTGGAATTTGCACCGATCTCAACGTGATCTTCAATTATCACATTACCGATGTGCGGAACCTTGGTGTAATTATTCTCTGAGTTCGGCTGAAATCCGAATCCGTCTCCACCGATAATTGTTCCCGATTGAAGTATGCAGTTGTTCCCGATTACGCAATCGTGATATATAACAACACCGGGATAGATGATGGTATTATTCCCTACACGCGCAGCATCATTGATGGTTACATTCGGATGAATCTTTGTGTTGTCGCCGATCGTAACATGATCACCGATTACAGCTTTAGCTCCAATGTAAACGTTTGCTCCGATTTTTGCTGATGAAGAAATTACTGCACTCGGATCAATTCCGACTTTATTCATACGGAACTGATTGTATGCTTCGAGAAGTTTTGCAAACGCCTGACGCGCGTCAGCAACGCGAATCAAGGTTAACGTTTCAGGCAGTGATTGTTCAGCAACAAAATCGTTGTTGACAATTGCAATTGTAGCCTGCGTAGTGTAGATATATTGCGCGTAAGCCGGATTGGAAAGAAAAGTCAGTGCACCCGGTGCACCTTCTTCAATTTTTGCAAGCTTGGACACTGCGGCATCGGGGTTTCCCTCGACCTTACCGCCGGCAAGCCCGGCAATTTCTTTAGCCAGAAATTTCATCGGGTAAATTTAGTCAAAAATGCGTGTTCCGGATGAGGTCTTTTCAAACGGTTGTCAAAAATGATTTGACGTCATTTCTGCTCAGAAGTTTAACGGTTAAAGGCAATGATGACCTGAAGACTTACAGACTTCAGGATTGCACATTGTTTTTCTGCACCCAACGGAAAGTAAAGTAGGAAAACACCAGGCCGGATACTAATAGCAAGGCAGAACACAAATAGGGAGCTCCCGGAAGGTCAAAACCGAACTTTCCGGATGCACCTGCACTGAAAAGATTTGTCATGAGCAACGGTCCTACAATAGCTGTGATACTCATTACACTGGTCATGAAACCTTGAAGTTCACCCTGCTCGTTGGCTGGGATTTCTTTTGAAGTAATGGATTGTAAACTTGGTCCTGCCAAACCACCCATAGAAAGCGGAATCATCGCTACGAAAAGCATCCAGCCTTCACCGGAAAGTGCCACGGCAATCATGCCGATTGTATTCAGAATTAAGCCTGTGTAAACAGCTCTTTGTTCTCCGATTTTAGGAATGATAATGCGCGTTAATCCGCCTTGAACAATTGCGATGCACAAGCCAACATACGCGAGAGAGAAACCTACACCTTTTTCGGTCCAGCCATATCGCTCCATGGTGTAATATGCCCATGTTGATGGCAGCGATTGACCTGCGAGGTTAACCAGGAAAAAAACGATTGCAAGGCGCAGCACCATCGGGTGTTTGATCATTTGCAACAGAGCTCCTACCGGATTTGCCCGTTTCCATTGGAAAGCTCTTCTGTTCTCCGGTTTTAATGATTCCGGAAGAATGAAGAAACCGTAAAGCCAGTTGGCCAGAGACAGACCTGCAGCAACAAAAAACGGAACGCGTTCGCCGAAGTGTGCAATAGCAGCACCGAGAGCAGGACCGGCAATGAAACCTAATCCGAAAGCAGCGCCGATTATTCCGAAATTCTGAGCGCGTTTTTCAGGCGGACTGATATCCGCAATATAAGCGCCGGCAACGGTGAAACTGGCCCCCGTAACACCCGCAATCAAACGTCCGATGAATAGTAGGGAGATTGAACCGGCGAAACCAAGGAACAGATAATCGATCCCGAATCCGAGCAAAGAGATCAAAAGCACAGGACGTCGTCCGAAACGATCGCTCAAAGCCCCGAGGAGAGGAGAAAAGAAAAACTGCATGAAGGAGTAAATGAACATCATCCAGCCGCCGATTACTGTTGCTTCTTCAATGGTGCAATGTTCCATCGACATGATCAGCTTCGGTAATACGGGAATGATAATTCCGATTCCCATCACATCAATGAAAAGCGTGATGAAGATGAAAAGCAAAGCTTTTCCTGAGGATTTCTGTTCGGTCATAATTTCACTGGTTATCGCGCAGCGATTTCGGGTAGCAGAGGAAATATTTTTTTACCGGATGAGCAAGTACTGAAATGTTGAGCAGGTCAGCCGCTTCAGCAATATCTTTTACTGTTCCGTCTTTGTAAAGGATATTGATTCGGATGTTGTCGTGCATTTCATCTGCATTGTATGCTTTATTCTGCACAGCTCCGGTGAAAACAAAGTAGGTCAATTCTTCTTTGCTGAGCTTCATGGATTTTGCAGCGCGTTTCTGCAGTTTTTCAACGTATGCTCCGGCAAAAGGTTTGTTCTGCAACTCAACTGCGTACAAAGTTCGATTGATCATACATTGGCACAACTCCGAGAGAACTTTGTCTGAATTCTCAGACCAAACTTTAACGGCAGTCATGATGTCGTAATCATCAAGTTTTGCAAATGTTTCCAATAAAGTTCGATCCTTGATAAACGCTGATTTGGAAAAGCGATTATTGAGGAACACTTTTAAGGAAGGTGTTGCAAAAAGCTCCGTTCCTTTTTCGGAAAGTTCTTTTGCCCTTCGCAGAATATTCACGAGCAGATGTTCTGCACACAATACTGTCTTGTGCAGATAAACCTGCCAATACATGAGACGGCGGGCAACAATGAATTTTTCGATGGAATAAATTCCTTTGTCCTCAACAACCAGTTGATCCTTCACCACATTCAGCATCTTCACAATTCGGTCGCTGCTCACAATTCCTTCTGAAACTCCGGTGAAGAAACTGTCGCGTAGCAGATAATCAAGACGATCCATGTCCAGCTGGCTCGATACCAATTGATGAAGAAACGACTTTCGGTATTTATTTCTGAAAATACGGATTGCGAGATCAAGTTTGCCTTTGAATTCTTCATTCAATCGATCCATGAACAGCGCTGAAAGATCTTCATGCGTTATGTTATGTACGATGCTCGTTTCCAGTGCGTGTGAGAACGGTCCGTGACCGATATCATGGAGCAGAATAGCGACGGTAACGCCCTCGGCTTCTTCATCCGTGATAACGATTCCTTTCGAGCGCAATACATCTATCGCCTCTATCATCAGATGCATTGCACCCAACGCATGATGAAAACGTGTGTGCAATGCCCCCGGATAAACCAGATTCGTAAGTCCCAGCTGACGGATTCTCCGCAGTCGCTGAAACCACGGATGGTTCATCAGATTGAAAACCAATTCCGAGGGAACGGTTACAAATCCGTAAACAGGATCGTTGAGAATTTTTCTTTTGGCAGCGGGTTTCATCGAAGGACACCAAAGGTAATAATTAGAGCGCATCTGTTAACAGATCACAATACCTTGACTGGCTTCTGCACCTTTGCTCACAATATGTACCTTTATTCTCCGTTTTCAAGGATTGAAAGCGCACACGCTAATTATGGATAAGATCAGAATACTTTGGGCTGACGATGAAATTTCATTGCTGAAGCCGCACATCATGTTCCTTCAGGATAAAGGTTACGACGTTATCACTGCTACAAGTGGTAATGAAGCTGTGGATATTGCAGCAAAGGAGCATGTGGATATTGTGTTTCTCGATGAGAACATGCCTGGCATTACAGGAATTGAAACGCTTACCAGAATCAAAGCGAAGCATTCGGATATTCCTGTAGTGATGATCACCAAGAGCGAAGAGGAAAATCTGATGGAAGATGCCATCGGTTCCAAGATTGCTGATTATCTGATCAAGCCCGTAAATCCGAATCAGATTCTGCTTTCGCTGAAGAAGATTCTCGACAACAAGAGAATTATCAGCGAGAAAACAACAAGCGGTTACATGCAGGAGTTCCGGAATATCGGGATGACAATTTCAGATCGACTTTCCTGGGAAGAGTGGGTGGAGATTTATCGCAAACTTGTATTCTGGGAGCTGGAACTGGAGAAATCTCAGGATCCGAGCATGCATGAGATTCTGACCATGCAGAAACGTGAAGCCAATGTTGCGTTCGCGAAGTTCATCGGTAAAAATTATCTCGACTGGCTCAACGGTAAGGATAAAAATCCACCGGTGTTGTCGCATACATTAATCAAACAGAAACTTGCTCCGCAATTGGAGAAAGAAGGACCTGTATTCTTCCTGTTGATAGATAACCTTCGTTACGATCAATGGAAAGTTTTGCAACCTGTATTGAGTCAGTATTTCCGTGTAGAAGAAGAATCCCTGTTCTGCAGTATTCTTCCGACCGCGACTCAATATGCGCGAAATGCACTCTTCGCCGGGTTGCTGCCTTCTGAAATTGAGAAACGTTTCCCGCAGTTGTGGAAGAACGATGATGATGAAGGCGGGAAGAACCTGCACGAAGAAGAGTTTCTCGGTTCAAACCTGAAGCGCATCGGGAAAGATGTGAAGTTCACATATCACAAAGTGACGAATTACGCAGGCGGAAAGAAACTTGCGGAAAGCATCAATAACCTGATGCAGAATAAACTCAATGTGATTGTTTACAATTTCGTGGATATGCTTTCGCATGCACGCACGGAAATGGATGTGATCCGTGAGCTGGCTGATGATGACGCTGCTTATCGTTCGCTTACATTATCGTGGTTTGAACATTCGGCATTGCATGATATTGTGAAGTTCATTGCCGATAAAAAGTGCAGAATGGTTATCGCTACCGATCACGGAACAATTAAAGTTACTGAACCTACGAAAGTGGTTGGCGACCGCAATGTGAACACGAATCTTCGTTACAAACAGGGTAAAAATCTGGATTATGTTAAGAAGGACGTTTTTGAAGTGCGAAATCCTTCAGACGCTTTCCTTCCGAAGAATAATGTGAGCACCGCTTATATTTTCGCTACCGAAGCGATGTTCTTCGCTTATCCGAACAATTACAATCACTACGTGCAGTATTACCGTAATACATTCCAGCACGGAGGTGTTTCCCTCGAGGAAATGATTATCCCGTTTGTTACTCTGGTTCCGAGATAAAGAATGATTGTTCGTGCAGGGATCTTTCTGTTCTTGAGTTGCGTTTTCGCTTCATGCGATCCTGCTTATCATTTGACGTATGCTGTGGTCAATGATTCGAATGCTCCGCTTTATTGCGTTGATAAGAGCGGATCGTTCATGAAAGGTAAGCCGTGCCGTATTGACCCGGATTCTACCGTTGTGGTTTACGAAGAAGCCGGATTCGGTGGAGCGCGTCAACAATTCAGAAGTTCAAAGGGAGACGTTGCGCAACGATTTCAGTTTTATACCGATTCAACCTGCACGGATTCAAGTTTACTTCAGCCGGGCAAATCCTGGAAGTATTATACATTGCCAAAAGGCGACAACAATGTACGTTTGTACATTCGCAACTCAGATATCAGCAAATGAACTTTCAGGCACGTGCAGAAGACGAACAGCAGTTACCCGCAGTAGCTGAAGCGTTGTTACGTGAATTTCCTGACCGTCGTGTTTTTACTTTCAAAGCGGAAATGGGAACGGGTAAAACGACTTTCATCAAGCAGTTGTGTGTTCGTCTCGGCGTGGAAGAACAAATGTCCAGTCCTACTTTTTCTATTGTCAATGAGTATGTGACAAGGGAGGAAAAATCGGTTTACCATTTCGATTTTTACCGCTTGCGTTCGGCTGCGGAGGCATTCGAAGCAGGTTTGCACGAATTGCTGCATTCGGGATGCTACTGCTTTGTTGAATGGCCTGAAATAGCTCCTGAAATTCTGCCTCCCGGTACCGTGGAGGTGGAAATTGTATTGGAAGGCAACACGCGTATTTTCTCTGTCCGGAACGCATAATCGCGAATCGGGGTGTTTTCGTTGTCGTTTTCGTATCTTTACTCATTCTCTTCCGTAAGAGTAAAAACACCAGAATTGCGGTTCTATGAAACCATCACGTGATGTATTGCTGTCGCTGACCAAAGGCGCCCTGATGCCACAGGAGGAAATGCTCGAAGTGGCGAGAAAAAAAGGTTCTCTTAACATAGGAATTCCCCGGGAAATCACTTTCCAGGAAAACCGTGTTCCGCTTGTTCCGGATGATGTTGCATTACTCGTGAATCACGGACATTCCGTTCTGGTAGAAACCGGAGCAGGGAAGAATGCAAACTTTCAGGACAACGACTATTCGGAAGCCGGAGCGAGAATTGTTTACACACCGGAAGAACTTTACAAGAACGCGGAAATCATTCTGAAAGTGGCACCGCCTTCTCCTCAGGAAATCGAATTGATGCAGCCGAAGCAGACACTGCTTTCTACTTTACAGCTGCCCGCTCAGCCGGAGAATTTCCTGAAAAAACTCATCGATAAAAAAGTAACTGCTCTTGCGTTCGAATGGATTAAGGACGAAGAAGGCGTGTTTCCTGTAATCCGCTCTATGGGTGAAATTGCCGGAGGCACATCAATACTCATTGCTGCCGAATATCTTTCTAACGCCAATAACGGGCAAGGTTCCATCCTCGGCGGAATTTCCGGCGTGGCACCTACTGAAGTCGTTATTATCGGAGCCGGTACAGTTGGAGAATACGCTGCGCGCGCTGCACTCGGATTGGGAGCAACAGTGAAAGTGTTCGACAATTCAGTTTATCGTTTGCGTCGATTGCAGAACTCCATTGGTACACGCGTGTTTACTTCCATCATTCAACCACGCGTACTCGGAAAGCATCTGCGCACCTGCGATGTTGCGATAGGTGCGTTGCGCGCAAGCGGAGGAAGAACGCCACTTGTTGTGACGGAAGAAATGATCAGTGAAATGAAAGTTGGCTCCGTAATAGTTGATGTAAGTATTGATCAGGGCGGATGCTTCGAAACTTCGAAAGTGACGAACCATTCTCAGCCTGTGTTCAGAAAGCACGGCGTAATTCATTATTGCGTACCGAATATTGCTTCACGTGTTTCACGTACCGCCTCTTATGCGTTGAGTACAATTTTCACTCCTATTCTTCAGGAAATGGGTGAAACCGGAGGATTGCCTAACATGATCCGTGATCACAGCGGCGTGCGCAGCGGTGTTTATCTGTACAACGGTATTCTCACCAAAAAATATCTCGGCGATTTGTTCAATCTGCCTTCCAAAGACATTGAGTTGCTGCTGGCAGCACTGTAATTGATTTTCACATTATGCTTACCTGGCGACGCGTTAAATTGTATCTCTTCGGAGTTGGACTTGGATTGCTGATTACACTGGTTATGTTCAAAGGGCGCAACTTCGAATCGTGCTCTCCTGCGAGTCGGGTTACCGAACAGATCTCATTGGTAAAAAAGATCAGTATTGATTCCGTTCTTGGAAAGAAGATGCAGGCCGCTCAATTGTCGCACGACAGTCTGAAAGCACTTATCGCTCGCGGCGACATTGATTTTTCCCGC
The DNA here is from genome assembly GCA_023151315.1 of Bacteroidia bacterium. Classification (GTDB taxonomy): domain Bacteria; phylum Bacteroidota; class Bacteroidia; order Palsa-965; family Palsa-965. The sequence continues at coordinate 124,785 of JAKLJE010000001.1, forward strand.
AGCAATACTCAAAAAGAGCCGTGCCGCGAGTATCTGATCCGATTCGAACACAAGGGAATACCTTTAGAGGCATTTCTTTCTTTGTGCCTTAAGGATACAACCGCCAGCCTCTTGATGCTGGAAGGTATTTGATTTCTGCTCAATTTCAGTGTTTCCTGTTTTGCGGGACATGTTCGCCATTTTTCCATAATATGGAATAGAAATAAATCTGTTGTATATACAGATTGTTACAATTAATTTTCGGCAAACAAGCATACCAATCAACCGCATGAAAACCACTGTAATCAAAGTTGCTGTACTTGCATCGTTCCTGTTTGCGTCTGTAAACACTTTCGCGCAGAAATCTTTTTCCGGTACAGAAGCTGAATCCTACTGCAAAGGCAGTAAAACTGTAATCATCAATAAGAAGTCGCGCGTTCCTTCTTTCATTGTGTTCAGAGAAGATACTCGAATCGCACAGAGCAACGCGATTGAAACGTTGCGTCCGGCACTTAAAATGAATTTCGCTGATGGAATGCGATCAAAGGGACCGATGAAAGATGAAATCGGTTTTACGCATGAGCGTTATGCACAAACGTATAACAACATACGTGTTGAGAATGGTGAGTATATCGTTCACTCCAAAAACGGAATTGTGCAATCTGCAAACGGAATGTGGTTCGACGGTATCACACTCAATACAAATGCATCTTTATCAAAAGATGCTGCAGTAGCGAAAGCAGTTGCATTCGTTGGCGCTTCAACTTACAAATGGGAAATTCCGGCCGAAGAAGCGATGTATAAAGTTGTTTCTCATAATGAGAACGCAACATATTATCCGCAGGGAGAATTGGTGATTATCTGCCGCGATGGCGATGTAATGAAGAAGGATTATGTTCTGGCTTGGAAACTTGACATCTATGCTCATGAACCAATGTCGCGTCAATGGATTTTCGTTGATGCAAACACCGGAGAGATTGTTCATGCGAAGAACAGAATTCATCACATTGATACGCCTGCTTCGGGTGTTACAATGTACAGCGGTACTCAGAATTTTACTTGCGATAATTTTGCAAGTGGACAGTATCGCCTGCGTGAAACCGGTCGTGGGCAGGGAATTCAGACACTGAATATGAATAACGGAACCAATTACGGAGCGGCGACGGATTTCACGAATACTTCAACTACGTGGACAAACACGGCAAACGACGATCACGCCGGTAATGATGCGCATTGGGGCGCTGAAGGAACATATGATTTCTATTTGCTCGAAATGGGTCGTAACGGACTCGATGGAAGCGGAATGGAAATGTTCTCTTACGTGCATTACAGCAACAACTATAACAATGCGTTCTGGGACGGATCTGTTATGACCTACGGTGATGGTAGCGGAACTGCTGGTAACTTCAATCCGCTTGTAGCGATTGATGTATGCGGACACGAATTTACTCACGGGGTAACAGAGTTTACTTCGAATCTCGATTACCAGGATGAATCAGGAGCGTTGAACGAATCGTTCTCTGATATTTTCGGAACGGCAATCGAATTTTATAAGAAACCAAGTACCGCGAACTTCCTCATGGGTGAGGAGATTACTGTTACAGCGAATACAGCTTTGCGTTCCATGAGCAATCCAAACCAATACGGAGATCCGGATTGCTACGGCGGAACAAACTGGTACACAGGAACAGCTGATAACGGTGGTGTACATACCAACAGCGGTGTGCAGAATTTCTGGTATTACCTCACAAGCGCCGGCGGTTCCGGAACGAATGATTTGAATAACGCATACTCGATAACTGGAATCGGTTGGTATGATGCCGCGCGCATTGCATTCCGCAATAACTGCTATTATCTCGTGAACACTTCAGACTACGCTGATTCACGTACTTATTCAATTCAGTCTGCTCAGGATCTGTTCGGAGCTTGCACGCCTGCTGTGATTGCCGTTACCAACGCATGGTATGCATGCGGCGTAGGTCCGCAGTATAATGCTACAGTAACTGCAGCTTTCTCGGGAGATGTTACAACTTCTTGTTCCGTGCCGTTTACAGTGAACTTCACGAATACAAGTACTAACGCATCGTCAGCAACATGGGATTTCGGCGACAATACCACTGATACCATGTATAACGCTTCGCATACTTATACCACTCCCGGAACATACAACGTTCAATTGAATGTGTCTTCAGCTTGCGGAACAAACACAACAGTGCAGAACAGCTATATTGTAATCAATACACCTGCATCGCCAACGGCTACCGGAACATCAACCTGTAATCCTGCAAGTGTTACGTTGAATGCGTCCGGTTCAGGAACATTGAATTGGTATTCGCAGCCTACGGGCGGAACTTCAATTGCGACGGGAACAACTTACACAACACCTGTGCTCAGTTCAACAACTACTTACTATGTTTCCAATGCCGTTCCGCAGGCTCCAGTGAATGCAGGGCCTGCCAATAATAATTTCGGAACAGGCGGACAGCATAATAACACGTCAACACAATATCTTGAGTTCACGGTTTATCAGAACTGCACATTGCAAACTGCGGTGGTTAATGCGGGTTCAGCAGGAAATAAGACGTTCACATTGTGGGACGGAGCAGGTGTACAATTGAATCAGTACACTGTTAACGTTCCGAACACCGGCGTGAATACTGTTACGCTGAATATTCCTCTTACGCCGGGCAATTATCGTATCGGCGGTACACAGATGAATCTTTATCGCAATAACTCCGGCGCAAATTACCCTTACACCGCCAATGGAGTATTGAGTATCACAGGTTCTTCTGCGGGAGCTGCATTCTACTATTATCTGTACAACTGGACAGTAGCTCCTGAAGCTTGCATGAGTCCGCGCGTGCCTGTAACAGTAACTGTGGGTGCTCCGAATTTGGTTTATGACGCTTCTGCTTACGATACTACTTGTACAGTTACAACTCCGTTTGCACTGACGGGCGGAAGTCCTGCTGGCGGAACATACAGCGGTCCGGGAGTAACCGGAAATATTTTCGATCCGATTGCAGCGGGAGTAGGTACGCACACTATTACATACACTTACACTGATTCTGCGAATTGCACAGGTTCTGCAACTCAACAGATTTATGTTGATGTATGTGCCGGTGTAGCCATGCAGAATGCAAGTACAAACGGATTGAATGTTTATCCGAATCCTACAGAGGATAATTTCACTATCGAATATCTGACAAACGAGAATCGACCTGCTGTTATTACCATTACCAATTCGTTAGGGCAGATTGTCTACGGAATGCAGATGAATGCTAACGCAGGTGCAAATCGCTGGAGCATTAACGCTTCAGAGTTTGCTTCGGGAATGTATTTTGTGATGATCACAACAGGAACTGAAGTGAAAACCACTCGACTCGAAGTGCGATAGACTTAGATAATATTATTGGTAACGGCGAATCGGAAACGGTTCGCCGTTTATTTTTTAAATGATTTACGTCGCTCTTTCTCCTTGATGATCAAACTCAGCTCGCGGCCTGTTTGTCCTTTCACCGAAGTATTTTCCTGAGCACGGCGAATGAGATACGGTAACACGTCGCGCACAGGTCCGTAAGGAACGTACTTGGCAACATTGTATCCGTCATGTGCGAGGTTGAACGAAATATGATCGCTCATTCCGAGAAGCTGTGAGAAAAAGATGTGCGGGTGATTGTGCGGAATCTTCTTCGCATCCAATAATGCAGCAAGCTTTGCCGAACTGTTTTCGTTATGCGTCCCTGCACATAATCCGATGCGCTCATAATTATCAACGCAGAACTGTACAGCCAGATCATAGTCACGATCTGTATCAGCTTTAGTTGCATTGATAGGGTCGCGATATCCTTTTTCTTTTGCACGTTCGCGCTCCTTTTCCATATAAGCACCGCGAACCAGTTTCGCACCTAGAAAATAATTTCCTTGCTGCGCTTTAGCAAAAGATGTTTTCAGAAACTCAAGTCGGTCGTGGCGATACAATTGAAACGTGTTGTAAACAACTGGCATCTCTTTGTTGTATGCCGCCATCGCCTCATCTGCAAGATCATCAATAGCTTGCTGTATCCAGCTGTCTTCTGCGTCTATGAAAACAGGTTTGCGAATTGCTGCTGCAGCGGAGCAAATATCATGAACACGTTTCTGAACGCGCTTCCATTCCTGTGCTTCGCTTTCCGACAAGCCTTCACGCGCACTTACTTTTTCGAGCAAAGCAAAACGTGCAAGTCCGGTTACTTTGAAAACACAGAACGGAATATTAGGGTCGGTTTTGGCACGTGCAACTGTTGCAATGATTTCTTTAGCACCGGCGTCAAAGTCAGCTTCACTTTCTTTTCCTTCCACAGAGTAATCGAGAATCGTACCCACTTTGTACTTGCCCAAAGCTGCAACTGTTCTGGAGCATTCTTCGATATTTTCTCCGCCAACAAATTGCTTGAATATTGTGGGCTTGATTATCCAGCCTACAGGAAATCGAATTGCTAAAGCAAAGTTGGTTAAACCTTGACCGATACTTACAATTGTTGGGCTGGATATAACTTTGAAAAGCCAATACGATCGCTTCAGATCTGCGTCGGTTTTTCCTGAGAATGCTACTTCTGTGTTGTCAAATGAAACCATAATGTTCAGGTCGTGCGCAAAATTAGGAAATTGATTGCCCCATAACATGATTTAACGCAGCATTGTTCATAGACTTTGTACCCATTTTGATCAGTTTCTGACTCGATTTCGTTTCTTTGTTTATATGACAAGCATCAGGACTGAACCCGGTAATCAGATTTGTATCGGCGATTCGGTTTTTACGCGACTGAATTCCCTGCTCAAAACAGAACGATTCACATCCCTTTTTATACTGGCAGATGAAAATTCCATGAATCATTGCATGCCCGAACTGGTGGCGCGAGTTCCCAAGTTGCTGGAAGCTGAAGTTGTTGAAATTGAAAGCGGGGAGATCAACAAGAACATTGAAACCTGCACTCAGGTGTGGATGGCATTGAGTGAATTGGGTGCCGATAGAAAATCCCTGCTGATTAATCTGGGTGGCGGAGTGATTACCGATATGGGCGGGTTCGTTGCATCTGCGTTCAAGAGAGGTATTGCTTTTGTGAATATTCCCACAACATTACTTGCGCAGGTTGATGCTTCAGTCGGTGGAAAAACCGGCGTGGATCTTGGTTCGTTGAAGAATGAAATCGGTTTTTTTGCAGAGCCGGAAGAAGTTTTAATCTACCCAGGATTTCTGAAAACACTTGATCCGCGGGAATATGTGTCAGGACTCGCAGAAATACTGAAACACGGATTGATTGCGGATAAAGACTACTGGAATCGTTGCTACGAAGCCGAACTTCAGGATGTCGGAATTATAGGTGATTTTATCAGTGAGTCCATCAGAATAAAATCTGAAATTGTAACTCGCGACCCGAAAGAGTCCGGCGAACGGAAGAAGCTGAATTTCGGACATACAGTAGGTCATGCAATCGAAAGTCTTTTCCTTGAAAGGGGAGAACGCACACTTCTGCACGGTGAAGCCGTTGCTATCGGAATGATTTGTGAAGCTTACATCTCAACACGGATGGCTGGTTTGTCGGAAGATTGTCTGAATGAGATAAAAGAGAACATTTTGTGGTATTTTTCGTTTCAGGAACTGAACGCAATGGACGATCATAGAATTCTCGAGCTCATGCGCCATGATAAAAAGAACTCAGGTGGTGAAATCAGAATGGTGCTTTTGGAAGATATTGGCGATTCGGTTTATGATAAAACAGTATCAACGGGATTAATCCTCGAGAGCCTGAAATATTATCGTTCACTTGCGTAAATAAGTATGACAAACCCATCGCATACAGTTCGCATTTCAATACCGAAAAAAATATCCGGAAGGATTTCTTTGCCCCTCTCGAAGAGTGAATGTAATCGATTACAGATCATTCATGCAATCACTGGACAAAAAGAACCAATGCGTGATATTTCCAACGCGCAGGATTCGCAGGTTTTGCATCAATTGCTGATGCGCGTTGAAGCCGGCGATACCGATCCTGTTTACGATTGCGGTCCTGCCGGAACTACATTGCGATTCCTTACCGCACTTTTTGCCGGATTACCGGGTAAAAGAATTCTTACAGGTTCTGCAAGAATGAAGAAACGTCCGTTGGGAATTCTTGTCAACGCTTTGCGTGAACTTGGCGCACAGATTGAATACAAAGGTGAAGAAGGTTACGCACCGATTGAAATTACTGGAACCAAACTTAAAGGCGGACAGATTGAATTGGACGGAAGTGTAAGCAGTCAGTTTGTTACTGCATTGCTGTTAATCGCTCCGACATTACACAACGGTCTCGTAATTCGCTTTAAAGGTCCTGTTGCATCAATGCCATACATTCTGATGACCACCCGAATCATGGAGCGCTTTCACGTTTACAGTATTTGGGATGGAGATACGCTTTCAGTCAGCAATCAGAAGTATACAGTTGATGATGCTGTGAACCAGTTTCGAGTTGAAGCGGATTGGAGTGCGGCATCCTATTTCTACGCATTGGCAGCATTGAGTGATGAAGGAAATATTTTTCTGGAAGGTTTGCAGGCAAACAGTTTGCAGGGTGATTCAGTTTGCGCACAACTGTTCCCGTTTCTCGGCGTAAGTACAAAATTCGAGGAAGGCGGAGTGCGACTTACTCCAAACGGATATAAGCCAAAAGCGTTTGCTTTCGATTTTGAAGACACTCCGGACATCGTACAAACATGCGCTGTGGTTGCAGCAGTGAAAAAGATTCCACTACTCATGCGCGGACTGAACACGCTTCGTGTCAAGGAAACAGATCGCATTCATGCGGTAATTACAGAGCTTGAAAAATTCGGAGTGAAATGCGAAGAGCCGGGAAAGGGAATTTTAGAAATCCGTTCTTTCAATGGTGACGTGGTTGCTGATCCTGTGATTGAAACATACGAAGATCACAGAATGGCAATGTCTTTTGCTCCATTGGCAATGGTGTATCCGAAGTTGCGAATGAATGATCCGGAAGTGGTGAAGAAATCTTTTCCTGAATTCTGGAATGAACTGAAGAAGCTGGGCGCAGAAATTCTTCCTGCTTAATAACAGCGCGTTGAACTAATAAATGTTCACTTCGCGTTCCAGATCAACTCCGAATTTTTCGTGAACAGATGACAGTATGCGAGTGGAGAGATCAAAAATCTCTTTGCCTTTAGCGCCACCGTAGTTCACCAATACAAGCGCCTGATCTTTGTGGACGCCTGCATCTCCTTCACGGAATCCTTTCCATCCGCAATTTTCAATGAGCCAACCTGCGGCAAGTTTGTAATCATCACCTGATGGATAGGAAACAATCTCAGGGAATTTCAACTTGAGTATTTCAAATTGTGATGCGCTCACGACAGGATTTTTAAAGAAACTTCCTGCATTTCCGATTTTCGCCGGATCCGGAAGTTTGCTTCTGCGAATGTTAATCACAGCATCACTGATGGCCTTAACGGTGAGTTCATGAACGCCCATCTTTTCAAGCTCCTTCTCAATCGCTCCGTAAGTAGTATTGAATTTCGGTTGCTTGCGCAATTTGAAGGTCACACGTGAAATCACAAACTGGTTGCGGAATTTGTTTTTGAAAACACTTTCACGGTAACCAAAATGGCATTCATGCGCTCTGAATTTCACAAAGTATCTGCCTTCGATGTGATACGCTTCCAGTTCATGAAATACATCCTTCAACTCAACTCCGTAAGCTCCGATATTCTGCATTGGACCGGCGCCCACACTTCCCGGAATCAATGAAAGATTCTCCACGCCTCCGTAATTATTCGCAATGCAATACATAACGAAATCATGCCACACTTCTCCGGCGCCAACATGCAGGTAAACGTATTCATCATCACCACCACGATTTTCAATCCCTTTGATCTGATTGTATGCTACCAGCTTGTCCACATCTTTCGTGAACAGTAAATTACTTCCACCACCTAAGATCAGTGGATTTGATTCCTGCCATTCTTTCGTGCGGGCTAAAGCATCAAGCGTATCTTCATTCGTGAATTTGGCGAAATACCTCGCGCTTACATCCATTCCGAATGTATTGTAACCTCGCAGCGAATAATTTTCTTCAGGTTTCATCGTTCAACAAAGGTAAATAAATAGCAACCCCGTATAATTCGTTATTTTCGGGGCATCAACACCTGAGTGTGAAAAAAGTCACCGTCTCCGTAATTAATGATCTTGTTACCGATCAGCGTGTACACAAAGTTTGTGAGACGTTGACGGTGATGGGTTTTGATGTTACGCTGGTAGGACGTAAACAAGCGAAAAGTTTGCCTTTGGCTGAGCGTAAGTACCGGACCAAACGCATGAAATTGCTGTTTGAAAAAGGAGTTCTGTTCTACACTTTTTTCCAACTGCGCTTGTTCTTATATCTGCTGTTTAACAAGCAGGATTTACTCGTGTCTAATGACCTTGATACGCTGTGGCCGAACAGTATCATTTCGCGCTGGAAGAAAATTCCGCTGGTTTACGATTCGCATGAAATTTTCACTGAAGTTCCCGAACTCGTTTCACGACCTTCGAAGCAGAATATCTGGCGCAAACTTGAAGCGAGATTATTCCCGAAACTACGCTATGTCTTTACAGTGAACGACTCCATCGCAACTTGGTTTGAAAAACGTTATGGAATTCGACCGCTTGTCGTCCGGAACATGCCGCGTTTTTCAAAACCGAATTTGGACACGTTGACACGAGAACAACTCAATCTCCCGTCTCAGGGTAAAATTGTTTTACTGCAGGGCGCAGGAATCAATATCGATCGTGGCGCCGAAGAACTTGTAGATGCTATGAGTCTTCTTGAGAATGTAACACTTGTTATTGTAGGGAGCGGAGATGTAATACCATTGCTCAAGTTGCGCGTGCAGGAGAAACAGTTAGAATCCAGAGTCGTATTTACAGGCAAAGTGCCACACGAAAAATTACGCGCTTACACAGCTATCGCTGATCTAGGTGTAACGTTGGATAAGCCAACTAATATCAACTACAAGTTCAGTCTTCCGAATAAGATTTTCGATTACATACACGCAGGCGTTCCCGTACTTGCTTCGGAGTTGCCGGAAGTGGCAGCTATTGTTCGCAATTATCAAGTGGGTATTGTGATTTCTTCTGTGACACCTGAAGCTGTGGCGAACGGAATACGTGAAGCATTTGCATCGCCGGAGTATGAAACCTGGAAGGCTAACGCATTGAAGGCTGCATCAACTTTGTGTTGGGAAACCGAAGAGAAAGTGTTGAAGGAAGTTTATTCGCAGTTTCTCTGATGAGAATGACTTGGAGATGTAAATACTAATGGAGTTTTTTCGTCTTGTCCCTTATTCTTTAATCGCAGCGATCAAACTCAATCCATTCCGGATTTCATCAATAGAGAAATTTCTCTTTCAACCATTTAGCTGAATACGGTTGAACAGCTTCGTTAGAAATTTCAATTTCCGGATTCGCGGAAATTTGTTTCAGCAACAGGAACTCATCTTCACTTAGTTCGTAAATCTTGACGTTATAATTCAATCGATTTACAGCAAGCCAAGTCATTTCAGGGTTGGGCAACGGAACATCTTCGCCTCTCCGGACCGAAAGCAAGTAGTGATGAACAGGAAAGGTGCTGTGCATTAATTTGAGTGAAGGAGAAATTCGCAAGGAATTACTTTTGACCTGACCGTCACCTGATTCGTCGAAATCAGGATTATCAGTGTTGGGCAAACTCTCTGTTCCTTCTCCTCTGTACGACTCTTGAAATAGTCTTTCCAGTCTCACCAAATCAATAATAAAATTCGGCCAGGACTCTTCTGCATTTTCGCTCGGCACCGATTGCGCAAGGAACCCGGGAAAGTTAGCTGATAGATCATACAGAGAATAACTGCCTGAAGGATTTTGTTGCAGAAAGAACAATGCGAATTTCCTGAACAAATCTTCTCCCAGTGCCGCTTTCAATGCGGGATATTCTGCTTCCAACACGCCATATAAACGAAGAAAGTATGCGTTGTGATAAATCGCAAGTCGATCTGCGGCGTTTAATTTATCTGAAGGTTGGATCACGTCAACAATGTTTCCTTTATCCATCGCTAAAGCGGTCCCCGCTTCTGCAGCGCCATGCGTCACTCCCGAAGGGTGAGTGATCGATTTATAAAACCACTTTTGGATATCGGATAGATTGTTCACGATTAAGCTAAAGTTATATTTTCTGTGTTCACAATATCCATTACAACGGGATGAGGATGTGCGTTCGGATTTCCGAATTCTGATGCTGTTGGCACCTGCATTTTTTCAGCTGCTTTAGCTTTGTGCAGTTCCTCCAGCAAATCATTGAAGTCGGGAATTTGCGAATCCCACTCCAAAAGAGTAGCCGCATGCGGGCAATATTGTTTTGCTTTTGAATAGAGTTTCCAGACTTCTGCGGTTACCTGCTTATCGTGCGTGTCAATGATGTGAGTGCCGCAATGCGTATGACCGGCTATGTGCATTTGAACTACACGGTGGTGAGGAATATTATCGATATACTGATATGCGTCGAAACCATGATTCACAGATGACACATATACATTATTTACATCGAGCAGAATCCCGCAATCAGCTTCTTCTGCAACGTGCGTGATGAAATCCCATTCAGTGTATGTGTCGTCAACAAATGAAAGATAGGAGCTGGGATTTTCCAGAACTAATGGTCTTTCCAGAATTTCCTGAACCATCTTCACCCTTTGAATCACATGTTTCAGTGATTCTTCATTGAGCGGCATTGGTAATAAATCGTGTGTGTTGTGACCCATAATTCCTGTCCAACACAAATGATCGGATACCCACAGTGCACGTGTTCTGGCTGCTAAGCTTTTAAGTTTGTTTAAATAGGTAACATTGATTTCATCTGTACTGCCAATGGAAAGCGACACCCCGTGCATGGCAATCGGATAACGTTCCGCAACCCAATCAAGAACATATGCTGCCCAACCACCAATATCAATGTAGTTCTCAGATATTATTTCAAACCAATCAACCTGCGGTTGGTTCTGCAGGATATATGGATAGTGAGGAGAACGCAGACCAAGACCCAATCCGGGGTTCGGAAAATCGAAGCGTTTTTTATCAGAAGATGGATTGTTCACAAGACAAAAAAACATCAGTGCATCTCATTGCTGAAAATGCACTGATGAAAATAGTTATTTATTGAATTAGCTGGCAGGACAAGATGTGTTGTCTTTCAAGGGTTGCTTGCCTGAATTAGTGGATTGAGCCAGGCGTGCTGCAGTCGGAGTTGCGCTCGGAGCACCGTATTTCATATTCAACGATTTCATTCTTTGCTCAAACAAACTACGCGCTTCACACCAAACGTATTTACCGTCAAGCGCGCCTCCTTTATCTGAAAAAACTTGCCATACGGAAATCGGACTCGCGCAGCCACCTAAACCTTTACACGAATTCTCGCCAGGAGTAAATACATTTTGTGCTCCGTTAACAGTAGCCTGACCCGGGAAACCGCAGCCGCCCTGAGAGCGACAATCGTTTGAACTTTGGCAGGTGTGATTAATTGTAGCACAATCTCCGTCTCCAGGCATAGTACCGGAGCCGTTTACGCCATGACCCGCACAGCTGTTTAATCCTTGGCAAACGTGCAGTTCGAGAACGGGCTTTGTTGGAGCAGGAGCCGTTACAGTCCAAAGCGGAAGAAGATTCTTGCCCCACAAATTACTCAAACTGGTTCCAACAGTGTTCATACCCGGAGTATTCAGTGTGTCACCTGAAAGCGTGTAACTGTTGTTGATGCCTGCAAGTAACTGTCCGTATGCTGTACTTAAATTTTGCTGATCTGGATCGCTCGGATTACCTTGTGCTGGAGTAGGATTGAGGTAAGGAGCAATAGTGCTGATGTTTTTTTGAATCGCCAGGAATCTTTCATAGTGTGTGTACGCATCTGCAGAAGTGTCGTTGCCTGCAGCCGGAACATATGTTGAAGGAATAAAGCCATCAACACCGGTGCCTTCACCTTGTTCGCAGATAGCAGCAATTGCATTCAGTGCGGAATTGATATCAGTTACTTTCGCAACGCCGGGATAAACACCTTTGATCATTATTTTTTGATACTGATCATAGGACGCTTGATGTAAAGTCGGGAACAGCTCTTGCAAACCGCATGAGATGGCGTGATACAAGTCGCCGATTGAATTATAGGAAGCCTGAGGTGTTGTTGGTCCGTTAAACTTCGTAATAGGATCAGATGGGTCAGCGGGGTAAGAATATTTAGGATCCGGTGTTTCAATTGCAACGAGCAGATCGATTACATCAGCCAGATTTCCTACTCCTTTGTAGTTCTTCACGATATTGGAAGGAAGGTTCAGGACTGAAGGCAATGTCGACATGTCCGCAGGCTTCACAGCAATTAACTTACCTACAGATTTAGCGACATTACAAATCCACATCAAGTGGTACATTTCCTGAATTGCAACTGAAAATACCGTTTGATATACAGAAAACTGAGCACTGATCGGTTTCTTGTTTTGGTCTTCGCCATTAACCGTAACCTTAAGCGTTTGCATAGCTGAAGGTTTGATGGAGAATGCAGCGGTCAGATAGAGCGGAATTGTAAAAAACTCCACATCAATCGCCATTTGCAGGTGTTTGTAAAGCTCATTTTGCGTCCACGTCGGACTTGGTGGAGGACTTGTTTGTTGCATAAGTAATGTGTTAGGTTGGTTATGTAACTGCAGTAATTTTTGATGTCTAAATATATACACAAAGAATTTAAAAAGATGTCAATTTAATATTTCATCAACGATAGATTAAGGTTAAAAAATAAACTACTATTCTTAAATAGAATATGCAATTCGGATACAATCAGACAAGCTTATTCCTGCTTTCAGAAATACAGATGGGAAGACCGACTCTGCTGCGATCAAGTTGATTCAGGGAGCGAAATATAAAGTTCTGAAGGACGTATATTCGCAGTCTGTTTGATGAATCGGATCGATCTGCATATTGTTTCTTTTGACGTTCCCGCACCTCCCGATTACGGCGGAGTGATTGATGTGTATTACAAGTTGCGTGCGTTGCATCAGCTCGGAGTAAAGATTCATCTGCATTGTTTCCAGTATGGTCGTTCTGCGAGTGAAAAGCTGAATGAAGTTTGTGCCAAAGTGAGTTATTACCCTAGAAATACTTCACCTTTTGCCTTGTTATCTTCGCTTCCATTTATTGTTGCAACCAGAAAATCTTCAGCACTGCTTCAGGCTTTGGGTTCTGATAACGCACCTGTGCTTTTTGAAGGATTGCATTCCTGTGCATATCTGGCATCAGACGAATTGAAAGGTAAATTGAAGATTGTGCGCACGCATAACATCGAACATGATTATTACAGCGGACTTGCACGGGTTGAACGTACATTCTTCCGCAGAACTTATTTCGAAAGGGAAGCAGCCAAGCTGAAAAAGTTTGAAGCAGTATTAAAGAACGCTCAGCACATTCTGGCTATTTCACCTGCTGATGCCGAACAACTTTCAACGCGTTACAAAGGTGTGGAGCATGTTATGGCTTTCCATCCTAACGAATCTGTGAATGCTCCCGAAGGGTCAGGAGAGTTTGCATTGTATCACGGTAATCTTGAAGTAGGAGAGAACAATCAGGCGGCATTGTTCCTTGTTAATGATGTATTCAGTAAACTGAATTATCGCTTGGTGATTGCGGGTAACAAACCTTCAGATGAGTTAAAATCAGCAGCTGCGCAATTCAGAAATGTGGAAATCAAAGCCGGTATTTCCACAGCGGAAATTGATCGTTTGATACACACGGCTCACATTAATGTGTTGCCTACTTTTCAAGCTACCGGAATTAAGCTGAAGTTGCTCGCAGCATTGTTCAACGGACGTCATTGTGTTGTGAATAGTCCTATGGTTGCAAATACAGGTGTGGAATCTGCATGCATTATTGCAGATTCAGCAGAAGCAATGCGTTCAGCTATTGAACAAACAAGTGCAGTACCTTTTCAGTCAACGGATATCGAAAAGCGCAAAACTGTTCTCGGAGAAAGATTCTCTAATCAGAAGAATGCTGATAAAATCCTTAAGCTGTTACGTTGATTTCCTGAACTTCTCCGTTTTCGCAACGTAATGTGCGCGCCGGAAATTTGCTTACCACAAGCATATCATGCGTGGCGATAATTACTGCCGTTCCTGTGGAGCTGATGTCGCGCAGCAATCGAATAATTCCTTCGGAAGTTTCAGGGTCCAGATTTCCTGTGGGCTCGTCTGCAAGAATAACTTCCGGATTGTTCAGCAAGGCTCGTGCAATGGAAACGCGCTGCTGTTCACCTCCCGATAATTCATGCGGCATCTTGTGACCTTTTGTAGCAAGACCCACTTTATCCAGAACTTCCTGCGCACGATCTTCGATTTTCTTCTTATCGCTCCAGCCTGTAGCCTTCATCACGAAAGTCAGATTTTCGTTCACAGTTCTGTCGTAAAGCAACTGGAAATCCTGGAAGATGATCCCCGTTTTGCGACGCAGGTATGGAATCTCTTTTGTCTTGATTTTGGACAAATCAAATCCGGCAATCTTCGCTTCTCCCTGTTTGAAAGGAACATCGCAGTACAAAGTTTTAATCAACGAACTCTTTCCGCTGCCCGTTTTGCCAAGCAGAAAAATAAACTCGCCTTTGGCTACGGAAAATTTAACATTGTTCAGAACCATGTTGTGCTTCTGAAAAATCGAAACTTTATCCAGCGATATGATTGCTTCCTGTTCCATGCTCTGCAAACCTACTCAGTTTTAAGTCGCATTCATCGCCAAAAGCCTGCTTACGACTGTATTTTCAGTGCAATAATTTCAACACGTTCACGTTGATAAATACAAATACAGGTCCCGGAGCTATGAAAACACCCATACTACCTTTATTCGCTAAACTGTTAAGTAATGGGTTTGTACAGAATTTTTCTTCTCTTCAGTCTGCTGTTTTTTGTTCCGGCCGCGGAAATATTCGCGCAGCAAACTCAGGCTGTTGTTGCAGATGATGCGGCATACCGCAACGGCTTGGATCTGTTCTCCAAACAAAAGTTCGCCGAGGCTCAGAATGTTTTTGATGATGTTGTTCGCAATGCAACGGATAAAAACAGTCTGCTTGCTACCGATGCTGAGTACTACGCGGCGATTTGTGCAATGGAACTCTTTCACAAAGACGCCGAAGTACGCCTCAAGAATTTTCTGAGTAATCATCCGGAAAGTTCACGTTGCCGCATGGTGCATTTTCAACTCGGACGTTACAACTACCGCAAAAAAGATTACGATGAAGCGCTCGTCTGGTTCCGTTTGGTGGAAATTTATGATCTCCAGAAGGATGAACTTTCTGAGTTCTACTTCAAACGCGGATATTCTCACTACGCCTTAGGTCACACCGATTCTGCGAAAAGCGACTTCTTCGAAATCCGCGATATCAATTCGAAGTACTCGCCGGCTGCAAATTATTACTACTCACACATCGCATATCTGGAAGGCAACTACGAAACTGCGCTCGCCGGATTTCTCAAATTGCAGAACGATCCTACATTCGGACCGGTTACTCCATGGTATATTTCACAGATCTATTATTTACAGGGCAAGTACAACGAAGTAATCGCTTTCGCTCCGCCGCTTCTCGATTCTGCCGATACGAAGAAAGTGCATGAGATTGCACACATCATCGGAGCTTCATATTACCGCACAAACCGCTACAAAGAAGCAATTCCGTTTTTGGAAAAGCATCGTGCAGCTGATGCACAATTAACGCGTGAAGAATCGTACGAGCTCGGTTATTCTTACTACAAAACCGATTCTGCTTCCAAGGCAATTCCTTTCCTCGAAGCAGCTGCCGCAGATTCCGCTGACGTGCTTGCGCAGAACGCATGGTACCATTTGGCCGATTGCTACGTTCGTACAGGAGATAAACTTTCTGCCCGCAACTCATTCGGGAAAGCGTCTTCGATGAAACATGATATGATCATTCGTGAAGATGCACTTTTCAACTACGCACGTTTGTGCTATGAGCTTTCGTTCAGTCCTTTCAACGAAGCCATAGTGGCCTGCAACAACTATATCGCAGAGTTCCCGAACTCACCAAGAAAAGATGAAGCGTATACTTTGCTCACCAACGCATACCTGAGTTCAACCAACTACGCTCAGGCTCTCGCTTCCATCGAAAGCATTAAATCACCTTCGGTAGCAATGCAGGCAACGCATCAGAAAGTGGCGTATAACAGAGCAATCGAATTGTTCAACCAGAAAAACTATCCTGAAGCAATCAAGCATTTCGATAAATCTCTCACGTATCCTTTGAGCCGCGAATTGAATTCGAATGCGCACTACTGGAAAGGCGAATGCTATTACGCAATGGCAGAAAACGGAACGGATACTGCAGGATACACCAAAGCAGTTGTGTCGTACAAACAGTTTCTCATCACTCCGGGTGCGACTGTATTGCCGAATTACAACACCGCTAATTATAACATCGGTTACTGTTACTTCGAAAAGAAGAACTACACAGAGTCTGTAATCTGGTTCCGTAAATACATCACCAACAAAGGACCAAACGACTCTAACGATCGCATTTTCGATGCGTATCTGTGCATGGGTGATGGTTACTTCCGCAATGCAGATTTCATCAACGCTTCTGAATTCTACGGCAAAGCAGTTGCGACGCCAACAGCTTCTGCAGTAAACAAAGATTACGCAATGTATCAGCAGGCAATGGCGCTGGGTTATCTTGGAAAGAAGGATGAAAAGGCAAGTGTGCTGCGGAAAATGCGTGAAACGTATCCGGCTTCCACTTACCTCGCCAACGGACAGTATCAGGAAGCACGTACGCTTCACGAATTGAAAAAGTACGACGAAGCTTTGCGCGCATACAACGATGTTTATCTGAATGATCCGAAAGGACCGTTTGCAGTTTCAAGTCTGACTAACATGGGGCAGATCTATCGAATCAAGAGTGACTACGATAACGCGCTTTCCATGTACAAAAAAGCGGTGGAACTGATCAAGGGTAAAGGAACGCAGGAGTTTAATGATCTGATGCGCGAGATCAAAGACATGTATCTCGCCAAGAATCAACTCGATCAGTGGGAAACTTATGCAGCTTCTGTCGGATTCTCTGAATCAACCGCCGTTGCTGACAGTACATCATACGCGTTCGCAGCGAAGTTTTACAACCTTGGCAATTGCACCGAAGCGTTGGCGCAGGCGAACAAGTACATTCTGAAATATCCTTCAGGCATGTATATCACCGAAGTGCATTACATGCGTGCTGAATGTTCCTTCAAAGCGAACGATTTTGCTTCCGCGTTGGGCAGTTACAATGCAATTCTGGATAAAGGACAAACCAAATACACCGAAGTGGCTCTGAAGCGTTGCGGATTTATTTACTACTCGCAGAAAGATTGGCCGAACGCCACCCGCATGTATCAGCGACTCGAAACCGAAGCACGAAGTATTCCGGATCAGAATGATGCAAAGGTGAACTTGATGCGCTGTTATCTGTTCCAGAACATGATGGACTCCGCATACACTTACGCAGGAAAAGTGCTTACCATAAAAGGTCTTCCGAATGACATTCTCGGGCAGGCGAATTACCTCAAAGGGAAATCGGAAATGGAAGCAGGCAACTACACAGCTGCAGAAAAGAACTTTGCATTGGTTCCTTCTCAGGCTCCGAATACAACCTATGCTGCTGAAGCAAGTTTCCGTCTTTGCGAAATCAAATACAGAACGAAACCTTCTAAAGCTGTGGAATCAGCTATTCTGAAACACATTAATGATTACGATGCGTTCTCCGATTGGTCTGCAGAAGGCTGGCTGTTGCTTGCGGATAATCACCTCGCCTTGAAAGACACATCGAAAGCGCGTGTGGTCCTCAACTGGTATATTGAAAACGGCGACTCACCTGCTCACGTGAAAAAAGCCCAGGAGAAAATTTCATGGCTCGATGCACTCCAGAACAGAACACCGCAGAAACGTGAAGACGACATGATCATTCCGCTCGGAAACCCCGACGATAACAAACTCTTTGAAGAAGGAAACGGAGGTGGACAATGAAGAAACTGATTTTCATATTCGCGATCCTTTGCGCTGCACAAATGACAGCGCAAACGTATCAGATTGATGCAACAAATGATCCTTCACCTGTGATTCGCACCAACGTGCGCAAACTTCCGGAAGCGGCACGTACGAAAGACACCGTACTGGCGGCGCCGAAATTCAATTACGGAATTCAGTCACACAAAGTAGCTACGTCATTTGAGCTGGATACCATCAAAGCTGCAAAAATGGGCAGCGAGCCGTTACAGAAATTGTATCGTGCGTATGCCAAAGTGGGAGTGGGGAATTATTCTACGCTAATGGGCGAGTTCAACCTCATGTCTACACGTTCTAAAACCGGAGCGTGGGGCTTGGGTCTTGGACACTATTCAGCGGGAAGCGGTCCTAAAAACGTAGCGGGTGAATTCGCAGGTTTCAGCACTCAGCATGCTGATATTTTCGGCAAGCGTTACCTGAAGAAGCACGAGTTGTCCGGCGATTTCGGTTTCGATCGTAATGTGGTTTACAACTATGGCAGCCCGGTTGAAGCGAACTTCTTTACCAAAGATTTCTCCCGACAGAAATACAATTTCTTCGAAGTGAATGGAGGATTGAAAAGTTTCTACTCCGATTCTGAAATGGTGAACCACAATATTCGCATCGGTTACAATCATTTCGATAACCGTTTCGGTGTAACAGAAGATCGCGTGATGCTGAATGCTGTTGCAGGCCGTTATATCCGTACTGAGTATCTGGATGCCGATTTCGGAGTGGATTACAACCGCGTAAGCGGACTCGGAGATACATCTGCTTCTACGATCGTTCATTTCAATCCGCGATTTACTGCACGTGGTAAGAAGATTCACGCATCAGCAGGATTAGGTATCTATCACGAAACAAATCTTGGTGGCGGAACTTATTTCTACCCACAGGCGTATTTCAGTTACGATATCGTAAACCACATCATCATCCCGTACATTTCATTGTCCGGTCGTCTGGATCGAAACAACTATCACTCTCTGGCTGCTACCAATCCGTTCATCATGTCGGGCATTGCAACGGATATGAGAAACACGCAACGGTTGTTTGAACTCGAAGCCGGATTGAAGGGAAGTATCAGTGCTGAAATCTTCTATCAGGTTTCTGCTTCACGCTACGAGCTGAAAAACATGCCTCTGTTTGTGAATACCGTTTTCTCTCAGGATGTAATGCAGAACAAGTTCAACGTCATTTACGACGGTGCGGATGTTGTGCATATCGGCGGACAACTTGGCTGGCAGCGACTTGAGAAAATCAAGGTCATTGCGGGCGGTGATTGGTATCAATACAAAATGGACGTGGAATCGCACCCGTGGCACACTCCAACGCTGCGCTTGAACCTGATTGCGAATTATAACATCCAGGACAAGATCATCGCTCGTGCTGAGGTTTATTTCCTCAATGGGCAATATGCGCGCACCGGAAGCAACGGCGTGTACAATACAGTCAATCTGAAGGGCGTTACGGACGTGAATCTCGGATTCGAATACCGTTACAATAAATTCCTGTCTCTGTACCTTGATTTACGTAACGTAGCCAATCAGCGTTACCAGCGCTGGTATGGCTATCCTACGCAGAAGTTCAACTTCATGGCGGGGCTTACTTACACCTTCTGATCAGGTCGCTGAAACAGGCCAAATAAGGCCTTCCTTTTTGCCAAATTTCAGACCTGAATTTTATTAACATTTTTGTTGATAAGTACCGGCGTTTCCCCAATGAAAATGAAGGGTAAAAGGCTTATGTTTTCGTACATTTGTATACCAAAAAAATAAGCCCGATTTCACGGGCTTTTAATTATATGGAAGACATCGTGAAAGAAAAACAAGAGTCCGATTATTCGGCAGACAGTATACAGGTCCTCGAGGGTCTTGAGGCAGTACGAAAAAGACCTGCAATGTATATTGGTGACGTAGGCGTTAAAGGCTTGCATCACCTCGTTTACGAAGTTGTAGATAACTCAATCGACGAAGCGCTCGCCGGTCATTGTAAGAATATTGTTGTTACCATCCACGAAGACAATTCCATTTCCGTAAAAGATGACGGACGTGGAATTCCGGTGGATATGCACCCGAAAGAGAAGCGTTCTGCCCTCGAAGTTGTACTTACAGTACTTCATGCCGGTGGTAAGTTCGATAAAGATTCCTACAAGGTTTCCGGCGGTCTCCACGGTGTTGGTGTTTCCTGCGTAAACGCGCTTTCAAAACATCTGAAAGTAACGGTACATCGCCAAGGGAAAATCTGGCAGCAGGAGTTTGAAATCGGCAAACCACTTTACTCTGTAAAGGAAATAGGGGAGAGCAACCTCACCGGTACGGAAGTTCACTTTCATCCGGATACAACTATCTTCCTTGTTTCCGAATACAACTACGAAACATTGGCAAGTCGTATGCGCGAGTTGGCGTACCTGAACAAAGGTATTTCAATCACGCTGTTCGATCTTCGTGTGAAGAACGACGATGGCTTCCCGGTAAGCGAGAAGTTTTATTCTGAAGGCGGTCTTCGCGAATTCGTTGCATTTCTCGATGCAAACCGTGAAAAACTCATCGAAGATGTAGTTTACATGGAGGGCGAACGTAACGGTGTTCCTGTAGAAGTGGCAATGCAGTACAACTCTTCATTCAGCGAGAACCTGCACTCTTACGTAAACAACATCAATACACACGAAGGCGGTACACACGTTGCCGGCTTCCGTCGCGGATTGACACGCACGCTGAAAAATTACGCTGAGAAAAACGGAATGCTTTCTAAACTGAAGTTCGAAATCAACGGTGATGACTTCCGTGAAGGATTGACTGCCGTGATTTCAGTGAAGGTTGCTGAACCGCAATTCGAAGGACAAACGAAAACGAAACTCGGTAACAGCGACATCGATGGTGTTGTAAGTGCCGCAGTAAGCGATATGCTGAGCCAGTATCTGGAAGAACATCCGAAACAGGCCCGCATGATCGTGGATAAAGTGATTCTCGCGGCTACAGCACGGCATGCGGCGCGTAAAGCACGTGAACTCGTACAACGCAAAGGAGCGCTCACAGGTGGCGGACTTCCGGGTAAACTGGCCGATTGCTCTGAAAGCGATCCAAGCAAATGCGAGCTCTTCCTTGTCGAAGGGGACTCTGCGGGCGGAACTGCAAAGCAGGGACGTAATCGCGCGTTCCAGGCGATCATGCCGTTAAGAGGTAAAATTCTTAACGTGGAGAAAGCAATGGAGCACAAGATCTACGAGAACGAAGAAATCAAGAACATCTTCACAGCGCTCGGTGTTTACCGCGGAACTGCAGAAGATGAACGCGCACTCAACCTTGAGAAACTCCGTTACCACAAGATCGTTATCATGACCGATGCGGACGTTGACGGAAGTCACATCTCTACGCTCATCATGACATTCTTCTTCCGTCAGATGAAAGAAATCATTGAGAACGGATATCTGTACATTGCAACACCGCCGCTTTACCTCGTGAAGAAAGGTAAAGAAGAACGTTATTGCTGGACAGAAGAACAGCGCACCGCACACATCAAAGAACTCGCCGGAGAAGGCAAAGAAAGTTCAGTGGGTGTACAACGTTACAAAGGTCTCGGTGAAATGAATGCGGAACAGTTGTGGTCAACAACTATGAATCCTGAAAACCGCACTCTGCGCAAAGTAACAATCGAAAGTGCTGCAGAAGCAGATCGCATCTTCTCTATGTTGATGGGTGATGATGTTCCGCCACGTCGCGAGTTCATTGAGAAGAACGCGAAGTACGCGAAGATCGACGCTTAATCGTCTCAATACTTTTCAGAAAGGCTTCCTCAAAAGGGAAGCTTTTCTTTTTTTGAAGCGCATCTGAAGTGCATCAAACGAACTGCTTTCCTGCCATCGCTGTTACGTTTAGTTTTTCCTGCAGGAATGAATCTAAGGCCAAACGGTAACACGCTCTGTCAGGGCTAAACCGCAACAGCATCACAACAAAAAAGCGATCCTCTTTTCAGAAGATCGCTTTGTACTTCGAATCTTTAATCGCTTAGCGTGGTTTTACACCGCTTGGAGCTGATTGATTCAATAGGGAATTAGGTTTCTCTGCCGGAATCGGAGCCGGTTGCGCTTTCTCTTTTATTTGCACTGAAGTTGGTGCAGGTCGAGAATTAGTTTCAGTACCCTGGAATTCAGGGAAGCGAACATCCTCATAAAGTGAAGTTGTAACGCCATTCACTTTGCTGTCTGCGCGGTTCGCAACAACGTGCCAACTGAATTTTACATTGGAGCGTCCGCTGTTTAACTCGGTAACACGGAAGCCGTCAGCGCTTTTCAGGTCAACATAAACTCCGTTACATTCGCCTTCAAGCTGAATAAACACTTTCATCGGATGCTGATCATCAATCTTAACGTTCATTGCAAACACAGGATCAAGATTGATGTATGCCTGTCCGTTTACCAATTGCCCTGTTCCGTAATCTTCGAACAATACTTCCGGAGCTTCAGGTGCATACATGATGCGTTGTTTACCTTGAGCATCAGGAACGATCGTTGAAACCGTACCTGTACCTAAAATTTTATACGCTGTACCGCCATTGTATCCTGCAACATATGCGTATACGTTAGTAACAGCTGAAATCGAATCTCTGAAATATCCGCCGGCATTTGGTCCCGCAGTTCCTGTTGTAGGGTTACGTGCGAAACCGAATACACCGTAATCAGCACCGGTAAATGCGCCACCGGATCCGCCCGGCATGTAAACAGTTACTCGGTTGTTACCTGCACCTGCAACACCGGTTCCGGTTGCGGCAGTGTTTATACCCCAAACACCAAATCCGACACCGTTCGAAGCTTGTCCAACTGTACCGTCACCTGTAGCGGAAGCAAAACCGTAAACACCAACCCCGGAGGAATTATTAGCACCGAACACACCAATTCCTGTTGAGCTGTTGAATCCATAAACACCTTCGCCACCTGCAGTGTTTTGACCAAATACACCGGTTCCTGTAGAAACACTGAAACCGGCAACACCGTTACCAACGGAACCGGCAGTGGTTGATTGTCCTTGTACACCGGTTGCATTAGCTCCGGTGCCACTGCTAAGTCCGAACACACCAATTCCGCCCGTTGCATCTTGGTTCCATCCGAAAACACCATATGCTGCAGTATTCGATACTTCGCCACGCACTCCGGATCCGGTACCTAAATTGACACCATAAACACCGGCACCTGCACTGCCAACGTATCCATTAATTGCATAATCACCCAGCGCAGTAGTATTGAAAAGTGAACCATTACCATATACACCTAATACATCTCCAAGGAAAAGTGCCGTTGAGCTATTGTACATTGCTTCACCTGAATTCAATACACGCATGCGCTCTACGAGGTTGGTGCGAACTCCAAATGTGTTATTGTCATTTGTTCCAATGTAATTTGTTGCGATGTTAGTTCCTGTATTTCCTGTAGTCAACCACGCCGCGTTTGTTGATGTGATTGGTCCGCCTGAACCTGCTGTTCCGTTAACAGTCACTGTTCCTGTTGAGTTGTAAGTAACCGATGACAAAGTCCAAGTTGGTCCTGTTGGTCCCGTTGCACCTGCTGCTCCGGCGGCACCAGTTGCTCCTGTAGCACCTGCAGTCCCTGTCGCACCAGTAGCACCTGCTGCTCCCGTTGCACCGGTTGCGCCTGCAGCTCCAGTCGCTCCGGCAGCACCTGTTGCTCCGGTCAAACCAGTTGCACCTGTAGCACCTGTAGCGCCGTTGGTTCCTGCTGTTCCTGTAACACCAGTCGGACCAGTTGGTCCTGTTGCTCCGTTAGCTCCGGCAGCACCTGTTGCTCCGGTCAGACCAGTTGCACCTGTAGCTCCGGTTGCACCGTTAGCACCAGCTGCACCGGTAACACCTGTCGGGCCTGTTAATCCTTTCCTGTAGCTCCTGTTGGACCTGTAGGGCCAACACCGAAACCTGTTGGACCAGTAGCGCCAGTCGGACCAGTTGGACCGACAGCACCAGTAACACCAGCGGCTCCGGTTGGACCAGCAGCTCCTGTTGCACCAGTTAATCCCGTCGCTCCAGTAGCACCGTTGGCACCTGTAGCTCCAGTAGCTCCGGTTGCACCTGCGGCACCCGCAGCACCAGTAGCACCTGCCGGACCTGCAGCACCGGCACAATCCAATGCGTTCCAGAAACCGTCAGTATTAACGTCTTCGCCCGGGTCATTAATTCCATCTCCATTCAAGTCCCAACAGCTGATTCCGTTGGTTCCGTTTGTTCCATTGGCTCCGGTAGCTCCAGTAGCACCGTTCGCGCCTGCTGCTCCCGCAGCACCCGTCGGACCGGTAGGCCCCATGCCGCCTCCTGCATTACACAGTGAAGTCCAGCCTGTAGAAACTTTGTAATAGAAAAAGCAAAGTGAATCGAGGTCATATACCAAGAGACCTTCTGTAGTTGCGTTCACAGGAACTGCGAGACGCTGCACGGCTGTCATTCGAGGAACAAGTACACCTTGTGTAGTGGACTGCATCTCAAGAATAGCAGAAGCATTCGGGGTAGTAGTTCCGAGACCGGCATTGTTTTGTGCGTGAACTGTGCCGGCAATAACCAGCAGAAGAACAACGGATAAGAATTGTTTCATGAATAAGGGGAACCTTTGTTAGGACAAACAAAAATAACCGAAAAATCAACAATAACAAACCCCGACCTTTTATGACCGGGGTTTGCGTAATTACTAAAAACAAAGCTTAATTCACTTTACCAAATCCAACAGGTGTTGGTGCCGGAGTAACAGCCGGTTGAGGCTCGCCGGGAACTTCTACCGGAGCCTGTCCGTTATTGTTAGGTTGCTGATAACCTTGTCCGTTCATCTGATTGATTTGCTGCTGTAGCAAATTAATCTGCTCTTGCTGTTGTTGCATTCCGCTTCGTAGAGAATCAATCATGGTTTGTTGTTCCTTAACAGCTTGAATTAATACCGGAATCAAACCGTCATAATTCACCGCTTTGAATTTCATTCCCGGTTTGTCCGTTGGGTTGGTGCGGTTAAACTTAGAGCTGTTCGGCGCAACATTTTTTTCTTTCACCAAATCCGGAAAAACAACTTCAACTTCCTGAGCCATAACACCCATACGGTGAGCTTGAAACGGTATATAGTCGCCATACTGCGCAACATTCATATCGTATTCGTATCCTGTAATCTGCTGTAATTTACCAACGGCATTGGTAATCGGTTTAGCATTGGTTTTCAAGCGTGAATCAGAAAGATTAAAATATCCGAATGGTGCTGCTACGTTTACGTCACCATTAAAATAACCTGCCCACCCGGCTCCGGTATTCTCTACTCCGAACACACCAACTGAAGTTGTATTGATGGCGATACCGCGAACACCCGCACCGTTTGCACTTGTTCCGGCATATTCACCTTGCACACCACCGAAGTTCGTAGTGCCTGCCTGTACGGATCCGTAAACGCCACCACCGTTGAATGATGAGTAGCCGTTCACAGCCCATGGGAAAGTAGCGTTGCTGACACCATTCATCAAATCACCTGGCAATGTTGTATTCGTTGTACCGATGAAGAACTCACCAAGGTTGGATAAACGACCACGAACAATGTTGTTGGAAACAAAGTCCATGTGATTGTTGCTTGAAGTACCAATGAATCCTGTAGCAGTCAGTGCATTGGTGCCGGCAGTATTCGGGGAGCAAATCCAGAATTGTCCGGCCGTTGTTAATGGTCCGCCAGAACCAGCAGTTCCGTTAATTGTTAATGTTCCATTTGTATTTGTTGTGAACGTGGATAATGTCCAGGTTGGGCCTGTTGGTCCTGTAGCACCCGCTGCACCTGCAGCACCTGTCAATCCTGTCGGACCTGTTGCACCGTTAGCACCAGCAGTCCCTGTTGCTCCAGTAGCACCCGTGGCGCCATTTGTACCTGCAGTTCCGGTAGCTCCTGTTGGACCAGTTGGTCCTGTAGCTCCGGTTGACCCGTTAGTTCCTGCAGCTCCGGTTGCTCCGGTCAGTCCTGTTGCTCCAGTAGCACCTGTTGCTCCGTTAGCACCTGCAGCACCTGTAACACCTGTTGGACCTGTTAATCCGGTAGCACCTGTTGCGCCATTAGCACCCGCAGCACCAGTTGCTCCGGTTGCACCCGCAGCACCTGCAGCACCCGTTGCTCCAGTTGGCCCAGTTGGCCCGATGCCGAATCCCGTTGGCCCCGTTGGTCCTGTTGGTCCTGTAGAACCCGCGACTCCGGTTGCACCCGCTGCGCCTGTTGGGCCAGCTGCTCCCGTAGCACCGGTTAATCCTGTTGCTCCAGTAGCTCCAGTGGCCCCGTTGGCACCTGCCGATCCAGTTGCACCAGTTGCGCCTGCAGCACCCGCTGCACCGGTTGCACCAGTAGCACCCGCAGGTCCTGCAGCACCGGCACAATCCAACGCATTCCAGAATCCGTCAGTATTTATGTCTTCGCCCGGGTCGTTGATTCCGTCACCATTCAAGTCCCAACAGCTTATTCCGTTTAAACCGTTTGTTCCATTAGCTCCGGTTGGTCCGGGAGTACCGGCAGCTCCCGTAGGACCTATAGGCCCCGTAGGACCAACACCACCTGCGTTGCACAGTGACGTCCATCCTGTAGAAACTTTGTAATAGAAAAAGCAAAGTGAATCGAGGTCATATACCAAGAGACCTTCGGTAGTTGCGTTCACAGGAACAGCGAGGCGCTGCACAGCGGTCATTCTGGGAACGAGTACACCTTGTGTAGTGGACTGCATTTCAAGAATGGCAGCAGCATTCGGCGTTGTGGTTCCGAGACCGGCGTTGTTCTGAGCATTCACGTAACCGGCTAATGCTAAAAACAATGTGATGGATAAAAACTGCTTCATATGCATGGGAACTTTGTTAGCTAAGTAAAATTAACAGACTTGGTACGATTTGCAATTTGCTGATAAGCAATGGTATTGTTGAGTGAAATTATGGAACTCTGTAACGGTAAACAGTTTGTCTGATTTAAATATCTGCCACATCTGCTTTTATTGAAATTCATGACAATCTATCATTACTTCTTCATTTCGGCTCGGCGTTGGTCAGCATCGGGGTCTTGTTTTCGTTCTTCGGCTTATTATTAGGAACAGACGCCGGATTTCGCGCCGCGTCAATTGCAACGGGTTCTGGTTTTGTCGGGGAAACAGTGTCGGTCTTATGCTGCTCTGTTGTCCCCGATAATTGCAGTTGTGGCGTGTTTGTGTTGGCCGTTTGACTATATCCAACAACAGTGGCAAACAGCCCGATCAGAAAGAAAATTTCCTTTTTCATTACTTTACTGAATTACAGATAATGTCATGTGATGAGTATCCGGCTGAGTTGCCGCTTGTATTACTGCATCATAAGTTCCGTAAATCCCGCCTCGTTGCGCCTGAACTTGAAATGTATAAGTATTTCCTACAGTCAGTCCTGTAATGTTCTTGGTGAAAGTGCAGCTCCAGGGAGTAATTGTACCAGTGATATCATCATAGTTTTGAGTCAGCGTGTTTGTTCCTCCTAATGTTGTGGCTCCATTACGCACTCTGAATTGTACATAAGCCATAGAATTGGTGTATGCGAAACCTGAAGAGGAGAAAACGAGCAGTGCAGTAGTCTTCGTTGCAGTGAACGTTACCGACATTCCGGCAACATTCGCCCATGCAGCTGTATTTACAGTATAGTCTGCAGCTAAACTTACACTGGATACGTTAGCAGTTTGGCCGGTTGGACCTGTTGCTCCTGTTGCACCTGCAGCTCCAACTGCACCGGTAGGCCCCGTTGCACCATTCGCACCAACGGCTCCCGTTGCACCTGCGGCTCCGGTAGGTCCCATTGGACCTGTTGGCCCTGTGGCGCCATTCGCACCTGCAGCACCCGTTGCTCCAACAGAACCGGTTGGTCCCATTGAGCCAGTGGCTCCTGTTGCTCCGGCTGTTCCTGTAGGACCCGCAGCTCCGGTTGCACCAACCGGTCCTGTAGGGCCGACAGGTCCTGCTACGCCAGTGGCACCAACAGCTCCTGTTGGTCCAGCTGCACCTGTTGGTCCGGCTGCACCCGCACAATCCGCCGCATTCCAGTTGCCATCCGTGTTAACATCTTCTGCAGGGTCATTAATTCCGTTCCCATTCAAATCCCAGCAATTTATTCCATTAATTCCGTTTGCTCCTGTGGAACCTGCAGCACCTGTCGGCCCCGCAGCACCAACAGCACCGGCACAATCAAGCGCGTCCCAGTTGCCATCTGTATTCACATCTTCGGAAGGATCATTAACACCGTTCCCATTCAGATCCCAACAGCTGATACCATTAATTCCATTTGATCCTGTAGGACCAGCAGTTCCAGCAGCCCCCGTTGGACCCGCAGGACCTGTTGGACCAACACCGCCTGAATTGCACAGTGATGTCCAACCTGTAGAAACTTTGTAGTAGAAGAAACACAGCGAATCAAGATCGTAAACCAAGAGACCTTCTGTTGATGCGTTCACTGGTACCGCGAGGCGCTGAATGGCTGTCATTCGAGGAACGAGTACACCTTGTGTAGTGGACTGCATTTCAAGAATTGCAGAAGCGTTCGGAGTTGCTGTTCCAAGGCCTGCGTTGTTCTGAGCAGATAACGATGTAATGGAACAAAAAGCCATTACGAAGCCAATGATTTTTGTGTAGGTAAATGCAGCTTTCATGTCTTACCGATTGGGGTAAACAAATCTAACAAAAAAACTGAATTCTGCAAATCCTGATATCAACAGGAATATCACACCTGTTAACTCATAACATGCGGGATTGAAGGCCTTAACGAATCAGGTTAACATGACCAATGTAAACCTTTTTGGCTCCATTAGGGTCTGCAGTCGTGATCTTGTAAACGTAGGTGTCGATCTGACAAAGTCGGGAAGTTCCCTGAACAGTGCCATCCCATCCTCCCGGCCATGTTGACGTAACATAAATCTGATTGCCCCAGCGATCAAAAATGTACATCTGATAATTCGCCGGATCAACTCCGATTCCCTGCGGGAAGAATAGATCATTGATGCCATCGCCATCAGGTGTGAATGTGTTCGGAATAAAGAGTGCATAATCTTCCTGAACAATTACAGGAACTGTTACACTATCCTGACAACCGTAGCCATTAGTTACAATCAACTGTACATCATACACACCTGTGTCACCGAACGTGTACGTCGGATTTTGCAGAACGGAAGCTGAGTCGTCAACTCCGAATGACCAAATCCATGAATTGGCACCCACTGACAAATCCGTGAATTGTACCGTGTTGTTAAGTAACGTAGCCGGTTGCGGATTCGCACTGAAAGCGGCTTGCGGTAAAGGCCACACAGTTACGTAATTGTTGAGCGTTGTTGTGCCTGTGCAACCAATCACATCAGTTACAGTCAAAGTCACGTCATAAGAACCTGCATCATTAAAGCAGAATGTTGTCGGGCTTGCGTTCGAAGTGCCAAGGTTACTACCGAAAGTCCATGTTAATGAAGCAGTGTTTGGCGTTGAATTCACAAACTCTACGCACAAATCTTCACAACCTGAAGTTGCATTGGTTGTTGTGAACGATGGAGTCGGAGCCGGATTAATCAATACTGACACAGTATCAGTAGCAATCGGAGTTCCGCAGTTATCCGATACAGTCACTGTGTACTGCTGTGAAGAGGTTGCTACAATGCTAACGCTTGCGCCGTTAAGATTTCCCGGCATCCAGTTGTACGTAAGATTTCCGTTTCCGCCGGCACCTGCAGCTGTCAGATTCACATTTGTATTCTGACAAACCACAAGCGTTGCCATTGCGTTCACTTGAAGAGGAGGATTCACTGTAATTGTTACTGTAGATGGGGCAGAGATGCATCCGTTCGCATCCGTTACTACGACAGTGTATGTTGTTGTCACAACTGGTGAAACGCTAGGACCTTGTGTAGTCCATGCATTCGTTCCATCGGTCCAGGCGTAATTGTATCCCGGAGTTCCGCCGTTAGCTAATGCGTTCAAAGCTGTAGATTGTCCGATGCAGATTGTAGCTGTTCCTGACGCCGTCTTCGTTAGGAGTAAAAGTGTTGGGTACGTAGATACTCACATCGGGATCAATGCAGATGATTTCAGATGCAGAATCAGTACACCCATTAGCTGATGTTACATCCAATGTAACCTGATAGCAAATCGGATCCGCGTAAGTGAAAGAAGGATTCTGCAGAGTAGAAGTAGAGTTGTTAATGTCACCGAAACTCCACAGCCACGTATCAGCACCAGTTGATGCATCGGTGAAAATAATTGTTGGAGATAAAATAGTTGTCGGTTGCGGACTGGCGGTAAATGATGCAACAGGAGAACCGAATACGTTAATGTAGTTATTCATTGTAAATGTGTGCGAACAACCATCACCTGTTGTAACCAAAAGTGTAACGGAATACAAGCCAGGAGTATTGTAACAGTGATTCGGTGTTTGCAATGTGGCCGCACTGTTGTCGCCGAAGTCCCAATTCCAGGAAGTAATCACCGCAGGTAATGCAACTGTTGACAGGTCGGAGAAATTCACGCACAACGGCGCACATCCGCTTGTCGTGTCTGCAGAGAACGAGGCAACCGGCAGCGCGCTGACTGCTACCTGAGTTGTAGCTGTTGCAGTGCAACCATTCGCATCGGTGACCGCTGCTGTATAAGTTGTAGTGGAAGATGGCGAGACGTTTACTGAATTACCTGCAAGTGGCCCCGGCATCCAGCCGATTGTGTATCCAGGTGAACCTCCTCCTGCAACAGCACTTAATTGAGAGTTACTTCCGGCGCAAATTACCGAAGGAGTAGAAGTTGCACTCAATGTTAACTGTGTTGGTTCCGTTACTGTTACTGTTACTGTTGCAATACAACCGATAGCATCGGTTACAGTAACTACATAATTTCCCGCCGGTATATTGGTAGCATTTGCAGTTGCACTGACATTTGGACTCCAGCTGTAAGTATATCCCGGATTTCCCTGCGAAGCACAAACATTGGCACTGCCATCAGATAATCCGAAACATGAAACATCAGTAATACCACATGAGGCCAGCAATACTCCGTTCAGATTAGTAACGGTTACAGCTGCTGTATCTGAACATCCGTTAGCATCGGTTGCAATAACTGAATATGTTCCCGCCGGAATGTTATTGTAAACTGCTCCTGCCGGACCATTTATCCATTGGTAGGTAAACGCACCGGTTCCACCTGCTGCATTAGCGTTGGCTGATCCGTCCGCTTGACCGCAAGTTGCCTGAGTCATTCCTGTTGCAATGGTAATTGCCGGAGGCTGTGTTACTGTTGCAACATCTGTTGCGGTACATCCATTAGCATCTGTAATTGTAACAGTGTACGATCCGGCACAAATATTATTGCACGCTGCAGTTGTACACCCCGTGTTCCAAAGGAAAGAATAGTTCGCAGTTCCTCCGGCCGGAATTGTTACCACCTGACCATCACACGCACCGTTACACGTTACATTGAAACCTGCAGAAGATGCGGTGAGTTGTGTCGGTTCATTTATCGTGATGAGTGATACTGATGTACACCCGCTACCGTCCGTGATTGTGCACGTATATGTTCCTGCAGCAAGGTTAGATGCTGTTGCAGCGTTACCTCCGCTCGGAGCCCATGAATACGTGTATCCGGGATTTCCGCCAACCGGACTTGCAGTCGCTGATCCCGTTGCCGTACCGAAGCACGTAGCGTCTGTTCCCGAGATTGTAGAAGTCAAACCGCCCGTTGAAGGCACAGATACTGTTTGTACAAATGTGCATCCGTTGGCATCGGTAATTGTGCAAGTGTATGAACCTGTCGCAAGATTGGATGCGGTTGCTCCTGTGCCGCCGGAAGGTGCCCACGAATAAGTGTAGCCTCCGGCGCCTCCCGAAGGAGTGACTGATGCGGATCCGTTATTGTTACCGCACGCTGCAGGTGTTGAGCTACTGGTCGCACTTAATGCAGATGGTTGTGTAATATTGAATGTCCATGTGCCGGTGCACCCCGTTTGATCAGTAACGTTAACTGTGTAAGTTCCGGAACACAAACCTGTGGCACTTGCGCTGTTTCCTCCGGAAGGCAACCAACTGTAGGTATACGGTGCACTGCCACCAGTTACATTCACTGAAGCGGTTCCGTTACATTGTGCGTTACAGGTAACGTTAGTTTGAGTTTGAGTAGATTGAAGAGTAGGTGATGAACCTCCTACTGTAACTGCCAGTGTTGAAGCTGGTGAACAGGAGAGCTGATCCGTAACTGTTACAGTATATGTTCCCGCACAAAGATTATTTACAGTTGCTGTTGTATACCCTCCCGGCGACCAATTGTAAGTGAATGGTCCTGTTCCTCCGGCAACTGCTACACTTGCACTGCCATTACATCCACTGCAACCGCTTGCCGGTGTGGATGATGGCGTTAATGTTAATGCATTCGAACACTGAAGAAATTCCAGAAAAACTCCTGAATCATAGATGCAGTCGCCGGCATCTGCAATCGCAAATTTCCAATGATAGGTCTGACAAGGACAAACGTTAATCGTGCGTGTTAATACTGTGGTGAATCCATCATATTGTATAGTTGCACCGCCGGTATTGTCTACGTAATACGCTGCGTTGTTACCTGCATTCACATTATCAATGGAAACCGGAGTAGTGTTATTTGGTAATGTAGCAACGTTGGTGTTGTTATAAAATCCGGGAGAGCATCCGGGAGCCGGTCCTGGTCCGGAGATGAAAAATCCGAACGCATCGTTAAAAGAGGCATTGACAAATTCAGGGTATTCTTCTGAACCGAATACAAAACGTATTGTCAACTGACTGCATTCAGGAATGATATCGAATTCAAGAACGCAAAGATCATAAGTAGCTTGCGGCTCAATTGCGATCAATTGCGGATCCGATGACGAAGTGTTGTTACATTGACCTTGACTCGCCGAGTTATTCGGTCCAATTGCCATAGAAGCAGACCCTGTTGTTAGCAATATGCCATTATTGATGCCGATGTTCGTTGTGTTCCCGTTTGCGAATGAACCGTAAGCTGTAGAAGGACAGTTCATCGATATGTTTGAAACGGTCATACCGCCACCAATCAATGAATTGACAATTGATGTCGCAGTTCCTCCGGGTGTAACCTGTAGTTGAGAGTTGCCTGTTACAGCAATCAGGAGAAACGTTATGAACAGCGAGATCCGGGACAATAGTCCGGGAGTTCTGGGAAATCGCATGATGTTCTGTTAAAGTGGTGCCTTCCAAATATAGGCCGAGTCTTTAACAAATCAAACAAATAGAGGTGTTTGAGTGAAGATGATGCGAATCTGATCTGATTTACGCGTTGTCTTCGGGGTAATTTTAGCGTATTACCGTGACAGAGCCAATCAAATGATGTTCTCCGTACATGTTATCAGTGTACATTATCTTGTAAACGTAAACATCTTCCTGAACGATATCTCCCGAACCTTTCCATCTTCCGTTCCATCGTTTGTACGGATCATGTGTTTCGAAAACAATATTTCCCCAGCGATCGAAGATGTACATTTCATATCCTTCCGAAAGGATGTTAGTGAATACCGGTCCGAATTCGTCATTCGTGCCATTCCCGTTCGGCGTAAATGCATTCGGAATATAGAAAGTGTGAAAATCATTGACGATTATTTCACCCCATGCTGTATCTGTACATCCATTCGCATTAGTCACTGCAAGGTAGACCGGGAACGTTCCGATCGCGTCGTACAAATGTGTTGGTGACCAATCCGTGCTGGTAGTACTGTCTCCGAAATTCCATACCCACGCTGTGGCACCGGTAGACTGGTTTGCAAATGAAACCAATGGATCAAGTATGGAGATGAAAGATGAAGATGCAACAAACTGTGCATTCGGTTGTGCAACAGTCGTTATCATACAGGTATACGTTTGCGTTACTGAACATCCTGGTGGAACAGTTACCGTAAGTGATACGTCATGACATCCCGGAGTTATGTAGGTGTAACCCGGACTAACAGTATTTGATGTTACGTTGTTTTCTCCGAAGTTCCACAGCAGCACAGCGCCTGCACCGAATCCACTGGTGTCAACTGTAAATTGCACAGGAAACGGAGTGCATCCGAATGTCGTGTCTGCAGAGAATGTGACAACAGGTAACTGCTGAACCTGAACTGTAAAAATTTCAGTGTCTGTTTGTCCGCAACCATCTGTTGCGGTAACCGTGTATGTAGTTGTAACCGGAGGAGTCACGTTGACAGTTCCTCCTGTAAGGTTGCCGGGTTGCCAATTGAATGTATTAGTGCCATTTCCGCCCGAAACAGTTGCGGTTAATGTTGTGCCTCCTCCGGCACATATTTGCGATGCTCCGCCAATAGCAACGGTGACAGGCGCGGGTACATTTAATGTAAACAATAATGGTCCTGCTGTACAACCTAATCCATCAACAATATTCAATGTGTATGTTGTAGTTGTTCCCGGTGTAACCTGAACGCTGGCTTGATTCGGAAGACCGTTGCTCCAGTTATACGTTATCGGATTGTTGCCCCCGATAACGTTAGCAGTCATGGTTGCGGTTTGTCCCGGACAAATCGTGTCGTTGCCGGAAGTTTGAACGGCCAGTGTATTATTAGCGTTCACCTGAATCGTATCAGTGCTGGTACAACCGTTAGATTGATCTGTTATCGTGACGGTATAAATTCCTGCAGCTAATCCGGTCGCGCTGTTGGTGGTACTTACGTTCGGATTCCATGTGTAGGTAAACGGTCCTGCACCGGTCACGTTTACAGAAGCAGTTCCGTTGTTACTTGCACAAGAAGCAGCAGTAGATGCAGTTGTGAACGTAAAGCTTCCGACGTTAAAAGGCAGAGAAGCAGGGAAAATACATACGTTACCGCAAAGATCTGTTACCGGTCCGACAAGGTTTGCGGAATAGGTTCCTGCGCCGGTAATGTTTGGCGATATTGTAAACGTGAAGACGTTATCATACTGAGCTCCGGATGCACATCCTACAGAGGTGATATTCGTTACTGTGTAAGGACCGCCGGGACCTGTAAAAGTGAAATCTGAATTCTGTACTGTATTGCAGAGAATATTCTCTGAAAAAGTAACCGTTAAAGTATTACCTCCGCAACCCGGGTTGGATACTGAAAGAATTTGTGGTGGGATCTGGTCGAAAATTGTGGCAGTAGATGCGGAAAAGTCAATTGTATAACCATTCTGCGTAGAACTGAAATTACTTACGTTAATCACATAAGTCTGACCTACCGTTACCGGAATTACTTGGTTGTAAGGAGTGCCTGCAGCATTCTGAGAAGTCTGAGTTGATCCTCCATTTGGCCCTGTTGTTCCTGATGTACCGGAGAAATTACAACTGACTTCCAGTCCCGGATTGGTGAAAATTGCAGAACAAGGAGCGTTAGTCAGGTTGTAAACTGCCCAATCATAATCGTCGGAACTGTTATTCGGTGTGATCAGGAAGTTGAGGTTACCGCTTTGCTGAACGGTGAAAGTGTACCAAACGTCATTTAATTCACCTGAGCCAAGGCATGACGAGTTGGAGTTAATTTCATTCGGATAATTTCCTTCCCCGCTGTAAGAAATAGTCGTGGAGTACACGTTCTGACAAATCGGAATTGCGTTGAGGCAGTCCTGATTTGTAGGCACCTGAGCCATCAGAAAACCTGATATGATAACAATCAGGCCGGTGAGCAGATGTTTTTTGTTTGGGGACATTTGTGCAAATATACGGCTGACAGCCATTCGGGTTATATGTTGTGGCACTTGGATTGGTAACTGGTCGAAAAAATCGTGCCACAGGCAGGAACATTGCATTCAATTCCTAATTTTGACCCGATTCTGATCAAATACACACAAAAACAATACACGCAATGAAAGTAACAGTAGTAGGAGCGGGTAACGTAGGAGCAACATGTGCTGACGTTATTGCACGCAAAGAGCTTTGCAACGAAGTTGTGTTGCTCGACATCAAGCCGAATTTCGCAGAAGGAAAGGCTCTCGATATCTGGCAAACTTCACCAATTGATCTGTATGATACACGCATCACCGGATCAACAGATGATTATTCCAAAACAGCAGGATCTGATGTAGTTGTTATCACTTCAGGTCTTCCTCGTAAACCGGGAATGAGCCGCGATGATTTGATTTCAACTAACGCGGCAATCGTGAAAGGCGTAACTGAGAACATCATCAAGTATTCTCCGAATGCGATTTTCGTGATCGTATCAAATCCGCTGGACGTTATGACATATTGCGCATACCTCACGGCAAAAGTTGATTCGAAGCGCGTATTCGGTATGGCAGGTATTCTTGACACTGCACGTTACCGTGCATTCCTTGCAACTGCACTGAATTGTTCACCAAAAGATATTCAGGCTGTTCTTATGGGCGGTCACGGAGATACAATGGTTCCGCTGCCACGTTACACAACTGTTGGCGGAATTCCGGTTACAGAACTTATCGGTAAAGCGGAGTTGGATGCAATCGTAGATCGTACGAAGAAAGGTGGCGGAGAAATCGTTAATCTTCTCGGAACTTCTGCATGGTATGCTCCGGGTGCTGCAGCTGCGCAAATGGTTGAAGCTATCGTTCGCGATCAGAAGCGTATTTTCCCGGTTTGTGCATGGTTGCAAGGCGAATACGGTTTGAAAGATGTTTATCTCGGTGTTCCTGCTAAGCTTGGCAAGAAAGGAATTGAAGAGATCATCGAGCTTAAACTGAACGCTGATGAAATGCAACTGGTAAAAGACTCTGCGAAAGCAGTGAAGGAAGTTATGGACGTGCTTGACGGCATGAACGCAACTGCTTAATCGGTTTTATTATAATTCAGGAGGTTGGTGTATACCGGCCTCCTTATTTTTTATCTGATGGAGAAGCTCAAACTGAAATTGCTGAATATCGACGGAGATGGTTATCACTTGCAGGCAAGTGTTAAGATCAACGGTAAATCCGCTTTGGTGATTGTTGATACCGGAGCTTCACGTACTGTTTTCGATAAACATGAGATCCGGAATTATCTTAAGAAAGAAGAAGTTGAAGAGCACGATAAATTGTCAACCGGACTCGGAACGAATTCAATGCAAAGCCAGGTTGTGACTCTGGGAAGTTTCGCTTTGGGAAAAATCAAAATCGAAAACTACGGTTCTGTCCTGCTTGATCTGCAGCACGTGAATCATACTTACACTGCAATCGGTTTGAAGAAAGTAGTCGGTGTATTAGGGAGCGATATTCTGGTGAAGTACAGTGGCGTTATCGATTTCTCCAAAAAGACATTGACGCTTAAGAAACCAACAGTTCGCAAAAAGTCTGCTTCTAAGAAGAAGCCGCTGCGAAAACGTTAAAGAAATTTTTTCCGGATTTCCGGAGTGGGAATCATACAAGATTCTCTTTCTCCCCACCATTTGTACCGATACTTTGCAATGATGTTGTAAACCACGTCACGAATCGGAGCCGGTACAATAATGAATGCATACAATAACGGCCATCCGCCTGATAGTTGTTTTGCTATTCTCAATGCTGCAGTCGTCTTAGTGTAAATTCTTCCTTTCTCAACAAGAATAACAGACTTCAGATTTCCGGAATCAAGATTGTATTTCTCTGAAATTTTAATTCCGATTTCACTTTGCAGCGGAGTGAATCTGAAAAAATCTTTCTTGTCGTGACGAATAATGAAGTTCACACTGGAGTTGCAGAAATTACATACACCATCGAACAGAACAACGCCTTTTGAATTCAGATCATTCATGGGCGTACGAGTACTGCATATGGATCCACACTTAACTCAATGTTTCTCCCAGCAAGGATAGACTGTGTGTTCATGTCGAGAAATGATACATAACCATTCGTTCCACCGCAAGCGCTTGCGTGGTGCGGAGCAGGACCGCCAGGTACAAAATTTCTATTCGCAACAATTACCAGATTCTTATCGTCGTCCACTGCAATTCCATGCGGCTGATGTCCGGAATAAACGGAACCGATCAATGAATTCGTCTGCCAGTCCACAATGTAAACTGATCCTCGTTTGCCCGGATAGGTGAGTGTGTCTTCCATACACGTAATGTACAGGTACGGATCTTCGGTGGATATTGCGAACTCCTGTGGATAGACGCCAACCGGGATTGAAGCGATGAGAGAATCATTTGCAGCATTAAGCACCCGAATCATATTGGTTCCGCTGCTCGTTACGAAATACTTTGAGCCATCCGGTGAAAAAATAATTTCATGCGGATTCTCCGAGCTTACGTTAGATGGAACCGTGCTTACGCCGTCAACGATGATTTTATCCCATGATGGTGAAGTAGGATCAGTGATGTCAAGCTTGTAAATGAAATTTCCGGAAGTTGTGGTTACGTAAAGCGAGTTGCCATCGGGAGATACGACTGATCCGTGTGTCTGAACAAAATCGCTTGTGTTGTAAACAAGATTGCACGTCATTGCGTCGAGGTCAACCCATGCAATCCGTCCCTGTAAACTCCAATCAATGACGAATGCGTGTGTGCCATCAGGCGTGATTGCAAAAGTATTCCAGCTTCCGAATGCGAGTGAAGCGTTTGCTCCGAGCAGTATCCGACCTACAAATGAATCATCAGAAGTTCTGTACTTCTCGAGATATCTTCCGCTGGAAAAACACAGGTACCAATATTGTCCATCCGGCGAAAGACGAATTGCGTGCGGAGATTCAATTGCAGCATCTGCACCTACATTGATATAACGCATCGGTAATCCGGTCTGCTGGTCAAAAACTGTAACCACGTCACATCCCTGATTTGTTACATAATATTTTTTTCTGTTTGAATTTCCGCTGAAAGCAACTGTGCCGTTTCGTGACGGAGCACCGGAGTTGATCCAGTTTTTCAGCGTAAGAACTTCTTCGCGTGTAAGCGGATCACTTCCATACGGCATCAATGGATTGCCCGTCGGTCCGAGATCTGCATATGAATTGCAGAAAATAAATGTCGTGCTGTAAACATGAGAGAACGGAATAATCACCGCACCGTTTCTGTCGCCCTGCATCATTTTCTCCCACGAAGTGAGATTAAGTCCTGCAGCACCGTTTGCACTTGCATCATTATGACAACCGGATACTGCGCACTTTGTGAGCATAATTTTTCCAATCGCATCCGGATAACCAGCCGCATCCAGATCGAGCAGAGGTTCGTCCTTGCGACACGAATTCGGCACAACAATAATTGCGGCAAAGAGCAAAGCAAGAAATGCGTAGTGCAACTTCATATCTGTAAAGTTACACTACACAAATCGGTTCCGGAAGAATTATTCCTTTAACCGGCGATTATTTTTTCTCAATTGGAATAATCAGTCTAACGCTGATGTTGCGCCCCATGCCGTAAATTCCTGTATTGCCGTTTACGGGATTTATAGGTGCATATTTAAGGCGACTTAGGTGTGATTGGTACGCAGCGTCCAGCAAATTCGAAACTGAAATGTAGATTTTGCAAACAGTCACATCACGTTTAGTGGTAATGCGTGTTCCGGCATTCACTTCAATTAGTGTGTATCCGGGTGTTGCGGTTTCAGTTCCGAAAGCACTGTAAATTTTATCCTGTTTGAAGAAATGCACTACGGAAACACCCAAGTAAGAATCACTGAAACACTTCCATTTTCTCTCTGCATGTGCATTCAATTCCGATTGATATTTTATGGGAGGAGTAAATGGCAGATGCTTCATCGAATCCGGTTGATTTTTTAATTCAGTAAACACGATTGAAACTGAATTTTCGAAATGCAGCCAATCAAGCGGATGTGGATGCAGGTCTGAATAAATTTCTCCTCCATAAAGCAGCGCAGTTCCCTGAACGAATGAAAACGCAGGAGCCGGATCAATTGGGTCAACAATGGAGTCTCCTCCGAAAGCTGAAGCCAATTTGCTGAGATAAATAAAATTGTTGACGGAGTTGACAAATCCGCTGAATTCAAAATTGAAATGATCAGAATTTACTGTAATGCCCAAGTCTCCTTGTAAACTTGTTTCAGGTTTGAGCTGCGAGTTTCCGATTTCATATCTGAAAGTTCCTTCGTGACGACCGTTTGAACTCAGCTCCGGAATATTCGGAGCGCGGAAACCTCGGGATATGTTCAGCCGGATTACCGAGCGTTCTCCGATTTTTCTGGATACACCCGCAGCACCGGAAAACGCATTGAATGATTTCGACATAGAACGGAACTGAGCATTTGCACCTGAGATGCTGTCGATGGAAAATTCACCAAGGCTATCGATAAACAGATTCTCAGTGGTAAGGGTCCGTATGTCGCCTCTGATTCCGGCACTAAAGTACCATAGCCGTGTATTCTTGCGCGCGTGCACGAATACGCCCGCATCATTCTGAACGTAGTCAGGAATAATATACTCTTCTCCTGAGTTTTCGTTTTTCTGAATTTGCAACTGTATTCCCGTAGTTAACTGAAAACTGTTTTTCTCCGGCATGAAATAAATTGCATTCACATTGGCGGTGGATAGCTTCAT
Organism: Bacteroidia bacterium; assembly: GCA_023151315.1. Lineage (GTDB taxonomy): Bacteria > Bacteroidota > Bacteroidia > Palsa-965 > Palsa-965. Next base: position 165,303 of record JAKLJE010000001.1, read on the forward strand.
TGCCAGTTCTGCATCATCAGGATTCAGGACATCAGCAAATTCTCTTCTGATGTTTTGCTGAACTCCGACGTCAAACTTGATTCTCGAGTTTCCGAAATACAGGTTGTTGGAGCTGACAATTCTGTGGTGTTGCACCGTTTGTCGGGGAATACCAAGGTGAAAATTATAACCTTTCAACGCATCGCTGTCGTATGCATTTTCAGCTTCGGTGGAGTCGTTTAATGCAGAAAGTACAATGAACCTTCCGGTGGAATCGCGTTCGCCTTCAGGTAAAGCCACGTTCTGATTAAATGAACTGAAACTGATCTGACTGACGCCCCATTTGCGATTGAGCCCGATGTTACCGCTGAAATTAAATTCTTTGAAGCCCGTATTCGCTACATATCCATCAACAGGAGTTCGGTAATTCCCCGCCGTCTTTCTGCTTACACGGAACATCCAATTGACGCCGGAGCTGTTTCCGCAATTCATAAGTGAATTGCCAAACAACAAGCCATTGGAATGAAAACTGCTCGCCAGTTCTGTTTTTACTTTACCTTCTTCAACAGGTTGAGCTGTCAGAAAATTAACAACACCTGCCATCGCATCGGATCCATACATAATGCTTCCCGGCCCCTTTATTACTTCTGCGCGGTCAATTTCAAATTCATCAATCTCAACGCCGTGTTCATCTCCCCATTGTTGTCCTTCCTGACGGATATTATTGCGCAATACAACCACGCGGTTATATCCTAATCCGCGTATAATCGGTTTCGCAATTGCATTACCCGTTGAAATCACTGATATACCCGGAAGTTCTGAAATCGCAGCGGTTGCATTTGTTCCGCCGTGTTGCAGAATATGATCACGTGTATTCAGTGCAGTCGGTGCAGGATTGTAAATGCGCTCTGCAGATCCGGACACTCCTGTTACAATAACAGGATGATATTCTGCGGGAGTTTTTACCAGCTGAACTTTGTTCAGATCAGGATCGGACGCTGAATTGTCGCTCACGGACTTTACGGTCAATGCTTGTGACGCATAACCAAGCATTCGAATGTCAGCCAGGAATTCCCCTTGTGGCACGTGACGAATAACAAATGTGCCGTTTGTATCTGTAGAAGCTCCTGTTCTGAGATCCGGCAGATAGACAGAAGCTCCGATGATTTTTTCTCCGGTGGCAGCATCAACTACAGTACCGGTAATATTAAATTGAGAGTGCAGCTGACTCATTAACGTAATAGACGTTAACAGCAGCAAAATATATTTCTTCATATTTTCCTGAATTAATAAATAACAGCATCTCACTTCGCGTGAAATGCAACTTTAATCTATTGATTCAGGATTGCGGCGGACCGCGCGAGTCAGTAAATGAGTTGAAGATTTCTACGGAGAAATAAATCTCCGGAATGTAATTACGGTAATACGCGCTTACATTTTCAGGAGCCAAAATGATGTCCGCAACTACGTAATCAGTTTCGTATCCCGACAGAAAATCACAGTGGACGTGCTTTTCGGAAATGGTAAGATCATCTGATCCGGCGCATTCAGCGTGCTCCGTGTCTTCATGATCATAAAAAATATGCACTGCTTCATGCGGTATCGTATAGAAAACAAATACGGCAAGAATTAAGACACTGATTAGACGAGTCAGTATTCTGTGCATAACGGTGCAAATATAGTATCGCCGTAGAAATTCCCGTTACCGTTCATCACTTTCAGCAATTACAAATCGAAATGTAGCAGACTGGGCATTCTTGTCCCGGACCGAAGCGAAGTAATATCCTGCAGAATACGCTGATGTGTTCAAGGATTGTTCCCGATTTATCAGATTCTGTTCATCAATGACCATTCCCGCTGCATTAAAAATCTGCACCGTAACCGGAAATTGAGTTTCACGACTCCATCCGCTGAGTTGAATTGAGTTTGTCGCAGGATTCGGGTAGGGGACGAGAGTTGGAATTTCCTGATTCGAAAATTCGGTAACAGAACTGATTAAATCTCCGGTATAAATTGCAACGCCTCCGGAATAGTTTCCAATGACGATATCAATTATTGTGTCTCCGTTGATGTAATTTGCCCACGGAGCAACACGCATTCCTTCTCTTGCAGTTAAGTAAGTTGAATCGGTCAGCGTGAAATTACCGCTCAGATTCGCATCAATGTTATCATAGCGGTAAATGAATCCGCGTTCAGATCCTACGAGCAATACATAACTTCCGTTATTGTCATACATACACGGAACACTGTATCCGGTTATGAAGGAAGGTGCCTGTACATCAATACCACCAAAATTATTTGTCACCAATGTGAATGCAGCTGTTGAAGTCGCAGATGTGTTTCTGTAGTAATTCACATTTCCGCTTTGTTCTCCTATAAGCAGATCCACCTTTCCGTCACGATCAACATCAATAAGTTGCGGTGCAGCATTGTTGCCCACATCTATTGATTGATAATTTGGCCCGGCTAAAACAAAATTATCTGCAGGACCCGGATCTTTTCTGAAGAAGTGCAACTTACCTGTGAAATCTCCCACCAGCATGTCTTTGTCGCCGTCTCCGTCCAGATCGGCAAAAGTCGGGATCGGTGAAATGATGTTGTATGCATTAGCATGAAGTGAAGCAAAATCATCTGTCACCCATTGAAAAGACGGAGCGTTGAAGTTGCCGACGTTTTTATAAAGTGCAATCTTCGAAGGATAAATTCCGGAAGAACTGTAGTAGCCGTAATTGCCAACGAAAAGATCCAGATCACCATCGTTGTCGTAATCGTGAAAGCGGGGAACCGCTCCTTCTCCGACTTCAATCATTCCGTCCTGAAGAAAATTTCGCTGCTGAAAATCCGCAACCATTGAATCGTTTGTCCCATTATTAAGATAAAGCCAGCACGAGCGATAATTCTCAACCGTTGAAGATGCATTAGGTGAGAAAATCAAATCTTCAAATCCGTCGTTGTTAACGTCAGCGCGATAAGGGCACGTAAAGATGTTCATGAAAACAGTTGTGTCATACGAAGGATACAAAGCATCCGAATTATCCATTACAGCCGATGCCGCATTCGCGCCATTACGCAGGTAGGTAACGTGTGCATTACTGATATCACCAACCAATAAATCCGGATCGCCATCACCGTCAGAAAATATGCATTCCATACAAGATCCTGCATGTCGCTCAGCACGCAGTTGATTTTCTGCGTCCATTATCGGCGGAGGTGCACACGGCGTGTTCAATGTTACGCTTGCATTCAGCGTGTTCTCAGTAAACTCTCCCCAGCATCTGGTTTCCAGTGTGTATATAATCGAATCACAATTTCCCGACACTTCAACACTCATATTGCGAAACCATTCTACAGTTGTTCCTCCTACGTCGAACGTGAGAATATCGAGATCATTATCTCCGTCTATGTCGCGGATTGCGGGAACATCCACAGAAGTAATCTTGATGTCATCATAAAAATTCGTGGAGTTTGGAGTCATGTTGGCTTTCACCAGATGTACCTTCAATTGAAATTGCAGTCCGTTTGTAATGGAAGAAGTATTCTCATAAACATCAATTCCTCCCATCGGTCCGGCACCGAACGTGAAAATGTCCGCCTTGCCATCGCAGTTGTAGTCACGAAGTATCGCCCAGCCGGAAAGATTAGGAAATGCGCTCAGGTATTGCGGCGCGTGCTTGTACTTGATTTGTCCGGTGCTTCCTTCGTTTATATATGTTGACATGCGGTCACCTGATCTGTCAAAAATGAACAGATCGTCTTTACCATCAAGGTTAAGATCAATGCTCGAGAATTGACAGAAATTCAAACCGCCGGCCCAGGGATTCGGCAAAGTGTCACCAAGCCGCGTCACCGGAATTGTGTCGTTGCGGAAATACTGAATAGAACTCTGCGCAATAATTTGCAGAGCGGACATAGCGAAAAGCGCTATGAGAAAAGTCTTTTTCATTTTATTCGAGAATAATTTTTCGGGCAGATTGAACGCCTGTGGAGGAGCGAACTGTTATCAGATACAGACCGCGACTTAAATCACTGCAGTCGACATGCGTGGATTGTAATGTCAGCTGTCCTTCTTTTACAATTCTTCCGCTGATATCCGTTACAGTATAAATGCTACCTGTGGTATGAAGCTTTCCGAATTCAATTACAAATTCATCTTGTGCCGGATTCGGATAGATATTAAATGATGTGTTTGATTCCGGCGCAACATTTGCCGTGGAAACATTGTTGTCGCCCAGAAACAAAGAAACGCCTCCGGCATAGTTTCCGATAATCGCATCATACAAACCATCGTTATTGATATCGGCAATTGCACACGCACTTCTTCCACCTTCACGCCAACTGATGTACATTGAATCAGTCAAAGTAAATGTGCCGCTCAGATTACCATCGATATTGTCATATTTATACAGCCAGCCTCTTTCGGAGCCGACGATCAATGAGTAATTTCCGCTGTCATCAATCATGAGCGGTGTACTGTATCCCGAGAACCAACCGGGCTGGCGCACATCAATTCCTCCGAACGTGGAATTGATCAAAGTGAAAACCGGTGTCGTGCTGGTCCCTGTATTTTCGTAGTACTTAACACGCCCGTTCATGCTTCCGATCAGCAGATCCAGTTTGCCGTCGCGATTTACATCACACAAATTCGGCGCGGCGTAATCACCTGCGTCAATGCCACCGAAATTGGCGGCGAACAAAGTAAAGTTCTGTGGTCCTCCGGTGGATTTCTTGAAATAATGTATGTTGCCTGTAAGATCTCCGATCAACATATCCTTATCACCATCGTTGTCCAGATCTCCGAAAGTCGGCATCATGCACAGGTACCCGAACTGTGAAGCATTAAGATTGGCAAAGTCATCCGTTGTGTAAGTGAAAACTGGAGCTGTAGCGTTACCTGTATTGGTGTATAAGGCAATTTTTGATTGAAATTGTCCGGAAGTTGCATAGTAACCGTAATTGCCGATCAGGAGATCTTTGTCTCCGTCGGAATCAAAATCAAAGAGAACAGGGTACGATCCTTCTCCAACATCAATCATGTTTTCCTGAAGAAAATCATCCTGAACGAAAAGTGATACAACAGAATCATCCGCGCCCGTGTTTCTATAATAAAATGAACTCAACTTGTTCGCTGACGCCGATGGAGCAGCGGGTGAAACCAATACATCTCTTTTTCCGTCATTGTTTACGTCGATGTGAGCGGGACACATAAATATATCTGAGTTAACAGGTACGGAATTCGAAGGATAATTTGCATCGTATGTGTCAATAAATGCGCTGTTCACTGTCCCGTTGTTATGTAACATCATCAAATGCGTGCTGCCAACATCTCCCATCAATACATCTGTAAGACTGTCGCCGTCAACATTTATACATTCCAGACACGAACCGGAATGTCGTTCCTGTCCACGCGTATCATCATGCAATTCTGCAATGGGCACCGGCAGGCAACTCTGATTAAGTGAGACACTGGCATTCGAAATGTTCTCCGAAAAAACGCCCCAGCAATTAGTGGATACGATGTATTCAATGCTGTCGCAAACACCGTATCGTTCCATGCTCATATTTTTATGATACTCCACCTGCGTTCCGCCATTACTGAAGGTTAACACATCGAGATCGTTATCGCCATCCACGTCACGTATTGCAGGTATATCAATTGTGCTCACATACAGATTCCCCATGAAGTTGGAACTGTTCGGAGAGCGGTTCGTGAGAACCAAAGATTCTTCAAGCTGAAATTGAATACCGGTGCTGATGCTGGAAATGTTTTTGTACACCGAGAATCCTGCGACCGTGCAAGTGAAAATATCTTCTTTCCCGTCGCAATTGTAATCGCGCAGGATAGCCCAATCGTGCAGAACCGGAAACTGATAAACATATTGCGGTGCCAACACATAGGAAACCTGATTGGCTGTCCCGAGATTCAGATATGTTGTAATCTTGTTTCCGCTTCGGTCAAAAACAAAAAGATCTTTGGTGCCGTCCATGTCAAGATCGATTTCCGAATACTGCAGGAAATTCATCCCTCCGGCCCAGGCCAAAGATTGCGGAACGCTTGTTCCGTTTACCGGAATATTATCATTACGGGTGAAGCCGGAAAGCGTTTGAGCATCGGCAAATGCTGAAAACCAGCACGTAAGGAATAAAAGTGCGACAACTTTGAGGCGTAGCGGATACTCCATGGCGGTTGATTCAGAATTTAACAAAGATACCTTAAAATCAGGGCTTTTGCGTCTATTTTACGTCGATTGTCAGTTTAGGTTTTTCTTATATATTTGCAGCCTCCATTTTGGGTAGGTGTCGCCGCTTGGGCGCATTTGACCATGGACATTACAAATTACTATGCAAAACATTAAAGGAGCTATCCGCATTTTCGCCATTCTGATGGCATTGAGTTGCGCGTTTTATTTGTCGTTCACTTTCGTAACCCGTAACTGGGAAAAGAAAGCGGCACAATACGCGGAGAATTACATCGCTCAGCAGAACATTGCTGATTGGATCAAGAACAAGGCGTCAGGTGATGCGAGCCGCGAAGGAATCATCCGTGATTCCATCATGGCTGAGCGCATGCACTTCTTCCTGTACGATTCACTCGCAGGCGATAAAGTCTATCTGAAACTCTACACTTACGAAGATTGTAAGGACAAGGAACTGAGCCTTGGTCTCGACCTTCAGGGTGGTATGAACGTTACTATGGAAGTGTCCACTCCGGACATCGTCCTGGCGTTGGCAAATTATTCCGAAGCACCGGATTTCCGTCAGGCCATGGAAAAAGCAGTGGCTGCACAGCAGTCAACTACTGATGATTTCATCACATTGTTCATTCGTGAATACAAGAAGATCAGCCCTACGGCGCGTCTTTCTTCTTTGTTCGCCGGACAGTTGAAAGAGCAGAACATCACTTATAATTCAAGTGATGAGCAGGTGGAAGCAGCACTTCGTCAGGAAGCTGATGATGCTGTTGAGCGTGCTAAAATGGTTATCGAAACCCGTATCAACGAATTCGGTGTGGCGCAGCCAAACATTCAGCACCTGAAGTCAACGAACCGTATCATGGTGGAATTGCCGGGTGTGAAAGACGAAGAGCGCGTATCTAAACTGCTCCAGTCTTCTGCAACGCTTGAGTTCTGGCAGACATACGAAATCGCTGAAATCGGTGGTGCTATCGACGCAGCTAACGAGCGCCTGAAAGTGGTTCTTGGTTACAAGAAAGACACAGCTTTGGTTGATTCAACCAAATACGCTCCTGTTTATGTTGATGCTAAAACAAAAGAAGACTCTACTAAAATCGAGGCTGCTGCTAAACTGAAACTCGACAGCGCAATCCGCGTTGCTGACAGCATCGCAAAAGCTGATACAACAGGAAAAGCAAACGAGCCGAACCCAATCGGACAGTATGCTGTTGCAGGTAACCCGACCGGTAAAGGTCCAATGGTTATCGGTGTTCTTACCAAAGACACTGCAACTGTAATGGGAATGTTCCGTCGTCCGGAAGTTGTTTCTATTCTCCCGCAGGATCTTCGTTTCGCTTGGACCGCAAAACCTGAAGTAACAGATAAAGGTGCTCCATTCGTTTGGATGATCGCTTTGAAAGAAGATCGTCGCGGAGGTCCGGTTCTGGATGGTGATGTTGTTACAGACGCACGTAAGTCTTATAACCAGATGAGCGGTAATGCAAGCCCTGAAATCTCAATGAGCATGAACGCTCAGGGTTCTAAGGATTGGGCTCGTATCACAAAAGAAAATATCGGTAAGTCAATCGCTATCGTTCTCGATAACAACGTTTATTCTTACCCGACTGTAAACGGAGAAATCACTGGTGGTCAGTCTTCAATCTCAGGTAATTTCACGAACAAAGAAGCAGACGACATGGTTAAGCTCCTGAATACAGGTAAGCTTCCGGCGAAGTGCGTTATCGTGGAAAAGACAATTGTAGGTCCTGAACTCGGTGACGAAGCAGTTGCTGCAGGTTTGATGTCATTCATTGTTGCTCTCGTTGTAGTATTGCTTTACATGGCATTCTACTACAGCAAAGCAGGTCTTGTTGCTGACGTTGCGTTGCTCGTTAACGTATTCTTCATCCTCGGAATTCTTTCTTCACTCGGCGCGATCCTCACACTTCCTGGTATCGCAGGTGTTGTACTTACAATCGCACTTTCTGTCGATGCGAACATCCTTATTTTCGAACGCGTTCGTGAAGAATTGCGCGACGGTAAGAACATCGCAAATGCTGTAGCTGACGGTTACAAGCATGCGATGTCTTCAATCCTTGACTCTAACCTTTCTACTTTGATCCTCGGTATCATCCTTTACGCATTCGGAACAGGTCCGGTGCAAGGTTTCGCTACTACGTTGATCATCGGTATCCTCAGCTCTATGTTCTGCGCGATTTTCATCACGCGTCTGATTTTCGATTGGATGCTGAAGAAGGAACAGAACATTGCGTTCTCTGTTAAAGCAACTGAAAACGTACTTCGCAATAAGAACTTCAAGTTTGTTGAGAAGCGTAAAATTTTCTACGCTATTTCAGGAATAATCATTGCTCTTGGTGTTGTGTTCTACGTTAAAAACGGAGGATTCACGCTGGGTGTTGACTTCAGCGGTGGCCGTACTTACACAGTGCGTTTTGATCAGGCTGTTGATCGTGAAGCGGTACGTTCTGCTCTCGAGAAAACGCTTGAAGGCGCACCGGTTGTTAAAACTGCAGGAAGTGCTGAACAGTTGAAGATCACAACCAATTTCAAGTCATCTGAAGTAACAGCGCAGGCGGATTCACTGGTTAACGCGAAACTTAATGAAGGCTTGAAGGCAGCAGCAGGAAACACTCCTTACAAGATCATGAGCTCTGTGAAAGTGGGTCCTTCAATTGCAAACGAAGTAATCGGAAAATCATTTGTAGTAGTAATCATCTCCTGCGTCCTGATGTTCCTTTACATCCTCTTCCGCTTCCGTAAGTGGCAGTTCGGTATGGGTGCGGTTGCCGCTCTCGTACACGACGTATTGATCGTATTCTCTTTCTATGCAATCTTCGACGGAATCCTTCCTTTCCCGCTCGAACTCGATCAGCACTTCGTTGCTGCGATCCTGACGGTAATGGGTTACTCTATGACAGATACAGTCGTTGTATTCGACCGTATTCGTGAGTTCCTCGCAGGCAAGAAAGACGGCGTTGGTGACAACACCGGCACTATCAACTACGCATTGAACAGTACACTTTCCCGTACCATCAACACGTCTATGATCACTTTCTTCGTACTCCTCGCAATCTTCATCTTCGGTGGTGAAACCATCCGCGGATTCTCGTTCGCATTGTTGATCGGTATCGTTATCGGTACTTACTCTTCACTCTGTATCGCTACGCCGATCGTTGTGGACTTCGACAAAGGCAACAAAGCGACTGCTTAAAGAAGAATCAGATTATTGATACGGCTCCGCCTCACGGTTGGAGCCGTTTTTATTTTCAGCAGAATAATATTGGCTACCTTTGCGTCATAGTCAATAACAATGTTTCATCCGCTGTTTCTGAATCTGGGTTCCGGGGAGATTTTTCTGATCGTCCTCGTGATCATTCTCTTTTTCGGTGCTGACAAGCTCCCGGAAATGGTTCGGACATTCGGTCGCGGTATGAAGGAAATGAAGAATGCAACCAGCGAGTTGCAGCGGGAAATCCAGAACAGCTCCGCGGAGATTCAACGCGATATGAATATCGAAGAACACGTCAAGGATCTTAAAGACACTACTGAGGATCTTACTAAGAGAATAATGGAAGGCACGAAAGTCGATGATCCTGACTTCGTACCCGAACAGCCGCAGGAGCCGGAAGGCCCTGAAGAATCCATCAAACGATAACGAACCGGTTCAAAGCCGGTTTTTTTATTTCCCGGCGGACGGAAATGTGAAAAATTGGTACGGCGCCCCCGTTTTTTCGGACCTGCTGTCCCAAAAAGTGACGAAAATTTAAATCGACCCCCGATTTTAACGGGGTGTTTATAAAAAATGTCACTTTTTTTGAGCACCACCCCCTGATTTCGGGTACCTTCGCTCCGAAAACTTTAAAAAATCAACCTGCCATGTCCAGAATCCGCTTCAAAGCCATTGAAGATTCAATGAATCGCCAGCCTCTGGTGGTTCCGACTCCTGAAGGAGGCGTTTCCGCTTATTTCGGAGAAAACGTTTTCGGTCTCGACGCAATGCGTCAGTTTCTTTCCGAAGGCGCATACAACAGTGTAAAAGGTGCGATGGAGCGCGGAGAGCGCATCGACCGTAAAATGGCTGATGAAGTTGCAGCAGGAATGAAAGCATGGGCCATCACGAAAGGTGCAAATCACTACACACACTGGTTCCAGCCTTTGACAGGTGCAACTGCAGAGAAACACGATGCATTCTTCGAACCTGTTGATGGCGGTCGCGCTATTGAACGTTTCGGAGGAAGTCAGTTGGTGCAGCAGGAGCCGGATGCTTCCAGCTTCCCGAACGGCGGAATCAGAAATACGTTCGAAGCACGCGGCTATACAGCATGGGATCCTTCATCACCTGCATTCATCATTGGTGATACGCTTTGCATTCCTACAATCTTCGTTTCCTATACAGGTGAAGCACTCGACTTCAAAACTCCATTGATGAAAGCACTGCACGCTTTGGATAAAGCTGCTGTTGATGTTTGTCAGTACTTCGATAAAAACGTAACGAAAGTTATCGCAACGCTAGGGTGGGAGCAGGAATATTTCCTCGTTGACGAATCATTGTTCAACGCACGTCCGGACCTTGCTATTTCAGGTCGTTCACTCTTCGGTGCTGCTCCTGCAAAAGGTCAGCAGTTGGAAGATCACTACTTCGGTTCTATTCCTGATCGCGTGACTTCATTCATGCGCGAGTTGGAAATCGAATCACACAAACTCGGTATTCCGATTAAGACACGTCACAACGAAGTTGCTCCGAACCAGTTCGAGTGCGCTCCGATTTTCGAAGAAATCAACATCGCTGTTGACCATAACCAGTTGCTTATGGATTTGATGGCGCGTATCGGTCGCCGTCACAATTTCCGTGTGTTGCTGCACGAGAAACCATTCGCCGGTGTGAACGGTTCAGGTAAACACAACAACTGGTCGTTGGCAACTAACACCGGTAAGAATCTTCTTTCTCCGGGGAAAACTCCGAAGACGAATCTTCAGTTCCTCACGTTCTTCATCAATACTGTAAAAGCATTCCATGATAACGCAGATTTGCTTCGTGCTGTAATTGCTTCTGCAGGAAATGATCACCGTCTCGGAGCGAATGAAGCGCCACCGGCAATCATGTCCGTGTTCCTCGGTTCTCAGTTGTCAGCTGTTCTCGATGAAATCGAAAAGAAAGCGAAGACAGGAAAAATGACAACAGAAGAGCGCACGGCATTGAAACTGAATATTGGTAAAATTCCGGATATCCTACTCGATAACACCGATCGTAACAGAACTTCTCCGTTTGCTTTCACCGGAAATAAATTCGAATTCCGCGCTGTAGGTTCTTCTGCAAACTGCGCAGGTGCGATGACGGTTCTCAATACAATCATGACCGATCAACTTATTGCTTTCAAGAAAGAAGTTGATGCTCAGGTTGCAAAAGGAAAAGATAAGGACGATGCAATTTTTGTAATCCTTGCTAATTACATCACTGAAACGAAACGCATTCGTTTCGAAGGAAACGGTTACGGTGAAGAATGGGTGAAAGAAGCGAAAAAGCGCGGACTCAACAATTTCAGAACAACACCTGAAGCGCTCGAAGCATGGATGGACAAACGTTTCGTGAAAATGTTTGAACGTCACAATGTATTGAGCGAACGCGAACAGCACGCACGTTACGAGATTTATCTCGAAACGTATGTGAAGAAAATTCAGATTGAAGGTCGTGTTCTCGGCGATCTCGCTGTGAACAACATCATTCCTGTTGCATTGCAGTATCAGAACGTATTGATCAGTAATGTGAAAGGTTTGAAAGATGTTCTGGGCGCTGCAGAGTTCAGAAAAGCAGCAGCAATTCAGCTGGAGATGATTACTGAAATTTCCAATCACGTTGCAGGGATCAAGAACGGTGTTGATGCTATGACGGAAGAACGTCGCAAGGCAAATAACATCGACGACTGGCAGAAGAAAGCGTATGCGTATTGTAACAAGGTGAAACCTTACTTCGATACAATCCGCGAACACATTGACAAATTGGAAATGCTGGTAGCTGACGAAGCGTGGCCGTTCCCGAAATACAGAGAGATTCTTTTTACAAAGTAATCGCCAAGCCCTCCCGAATACGGAGGGCTTTTTTTATTCACGCGATAACGCCGCTTTGCCCATTTAGTTACAGAAATAATTTTATTGTTCATTGTGTAACCAAACATCTGCATGTTGTTATACTAACAGCAAACAGATGACACAAGACTTCCTGCCGGCAGTCGGGCTTGTGTCCGTCAATTTAAAAACGGACACATATGAAACGTATCAGTCTATTAATTCTCGCTGCAGCTTTAATGCTCGGCGCGATGGCTTTCAGCATTCCTTTGCGCGAAGCGGAACGCAACCATCAGAACGGTTATTATCACAACGCAATTGTTCAATATCAGATTGCATTAGGAAAAAAGCCGACCAAACAGGAAAAAGGTTACATCTATTTTCAGATGGGAGAATGCAGCCGTGTTCTTGCACTCTGGAAAGATGCATTGAAGTTTTACAACCAGGCAATACGCGCTGATTTTGTAAATGATATTGTGTACCTGCGACGCGGAGATGCATACCGTTATCTCGGTGATTACGCCAATGCACGTCTCGATTATCTGGAATATCAGAAACGTGTGCCGAGTGATCCTGCAGGAGTAATCGGTGAACGTTCCTGCGACTCAGCAGCGTCATGGATGCAGGATAAAACCTGGTGGAAAATCACCAACGAAACAGAACTCAATTCACGTGAGAATGATTTTTCTCCTTCATGGGCCGACAAAAAACGCAAAGCACTTTTTGTGACATCAAAGCGTCCGGGACAAACAGGAACGAAAATCGATCCGATCAGCGGAGGACTTTATGCTGATGTTTTTGAATCACGTCAATCAAGAACCGGACAATGGAGCGTGCCTTCTTCAGTAACAGGAATCAATACGGATGTGTTCAATGAAGGATCACCTGTCATCACACGCAACGGAAATAAAATGTATTACACACGTTGCGGTCAGCAGAAGAAAACAATTGTAACGTGTAAGATTTATTGTGCAGATAAATCCGGCAACGGATGGAACAATGTTCAGGTGGTTGATTTCGGACTCGATGCAGCAACACTCGACAGTTTCAATTTTCGCCATCCTGCCATCAGCGCAAACGGAGAAGTGATGGTGTTCACTTCAGATTTACCGGGAAGTCGCGGATCGGATTTGTGGATGTCGGTTTACAATACAAAATCCAGATCATGGGGCAAGCCAACGCAACTGGGTTCTGAAATCAACACGCCCGGACGTGAAGCATTTCCCTACATACATGATGACGGTTCCTTGTATTTCGCTTCCGACGGACATGCAGGCATGGGCGGACTCGATATGTTTTCTGCAGCGAAAGTTTCAGCGAACGAATGGAAATGGAACGCTGTAAAGAATCTGAAATTCCCGTTGAATTCTTCAGCTGACGATTTCGGAATCATTTTTACTGCTGACAAGAAAAGCGGCTATTTCTCTTCATCGCGCGCAGGAACAAAAGGCGGCGACGACATCTGGTCATTCATGGTTGATCCTTTGCTTTGCCCTATGCGTATTTCAGGAACTGTAACGGATCGCAAGAATAAAATTCCCGTGGAAGATGCGCTTGTGAATGTAAGCGGCACTGATGGAAGTAAATTTTCAATTGCTACAGATGCTTCAGGAAATTATGCATTCAAAGCGAAGGATAATGTTTCATACACGATCACCGTCGAAGGTAAACCGGGACATACAGCGAAAGCTTCATCATACTTCAATTTGCCTGAAAATGAAAAACGCATTGTTGCCGCACCATCTGCTTGTCCTTGCGAAGAGCACGTGGACATTGAAATTTTCCCTGTTGATCCGATCGAGATAAAGTTTCCTGCTGTTCTGTACGAATACAACAGTGATAAACTTACTGCTGCTTCTAAGGATTCACTTGACTATCTCTATCGTTTGCTCACTGACAATCCGACAATGGTAATTGAGCTTGGTTCACACACGGATTGTCGCGGTTCAGCAAATTACAATCGTGATCTGGCGCAACGTCGCGCACAGGCTTGCGTGAATTACCTCGTGACAGAAAAGAAAATTCCACGCGAACGTATTCTTGCGAAAGGCTATGGAGAGGATCAACCTTTGCGCATCGGGAAAGACACCGCACTGACGGAAAGTTATATTTCCCGTCAGCCTAAAGACAAGCAGGAGTACCTTCATTCCTTGAACCGCAGAACCGTTTTTCGTGTATTGAACTACAATTACACACCATCTGGGGCGCAAAAAAAGGAGCCTGCTCAGGTTCCGGTGATCCGGAAGGGATATTTCGATGCCAGCGACTCGACCTGGGTAGGAGGTGAGGAAATTATTGAAAATGAAGAAGATAAATAGTTAATTGATGATTCTGGAAGGATATGGCCCGACAGGAATCGGGCTGTATCTTTTTGGTTTAGTCCCGTTATACCTTCGAAATCGCTCTGATTCGGTCAATTTTCAGGAATCTGAATTAGGCTATGTTCACAAATTAATTATCTTAGCACCCTAGTCAAACCAAGAACACAATTAAGCAGAACTATGAAACTAACTAAGGTACTCTCTGTTGTTGTGGTTTTCCTGTTGGCATTCACTGTGAATGCATATGCACAGAAAAACTACATTAAAGATGCGGATCGTGCTTATGAAGGAGAACAGTATTTCAATGCTGTTGAACTTTACAAGAAGGGCATGTCCAAAATCAAGAATAAGCAGGAAAAAGCCCGCATTACTTTCCAGATTGCAGAATGCTATCGCAAGATGAACGACTGGAAGCAGGCGGAAACATGGTATGGAAAAGCCATCAAGGCGAAGCACACGAATGACGTGATGTATCTGTATTATGCAGAAGCGAAAAAAATCAACGAGAAGTATGCTGAAGCCGTTGTGGCGTTCCAGGACTACCAGAAAATGGTGCCTTCGGATCCTGCCGGCGAAAACGGTATAAAGTCAAGTGAATTGGCGCAGAAATGGAAAGACAGCCCTACACGTTGGGTTGTTGAGAACATGGCGCTGATCAACAGTAAAGATTTCGATTTCTCTCCGACTTACGGTGACAAGAAGCACACTGAACTTATCTTCACTTCAAAGCGTGAAGGTCAGACAGGAAGCAAAATTGACCCGATTTCCGGAACAATGTATTCTGATCTTTTCACTACTAAGGTGGATAAGAACGGAAAGTGGAGCACTCCGACAACTATTCAGGGTGAAGTAAACAGCCCGGTAGGTAACGAAGGTGCGAGCTGCGTAACCAAGAAGGCAGATAAAATCTACTTCACGCGTTGCGAACAAGCAAAGAAGAAGTGGGTAACCTGCAAAATCTACGTTGCTCCTAAGAAAGGTAACGCATGGGGAACTCCTGAAGTTGTTGACTTCGGTCTTCCTGCTGAAGTTCTTGACAGCTTCAACTTCCGCCACCCAACCGTAAGTGCTGACGAGCAGGTGATGGTGTTCTCATCTGACATGACAGGTGCTATGGGCGGAACAAAGTCTGACCTTTGGATGTCTACTTATGACAAGAAATCAAAGAAGTGGAACAAGCCTACAAACCTTGGTGCTACTCTTAATACAGCTGGTCGTGAAGGTTTCCCTTACCTGAGCGAAAAAGGTGATCTTTACTATTCTTCTGATGGTCTTCTTGGAATGGGTGGTCTTGACATCTTCATGGCACCTAGACAAGGAACCGAGTGGAAGTGGGGAACTCCTTCCAACCTTCAGTACCCAATGAACTCATCAAAAGATGATTTCGGTATCGTATTCGACGGATTGAAAGAAAAAGGTTACCTGACTTCAGATCGTGAAGGAACAAAAGGTGCTGATGATATTTGGTCATTCTACCTTCCACCGCTGGTTTTCAAACTTGACGGTACAGTTACTGACTGCAAATACGGTCCTTCTATTACTGTAGACGGCGCTGTAGTTCGTATGGTTGGATCCGACGGATCTGCATTGGAAGACACTTGCGGTAAAGACGGAAAATACCACTTCGATCTTGATCCTGAAGTTTCTTACGTATTGACAGTATTCGGTGATAAAGGTCACAGCCCTAAAGCTGATGCTTACCTGAACCTTCCTGATAAAGACAAAGGCAAACTCACTACCGTAGGTGAAATGCAGTCGAAGAACTGGACGCTTGACTTCTGTCTCGTTCCTGCTGAATTCGAAATCCGTTTCCCTGCTGTACTTTATGACTTAGGTAAAGCAACGCTTCGTCCTGAATCAAAAGACTCTCTGAACTTCCTTTACCAGACGTTGATCGACAACCCATCTGCGGTGATCGAGATCGGCTCGCACACAGACAGCCGCGGTTCTGATAAATCAAACGAGAAACTTGCACAGGCTCGTGCACAGTCTTGCGTAGATTACCTCGTGAAAGAAAAAGGTATTGATCCTAAGCGTCTCGTAGCAAAAGGTTACGGTGAAACCAAGCCTTTGAAAATGGCTGACGGCACTGTACTCACAGAAAAATACATCATGAGCAAGAAGACGAAGCAGGAGCAGGAAGCACTGCACCAGTTGAACCGTCGTACTGCGTTCCGTGTATTGAGCTGGGATTATGTAGATCCAAAAGCTCCGCAAGATCAGAACAAACGTAAGATCATCCCGAAAGTAAACAAGGGTGCATTCGACGATACAGGCGACAGAGATACGCTTGAGACTAACGCTCCTGCGCCACGTCCAATGCCGGTACCGGCGCCTGAAAATCCGGCACCGACACCAAATCCGAAACCAACTCCTGCCGATAACAATCTTCAGGGTCTGCGTCCGGACATGTTTTAATCGGATCGTTTAAAGACGTAATTTTGAATCCCGGGTTTTTAACTCGGGATTCTTTTTTTATCACATGAGCGACAACAGATATAATCAGCGTGGAGTGTCTGCTTCCAAGGAAGACGTACACAACGCGATTAAGAACATTGACAAAGGATTATTCCCGCACGCATTCTGCAAAATCGTGCCGGATTATCTTACCGGAGACGAGAACTATTGTCTTGTGATGCATGCCGACGGAGCGGGAACCAAGTCCTCTCTGGCGTACATGTATTGGAAAGAAACCGGTGACATGTCTGTGTGGAAAGGAATCGCTCAGGATGCCGTAGTAATGAATACAGACGACTTGCTGTGTGTAGGTGCAATTGATAACATCATGTTGTCTTCAACAATCGGAAGAAATAAGAATCTTATTCCCGGTGAAGTGATTTCAGCAATTATCAATGGCACAGAAGAAGTGCTCGCGGATTTGCGCAGACTTGGATTCGGAATTACAAGTACGGGCGGAGAAACAGCGGATGTCGGTGATCTTGTAAGAACAATTATCGTTGACTCTACTGTTGTTGCGCGAATGAAAAGAAGTGATGTGATCTCCAACGATAACATCAAACCCGGAGATGTCATCGTTGGTCTTGCTTCATTCGGTAAATCAACTTACGAGAGCGAATACAACGGCGGCATGGGAAGTAATGGATTGACTTCTGCACGTCATGATGTATTCAGTAAAGTGCTTGCAGCAAGATATCCGGAAAGTTATGATCATGCTGTGGCAGAAGAATTGGTGTACAGCGGAAAAATCGGTTTGACAGATTCAGTTGATGTTGGTGGCGGAGAAAAAGTGACTGCAGGAAAGCTGGTGTTGTCACCAACACGTACTTACGCTCCCGTGATTGCTGAAATTATCCGCAAGCATAAAGGCAATATACACGGCATGGTGCATTGCAGTGGCGGTGCGCAGACGAAAGTGCTTCACTTCGTGAAGAACGTTCACATCATAAAAGATAATTTGTTCCCCGTTCCTCCGTTGTTCAAACTCATACATGAACAAAGCGGCACCGATTGGAAGGAAATGTATAAGGTGTTTAATATGGGGCACCGAATGGAATTATACGTTAATCCTGAACTGGCTGATTCCATTATTTCAATTGCCAACTCTTTCGGAATTGATGCAAGAATCGTTGGACGCGTGGAAAGTTCTGATGCTGCTAAGCTGACTATCCGAAGTGAATTCGGTGAGTTTACTTATTGATCAGCTTTTTTCTGTAGCTCAACCATTCGAAAATAATAAACAGGGCGAGTAATACCGCAAGCCACGAGAGTCGTGCGCCGAAACGGTTTGCTACTACAGCAAATGTTGCGCTTACGGCGCAGTTGACGATATATCCAAGTCCAACGCAAAGGATCAGCACACTGAGCAATCGATCCGTCCTGATTCTTCTTAGATAAACAAACCACAACAAAATCACGGTGAGAGAAACGACAATTGCAGTTTTGCTGATTGTGTCAATGATTCTCGATCCGGAAAACTCATCTGCACTTTGACGAGATTGGAGATAGTCATCGTTGGAATCCGGAAAATATTTTTTCAATCGCTGCGACACTAAAGTAGTCGAATCATATTTGCCCAAACCTTCTCCGACGCGTATCCATGTTAATTGTTTCATTGTGCCTGCAATAGCCGCACTGATATGCATTTTAATGTATTTGGTATCTGAAAAAGTTGCTGAAATAATTTCAGAGTAAGCTTTCTTCGATCCCAACCATCCGCCTGTACGAATCAATAAGCTATCGCCATCCAGGTTCCAGATAAACGGTTCTGCCGCCGAAGGAAGATTATCCTTGTATTCACAGAACGGATTGCTTTCATCCGGACAGTGATCATTAAGATATTCTTTAAGGATGCCGGTTTCTATCAAATGTCCCATCATAAAAACGTGACGCGATTTGGATACTGCAGATAGCATTGTGGCGAGAGCTGCCAATGGAATGAGCAGAGAAATTGTTACTCGGGAAGTTCGTGTCATTACCTCTGAACCTTTTCGTCGTCTGTAGAAAAAGCAAACTGCAACTATAAACGCGATTGAGAAGCAGATCATCACATGAGAAATGTGACAGGCGCATGCAATCAGAAAAATCAATCCTATGAAAAATGTTGTGCGTTTACCTTGCTTACCGAATAGAAACAGGAAGAGAGAAAGTATGGAAATTGGTGTGAAGAGATCGGCAATGAGCTGAGAAGCAACAACCGAGAGGCCGGTGATTATTGATAAAATAAGCGCGGTTATTGCAAAGCGAAAATCACTCTTTTGTTCTCCGAAAAGCGTAATTAAAGTTTCCCGAATCAGCCAGATCAATAAAAGTGATTGTGCAAATACGATTGTCCATACCGAAAATCCGTTCAAGCTCGCCAAACGAATGAAAATCCCGTACATGATGGGTCTGTCTAGCGGCGTTTCAAGCGTAAAACCGGACTCCAGGTATGTGCCTGTGTCAGAGTATACCAAAGGATATCCGTTGTAAAACGCAATCCAGCACAAAAGAATTGAGCTGAACAATAGCAACGTTGATTTTCCGACTGCTTTCACTACTGGTAACGATTACGCCGGACTAAGGTACTAAAAGCATTTTCCTGAAGCGGATTTGGCTAACTTTGCGCTGACAAATTACGGATATGCTGGAAAAATTAGCCGCTATTGAGCAGCGCTGGAAAGATGTGGAAGGATTGCTTTCGTCGCCCGATGTAATGGGTGATATGAAGAAATTCGCCCAACTGAATAAAGAGTATAAGGATCTGAAGAAGATTGTTGATGCATACCATCAGTATAAAAGTGTCGTAGATAATATTGCATCTGCGAAGAATGTTCTGGCAACGGAAAAGGATCCTGATTTTCTGGAAATGGCGAAGCAGGAATTGCTGGAACTGGAACCGAAGCAGTTGGAAATGGAAGAGAGCATTAAGAATCTTCTTATTCCAAAAGATCCTGAAGATGCACGCAATGCTGTCATCGAAATTCGTGCGGGTACAGGAGGTGATGAAGCTGCGATTTTCGCAGGAGATCTTTGGCGTATGTACACCCGCTACTGTGAACTGCATGGCTTTAAGGTTGAAGTTGTGGATGTAAGTGAAGGCACAATGGGCGGATATAAAGAAGTTGTGATGAATGTGATCGGTGATGATGCTTACGGAACGCTCAAGTATGAATCGGGTGTTCATCGTGTACAGCGCGTGCCTGAGACCGAACAGATGGGACGTGTACACACTTCTGCAGCAACAGTTGTTGTAATGCCGGAAGCAGATGAAGTGGACGTGGTTATCAATCCCGCAGATATAGAAATTACAACAGCGCGCTCAGGCGGTGCAGGCGGACAGAACGTCAACAAGGTTGAAACGAAAGTTATACTTGTACACAAGCCCAGCGGAATTCAGATCATGTGTCAGGTGGAACGTTCACAACATGGCAACCGCGAACGCGCGATGCAAATGCTTCGTACAAAATTGTACGAGATCGAGCTGAACAAGAAGATGGAGAAGGAAACTTCCCGCAGAAAAACTATCGTTTCTACCGGAGATCGATCAGCAAAAATCAGAACATACAATTATCCTCAGAGTCGTGTTACAGATCATCGTATCGGTTTGACGCAACACAATCTTCCGCAATTCATGGACGGAGATATTCAGAGTATGATTGATGCTTTGCACGTAGCTGAAAACGCAGAACGACTCAAAGAAGGAATTCAGAATTGATATCATGAACAGACAGCAACTGGTTTCGGAAATAAAGAAGAAGCGCTCATTTCTATGCGTAGGACTGGATACAGACATTCGCAAGATTCCGAAGTTTCTGCTTACAATGGAAGATCCGATTGCTGAATTCAATAAGCGTATTATTGAAGCAACACACGAATACTGCGTTGCATATAAACCTAATCTTGCCTTCTACGAAGCGGAGGGTGTGGACGGAATGCGAAGCCTTGAGAAAACCATGAAGGCGATTCCTTCCGGACTTTTCACAATTGCAGATGCCAAACGAGGCGATATCGGAAATACATCTGCAATGTATGCTCGTGCATTTTTCGAGCACTACAATTTCGATTCGGTGACAGTTGCTCCGTATATGGGCAGCGATTCGGTTAAACCGTTTCTCGGATTTCAGGATAAGTGGGTAATTGTGCTGGCTTTAACTTCCAACGAAGGTGCATTTGACTTTCAGTTTGTTGAATCCGCAACAGGAGAAAAGCTTTACGAAAAAGTAATTCGTAAATGCAATGCGTGGGGCGATGCGAGTCAGATCATGTATGTTGTTGGTGCAACAAAAGCTGAAAGTCTGAAGAACATCAGAGCACTTGCTCCTGATAACTTCCTGCTTGTTCCCGGCGTTGGTGCGCAGGGCGGAAGTTTAGAGGATGTTGCAAAGTTCGGCATGAACAAAGATTGCGGACTCCTTGTCAATGCTTCCAGAAGCATTCTGTATGCATCTTCCGGCGAAGACTTTGCAGATGCCGCACGTTCAGAAGCTAAAAAGCTTCGTGATGAAATGGATGTTCTTCTGCAGACAAACGGCTTGTAGCGGATTCATGTTCGATGCGGATCATCTTTAGTGATGATTTACGTCATTCAAATCACAACTTATAAGATTGAAATTTCCTGCATGAAGAAACTGATTTTCGCATTGCTCATCTTGGTGTGCGGAAATGCGTGGGCATATTCTCCGGATGTTGTTTACGACAGGCAAGTAGGAATTCGTTTCGGTTTAGGCGATAACACCGCGCCGAAAATGAAATTCGGATATCACATCAGTGTTTCTGCGCGTACAAAGCATCACACATTCGAGTTTCATCATGAGAATTTCGGAAACATTGAGATATTTCAGGCGTCGAGTTATATCACATTGAACGGATTGTTTTACGGCTGGACTTGGGCCTGGCAAAGTGCGCAATTTCAGGTCGTCGCCGGTGGAGGTTCAGCAGACTATGTTTACAATCACGGAAATCAGATAGAGCGTGGAGCAGGACTATACGGAGAAACCAGCGTTACGGGCTTGTTGAACTTTCGTGGAAACGGAGTTGGATTGAAAGTAGCAGGAAATATCAACCCGATGGAAGGTTTTGTATCCGCTAGCTTGTTCATCCAGTGCGGATGGGCATGGAATTCCGGAGGAGAAACGGACTACTGATTTCTTTGTTTCAATTGCGCATCAAGCACTGCAAGTCCTTCTTCAAAGCTATGCGGCTTGTAACCAAGAACTTTTTTTGCTTTGTCAATTATAAATCCTGTAACCGGCGGACGCTTAGCAGGCTGATTAATTGTTGCAGATGAAACCGCACTGATCAAAGATTTATCGAGCTTCCAGTAATCGGCAACTTTGTACACAAGCTCCAGAATACTGTACGTTTTCTCTCCGCTGATATTGAAAATTCCCTGAGCCTGCTTTTCAGCACATAGAATACAACCTTCCGCAAGATCTTCTGCCAGTGTCGGAGAGCGAAACTGATCGTCAACGACATTTATTTTCTGTCCTTTCTCCAATGCACCTTTCGCCCACAATACCAGATTGGAACGACTCATATCATCTGCAATTCCGTACACAATAATTGTGCGCAACACCGACCATTTCAAACCTGAAACAAACGTAAATTTTTCGCCTTGCAGTTTTGTTGCGGCATAATGTGAAAGTGGATTAGGAATTCCTTCTTCCGTATAAGGTCCTGCAGTACCATCAAAAATAAAATCAGTAGAAAGATGTATGAAGTGTACATCATAAGAAGCGTCTGCATTTTTAATTTCACGTAATGCTTCCGTCATGAATTTCACTGAAGTTGCATTCAGCAATTCCGCTTCCTCTCTCTTCGATTCGCAAATATCAACATTGGTCATCGCGGCGGTGTTAATCACGACATCCGGCTTGAACCGATTGAATACACTTCGGATTTCATCGGCATTACCGATGTCCATGGTCGCATATTCGTAACCTGATTTTTTAGTAAGGCGATTCTCTCCACGTGCCGTTGCAATAATTCTCCACACCGATGAAGGATTATTTCTTTCAAGCAACGCGTAAACCAACTTTTGTCCGAGAAGTCCGTTGCTTCCGGTTATTAATATTGTTTTCATCGGTTTCAGGCGAGAAGTTGTTTCAATGAAGCAATTTGATCAGGTGTTCCGAGGACGAAAAGTTTTCCTTCAGGAATCAGCTTTGTGTCGGCATTCGGATTGATGATGTAATCACCTTTGGCGGTTTTGAATCCTACAATATTGGCACCTGATTTATTTCTGATTTCCAGATCGCGAATGGTCTTGTTGCGTAAATGCTCGGGAAGATTTTCGAAAGTGATTTCTTCCAGATTGATATCGGGTCCGCCTTGGCCGGTAATATGATCTACAAATTCAATTACATCCGGCTTGAGAACCAGTGATGCCATGTGAGCTCCACCGATCTTGTCGGGCATGATAACATTATCAGCACCTGCTGTTTTCAGTTTCTTGTCTGAATTGTCATCAGATGCACGTGCAATAATTGTAAGCTTCGGATTCAAAGTGCGTGCCGTAAGTACAATAAAAAGATTGTCGGCATCAACTGGTAGTGTTGTGATGATTGCACTGGCCCGGGCTATCCCCGCTTTCTCCAGAATCTCATCCTGAGTAGCATCGCCCTCGAGAACAAGATCTGAATAGCGGTGATTGAGTGCTTCAGTAACGGACTTCTTGCTTTCAATCACAACAAATCTCTTGTCATGTTTTTTTAAAACGTGTGCAGCTTGCCTTCCGTTTCGCCCGTAACCGCAAATGATCACGTGTCCGTTCAATTTGTCGATCGCATTCATAATTGTGTTGTATCTGTACACACTCTTGAATTCATCACTGAGAATATAAGTTGTAATTGCCGAAAGCGCATAGGCAAATGTACCGAAACCCGTAATGATCAGAAAAATGATGAAATACTTCTCCGCCATTGTCGGCTCATGTACTTCGCGGAATCCGACAGTTCCAACGGTAATGACTGTCATGTACAACGCTTCTGAAAAATTGTAGCGATCATCCACAAGCATGAAGCCAACGGTGCCGACAATGATCACCAGAACCAGTATCAAAGCCGGAATCGCAAGGCGCCGAAGTATAATCAGTGACGTCACGTTGTAAAGATAATCTCCATAATCGTTGATTCAATCAACAAGACATGATTTGTTCGTCAGTTCTGATTGATCTCATATTCCGGTTTTGTAACTTTGATTCATGTCAGAAGAATTTGTGAATCCGATTGACAAAGACAAAGTAGCCGAGAACCCCGGATTGCTTCCATATGCGCATACTGTAGGCGGTGCAATCATTCGTCCGATTGACAAAGGAAGAACAAAAGGACTGGCTATGTCTGCGATGTACGAGCAAACGAATCGCCAGCTCGATCAGATTCGAAAACAGGTTGAGCTTCTGATGAAGCAGGCGCAGGATATTCACGATCGCGTTGAACTTTCGGAGCGGATTTACAAAGCTGATTTGAATTTCAAGCCACTGATCGGACACATTTATCATCTGTATCGTAAGAAGGACGGAACGGATTTGTTATCAATGATCAGTCCGGAAGAGTGGGGCAGAAGTTGTCCGTACGAATTTCTTGCCAGCGCAAAACTCCTCAGCGATCACACCTGGGAATTTCTTCCGCAGGAATAATCAGAAATGCTTGAGTGCTTCTTTTTTACTCAGAGGCGACATTTCATTTGCATTCACAAATTGCCTTACAGCTGAAGGATTGGTTTTAGCGTATTGGCGAAGCGACCAACCGATTGCTTTTCGAACAAAAAAATCTTTATGCTCTGTTTGTTGCAGAATCATCTCGAATAACAAATCTTCGTCGAAAGTTTTCTTATCGTGCAACTGGAAAATTATCGATGAGCGAATCAGCCAAAGATTTCCGGATTTATTCCATCTGCGTACTGTCTTTGCTTTTTCATTCGGAAACAGGTAACTCCATTCGAGAAATAACTTCGGTGCAATGACATCTACAGTGTCCCACCAGCTATTTGTTGTAATCAGATATTCCAAAAGTTTTAAATCTTCTTTCCGGAGTTTCTTTCTGTATTTAAGAAGAAACTCCATGGCAAAGTAGTGCAACTCTCTCTCCTGCATTGCCCATAGTTCGCGAACAATCCGCTCGGCGTCTTCAATCGGAGGCAACGGTTCTGATTTGAAGAATTCGGCTTGCAATTTTCTTCTGTCCGGTGTTGTGATACCGAAGAATTCGAATTGATCACGCATATAAGCTTTTGCACCTTGCGCGCGTTTCGATTCACCTTTGGCTTCGAAAAGCGTTCTGATTTTCCTGACGTAAGGATGCAAAGCCATAATTAGAGATTCATCAGGATGAATACTCCCGCACCGGCTGCATATCCGAGCAGTGCAGGAAAACTGATTTTTTTCAGATACCAGAAAAAGCTGATCCGCTCGAGTCCCATTACTGCAACTCCGGCGGCTGAACCGATGATCAGAATACTTCCGCCTGTTCCTGCGCAGTAAGCAAGGAATTCCCAGAAGTAATGATCAGTTTCGAAAACAGAAAGCGGATACATGCCTTGAGCTGCAGCAACCAACGGAACGTTATCTACAACAGCTGAAGCGAGACCGATTAGTAATGTTATCACACTTACATTATGGAAAGTGCCGTCCATCCATTCTGCAAGATGATGCAGATGTCCTGCTGTATCCAGCGCACTAATCGCCAATAAAATTCCAAGGAAGAAGAGCACACTCGGTGTATCTACGCGTTGTAAAGCACCTGATACGGATAATGCGCTTCTGTGTGACTCGTGCTTTTGGCTATGAATGATTTCCGTAATCATCCAGAGAATGCCAAGACCGAGTAATATTCCCATAAACGGCGGTAAATGAGTAACAGACTTAAACACCGGTACGCCGAACAACAGAAGGACACCGGAAAAGAAAATGATATTTTTTTCCCTGGAGGAGATTGGCTGTTTTTCCTCTTCTGCAATTACATCCGGTCGCTGCAGATTTCCTTTCATCTTCCACGCCATGTAAAGCAAAGGGACAGCAAGCGAAACAAGTGACGGCAATATCAGTCTTGAAATGATATTTGCTGATGTAATCTGATTTCCGACCCACAGCATCGTTGTTGTTACGTCTCCGATTGGCGACCATGCTCCGCCGGCATTAGCTGCAATCACGATCATTCCTGCAAAGTACCAGCGTGTTTTTTCTTCACCGACGAGCTTTTTAACCAATGACGTCATGACAATTGCTGTGGTCAGATTGTCGAGCACTGCCGACAAAAAGAAGGAAAGAAGCGCAACGATAATGAGAAGTCTTCGTGAAGAAGTTGTTTTAATCTGTTTTGTAATAATCTCAAATCCGTCATGTGCATCAATCAATTCCACAATTGTCATTGCTCCCAGCAGAAAGAATAGTATTCCCGCTATTTCACTTAGGTGATGGCTGAGAGAATCATGCGCGTCCTGAATCTCCGTATTGAAAACCAGCAAGGTCCAGCAAATTACACCGGTAAGCAGCGCTGCGCCCGCTTTGTTTAATTTAAGCGGATGTTCAAGTGTAATCGCGGCGTAGCCAATAATAAATACCAGAATGAGTAGCATAGACTTCAAAAATAGGCATTTGCCGTATGATGCTTCTTGTTATATTTGGAATTCGATAAAAGAAACTAAACGCTTAATATGTCTATCTGGAGAATTAAACCTGTGTCGGCTTTTGAGGCCGACATGAAAAAAAGTGATCTCAAGCGCGTGCTCACGAAGTGGGGACTGACGTCGTTGGGTATCGGAGCTATTATCGGTGGCGGTATTTTCACTCTTACCGGTATTGCCGCGCACGATTTCGCCGGACCGGCTCTTGCATTGTCGTTCGTCATCGCAGGCATCGGATGTCTTTTCGCTTCTTTGTGTTATGCAGAATTCGCTTCGGTATTGCCGGTTGAAGGTTCCGCGTACGCTTATGCTTACGGAACTGTCGGTGAAATTTTTGCATGGTTCATTGGTTGGAACCTTATTCTGGAATACATGATGGGTGCAACCACCGTTGCCGTTGCTTGGAGCGGTTATTTCGTCAAACTCCTGCATCTGTTCCATATTGATTTTCCAATCTGGTTATGCAACGATATGGCTACCGCTACAGCGAAATATGCTGAACTCGGACAAGCCGCACCTGCATTTGCATTCAACCTTCCTGCTTTCCTGATTACATGGTTGGTAACTGCTATCCTTGTTAAAGGAATTAAAGAAGCAGCAAGCACGAACAATATCATCGTAATCATCAAGATCGCAGTTGTTCTCTTCGTGATTATCGCTGGTGCTTTCTTCATCGATACAGCAAACTGGACTCCTTTCATCCCTGATGAAGTTCACACTACAGTTGACGGTAAAGACACAGTGACATTCGGATTCGGAGGTGTGTTAACCGCCGCAACAATCGTATTCTTCGCGTACATCGGCTTTGATGCCGTTTCCACTCAGGCAGGTGAAGCTATCAACCCTAAGAAAGACGTTCCTTTCGCAATCGTAATGTCTCTCGTTATCTGTACTGTACTTTACATTCTTGTTTCTCTCGTTCTCACCGGTATGGTTCCATATCATAAACTTGATCTTGCTGCTCCGGTTGCGTCTGCATTCGACGGCGTTGGAATCAAGTGGGCGGTGTTCCTGATTACCATTGCTGCAACTGCAGGTCTTACTTCGGTTATGCTTGTAATGATGCTCGGACAGACACGTATCTTCCTCGGTATGGCGAAAGACGGACTTCTTCCATTCAAGATGTTCGGTGCATTGCATCCAACTTTCAAAACTCCGTTCCGCAGTACAATACTCGTGGGTGGAATTATTTCATTGGTTGCAGCTCTTACGCCAATCAGCCGCGTATCAGAAATGTGCAGTATGGGAACGCTTCTTGCCTTCAGCATGGTTTGCGTTGCCGTTATGATTCTTCGCTATAAGAAGCCTGAGCTCGAGCGTCCGTACAAGACTCCTGCAGTTTATCTTGTTGGATCTCTCGGAGTTGCTTTCAACCTTTTCCTCATGTACTTCGTACGTCCGGAAACATGGGTTGCATTCCTCATTTGGGGAACAATCGGAATTCTTGTGTATTTCATTTACAGTAAGAATCACAGTAAACTCAACGCTCCACAGCAATAAACATACGGGCGGGTAACACCGCCCTTTTTTATGTCGGAATTCAAACAACGTCTCGGACTTCTTGATGCAACGTCAATCGTTGCGGGCTCCATGATTGGCTCCGGAATTTTTCTCGTGAGCTCCACAATGGCGCGCGATCTCGGATCTTCCGGCTGGCTGATGGTCGCTTGGATTCTCAGCGGCGCAATTACTCTCGCAGCAGCTTTAAGTTACGGAGAGCTCGCAGGTATGATGCCGGAGGCAGGCGGACAATACGTGTACATTCGTCGCGCGTGGGGAAAAATTCCTGCATTCCTTTATGGATGGACAGTTTTCAGTGTAATTCAAACCGGAGTGATCGCAGCTGTTGCAACCGCTTTCGCAAATTATACATCAGAACTTATTCCGGCTCTTGCAGCGAAACATGTTATTGCAGATTTCGGATGGTTCAGCATTACACGCGCACATCTCGTTGCTGTGGCGAGTATTCTTCTGCTCACATGGCTGAATACACGAGGAGTGCAGGGCGGTGCATGGATTGCAAAGATTTTCACTTCAGCAAAATTACTCGCGCTATTTGCATTGATCATTCTCGGTTTGTACGTCGGTTTCAGTCACGATACATTGTCATTGAATTTTACTGATTCGTGGACGGCTTCACGCACGTTTGAAACAGACTCCGGTTGGGTGAATGAACCATTAGTGGGAATGGGCTTGATAGCAGCGTTGGGTTTCACAATGATCAATTCACTTTTCTCAAGTGACGCATGGAACAATGTTACATTCATCGCAGGTGAAATCCGCGAACCGCACAAAAACATTCCACGAAGTCTGATACTTGGAACAGCAATCGTTACAGCGTTGTATCTGCTTGCGAATATCGCTTATCTCGCCCTGTTGCCTTTGAAAGGAAATCCTGAAGGCGCTGATGTAATGAGTCGCGGAATTCAGTTTGCTGAGCAAAGCAGAATAGGTTCGGCAGCCGCTACTGTTATCTTCGGAAACATTGCTTCTGCAATGATGGCTGTACTGATTATGGTATCTACATTCGGGTGCAACAACGGAATTATTCTCGCAGGCGGAAGATTGTTTTATGCTATGTCTAAAGACGGATTGTTTTTCCCGCGTGCAGGAAAACTGAACAGCAACAGTGTGCCATCATGGGCATTGTGGGCACAAGCGGTTTGGGCTTGTGCGTTGTGTTTCTCTGGTAAGTACGGTGATTTGCTTTCGTATGCAACTTTCGCATCACTCATTTTCTACATAGTAACCATCAGCGGAATTTTCAAACTCCGCAAGTCAGAGCCTCTCGCTCCGCGACCGTATAAAGCCTTAGGTTATCCGTGGATTCCTGCGCTCTATATTGTTGCTGCAACATTGATCTGTGTGGATCTGCTGTTCATGGATGCTCGCAACTCCGGATTGGGACTTGTGCTTGTTGCACTCGGTTTCCCTCTGTATTTTGTAGTTGATCGTTTGACTTCCCGCCAGGTGAAATCAGAATAACGTATCTCTCATCGTGAAAAAAATCATTGCAATACTAACCTTCACGAAACCGGAACGCAACGGGTTGATTGTATTGAGTGTTGTGCTCATTCTGTTTACTTCATATTTCCTCTTCCGCGATAACTCAACGGATTCGATCGGTGAGCTTCCCTTGGTGCAAACCGAAACTTCTCAAAAATCATCAGATACGTTCGAGCGAATACGCAAGGAAAAGCCGGAACACAATTATGTTTCTCTTGCAGGAAACAATTCAGTTTATCAGCAGAAGGAGTTGTTTTTCTTCAATCCGAATACAATTACTGAAGAAGAGTGGATCCGCCTTGGATTTTCTCCCGCACAAGCACAGAATATTATGAAGTTCCGATCCAAAGGAGGAAATTTCAAACGCAAGGAAGATCTGCGCAAGCTTTATGTGGTTTCTCCGGAACGTTACGCTGAACTGGAGCAATACATTACAATACCAGCTGATACTTTGTCTGCATCGACAAATGTTAAAAAACACTTGCCTGTTGTAATCGAACTGAATGCGGCTGATACAGCTTTACTGTCAACCTTGAATGGAATCGGAACTGTGTTTGCAATGCGTATTGTTGCTTACAGAGAACTGCTCGGCGGATTTCATCACAAACAGCAATTACTTGAAGTATTCGGCATGGATCAGGAAAAGTACTCTTTGATAGAGCCAAACATCAAGGTGGATTCAACTTACATCCGGAAAATTAACGTGAATCAGTCTTCGGCGTCCGATTTGAAAAAGCATCCATACATTTCACCGGGTGTTGCAAATGCCCTTGTAAATTATCGCAAAGCACACGGCTCATTCCGCCAACTTTCCGACATCATGAAATGTCATTTGGTCAATGCCGAATTATACCGTAAAATTGCGCCTTACCTTACAATCTGAATGGACGAAATTCGCAACGCAATACGACTGGTTCCTGATTTTCCTAAGCAGGGCATTCTTTTCAAAGACATTACTCCGCTGCTTCAGAACGAGAAGATCGGGAAACTGATCATCAAAGAGTTTGCTGATCGATTAAAAGGAAAACGTATTGATGCCATTGCAGGAATTGAAAGCCGCGGTTTCCTTTTCGGATATGCTCTTGCACTGGAAATGGGTTTGCCTTTCATTCCGATCCGGAAATCAGGAAAATTGCCGTGGAAAACCGTTGGAGTTGATTATGCTTTGGAATACGGTACTGCCAGAATTGAAATGCATCAGGATGCTGTTACAAGTGGAATGCATGTAATGGTTCACGACGATTTGTTAGCGACGGGCGGAACTGCAGCTGCCGCGGCCAAGTTAATTCAGGGCCAAGGCGGAGTTGTTTCATGTTTTTCGTTTGTTGTCGAACTTTCCTTTCTCAAAGGAAGAGACGCATTAACGCAGTATTCAGGCGATATTATCAGTCTTGTAAACGACTGATTTAATATTTTTCATCCGACCCTTTTTTCTCTTCCCGAAACAATTATTTTTACGCTCCCAAAACCCGGAGAACAATGGAATTTACTTTAAGTGAGAATCAGATAATGATCGCGGAAATGATCCGCAAATTCGGTGATGAACATATCCGTCCTAAACTCATGGAGTGGGACGAAGCACAGGAATTCCCTGTTCCGGTAATGAAGAAGTTGGGAGAACTTGGGTTATTGGGAGTATTAGTTCCTACTGAATATGGCGGATCCGGATTCGGATATTTCGAATACGTTACCGCACTTACCGAAATCGGTAAAATCTGCGGTTCTATCTGCCTTTCAGTTGCAGCGCACAACTCGCTCTGCACCGGACACATTCTGCAGTTCGGTACTGAAGAACAGAAGAAAAAATATCTGCCGAAACTCGCTACCGGTGAATGGATCGGTGCATGGGGATTGACCGAACAGAATACAGGATCTGATGCCGGCGGAATGCTTACAACTGCAGTTCAGGATGGCGATTACTTTGTAATTAACGGATCGAAGAACTTCATTACTCATGCAATTTCAGGCGATGTTGCAGTTGTAATCGTTCGTACAGGAGAAAAAGGTGATTCTCACGGAATGACCGCCTTCATTATTGAAAAAGGAACGAAAGGTTTTTCTTCCGGGAAGAAAGAAAATAAACTCGGTATGCGCGCTTCTGAAACTGCGGAGCTGATCTTCCAGGATTGCCGCGTTCACAAGAGTCAGATGCTCGGGAAAGTCGGAGAAGGATTTATTCAGGCGATGAAAGTTCTGGATGGTGGACGTATTTCCATCGCTGCAGTATCTCTCGGTATTGCGAGAGGCGCATATGAGGCGGCGTTGAAATATTCCAAAGAGCGTCATCAATTCGGAAAATCGATCAGCGCATTTCAGGCTATTGCTTTCAAGTTGGCTGATATGGCCACAGAAATCGATGCAGCGGAACTTCTTACATTCAAAGCTGCTGATTTGAAGAATCGTGGTGAAAAAGTAACGAAGGCTTCTGCTTTCGCTAAATATTACGCATCAGAAGTAGCAGTTCGCGTTTCAACTGAGGCAGTTCAGATTTTCGGCGGATACGGATATACAAAGGATTTCCCTGCTGAGAAGTTTTATCGCGACTCTAAACTCTGCACAATCGGGGAGGGTACATCAGAAATTCAGAAACTGGTTATTTCGCGCGAGTTGATTAAGGAATAAGGCGGCTTTTCCTTCTCATTTCATTTTATCGTACCGGATTATTTACTGATCTTTTCAGGATCAGGGTTGATCGAAATTTCGTCGGATTTCAGCCTGATTTGCCCTATTTTTATTTTGGCAAATTAAGTTACACATTAACCCTTGGTATTATGATGCGCAGGCTTTTCCCCCGCCTGAACTCCGTAGCGAGCATTCAGATTTATACTTTCTGGACCACCTTAGTCCTTACAATAGTTTGCGGAGCAATTCTCATTTTTTAGCAGCAATTGTTAACACCGTTTGTGCAGCAAATCCGGCGGTTTGTCCGTTCTGATTTCCGCTTGTCATTTGGCTTTAATTTCGTGATACTTCTCAGAGGTAAATGTTTACATTTACGCTCTCAAAATTTTAATTGAAATCATGAAAAAACTTCTGATTCTTCCGCTGGCTGCATTGTGTGTCAGCGCAACTTTTTACCTCGCAGGTGATCCTTCTTCGGCACCGAAAAACTGGTTCAACCTTTCTTTCGCTGAGACAGGAACTCACGGCGTAGGTACCGAACGTGCTTACAAAGAATTGCTTGCCGGTAAGAAAGCTGATACAATTATTGTGGCAGTTATCGACGGTGGTGTTGATTATACTCACGAAGATTTGAAAAACGTGATGTGGCACAATCCGGGTGAAATTCCAGGAAACAAAATCGACGACGATAAGAACGGATACGTTGATGATATCTACGGATGGAACTTCATCGGTGGTGCAAACGGAGAAAACGTTCACCACGATAACCTCGAGTTGACGCGTCAGTACCGCACCTTGAAAAAGAAATTCAAGAACAAAACTGCGGAAGACGTGCCTGCAAGTGAAAAGGCAGAATTCGAACGTTATCTGTCAATCCAGAAAGATTACAACAAAGAATACGACGACAGCAAGAAGACGTTTGACAACATTGCCAATTTCCGTCGTATGAACAACGGATACAAAGAAGAAATCATGAAGCGTACAGGTAAGGACACTGTTACTTACGCTGACGTGATGGAGCACAACCCTTCTGATCAATACAAGAAATACCAACTGCTTCTTAAAACGGCTATTCTCAAGAAGCCTGAAGATTGGACTTCTCTTAACGAGGAACTTGAAGAGGGTTACGAAGCATATAACAACCGTCTGGAGTATCATCTGAACGTTGATTATGATCCGCGTAATATTGTTGGTGACAACTACGATGACGCAACTGAGCGTTTCTATGGTAATGCAGACATCAAAGGACCTGAGCCTTTCCACGGAACACACGTTGCCGGTATTATCGGCGCACAGCGCGGAAACGGACTCGGAATGGACGGTGTTTCAAATGCGGTGAAGATTATGGGAATCCGTGTTGTACCTGATGGTGATGAGCGCGATAAAGATGTCGCTAACGGAATCCGTTATGCTGTTGACAATGGTGCTAAAGTGATCAACATGAGCTTCGGTAAATCATATTCTCACAACAAAGGCATCGTTGATGAAGCCGTGAAGTATGCTGAAAGCAAAGGAGTATTGCTTGTACACGCTGCAGGTAACGACAGCAAAGACAATGACGCTACGAACAACTTCCCGAATCCGCGTTATGAAAATGGCGGAGCTGCTACAAACTGGATTGAGATCGGTGCTCTGAACTGGAGAACCGGAAAAAATTCATGCGCACCGTTTACAAATTACGGACAGAAAAATGTTGATGTATTTGCTCCGGGCGTTGATATCTACTCTTGCGCTCCTGAAAGCAAATACCGCAATGCGAGCGGAACAAGTATGGCTTGCCCGGTTACTGCAGGTGTGGCAACTGTAATTTTGAATTACTATCCGACAATGACTCCGGCTCAGGTGAAAAGCACAATCGAAAATTCTTCAGATCGTTCAATCGCTAAGAAGAAAGTGATTATCCCGGGTGAGAAGAAGAAGAAAGCAAAGTTCAGCACATTCTCACGCACTGGTGGAATGGTAGATCTTTATGCTGCTATCAAGATGTTGCAGAATCCGGCTCCGGCAGGGAAATAATCGCACTAATGATTCAAATAGAAAAAGCCTCTGAAAATTTCAGAGGCTTTTTTTGTACTTGTTGTCAATCTGAATCCGCAATTATTTGAATTCCGCCTGAGCTCTTGCATAATCTTCCGGAATGCCGATGTCAATGAAATATGCATCAGTCGGAAATCCGTGCAAAAGCAGATTATCTGAATATTTCCCGAAGTAATCGTTCTCAATAGAGAATGCCTGTTTTTCCGGAGTGTGTTGCATGAATGTTTTTCTTCTCATGGCATAAACTCCTCCGTTGATCAACTGTTCTCCGGTATGTTCAGGAGATTTTTCTCTGAACGCACTGATTCGCTTTCCGTCAAGCGCAATCGTTCCATACCGTGTTCCGTCTTCCACTTTACGCAATGCTAATGTTGCATCAGCTGAACTGCTCAGATGAAATTCAAATAAATCGCGCAGCGGAACTTTAAAAAGCGTATCTCCGTTCATCGCCATCACATGCGCATCCTTACACTGTTCCATTGCCAGACGAATTCCTCCTCCGGTTCCCAAAGGTTCTTTTTCATGAGCATAATTGATCTTCATTCCGAGATATTCATTCCCGAAATGCGATTCAATTTTATCGCCCATATATCCGACGGATAAAATGCAATGCTGAATACCGTGACTTCTTACATGCTGAAGTACGTAATGCAGAAACGGCTCTCCATTTACAGGAGCCAAAGGTTTGGGAACATCACTCACTACGGAACGCAATCGCGTGCCGAATCCACCTGCAAGTATTATTGCTTCTCTGATCACGTAATGTTACTTGGGAAACAATCCGCTTTCAACCAGTTCACAAACTGTATGTCCCAACAGCATGTGGCATTCCTGAATACGCGGAGTGTCTTTGGAAGGAATATTAATCAGAATATCACAGTGTTCTTTCATCGCTCCGCCCGTTTCTCCTGTGAATCCCACACGAAGCATTCCGTTTTCCTTTGCTTTAATCAAAGCATTGATCACGTTCTTGGAATTGCCACTTGTTGAAAGACCGATCAGTATATCTCCCGGGCGACCCATTGCTGCAATCAGGCGACTGTAAATTAAATCGTAGCTGTAATCATTAGCTACAGCAGTGATGTAAGATGTATTCACATGAAGTGCATCGGAATTCAGCGGAGGACGATCGTAATAGAATCGTCCTGAGAGTTCTGCTGCCAGATGCTGTGCATCTGCTGCGCTTCCTCCGTTACCGCACCACAAAACTTTGTTGCCGTTTTTATACGCAGCAATAATCTTATCTGCCAATACAGTTGTTGCGTTAAGTATCGACTCGTTTTCCAGCAATGATGCTTTTAATTTTACAGAAGCTTCAATTCTGCTCTTCAATACACTCAGGTTGTCCATGTGGTTAAGCCTTGTGATGTAAAATTAAATGATTTAGTGCGTCCTCCTGCAGCTTCCAGTGCTCGTGTTACACTGAGTCGCGTCGTGCCCGGACAATAAAAGAACATGAATCCGCCACCACCTGCTCCGGAAATTTTCCCTCCGGTTGCGCCGTTCGCCAACGCCTTTTCGTACAAATTGTCCAGCGTGGAATTCGAAATCTGCGTGGCCATTTTCTTTTTATTGATCCATCCCATATTCAGGATTTCTCCTATATGATCAACTTCCCCGCGCAGCAAACACTCCTTCATAAGTTGCGCCTGCTCCTTAAGCTTGTGCATGGCTTCAACGGCTTCAGAATTGTTCTTCTTCACGTTCTCAACCTGATGCGTGATGATGCTTGCAGAGTCCCGATTGGTTTCAGTGAAGTACAAAACAAGATTCGATTCCAATTCATTCAGAATTTCATCCTTGATTGTAAGCGGGTTTACAATTACTTTATCGTTGGCAAGAAACTCAAGAAAATTAACACCGCCGAACGTCGCGGCATACTGATCCTGCTTGCCTCCGGCCATCTTCATTTCAATGCGCTCAATTTCAAATGCAGTATGCGCAATGTCGTATTTTCCCAATGGTAATTTGAGCCATTCAACGAATGCTCCGAGTATAGCTACAACCAGCGTTGATGAAGTTCCCAAACCTGAGCCCTGAGGCGCATCTATCCAGGTTGTCATACGGAACGACAATGGCTTGTGCGTGTACTTTCTTACTATGTGATTGTACACTCCGCACTGCAATTCATAAGCGCGGTTATCAATTGGCAATTCACCTGCAGAATCATAAACAAACGGTGTAGGATTCGATGCAGTTACGAATTCTATTTTACCGTTATTCAGCGGTTCAATCGTTGCGTATGCATAACTGCTGATTGTTGCATTAAGAATTGCTCCGCCAAACATGTCGGAATAAGGAGAAACATCTGTTCCTCCGCCGGCAAGTCCAAGGCGCAATGGAGCTTTGCTTTTAATTATCATGATTTTTTCAAGCCTTCGTACAAAGCTTCAAACTTAGCAACAATTACTTCCCAACTGTATTTCTTCTTCTCAATTTGTGTTGCAGCAACGAAGGAAGCTTCTTTGTTGTTCGTGTAATAATCAACAATGCTGTCGGCAACAGATGTTTTCTCGGCCGGAACAACATAGCCGGATTTGCCGTGCTCAATGATTTCTCCAAGTCCTCCGACGTTAGTAACCAACGATGGTTTATCGAAATGAAGTGCAATTTTCGTTACTCCGCTTTGTGTTGCGGTGTGATAAGTTTGCGTTACAAGATCGCAGGCACTGAAGTAATATTTTACTTCATCATCCGGAATGAATTTAGTATGCAGATGAACGCGATCCTCAAGCTTATTTCTTGCAATGATCTCATTGTAATAAGTCGGATCTTCGTAGTATTCGCCTGCAACGATCAATTGGATGTTATCGCTTTTCAGTCGTTCATCTGCCATCGCCTCCAACAGTAGATCCAATCCTTTGTACTTGCGTATCAAACCGAAAAACAGCAAATACTTTCCGTTCGAAGGAAGTTTCAGATGCTCACGCGCAGTATGCTTATCAATCGCATCCCCGAATGAAGAATAAAGCGGGTGTTCTGCAAACACTGCATTCTGCGGCACATCAAATTTCTTCAGGTCGTTAATCACGCTGTGCGACATCGCGAGAAATCCGTGACAACTCTTCAGAAAATAATTCGCAAACATGCGGTCACCGAAACGCTTTTCATGCGGAATGGCGTTGTCTACAAGCGAAATTATTCTCGTGTGTCCATTGCTTCTGAGTCTTCTTGCAATTGTGCCCAAAGATGGACCCATGAACGGCAACCAAAAGCGAATGACCACAAAGTCCGGACGTTCTTTCTTGAGCTTGTTCCCGAGTGAAATCCAGTTGAATGGATTAACGGAATTAATCACCGAACGAATATTCACTCCTTGCGGAGCTTTACGTTCGTGATCAAATTGTGAAGTGCCCGGAAACAGAAATCCGGGATATTGAAGCGAGAAAGAGATTATTTCGCAATCGTGCCCCGCATCTTGAAATGCCTTACATAGCAATTCATCGAATGTTGCCAATCCGCCTCGCAGCGGCCAACCGGGACCAATGACGAAAATTTTCAACTTTTTCAAAACTTGGCAAAGGTAGTGGGTTGGCGGAAGGTTTTGTTCGGATCGGGCTAAAACGTCAGAATTTTCAAAATTTCGAAGAAAACACCAGTTTTATCCCGCGCATCGCACTTTTTTCTAAAAAAAACAGGGTAACCAAATTTGAAAATGTTCGTTTTTACTATACATTTGCACCCCTAATAAATTTTAAACGACACAAATTACCATGATCGTAGTTGCAGTAAAAGAAGGCGAATCAATCGAAAAAGCACTCAAGAAGTTCAAGAAGAAGTTCGAGAAAACAGGAACTGTTCGTGAACTGCGCGACCGTCAGAAGTTTACAAAACCTTCTATTCGTAAGCGTGAGACTAAACTTCGTGCGATTTACCGCCAGACTCTCCAGATTGCTGAGGCGTAAGCCTTTTCACAATATTTTGTAGAGAAATACACACAAGTCGGGAAACCCTCATGCAGGGAACACCGTAAACTTGTGTGTATTTTATTTTTTGTGGATAACGATCCTGTTGTTTCTTTTCTTTCTCATTTAAAGCACGAAAAACGGTGCTCTCCTCACACTGTGAAAGCGTATGAGGGTGATCTGATCGAATTCCGCGATTTTCTTTCTGTTCAGTATCAACTCGATTCTCTGCTGGACGCTCAATTTCAATTTATCAGATCCTGGATTGCATCAATGATGGATGCGGGAATGAACGCGCGATCAATTAATAGGAAAATCACTGCGCTACGTACTTTTTACAGGTTTCAGCTTCGTGAAGGTTTGATCAAAATCAATCCTGCTCAGAAAATTGTCGGACCGAAAATCAGTAAGCGTCTTCCGGCTTTTGTTGACGAAAAAGGAATGGAACAGCTTCATCGTCCGGGTTTTATTGAAGAATCGGAAAACGATGAATTCGACGGTATGACAGTCCGTCTGATTATCGAATTGTTGTATTCAACCGGAATGCGTCTTGCGGAGTTAATCAGCCTGAAAATCGATGATGTAAATCTCAAAGCAGGAACTCTGAAAGTCCTTGGAAAACGGAATAAAGAGCGAATCATTCCATTTCCGCTGGAAGCCGGGGAGTTTATCGCAAAATACTTAACCGCTCGACGCCAAATTCTAAATGAAAATCCTGATTCTGACAGTGAAATTCTGTTAATACGCAGTAACGGCAAGAAAACCGGCCGTACATTTGTTTACAAGAAGGTCAAACAGTATCTTAGTCTCGTAACCACTATCGATAAAAAAAGCCCACATGTGTTGCGTCACACTTTTGCGACGCACATGCTGAACAACGGAGCGGACCTCAATGCGATTAAAGAACTGCTGGGTCATGCAAACCTCTCCGCGACGCAGGTGTACACGCACAACACTGTAGATAAACTCAAAGCAATTTATCACAAGGCACATCCCCGGGCCGGAAATACGCAGTAGCGTGTTGGGGCAGGGAAGGAGCCCAAAAACAAGGAGGACATTATGGACATTCAGATTCAATCCATTCATTTTAAAGCCGATCGTAAGCTTATTGATTTCATCAATGAAAAGGTTGGCAAACTGAATCAGTTTTTCGAAGGAATTATCAGCAGCGAAGTTTTTCTGCGCCTTGATAAGTCGGATGGAGCGGAAAACAAAGTGGCAGAGATTAAAATTCACGTTCCGGGCAACGAACTCTACGTAAAACGTCAGTGTAAAACCTTCGAAGAGGCCGTGGATACCGGTACCGAAGCACTGACCAAACAGATTAAAAAATACAAGGAAAAAGTCCGTGCTCACTGATAATCAATGAGTTGTTCAGCAT
The DNA here is from genome assembly GCA_023151315.1 of Bacteroidia bacterium. GTDB lineage: Bacteria > Bacteroidota > Bacteroidia > Palsa-965 > Palsa-965. The sequence continues at coordinate 204,868 of JAKLJE010000001.1, forward strand.
AAGGGCCTCGGAGGAAACTCCGGGGTCTTTTTTTTCTGCCGTAGAATGCCTTTTTTTGCGCCGAAAACGCAAAAAATAATTCACAGATATTGTTGCATAAATAAACTTTTATACATTTGCAGTCCTTTTTAGAAAGGGTCGCGGGTTAAAACCGACGAAAAAGTTCTTTGAAATCAGGAAAAAGCGCAATAATAACGGAAGCGCCGTAAGTAATTTATCTGACCAGTTTAGCCGGTGTAGCTCAGCTGGTAGAGCAGCTGACTTGTAATCAGCAGGTCGGGGGTTCGAGTCCCTTCGCCGGCTCTTTAATTCTTAAAGAGATTTTTTCGGTCAGATGATTAAGGTACGGTGAGGAATCCGGGGAGATACTCAAGCGGCCAACGAGGACAGACTGTAAATCTGTTGACCTAGTCTTCACAGGTTCGAATCCTGTTCTCCCCACTTGATCAGCATGAATTTGCTGTAAATGTTTTTAGCGGAAGTAGCTCATTTGGTAGAGCATCAGCCTTCCAAGCTGAGGGTGGCCGGTTCGAGCCCGGTCTTCCGCTCCATATTAAAGCGAGATTAACGGGCGAGAAGTTTGCACTGAGCTTGTCGAAGTGAGCCCGGTCTTCCGCTCCATAATTCCCGACCTTTATTATTCGCTTTTTCTGATTCAGCCGCTGTAGCTCAGTGGTAGAGCACTTCCTTGGTAAGGAAGAGGTCGGGGGTTCAATTCCCCCCATCGGCTCACAAGCTGAGATACTTTCAATTGAATGAATCAAACATTCGCTTACTCTGCAGGTAACGAATGAAAAGCATAAAATGAATACCGGGAAACCGGAAATGAATACAAGTTTCGAAACAAGTAAAACAACAACAACAAACACTTAACAATCCATAGCTATGGCAAAAGAGAAATTCGACCGTTCCAAGCCGCACGTGAACGTCGGTACTATTGGTCACGTTGACCACGGCAAAACCACATTGACAGCTGCTATCACTTCAGTTCTCGCTGACAAAGGTCTTGCACAAGCGCGTGACTTCTCATCAATCGACAATGCTCCTGAAGAAAAAGAGCGTGGTATCACTATCAACACCGCGCACGTAGAATACGAAACTGCTAACCGTCACTACGCTCACGTTGACTGTCCTGGTCACGCTGACTACGTTAAGAACATGGTTACAGGTGCTGCTCAGATGGACGGTGCTATCCTCGTTGTAGCTGCTACAGACGGTCCGATGCCACAAACTCGCGAGCATATCCTTCTTGCTCGTCAGGTAGGTGTTCCTCAAATCGTTGTGTTCATGAACAAAGTGGACATGGTTGACGATCCGGAACTTCTTGACCTCGTTGAGATGGAAATCCGCGAACTTCTTTCTTTCTACCAGTTCAACGGAGACAAAACTCCGATCATCCGTGGTTCTGCACTTGGCGGTCTGAACAAAGATCCTAAGTGGGTTGAAAAAATCATGGAATTGATGGACGCTGTGGATTCTTATATCCCAACTCCTGCTCGTGATAAAGACAAGCCTTTCCTGATGTCTGTAGAAGACGTATTCACAATCACTGGTCGTGGTACAGTTGCTACAGGTCGTATCGAAACAGGTATCATCAATGTTGGTGAAGACGTGGAAATCATCGGTATGCAGGAAGAGAAATTGAAGTCTACTTGCACAGGTGTTGAGATGTTCCGTAAACTCCTCGATTCAGGTGAAGCTGGAGACAACGTAGGTCTTCTCCTCCGTGGTATCGACAAGAAAGATATCCGTCGCGGTATGGTTATCGCTAAGCCGGGATCTATCACTCCTCACTCTGACTTCAAAGCTGAGATCTATGTATTGAAGAAAGAAGAAGGTGGACGTCACACTCCATTCCATAACAAATACCGTCCGCAGTTCTATTTCCGTACAACTGACGTAACAGGCGAGATCACTCTTCCTGAAGGACGCGAAATGGTTATGCCTGGTGATAACGTAACTATCTCTGTAAATCTGATCGTTCCTATCGCGATGGACAAAGGTCTTCGTTTCGCGATCCGTGAAGGTGGACGTACAGTTGGTGCAGGACAGGTTATTGAAATTACCAAGTAATAACTCTGATATTCAAGTGCAAGCGAAGGAGTGCAGCTGAAAAATGCTGTACTCCTTTCGCTGCCAATAAGAAGTTCAGTTTCCCGGCATCCAAACGGGCATAGTTCAATGGTAGAATAGCGGTCTCCAAAACCGTTGATCTAGGTTCGAATCCTGGTGCCCGTGCAAAGAAAATCAGAAGAGGAAACTCTTCACAAAGAAGTAAAGAATGAACAAGCTGAGAGCATACATTGATGAAGTTCGCGATGAGCTGGTGAATAAAGTAACCTGGCCTACGTGGGCGGAATTGCAGGAAAGCGCAATCATTGTGATGATTGCAACTGTGATTTTCGCTATCGTGGTTTTTGCGATGGATTTCTCCTTCAACAAAGGCATGGAGTTCATTTACAATTCAATCTAATCAGTCGTATCCATTTTTACAATACAGCAATGGCTGAAGTTCAGAATAACGATTCGCAGGTTAAGAAGTGGTACGTGCTTCGTGTGCAGAACGGCAAAGAGAAGAAGATCAAGCAGTACATTGAATCTGAAATTGCGCGTCTGGGTATGGGCGATTACGTGACTCAGGTACTTATTCCAATGGAAAAAGTAATCCAGATCCGTAATGGTAAAAAGGTGAGCAAGGAAAGAAACATTTTCCCTGGTTACCTGATGCTCGAAGGTTCACTCGTGGGTGAAATTCCGCATACACTGAAAAACATTACGGGTGTTATCGGATTCCTCGGATCAAAAACAGGAGATCCTGTTCCTCTGAGACAATCTGAAATCAACCGTATCCTCGGTAAAGTCGATGAAATGGCAGGTGCTGAAGAAACCATGCTCAACACATTTGTTGTGGGCGAGCAGGTGAAGGTGATCGACGGACCGTTCAATACGTTCTCGGGTGTGATCGAAGAGATCAACGAAGAGAAGAAGAAGCTCAAGGTAATGGTGAAAATTTTCGGAAGAAAGACGCCGCTTGAGCTCAACTACATGCAGGTAGAAAAAGAATAAGACTGCATCATTGATTCGCTGTTACGCGCTTCCAAACATAACAGAACAATTAATTAGTATTAAAACAGTACAATGGCAAAAGAAGTAAGTGCTCTGATTAAGCTCCAGATTAAGGGTGGCGCTGCTAACCCTTCACCTCCGATTGGCCCTGCATTGGGTGCAAAAGGTGTGAACATCATGGAGTTTTGCAAGCAATTCAATGCCCGTACGCAGGACAAGGCAGGCAAAGTCCTTCCGGTTATTATCACTGTTTACAGTGATAAGTCGTTTGAATTCATCATCAAACTTCCACCGGTAGCGATCCAGATTAAGGAGCATGCTAAAATCCAGTCCGGTTCCGGTGAATCAAACCGCAAAAAAGCGGGTTCAATCACTTGGGATCAGGTGCGTACAATCGCAGAAACCAAAATGCCGGATCTGAACTGCTTTACCATCGAGTCAGCAATGAGCATGGTTGCAGGTACAGCACGCAGTATGGGTGTTGCGATTACGGGTGCGAATCCGCTCACGAAGTAATCTCAGAAGTTAAACCAGACGGAGTCCGGAGAATAATCGAAGGACGTTTGAACGTCACAAAATCAGTACGATGGCTAAAATCGCCAAAAAAAGAAAAGCTGCTATGGCAAAGTACGACGCTACTAAAGCGTACGGCGTTGCTGAAGCGGCTAAGATCGTTAAGGAGATTTCCACAACGAAATTCGACGCATCAGTGGATCTGAGCATCCGCTTGGGCGTTGATCCGCGTAAAGCGAACCAAATGGTTCGTGGATCAGTTTCCCTTCCGCACGGAACAGGTAAAAATGTTCGCGTTCTCGTAATCTGTACACCTGACAAAGAAGCTGAGGCAAAAGCTGCCGGAGCTGACCACGTTGGTGGAGATGATTACATCGCGAAAATCCGTGAAGGTTGGACTGATGTTGACGTGATTATCACAACTCCAAGCATGATGGGTAAAGTCGGTGCTCTCGGTAAAGTTCTCGGTCCTCGCGGATTGATGCCAAACCCGAAAACCGGTACCGTTACAATGGACGTTGGTAAAGCAACGAAAGAATCTAAAGCAGGTAAGATCGATTTCAAGGTTGATAAAGCCGGAATCATCCACGTTCCTGTAGGAAAAGTTTCTTTCTCGCCTGATAAACTCGCTGACAACGCGAACGAAATTCTTCAGACGATCATGAAACTGAAGCCTGCTTCTGCGAAAGGCGCATATGTGAAGAGTCTTTATCTCTCCAGCACAATGAGCCCTAGTGTTCAGATCGAAAGTAAAACGCTTGCATAATCCATTGACGGCTCAGCCGTAAAATGAATCACAAATGAATAAACAAGAAAAAACACAAACAATCGAAGATCTCGCAGGTAGACTTGCTGAATGCAAGAACTTTTATCTGGCAGATACTTCAGAATTGCCGTCTGAAACGACGAGTGCTCTGAGAAGAGCGTGTTTTGATAAGCAAATCAAGCTGATTGTTGTAAAGAACACTTTGCTTCGTAAAGCTTTGGAGCGCACTAACGACAGTGAGTTTTCTCCAATGTATGTTGCGTTGAAAGGTTCAACATCTATCATGTTCTCTGATTCAAGCGCAGCTCCTGCAAAACTTATTAAGGAGTTCCGTAAGAAAAACAAAAAGCCGGTATTGAAAGCGGCTTATGTTGAACAGAGTGTATACATCGGCGACGAACAGCTTGACGGACTCGCAGCGATCAAGTCGAAGAACGAAATGATTGCAGACGTAGTGGCTGCACTCATGGCTCCGGCACGCAACGTGATCTCCGGTCTCGTTCAGAACGCAGAGAAAAAAGAGGGAGGTGCAGATGCATCTTCTGAAAACCCGGCTTAAACTTTGGTTCATTCCGGAACTCAAATTGAACATTAACTAACTATTTCCAGTCTAACAAATCTCAAAAACAAATAAAAAAATGGCAGACGTTAAAGCATTTGCTGAACAGCTTGTTAACCTCACAGTAAAAGAAGTGAAAGAACTCGCTGACATTCTGAAAAACGATTACGGCATCGAGCCGGCTGCTGCTGCAGTTGTTGTAGCTGCTGGTGGCGACGGTGGTGGAGCTGCTGCTGAAAAGACTACGTTCGACGTAATCTTGAAGAGCGGTGGTGGAAACAAACTCGCGGTTGTTAAGATCGTAAAAGACCTTACCGGTCTCGGTCTGAAAGAAGCGAAAGACCTCGTTGATCAGGCTCCGAAGCCACTCAAAGAAGGTGTTGATAAAGCGACAGCAGAGGACATCAAGAAGCAACTGACTGAAGCAGGTGCTGAAGTTGAGGTTAAGTAATCCTCAGTTCTCCCGCTTTTAAAGGTTTAGACCTGGTTCCCGCGTGTACACGTGGGACAGGTCTGAACCCTTTGTTGCTTACAGTGTCTTCGTTTCACACATAAATTATCCTAGGCCTTGGAAACAAAAAATAAACAGCAACGAATCAACTTTGCGAAGAGCAAAGTGCAGATTGATTACCCGGATTTTCTGGAGATTCAATTGAAATCATTCCAGGATTTCTTCCAGCTGGAAACTACCAGCGAAAACCGCCAGGACGAAGGTCTGTTCAAAGTTTTCTCCGAAAACTTCCCGATTTCAGACGCGCGTAACAATTTCGTCCTCGAATTCCTCGACTATTTTGTTGATCCGCCTCGTTACTCACTTGATGAGTGTATTGAGCGTGGTCTTACTTACAGCGTTCCGCTGAAGGCAAAACTGAAACTCTATTGTACAGACCCTGAACACGAAGATTTCGAAACAATCGTGCAGGACGTGTATCTGGGAACTATCCCGTACATGACTCCGCGCGCTACTTTCGTGATCAACGGTGCTGAGCGCGTTATCGTTTCTCAGCTTCACCGTTCACCGGGTGTGTTCTTCGGACAGAGCCGTCACGCAAATGGTACAAAACTGTACTCTGCGCGTGTGATTCCGTTCAAAGGATCATGGATCGAATTCGCAACTGACATCAACAACGTCATGTATGCGTATATCGACCGTAAGAAAAAACTTCCTGTTACAACTCTTCTCCGCGCAATCGGTTGGGAAAGCGATAAGCAGATTCTTGAACTCTTCGGCCTTGCTGATGAAGTGAAAGTTTCCAAAGCCGGACTCAAAGCGGTGATCGGACGTAAACTTGCTGCTCGTGTTTTGAAAACATGGGTGGAAGATTTCGTTGACGAGGATACAGGTGAAGTAGTTTCCATCGAGCGTAATGAAGTAATCATTGACCGCGAAACAATTCTTGAGAACAACCACGTTGATCTCATCGTTGACGCGAACGTGAAGTCCATCATCCTGCACAAGGAAGATGCGGCGAACCTTGATTACTCTATCATCTATAACACTCTCCAGAAGGATACTTCCAACTCCGAGAAAGAAGCGGTTGAGCATATCTACCGTCAGCTGCGTAACGCAGAACCACCGGATGAGGAAACCGCACGCGGTATCATCGACAAACTCTTCTTCTCTGACAAACGTTATGATCTCGGAGAAGTGGGTCGTTACCGTCTGAACAAGAAGCTCAAAATGGAGACTTCTTCAGAGACGCGCGTTCTTACCAAAGACGACATCATTGCGATTATCAAGTATCTGATCGAGCTCATCAACTCCAAGGCCGATATCGATGACATCGATCACTTGTCTAACCGCCGTGTTCGTACTGTTGGTGAACAGTTGTACTCTCAGTTCGGTGTAGGTCTCGCGCGTATGGCGCGTACTATCCGCGAGCGTATGAACGTTCGTGACAACGAAGTATTTACTCCTACAGATCTGATCAACGCGAAGACTCTTTCTTCCGTTATCAATTCATTCTTCGGAACCAACCAGCTTTCTCAGTTCATGGATCAGACCAACCCGTTGGCGGAGATCACGCACAAGCGTCGTCTCTCAGCTCTCGGACCTGGTGGTCTTTCCCGTGAGCGTGCAGGATTCGAGGTTCGTGACGTACACTACACGCACTACGGTCGTTTGTGTACAATCGAAACTCCGGAAGGTCCGAACATCGGTCTGATCTCTTCACTTTGCGTTTACGCGAAAATCAACAAGCTCGGATTTATCGAAACACCTTACCGCACAGTTACAAACGGTAAAGCTGACGTGAACAAGCCTGTGATTTACCTGACTGCTGAAGAAGAAGATCAGAAAATCATTGCTCAGGCAAATGCCGGTCTCGATGAGAAAGGCAATTTCCATGATACAAGAATCAAAGCACGTTACGAAGGCGACTTCCCTGTAGTTGAACCTACGGACCTCGCATTGATGGACGTTGCTCCGAACCAGATTGCATCAATCGCGGCGTCACTCATTCCGTTCCTCGAACACGATGACGCCAACCGTGCACTCATGGGATCAAACATGCAGCGCCAGGCTGTTCCGCTTCTGCGTCCGCAGGCTCCGATCGTTGGTACAGGTCTTGAAGGACTTGTTGCTCGCGACTCCCGCGTTCTTGCAGCTGCTGAAGGCGAAGGTGTTGTTGAATACGTAGACGCTAACGAAATCGTTATCCGTTACAACCGTACGGATCGCGACCGTCTGTTGAGCTTTGAAGATGACGTGAAGTCATACAAACTCACTAAGTTCCGTAAGACCAACCAGAGCACTTGCATCAACATTCGCCCGATGGTGAAAAAAGGTGACAAAGTGAAACTTGGTCAGATCCTTTGCGAAGGATACGCAACAAAAGACGGTGAGCTCGCACTCGGACGCAACCTGAAAGTGGCATTCATGCCATGGAAAGGTTACAACTTCGAGGATGCGATCGTTATCAGCGAAAAAGTTGTTCGCGAAGACATCTTCACTTCAATTCACATCGATGAGTATGTGATGGAAGTTCGTGACACCAAGCGTGGTCTCGAAGAACTTACTGCTGACATTCCGAACGTTTCTGAAGAAGCGACAAAAGATCTCGATGAGAACGGATTGATCCGCGTAGGTGCTGAAGTGAAAGAAGGAGATATCCTCATCGGTAAGATCACTCCGAAAGGAGAAACTGATCCTTCACCGGAAGAGAAACTTCTCCGTGCAATCTTCGGTGACAAAGCAGGTGATGTAAAAGATGCTTCATTGAAAGTTCCGCCTTCAATCCGCGGGGTGATCATTGACAAGAAACTTTTCTCACGCGCTATCAAAGACAAGAAAGCGAAAGCAGACGAGAAAACTCTCGTTGAGAAACTGGATAAAGAACAGGCTGTAGAAGAGGCAGCACTCCGTGCAATCCTCATCGAAAAACTGACTGAAGTTCTGAACGGAAAAACTTCTGCAGGTGTGTACAACAACCTGAAAGAAGAAGTTGTTTCAAAAGGAACGAAGTTCTCTGCGAAAGTTCTCGAGAAGATTGATTTCATGAATGTGAATCCATCGAAGTGGACCACAGATCAGGAGTCAACTGATGCAGTTCGCACTATCCTTCACAACTTCAACATCAAGTTCAACGATCTTGGTGGTGTTTACAAGCGCAAGAAGTTTGCACTTCAGGTAGGTGATGAATTACCAGCCGGAATTGTACAGCTTGCTAAAGTTTACATTGCTAAGAAGCGTAAACTGAAAGTTGGTGATAAGATGGCAGGACGTCACGGTAACAAGGGTATTGTTGCTCGTATCGTTCGCGAAGAAGAAATGCCGTTCCTCGATGACGGAACACCGGTTGACATTGTACTCAACCCGCTTGGTGTACCATCACGTATGAACCTTGGACAGATTTACGAAACTGTTCTTGCATGGGCAGGTGAAAAACTCGGACTGAAGTTCTCAACTCCGATCTTCGACGGCGCTACAATTGACGAAATCAACCACTACACAGATCAGGCAGGTATTCCGCGTTACGGACGTACATTCCTGACTGACGGAGGAACAGGTGTACGTTTTGACCAGCCGGCAACAGTTGGTATCATTTACATGCTGAAACTCGGTCACATGGTTGATGACAAGATGCACGCACGTTCAATCGGACCATACTCGCTCATTACTCAGCAGCCGTTGGGTGGTAAGGCGCAGTTCGGTGGACAGCGTTTCGGTGAGATGGAGGTGTGGGCGTTGGAAGCATTCGGTGCTTCGAACATCCTGCAGGAAATCCTCACTATCAAGTCTGACGACGTTGTAGGACGTGCTAAGGCATACGAAGCAATCGTTAAAGGTGAAAACATGCCGACACCGGGAATTCCGGAATCGTTCAACGTATTGTTGCACGAGTTGCGTGGTCTCGCACTTAATGTGAGCTTAGACTAATTAGAGTTCGTGTGGTGTCAGGACGAAAGTCCTGACACCGCACTCACCAATAAAAAAGGAAAAGATGTCATTCAGAAAAGATGTCAAAGTAAAGAGCAACTTCTCGACGATTACGATCAGTCTGGCTTCTCCGGAATCCATTCTCGAACGTTCAAGCGGAGAAGTTCTCAAGCCGGAAACCATCAACTACCGTACTTATAAGCCGGAGCGTGATGGTTTGTTCTGCGAACGTATTTTCGGTCCTGTTAAGGATTGGGAATGTCATTGCGGAAAGTACAAGCGTATCCGTTACAAGGGTATTGTTTGTGACCGTTGCGGTGTTGAAGTAACAGAGAAGAAAGTGCGTCGCGAGCGTATGGGCCACATCAGCCTTACTGTTCCTGTTGCACACATCTGGTATTTCCGTTCATTGCCGAACAAGATCGGTTATCTCCTTGGTCTTCCAACCAAGAAGATGGACATGATCATTTACTACGAGCGTTACGTTGTTATCAACGCCGGTGTAAAGGCAGCTGACGGAATCAATCACATGGATTTCCTTACGGAAGATCAGTATCTCGAAATCCTCGAGACACTTCCTAAGGACAACCAGTATCTCGACGATACAGATCCGAATAAGTTTGTTGCGAAGATGGGAGCTGAAGCTCTTTACGATCTTTTGCAGCGCACCAAGCTCGACGAGCTTTCATACGAACTCCGCCACAAAGCGAGCAACGAAACATCTCAGCAGCGTAAGAATGAAGCGCTCAAGCGTCTTCAGGTAGTTGAGGCATTCCGTCAGGCGAACAAAGTGGTTGAGAACCGTCCTGAGTGGATGATCATCAAAGTTGTTCCGGTTATTCCACCTGAACTTCGTCCGCTCGTTCCGCTGGATGGTGGCCGTTTCGCTACATCGGATTTGAACGACCTTTATCGTCGCGTTATCATCCGTAACAACCGTCTGAAGCGTTTGATTGAAATCAAAGCTCCGGATGTGATTCTCCGTAACGAGAAGCGTATGCTTCAGGAAGCGGTGGATTCATTGTTCGATAACTCACGTAAATCAAACGCAGTTAAAACTGAATCGAACCGTGCTCTGAAGTCACTCTCTGACTCACTGAAAGGTAAGCAGGGTCGTTTCCGTCAGAACCTCCTCGGTAAGCGTGTTGACTATTCAGCGCGTTCAGTAATCGTCGTTGGTCCTGAATTGAAACTGCATGAGTGCGGTCTTCCGAAAGATATGGCGGCAGAATTGTTCAAGCCGTTTATCATTCGCAAACTGATCGAAAGAGGAATTGTGAAAACAGTGAAGTCAGCGAAGAAAATCGTTGACCGCAAAGACGCTGTTGTATGGGATATTCTCGAGAACGTATTGAAAGGTCACCCGGTTCTTCTGAACCGCGCTCCGACACTTCACCGTCTCGGTATTCAGGCTTTCCAGCCGAAACTTATCGAAGGAAAAGCGATTCAGCTTCACCCGCTCGTATGTACTGCGTTCAACGCTGACTTCGACGGTGACCAGATGGCGGTACACGTTCCACTCGGAAACGCTGCTATTCTTGAAGCGCAGTTGCTCATGCTTGCTTCACACAACATCCTTAACCCTGCGAACGGTGCTCCTATCACGGTTCCTTCTCAGGACATGGTTCTTGGTCTGTACTACATGACCAAAGGCAAGAAGACTGACGATAAGATCACAGTAAAAGGTCAGGGTCTCGCATTCTACTCAGCAGAAGAAGCAATCATCGCGTACAACGAAGGACGTGTTGAGCTGAACGCATGGGTGAAAGTGAAGATCGACAACCATAAAGAAAACGGACAACTCGGACCGAAAGTAATCGAGACAACACTCGGACGTATCCTGTTCAATCAGGTAGTTCCGTTTGAAGCGGGTTACATCAATGAATTGTTGACGAAGAAATCACTTCGTGACATCATCGGTTACGTGTTGAAAGAAACCGGAATGGCCGCAACTGCGAAGTTCCTTGATGATATCAAGCAGCTCGGATTTACAATGGCGTTCCGCGGTGGTCTGTCGTTTAACCTCGGTGATATCATCGTTCCAGAAGAGAAGGAGAAGATGATTGCTGAAGCGAACGATCAGGTTGAAGAAGTGAAGTCTAACTATAACATGGGCTTCATCACCAACAACGAACGTTATAACCAGATCATCGACATCTGGACACATACCAACAACCGTATCACTAAGAAAGTATTGGATCAGTTGTCATCAGATCGTCAGGGCTTCAACCCTGTGTACATGATGCTTGATTCCGGTGCTCGTGGATCTAAAGAACAGATCAAGCAGCTTGGTGGTATGCGCGGTTTGATGGCGAAACCTTCGAAGGCAGGTTCTGCAGGCGGAGAGATCATCGAGAACCCGGTTATCTCAAACTTTAAAGAAGGTCTTTCGATCCTTGAGTACTTCATCTCTACGCACGGTGCGCGTAAAGGTCTTGCGGATACAGCGTTGAAAACGGCTGACGCAGGTTACCTCACACGCCGTCTCGTTGACGTTGCGCAGGACGTTGTTATCACTGAAAGTGATTGCGGCACATTGCGCGGTCTTGTTGCAACAGCGCTCAAGAAGAGCGATGAAGTTGTTGAATCACTTTACGATCGTATTCTCGGACGCACTACAGTGCATGATATTTACGACCCGCAATCAGGAGAACTTATCCTCGAGTCAGGTCGTGAAATCACTGAAGAGTACGCTACACGTATCGAAGGTTCTGCAATCGAAGCATTGGAGATCCGTTCAGTACTCACTTGCGAATCGAAGCAAGGTGTGTGCGCGAAGTGTTACGGACGTAACCTCGCTACAGGCCGCATGGTTCAGCAAGGTGAATCTGTAGGTGTTATCGCTGCACAGTCAATCGGTGAGCCGGGTACACAGCTTACACTCCGTACATTCCACGTTGGTGGTGTTGCGGGCGGTTCAGCTGCGTCTTCGAAACTCGAAGCGAAGTACGACGGTGTGATTGAAATGGATGAACTCCGCACAGTGAAGCGTAAGACTGAAGAAGGTGTTCAGGAAGTGGTGATCGGACGTTCTGCAGAGATGCGTATCTCTGACGTGAACACCGGAATCGTTCTGACAACCGGAAACGTTCCTTACGGATCAATTCTGTTCGTGAAGAACGGAGAGACTGTGAAGAAAGGTCAGACCATCTGCGAATGGGATCCGTACAACGCGGTGATCGTTTCTGAGTTCGGTGGTAAGATCGAGTTCGAACACATTGAAGAAGGTATTACTTACCGCGAGGAGTCTGACGAACAGACCGGCTTCCGTGAGAAAGTAATCATCGAAACAAAAGATAAAACGAAGAACCCGTCAATGCGTATCATGAGCGGTTCGGACGTGTTGAAGACATACAACATTCCGGTAGCTGCGCATATCGTAATTGATGACGGACAGAAAATCGAAGCAGGTCAGATCCTCGTTAAGATCCCTCGTGCGGTTGGTAAGTCCGGCGATATCACGGGTGGTCTTCCACGTGTAACTGAATTGTTCGAAGCACGTAACCCAAGCAATCCTGCTGTGGTTTCGGAGATCGACGGTGTTGTTACTTTCGGTAAGATCAAGCGTGGTAACCGTGAGGTTATGGTTGAATCACGTACTGGTGAGCGTAAGACATATCTTATTCCGTTGTCGAAGCACATCCTTGTACAGGAGAACGACTTCATCCGTGCGGGTGAGTCACTCTCTGACGGATCCATCAGCCCTGGAGATATTCTTGCAATCAAAGGACCAACTGCGGTTCAGGAGTATCTTGTAAACGAAGTACAGGAAGTATACCGTTTGCAGGGTGTAAAAATCAACGACAAGCACTTTGAAGTTATCGTACGTCAGATGATGCGTAAAGTTGAGATCGTTGATCCGGGTGATACAATGTTCCTTGAAACGCAGATCGTGAACAAGGCTGAGTTCATGGAAGAGAACGATCGTTTGTTCGGCAAGAAGGTTGTTGTGGATCCGGGCGATTCACAGAGCTTCAAGGCGGGACAGATCATCTCTGCACGTCGTTTGCGCGACGAGAACTCTATGCTGAAGCGTAAAGACCAGAAGCTGGTTGATGCACGCGATGCGGTTCCTGCAACATCATCACAGATTCTTCAGGGTATCACACGTGCGTCGTTGCAGACAAACTCATGGGTATCTGCTGCGTCGTTCCAGGAGACAACAAAGGTGTTGAACGAAGCTGCTGTAAACGGCAAGCAGGATCACCTGAACGGTCTGAAGGAAAACGTAATTGTAGGTCACTTGATTCCTGCAGGTACAGGCTTGCGTACATACGAGAAGCTTGTGGTTGGTTCGAAGGAAGAATTCGAGCGCCTCATGGCAGCGAAGAAAGAGACGATGGAAGAGGAGGCGTAAGCTTTCGATTTCACTCTATAGAAATGAAAACGCCGCAAGAGATTGCGGCGTTTTTTTGTTGATTTGGGAGTTTACAATACCATGTTAGTGGATTTAAGTCTCGGGAAAGGTCAATTCTGATAATTACTTGAAATCTTACATATGAGATACTATTGGTAGTAATCAAGGCGGAGAAATTGTTGGACTTTGTCAATACCGAAATGAATGTTTGAATGCGGATAAAACGAATAGAGGTCAGTCGGTTTCACGCTTTCGTGATTCATTTGCGGTGATAACATTTTAAAGGTCGAATTTTGTTTTAATTCGCAGGTGCGACTACATTTAATAACTCAAAACTCGACATGAGATATTTTATATGTAATGTGGTATTCCTGTTAATATTAACAGGGGGCATTTCAGCGCAGCAATGGCTATGGGCGGAGCGCGCTGGCACTGCAATCCAATCGCAGGAAGGAAGTGAAAGAGCAGTAGCAGTTCAAACAAATCAATTCGGTGAAGTTTTTGTAGTATACAGGATGGGTGTTAATGGTAGTCCTACATACGGCATATTTTACGACCAGGACACTACGTGGTTGTATTTAGAAGGTGAAGCTCACGTGTGCAAATATGATTCAGCTGGACAACGAATATGGACCAAGCCACTAATTCATCTTGACACCAGTGCACAATGGGGAGGTTCCATTGATCCATCAGATATGGTAATTGACTCTCTTGGTAATATTTATCTCAGTGGAACTTTTTCAGGACTAGGGCTACTATTCGGGAATGATACCATTAATACAGGGGCTTCGAATTCATCGGAAATGTTTGTTATGAAGTTTGATTCTAATATGAATCCTATTTGGATTGTTGCTTCTTCACGAATTTCTCCACCGTCGGTTGCCGGTTCATCACATATTTTACGTCTGGCTTTAGATGGGCGAGGGAACGTACTTTGTACGGGATATATCGGAGAAGGAGTGGTTTTTGGTGGAGATTCATTGATTGATCCAACTCCTGCTAATGGATATACCCCATTCTTCGCTAAACTAGACGCGTTGAATGGGGGTGTTATTTGGTCGCGAATGATCAATTCTTCAAACGTTCAAAGACCAGAGGCTATTTGTGCTGACAAGTACGATAACGTTTATGTAGGTGGAATACTAGGAAACAACATGCAGCTGAATTATCAGAATAACATATTCAGCGGCTCAGATGGAGGATTCATTTTGAAAGTTGACTCTTCCGCAAATTTCATTTGGTTTGATTCGACTATCAGAGTTAACGATATGTTATGCAAGGATTCTTTACTAATCATTTGCGGAGCTTTGTCTAAACCCTACCAAGTGGATACCGTTATTCTAATGCCGTCAGTTCCTTCAGGAGATGGTGCAATCGTTGTTTCAGATTTAAATAATTCTCCAGATAAGTTACTTCGAATCGAAGCTACTGTGTCTTCTCGTCTAATGAGGTGTTCTTACTTTGATAGTATCGTCTATGCAGCAGGTAATTTCCAAGGGGCAATCTACTGGGATACAATGTTGGTGCCCAGTTCCAACTTCTGGGATCTTGTATTTGCCGAATTCGATTTGTCTTCAAATCTGACTTGGATTACTATCGCTTCCTCGCGCGGATTAGAATCCGAAGCTGATATTACAACTGATCTCAATGGTCGAATTTATGTCTGCGGTAGGCTCCTAGATTCGGTAAACGCGTTGGGGAACTTATCGTTGAATATCGATTATAATAAGGACGCTTTCTGCGGTAGGATAAAATCCAATTCAGCCTTCTGCGGTTTCATTACTCCTTATACTTTACAAGATACAGCCTTGTGCTCAAATGGGAGTATTGTATTAAGCGCGGCTACCGGTTTTTTAAGTTACCATTGGAGTAGTGGACAAACGACACAAATGATTAATGTCAACTCGAGTCAAATCTACACATACTACGCCTTGGATTCTGCCGGTTGTTTCTACCAAGGACCTCTTTACAACGTAACAGTTGAGCCGGAGTTTATTATTTGGCCTTCGGTAACGGGAGATACTTTGTTTTCGTCAGATTGGTATCATATTCAATGGCTGTTAAACGGCGCGCATTATGCAAGTACAAATGATGGGCTGATTATACCGACGCAGCCTGGTTGGTATTGTGCCGTTGATACAACAAACAGATATTACTGCAGCGACACTTCGAATTGCTTGTATTGGAATCCTGCGAACATCGAAGTTCATTCAGATTTTGAGCCACTTGTATCCCCAAATCCTGCCTCTGAAGTCATTAATGTGGTTGGAGAGAACATTGTACAATGGAGTATTATGGATATGTCCGGGCGAGTTGTTTCAATCGGTACTGAAAGCGAGGATTCATTCAGTATTTCTCTTGTTAACCTGACCGACGGAATTTACGTTTTGTCGGTTTATAATTCACAGGGTGAAGTTGCAAGAAAGAAAGTGATTGTTCGGTAATTAAAAATAAATTTTTCCTAGTATTACTTTTTAGGGAAATTACTCCTGTTTATATTGGTGATCACACGAGCTCATTTTGCAAATGATCAGTTAGTTCACTGATGGGTGGTTTATTGACGATGGCTTCGAATATTGTTTTTCTCCCCTGTTAATTTCCCTCACCCTCCCTTCGCTTCCGACGCATACACCGTCAGCTCGCTGAGTAAAAATTCTTTTTCGCGATCCCGGCTGATTAATTCATCATCGAAGAGTTCGTAGTCGGTCCACACACACCATGCGTACTGAACGTTGTCGCGGGTTGTTACGCGCTCGAGATACATTGATGTACATTGACTATCACCTCTGCGGTAAACAGTTTCTCCGGCTTGCGGGATGCGTTTTTTATCTATTGGCATAGATGGCAGAAGTTACAATGTTGAAGTTGTCGAATAAATTGAGGTTCATGTGGTATATTAAGTCTCAAGGTTGCGTACGGATCGTGATAACAATCAATTTGATTTCACAATTTTAAAATAATAGATTTTATCGTCGCAGTTAATTACTGCAAAATATAAGCCTGGCTTTTCACTTGAGAGGTCAATCTGCGAAGTGTTTGTAGCAGAGCTATTGTGTTCAATAATTACATTTCCTAATTGATCTGTGACAATCCAAGAGAAAACAGGCTCGTTGCTTTGAATAAAAAAGTAATCAGATGATGGATTCGGAAAAACTGTGATGTCGTCGAATGCTGATTCCTCAATTCCCACAATTGAGATTGTTGTTGAAGTTGCGCTGCAACCAATGGAATCAGTAATTTCTAAAGACCATGAGCCTACGACGGGTGGAGAATAGTATTGTGATGTAGCACCAGGATAGGGGTTCCCGTTTAAATACCATTGATAAGAGACATCTGTTTGATTTGTCCAAAGTTGAGTTCCATTGAAATAAATTACAGGCGCCGCGATGATATTCACAAAAACAGACACGTATGCAGTATCGCTGCAATTCGTGGTCGTACCTATTACCATGTAGGTTGTGGAAACAGATGGGGTCGCGATCGGGGCAGAGGATGCGGGACTATTAATTGTTGAAGACGGAGTCCACGAATAATTAACTGCACCGGACGCATACAAGTTCACGGATCCACCTTGGCAAATTGAGTCACTGGCAGTCCAAGCGTTAACCAATGGAGTTGGACCAACGTAGGCTATTATAGGTGCCAATGTATCTGTGCATCCTATATTGGATGTCAAAATCAATTCATACGATCCTGTTGTGTCTGCACTATATTCATGTTGAATGGCTCCTGGAATTGGCAATCCGTTCAACATCCATTGATATGATATGCCAGGCAAAGAGTCCGCATCTAATAAAATGGAGTCTCTGTTACATGGAGCTCCATAATTAAGAAGATTGATGTTTGCATACGGATTTGGTTGCACGAATAAACCAACATATTTCGATGTATACGTGCAGCCATTGTTCGTAATCTGAATGGCATATGAGCCCGAGCTTGATAGAGTACCAATGTTGTTTATAGAGGGACTGGTGTAGTTAGTTGGAATTCCATTGTGTAACCACATGTATGAATAGTTCGATGAATTCGTTAGCGAAAAAATGCTAAAACTGTCACCTTCACAAATTACAGTTGACCATGGTAAAACAATAGTAGAAGGTGGAGAGCAATCGCTGATTTGCGCTAATATTATATCCGAATTTCCAGCACTTGCAGGAAATGAAATGGGTGCGAACGAAGGATTGGCCAATCCTTCAACTATTCCGTGTATGTAAATGTTGTTATTAGAAACTTCCAGATCATTTGCATAATCATCCAAGTCTGTACCTAATTGTTTGATCCACATCAGAGTGCCGGCAGGGGAAAGTTTGCATATGAAAAGTTCATACTCACTGGCATAGATATCAGCAATAATTGTAGTGTCAGTATAAATAGTGGTCTTGAATATCCCGGTAACAACGATTTCACCACTGTTATTAAAAGCTGCGTAGCACCCTGCACTGCTTGCTGGGGTCTCGAATATTTTGCACCACAGTCCCGCTCCAGACGTATCCATTTTTATTACAAATCCATTGCGGTTATACAAAGGAGAGGTAATTTGGAGTCCTGCAAAGTTGCTTGAATTAAGATAATTACTGCCCGCGATTACCAAGTTTCCTTGGTGATCCAGGTTTAGTGAAATTGCATGTTGATAACCTATACTAGCTGTTCGCATCCAGATCATAGTTCCCCATGCCTTGTATTTTATTATTCTCATAACTGATGTTGCGGTGGCTGAAACGTATATTTCTCCGTTAGATTCAATATCTAAAGCTAATCCGGATCCGCTGCTCGTGCTATTCAACCCCAATGCCCATAACCAGTTCCCATTCACATCTAATTTTGTCAGGAACCCTGATGCACCGGACACGATAAAACTCCCGAATGAAGTATTACCTACGATTGAACCTGTCACAACAATCGAATTATCAATTGTACTGTACTTTATAGCATTTCCGATTTCAGGACCGTTAGCCACGTTAGATCCAGCGTGCCTTCCCCACAAAATATTTTGTCCCGTTGCGTCTATTTTTATAATAAATACTTCATCATATGATTGCGCGATAAGGGTATCCGGGCCAGCCACCATTGTCCCTCCAAAAGCTCCTGTTACGTAAATGTTTCCGGCCGGATCGAGGCACAAGTCTGAAGGTGTTTCGTTACTGGAGCCGCCGAATGTTTTATACCATAGTAGCTGGCCTGATTGATTGTGTTTCATTAACAAAACATCACGACTGCCACCAACAGTAATAGGCCCATTACCTAAATCGATCCCATTGCCACAACTAGACAGAGTGTATACGTCGCCCGAATTGTCGACGCAAAGGCCGACTCCATGATCATCAAATGAACCACCCGTTCTATTCGCCCAGTTCAGTTGTTGGCCGGAGGCCAAAATGCAGCTAAACACACCAATGTAAATGGCAATAATTTTCATCAATCTGCTAGTGTGTTCCATGTTCAAAGCCTTCACCAAAGATGGATTATTTTCCAGATACATGGAATTTCCGGACGCGTCTGATTTCAGATAAATAGTCTCTCCCAATTGTGGGATGCGTTTTTTATCGATAGCCATTGGGTAGACTTTAGTCGGTAATTATTGAAAGGGTCAATTGGGTTTCACTTCCCTACTGGTGGTCTGTGCAAATATCGGAATTTGCTGTATAACGCTTTTAAGACGTAGAGCATTTCAATTTCAGACGGATGATAGTGATTCGCGGCCTCTGCTTTTGGGAGGGATCAATTCACTAACTTCGTTATCACAACAAACCTCTTCACATGAAAAACTTTTTCGCGTTAGTTTCGCTATTTGCAGTTACAGTTGCAAGCGCGCAGATTACAATAACCCAGGCAGATGCCATGCAGGCTTCCGACCTGTTTGTTCTGAGTAACGGTTATAGCGTTTTGCCTCCATGGACTGCAGGTAGTTCGGGGCCATCGCAAACTTGGAATTTCACAGGAGCGCAATATGATTATGTTGATTCGCTTCAGATTCATGCGGCAGGGTGGATTTCAACAAACGTTTCCGCTCTGTATCCTCAATGTCAACTGGCTGCAAGTAGTCCTAACGACACAACGTCATATGATTTGTTGCGGATCGATGCGACCGGTCAATTTGTAGACGGACATGTTTTCTATGATCCGCAGTTCGGACTTTTGTCATCTCCTTATTCCGATCCATTTGCATTTATAGAGTATCCAACCACCTACAATACGGTAATGGTTGACACCGCTTATTCGGATGTAACTCAACCCATAGCTTCAGGAAGTCAGGATAGCATGAGAAACGTTCTGACATACATCACTCAGTTTACTGCTGATGCGTGGGGAACAGCAACAACACCACTGGGAACGTTTCCCGCATTGCGTATCAAAAGGGACATGTCGTATACGGGTATTCAGTTTTATCATGATACTGTAACCGGGTGGAGTACACCACAACCATACAGCGCAAACGACAGACAATATGAATGGTGGGTGAACGGCATAGGATTTCCTGTTGTCCGGTTAATAGTAAACACGAACAATGACAGTATCATTGCGTTCATTGTATTAACTGCGGCCACAACGGGAATTGAAGAAGTGCAGCGGGATGATTTTATGATTTATCCGAATCCTGCTTCGGAATCTTTCCGAATGAATGGAAGCGTTTCATCAAAATGGGAAATAGTTGATGTGAACGGAAGAACGGTAAAAAGCGGAGTGATGCAATCGGAGACAACCGAAGTGAATGTGGCGGACTTGTCTGCCGGAATGTACATTGTAAAAGTTACTTCCGAGGGTAATACACCTCTCTGCTCAAGGTTAATAGTTGAGTAGCACTACTGATTATTATTCATGTGGAGTCCCGAGATTGAGAGTTCGTAAGAATCGTTACTCTCAATTCGTATTAATCCCGATTGATCTCAAACTCATACCAACTGTCCCATGAGTCGCGCGTGTAGAGCAGGCGACCGTTCTCGTTGAGATAAACGACTTTGCCTGCTTCAACCTGAATGGCGCTGCCATCAGCACGGTAGAAAATTCTGTCTGCAGCAAGTTTGCCTGCTGTTACTCGACCTACATCGTTGAATTTTACAAAGCCAATGAATTGCCTTGCAGAGCCATCGGGTATATGGAGTGTTCGCTCCGATGCCAATTCACACTTTACAATACGGCTGTTTGAGTTTAGGTGAATGAAACCCTGCACCTGCACACCAACTCCGTTCGGTGTGAAAAAGTTGTGTGAGCTGACTGTGTATCCTTTGACAAGTCGTCCTTGTTCGTTCAGTTCGAAATCGCCATTCATCCTGAATCCTATTCCGTCCGGTGTATAGACTACGGATTCTCTTGTGGCATGTGCGGAAGTAACGAGATTGTTATGCAATATGACACGGCCTTCAACGAAGCGCGCACGTCCATCGATACAATTTACCTGAGTGGATTTACTGTACCACTCGGGATTATTCTGAATAACGGGAGAGAATATCAGTGAAGCGGCTAGTACAAGTGTTTTCATGTGAAAACAATGCCAATAATTATGCCAGTTGTACTGAACCGGCGCAATGCATTTACTGCTTTACAATCTGTTTCTGCGTCCGCAAATTGTTGCTGATAATTTCAACGATATAATTGCCATTTGCCCAATGTGAACATGGAATTCGGAAAGCAGTGTTCGCATTTGATTTTGAGAAAACGCAAGAGCCGTTAGTATTGTAAACATTAACAGTGAAGACGGAATTCGAATTGTTTTCAATTGTAATGAAATCGGAACACGGATTCGGGAATATTGAAACCTCAAGTTGATTTGCTTCTTCAATTCCAACAGGTCCCGGACTGAATTCCCACCAATCGTTTGTATAGCCACTGCTTAAATTTCCAAGTCCGAAATAACCTTTGCCGTTCAGGACAAACGAGCAAGTGCCGGCACGTCCGATTCCGGCAAATGAGGTTACCGCAGTCCAGGTATTTGCTGTTGGATCGTATTTGTAAAAGTCCTGTAGGAAGTTGCTTGTACTGTTAAGTCCTGTTCCCAGAAAAGCGTTGCTGCCAATCGTGAATGCACCCGGTGCGGCGCGTCCGGTTGAAGTAGGTAATGAAGCACGTTGTAACCAAGTGTCGCCGGCCGGATCATATCTCCAGCAATCCACGAAACTGCTCGTGCCGCTTGTGCCGCATGAAATATAGCCATAACTGCCAATTGAAAATCCGGCGGCGTTCCATCGTGGGAATCCGGGCATGCTCGTTTTCTGCGTCCAAGTGGATGTTACTGGGTTGTATTCCCAAAGCTCCGTTAGCGGTTGTGATGTTACTGCAATTCCGCCGAAAATGTACAGGTTGTTTCCATTGGAGAAAATCGCAGTGTTCCCGCGTGCTGTTCCCGGAAACGATGTGATTGCCGTCCATGAATTGTTGGCAGGGTTGTAACTATAACCATCCGTTACGTAGTTGTTACCGTTTCTTCCTAATACCACATACCCCAATGATCCAACTGAACACCCGGAAGCGAGACCGCGCGGACTGCCAGTGAAATTTGCTTTTTGCGCCCATGAGTCGTTTGTTGCATCATATTCCCAAAAGTCAACACTGCCGGTATTCACATTGGTGAAACCTGTTCCGACATAACCTTTGTTTCCTATGCTGAAAGCCACTGCTCCATAACGTGATAGCGAGGCGAAATTATTTTTTTGCAGCCAGGTTGCTTGTGCACTAAGTGATGCGCAACTGATGACGAATGCGATGCTGACAAAGATTGTTTTCATTTGACAAAGTTATATACGTAGTGCGGATTAATTAGAGCGCTAAGTTTGATTTATATAAATGATTGAGTTTTGTTCACGTTTGTGGATTCTGTTTGTATAATTGAAAAATTGCCTTTAAATCGGTGTCTGTTGCATTTACAAGGTTTGTGTAAATGAATTAGTGCGTAAGTAAGACCACACACTTGGCAGTGCATTTATTGGATGACTCCATATACTTGCACGAGAGAAACTACGGTGGTTAATCACTACAATTGTGAGGGCTAAATTGAGGTATAACAGTATCAACGATTATTTAGTCTCGTTGAGAATTGAACATCTTGTTATTCGGCACGATTAGCCGGATTGCACCGACGGTCTATATTCCGTACCTTCGGTACTTCAATCTTTCAACAATGGCAAACGAAGACGCACAAAACGGACAAATGAATATTGAGCTGAGTGAAGATATCGCCGGCGGTACTTATTCAAATCTTGCAATAATCACACACTCCAATTCGGAGTTCATTGTTGATTTTATTCAGGTGATGCCGGGAGTGCCGAAAGCCAAAGTAAAATCACGCGTGATCCTCACACCGCAACATGCGAAACGCTTGATGAAAGCGCTGAAGGAGAATGTAAGTCGCTTTGAAAGCGCAAACGGGCCGATCAATGACGTTGAGTTTTCCAACGCAATTCCGATGAATTTCGGAGGTACGAAGGGAATGGCCTAAGCCACATCGATATTCTGCGATCAGCGGATTTCAGCACTTTTTACAGTGACTTGAAGTCTTTCATGAATTTCCTGAATTCCCGGATTACCTATTGAGCCCAGATGCGTATGCGGCATTGATGAAGGCCGGACATAGCTGTTGCCTGCAATTTGAGTACTGACTTGCATGTACGCATCCCTGAAGGGAATTCCTTTCTGAACAAGTTCGTTTAGCGTGTCGACAGTGAACAAACTATTGTATTTCGTATCATCGAGAATATTCTTTCGCACCTGAATTTTGCTGATACTGTAATTCGCCACTTCAAGCATTTGTTGAATACTTACAACTGCGTTGATGATGATTTCTTTCGTCAGCTGAAAGTCGCGATGATAACCTGAAGGCAGATTCGAGAGCAGAAGTGCAAGTTCATTCGGCACTGCCTGCAGTTTATTTCCTTTTGCGCGAATCAGTTCCCAAACATCAGGATTTTTTTTGTGCGGCATAATGCTGCTTCCGGTTGTGATTGAATCCGGAAATGAGATGTAGTTGAATTCCTGATTCATGAAAAGTACAATGTCGGACGCCATTTTATTCAGCGTTGCTGCTACAGAGGCGATCGACACTGCGCATATTTTTTCCGTTTTACCTCTTGTCATTTGAGCGTAAGCCGAGTTGATGTTCATCGCTGAGAATTCAAGTTCCGATGTGGTGATACTTCTGTCAATAGGAAATGAACTGCCGTAGCCGGCTGCAGAACCTAATGGATTTTTATCAGCGATATTAATTGATGTATCAATTAATTCCAGGTCTTCACACAGACTTTCGGCATAAGCACTGAACCATAAACCAAATGAGGAAGGCATTGCGAGTTGATAATGCGTGTAGCCCGGTAAAAGAACATCTCTGTGTTGATCGGCCAGTTGAAGTAATGTTTCGGCGAGTGAGATGGTTTGCGTTCTGATCTGTTTCATTTCATGTCTCAGATACAATTTGATGTCCAGAAGTGATTGATCATTTCGGGAACGCGCTGTATGGATTTTCTTTCCGGTTTCGCCGAGTTTTTCCGTTAAGAGAAATTCTATGTATGAATGAATGTCTTCAAATTGCGGTGGAATAGTAAAAGATTGGTTGTTGATCAACTCAAGAATATTGTTCAACTCCGTTTTCAGTTGCAAAGATTCATTTTCGCTGATAATGCCGCATTGAGCCAACATTGTAGCATGAGCGATTGATCCTTCCGCGTCATAACGTGCAAGATGTACGTCAACTATCCGGTCGCTGCCTACGGTGAATTCTGTAATCAGCTCATCACTATTGTTATTTTTTGTCCAGAGTTTCATTTGGTTTCAATCAGTTCATTTGTGTTCTTGGCAAGCTCTATGTTCAGTTCTTCGCCCAAGCGAAGCAGGATGTTTTTATAATCTGCAATGGCGTTTATTATTTCACTACAGTAGATAAATTCATCGGCTGTATGTGATCGCGCGGAATCTCCCGGTCCGATTTTCACGGTAGGGAATGGCATCAAGGCCTGATCGGAACTGGTAGGTGAACCGTACACTTGCTTTCCGTTGATTTGCGCAGCACGAACAAGCGGATGATCGATTGCGATGGAAGAGGAGCGCATCCTGAGTGATCTAGGTTTTACTTCCGACGAAACATGTTGTTTGATGGTTTGCAGAATTTCTTCATGCGTGTATGTTTCAGGTACGCGTACATCTACAGTGAAAGAACATTCTGCAGGAACAACATTGTGCTGAGAACCTGCATTAATCAGCGTAACGGTCATCTTCACACCTCCAAGCCATTCAGAATATTGCGGAAACTGATAGTTCTGAAACCACTGAATGTCTTTGATCGCATTTGTTATCGCATTCTCACCTTCGTTTCTGGCAGCATGGCCTGATTTGCCTTTAGCAAGACAATCCAAAACCATCAACCCCCGTTCTGCAATTGCGGCATTCATTCCGGTTGGTTCTCCCACAACTCCGCAATAAATCACAGGTAGAACCGGCAACACACTTTCAATTCCATTTGTACCGGAATTTTCCTCTTCTGCTGAGGCAACAAGAATTAAATGGAATGGCAATTCCTGTTCTTTCAGTTCAATATACGCACAAATTAAACTTACCAGCGACGCGCCTGCATCATTACTGCCCAGTCCAAAGAGTTTATCTTCTTCTAACACGGGAATAAACGGATCTTTTGTCCAGTGTTTATTGGGACGCACAGTGTCGTGATGTGAATTGAGGAGCACAACCGGTTTCTTGCCATCGTAGTTATCAAGTCCGGCAATAACATTGTTGCCAATACGCTTTGTTGTGATGCGTTTGTCGTGCAGAAAATCTATGATGTGTTGCGCGGTTTGACCTTCCTGTCCTGAGAAGGATTCGGTCGAGATCAGCTTGCACAATAGCTCAATTGCCGGATGTATATTTTCGCTCATCAGTTCAGAATTATAGTGGTGTGTTGACTTGCTGACGAATTAATGGATTCAATGGCTGATGTATGACAAAGCACAATTTGATCGACTCCGTTTTTAAGGGAATCAAAGCAGGATTCCAGTTTCGGGAGCATTCCGGAGTGAATTGTATTTTCACTTTTCAATTGCAGAAATGTTTTTTCGTTGAGTGTATGAATCAGAGAAGACGGATCTTCGAGATTCGTCATTACCCCTGGTTGATCAAATGCATAGATCAGCTTCACTGAAAATAATTCACTCAGTGATTTCGCAAGAGCTGCTGCAATGGTGTCCGCATTGGTATTGAGAAGTTGTCCGCTTCCATCATGAGTAATTGCGTTGAATACGGGAGTAAGTCCGGCTGAAAGAAGCGATTGAATCAAGTTTACATTAACAGAACCTGCTTTCATATCTCCGACAAAACCAAAATCTGTTTCTGCTGATTCTCTCTTTGAGGTTTGAATGCTGTTTCCATCGGCACCGGAAAGTCCAATTGCATTACAGCGTGCTTTCTGAAGATGCGCGACAATACTTTTATTGAGCAATCCGGCATATACCATTGTAACAAGTACCAGAGTGGAAGCATCAGTAATTCTGCGTCCATTAACATACCGCGCTTCAACTCCCAATCGAGTTCCGATGTTCGATGCAATTTTACCGCCACCATGCACCAGAATTTTGTAGCCCGGTATTGCTGCGAAAGCACACAGGAAATTATCTAACGCTTCTTTATTGTCAATGGCCGTGCCGCCCAACTTAACAATGCTTATTTCCGGTTTCATGCGAGTTGATTTAATGCGATTTGTTCACTGACTGATAAGTTGATTTCATTGCGGTAATTATCGCGAATCATTTGCAAGAGCACGGCCTGAGCCGCGGGAACCCGATTGGATGCTTGCTGTATCACAACTGAGTTAGAAGAATCCAGAATTGATGCGCCAAGTTCAACGTCGCGACGAACGGGAAGGCAATGCATGACTTTTACATCAGGATTGATTCGCAGTTTTTCCGAAGTCAACATCCACTCTGCATTATGATGTAATGTGCCGTATTCAGCATAGGAAGCCCAGCTTTTTGCATAAATAACATCCGCATCTTTGAGCGCTTCTGTCTGATTGTTGGTTATTGTCGCATGAGCAGTGAACTCTTCATTCAGTCGCACTTCGTCCGGACACGCAATTGTGAAGTCAGTATTCATGAAGTACATCCATTCCGCGAATGAGTTTGCCACAGCCTGCGGCACCGGTTTGACATGCGGAGCCCACATCAGAACCACTTTAGGTTTTTTATCCGGAAATAATTCCTGAAGTGTCATCATATCTGCAAGACTTTGTAAGGGGTGTCGCGTTGCAGATTCGAGACTGATCAGTGGTTTTCTGCTGAGGTTCATCCATTGAATTATATCTTGTTCGGAGTCATCGCGCTGCTTATTGTTCAGAGTAGGGAAGGACCTTACTCCGAGAATGTCGCAGTATTCTCCCATCACTGCTGCTGCTTCGCGGATATTTTCTACGGTTGTGTGATTCATGGGTGCATCGCTGAAATCCAGAGCCCATCCTTCGCTTTGTGCATTGATGGAAAGCAGATTCATGCCAAGCAGTTGCGCTGCTTTGGATGTGCTGAGTCGCGTTCGCAATGAGGGATTCATGAACACTGTTCCGAGTGTAAGATTCTTACCTGCATCCGAAAATGCATTGGGATATTTTTTCAGATACGACCCGAGTTGTATCAAATCACGAACGGATTGTGCATCGAAAGCAGAAGTGAAGTGTTTCATGTTATGCATGTTGAGGTTCCGTAACTATTGTGAATGCGATAATGCATGTCGCAGCTTGGTCAGCGTTCAGGCATAGAGGCGGAAGCAAGCGAACAACATTGTTGTCAGCTGCAGAGCCTGTGAAAATGCCATGTTCGTTGAGCAGTTTTTTTCTGAATGCGGCAGCAGGTTGATCCAGGTGTACACCGAGCATCAGGCCGGTTCCGCAGACGTTGGTGACGCCGGGCAAAGTCGAGAGTTTTCTTTTGAGAAAATTGCCAACGATTCTGGCGTTGTCCATTAAAGATTCCTTCTCAATAATATCGATCACTGCGAGTGCTGAAACGCAAGCGAGATAATTTCCTCCAAATGTAGTTCCGAGCATTCCGTGTTTCGCTTTGATATGCGGTGCTATCAATACAGCTCCAACAGGAAAGCCATTACCGATTCCTTTGGCTGCAGTAATAATGTCAGGCTGAATTCCGGAATGTTGATGTGCGAAATATTTTCCTGTTCTTCCGCATCCGCTCTGCACTTCATCGAGAATTAAGACAACACCGTGTTTGTTGCACAAGTAACTCAGGTGTACGAGGAAATCAATGGTAGGCTCTACAACTCCGGCGACTCCTTGAATTCCTTCAATGATCACTGCTGCTATACTATCATTGATTGTGAGTGCTGCAGCCTCAAAATCGTTCAATGGCAGAATTGTTACATCATGCTGTTTGTTGATCGGCGCATTTATTTTCTCGTCATCTGTTGCAGCTACAGCTGCGGATGTTCTCCCGTGAAACGAACCTTGAAAAGCGACGATCTTTTTGCGTCCTGTATGGAACGACGCCATCTTGAGAGCATTCTCATTCGCTTCGGCTCCTGAGTTGCACAGAAACAGATTGTAATCCGGATAGCCTGAGATGTTTCCCATGCGGGCTGCGAGTTCTTCCTGCAAGGGATTGATCACAGCGTTCGAGTAGAATCCGATTTTCCGTAATTGAACTTCGAGAGAATTAATGTAGTGCGGATGGGAATGACCGACCGAGATCACTGCGTGACCGCCGTAAAGGTCGAGATATTCTCTTCCATCAATAGCAGTTACTGTGCAACCGGAAGCTTTGACCGGTGTTACATTCATCAGCGGGTAAACGTCAAATAGTTTCATGTTCAGTATGCGATGGGTTTTAATTTTAATCCTGTTAGTGTGTCAAGGCCTAGTGCTATGTTCATGTTCTGCACCGCTTGACCCGATGCTCCTTTCAGCAGATTGTCGATCACACCGGTTATTACAATATGTTCGTCTGTACGATGTACATGGATAAAACATTTGTTTGTGTTGACAACCAGTTTCACGTCCGGAGCTTCATTGGTGATTATGACAAAAGGAGCATCGGAGTAATATTCACGGAACAGGAGCAGTAATTCATCCTCCGATAAATCCGATGATTTGATCCAGGCCACAGCATGTATTCCTCTCGTGAACGAACCTCTTTGCGGAATGATATTTATTTCCGTTTTGATTTCGTTGTTCTTTTTATTCAGCGTCTCTCCGATTTCAAACAGGTGCTGATGCGTCAGTTCTTTGTATGCTGAATGATTATTACTTCTCCATGTGAAGTGAGATGTTGCTGAGAGCGATTGACCGGCTCCGGTAGACCCGGTTGTTGCTGCAATATTTACAGTATTGTTCAGAATATTATTTCCACATAATGGCAAAAGCATCAATTGGATAACCGTTGCGAAGCAACCCGGATTCGCGATGCGCTTTGATTTGCAAATTGCATCGCTGTTTACTTCGGGTAATCCATACACAAATTCCGGATCAGAATAGCGATGATCCTGACTGAGATCGATAATAACTGTGTTTTCGGAAATCGCGTGTGACTTCATCCACTTCGAAGATTCTCCATGGCCCATGCACAGGAAGATCACATCTTCATCTCCGCGAATTGAATCCCGGAAGAGAACATCACATTCACCTTGGAGATCTTTGTGAACAGCGGTTACCGGTTGTCCGGCCTGACTTCTGCTTACTGCAAGAAGTTCTCCGCAATTTGGATGATTAATGAGTAGCCGGATCAGTTCGCCTCCTGTGTAACCTGCAGCGCCGACAACAGCGATGTTATACTTTTTCATATTCGTCAGTGTTGTGCATGTGCATCCACGTTTTTACCTGGTTGCCGAAAATCTTTGTAAAACCTTTTACATCTTCACCTGTCCATCCCGAATTCATTTCACCGTAAACGCCTTTCTGCGCCTGCATAAGATCATTGCCGGATTCAATTCCGCAAACTGTGAAACGGTAGGGCTGAAGCAGAACATGAACATCTCCCGTTACATAGTTCTGCGTGCTTTCAAACATTTTTTCAATGTCACGCATCGCCGGTTCGAAGTATTGTCCTTCGTGCAACCAGTTTCCGTACCACGCAGCCAATTGATCTTTCCAATACAATTGCCATTTGGATAAAATGTGTTTCTCCAGCGCATGATGCGACTTGAGAATCAATAATGGTGCTGCAGCTTCGAATCCAACCCGCCCTTTGATTCCGACGATAGTATCACCCACATGTACATCTCTTCCGATTCCGAATGGAGCAGCTAGACCGTGTACTGCTTCAATTGCTGAAACTGAATTATCGTAGATTTTGTTGTTCACGGTTTTCAGTTCACCACGGATGAAACCCAGTTTCAATTCCTGCGTATCGTTGCGTGTGATTTGCGTTGGCCAGGCTTCTTCCGGTAACGGCAAGTGAGAAGTCAACGTTTCTTTTCCACCAACAGAAGTTCCCCAGATTCCTTTGTTGATGGAATAAGCAGCTTTCTTGAAATCGAATTCGATTCCGTTGTTTTGGAGAAATTCTATTTCAGCTTCTCTTGATAATTTGAGATCACGGATTGGAGTCACGATTGTAACTTCCGGAATCAGTATTTCCAGCAACATGTCAAATCTTACCTGGTCGTTACCCGCTCCGGTGCTTCCATGTGCGATGACAGATATATTTTTCTTCTTCGCTTCTTCAGCCAGCAGTACCGCCTGAATCACACGTTCTGCACTTACCGAAAGCGGATAGGTTCCGTTCTTCAGAACATTTCCGAATATCAAATAGCGTATGCATGATTCATAATAACGTTGCTTTCCGTCAATGATTTCGAGTGATGAAACGCCTGCGAGCTTCGCACGGTCTCTGATCTGCTCATAATCGGATGATGTAAATCCACCTGTGTCTATTGTTATGCAATGCACTTCATAGTTTTTCTCCTTCGCGAGCCAGACTGCGCAGAAGGTTGTATCCAGTCCTCCGCTGAACGCGAGGAGTATTTTTTCTTTTTTCATTTTATTGTGCGGACGATTTTTCATTGTTCTTTTTCATGAGCATATTTTTCTTCAGACGAAGCAGGCGTTCGTAGATTCCGGATTGACTGCGTACAGTTCCGTTCTGATTTCCATTGGAAGATTTCATTTCTTCCGGATCGAACAGCATGGCTGTACACAAGCAGTTCTTCCGCTCTTTGCTGAGAAGAATTTCGTAGTTGACACAACTTTTGCACCCGGCCCAGAATTCATCATCCTGCGTGAGTTCTGAGTACGTTACAGGTTCGTAACCCAAGTCAGAATTGATTTTCATCACTGCGAGTCCGGTGGTAAGTCCGAAAATCCGCGCGTCAGGATATGATGTGCGACTCAGTTGAAAGATGGCTTCTTTGATTCGTGTAGCAAGACCCAGATTTCTGAATTCAGGTGAAACAATAAGTCCGGAGTTTGCAACATACGTTCCGTGGCTCCATGTTTCTATGTAGCAGAATCCGGCCCAATTGCCTTGATCATCAAGTGCAATTACCGCTTTGCCTTCCTGCATTTTTTTTCTGATGTAGTCGGGCGAACGTTTGGCAATACCGGTTCCGCGCGCTTTAGCGGAACGCTCCATTTCATCACAGATTTCTTCTGCGTAAATACAGTGAACGGCACCTGCAGGCAGTACGTTCACGACCGTTGATTTTTTCATAATGAAAATCACAGTTGTGTCCCGTGTGCGGAACGATTAAACAATGCCGGAGGATCTGATCTCCTCAGGAAAAGTTGATTGAATAAATGAAAAGGGATTCAGCTATGCTGAACAACTACGCAAACCGACTCAGATGCGGCTGCGGAACATCGGTCGTCGTCGTGATGACGCGGCTACAATTGATTGTGCGACATAGACAAGCCGTCCACCGAGGAGCGGCGATCCGTTCTGACGGATCCAAAGTGTCATGCTGAAAAGGTGTTTCATTTCACCCGAGGAATCAGATTGTTAGTAGATGTTGAATTATCGGCGCAAATGTTCCGATAAAAAAATAACAAATCCAAATGTTCTGAAAAAAATCAGTCGAGCGCCTTGCGGTTATAGATGATGTAACCGAAGTGTATGAGAAGAGAAAACGGCTCTTCCCGGCTGCTGTAATAATTTCCGCTCACACCAACAGGGCCGAGAGGTGAGTGCCAAACGAAACCGCTTGAAGCAATGTACGTCATGTCGGAAATGGAAAGCGGAGCTCCGTACTCTACTGTGTGATCCGGCCTTTCGCGTAAAGCCTGATATGGTTGGAAAATATATCCTTCAGCGCGCCACTCCACATTTTTCCAGATCTGAAAGCAACTCTTCAATCCGGTAGCGGCGAACTGATGTGCGTGAAGTGAAGGAATAAAAAGTGTGCGGCTGTCCGGTGTAGGTTCGAATCCCGGAGTTGCAAGGATGCTCGCTGTGTAATTGCTGAAGAAAGGTTGAAACGTGTAAACAGCTTCCAATAAAAATCCTAAGCGCCATTTACCTTTTTCCTTGAACCATGTATCGTAACGAGCCTTGAACTGAAACCAGTTGTGAATTGCACGGTACGGATCAATGAAAGGAGAAGTGCTTCCGGGTACATAATATTCTTCTCCCTGAATGAAACGTGCGAAAAAGCCGAAGTATGTTCCTGAGCTCGCGTATTGTTTTCTGTTGAGCGTATTGCGCTCGTAAAGCAGGTGAGTTGAAAGATAGTTGAGATCCGTTCTGTCAGTAGTATCAGAAGAAATAAATAGATCCGTTTGATAGTACAAATAGCGAAGGAATCCTCCGCCGGTACCGATAACGAGTCGCGTTTTGTTTGTAACCGGCATTCCGATGTTTATTTCACCTATACGCTCGATTTGAACAAGAAAAGGAGGTTTGGTGTCAACGAAATACGTTGGAGTGCTCTTGTAAAAATCGAAACGGTTCCACGTGAATTGAGGTTCAATGTAGAATGGCAGTCGTGTAGGAAAATCGATTCTTGTTTTTACCTGAGCGCCGCTGTACAGTTTGCCGAAGTAGGCATTGCCCATGAGACTCAATGAAGGATTTCCGAGAATATTGTATTGCACTCCAATGAATCCCATATTGATGGGTCGATTGGAGAAGTTGCCGCCGAATTGTGTGAACAGATTCTTTTCTTTCTTGATTGTCAGTTTAAGATCGTAGAACCCGCTGGACTTGTTATACTTTGCAATCGGATAAATGGATTGGATCTTATCATCTGCAGCCAGGCGAAAGTATCCGGATTTCAATTTGTCATTCGGAACGAAACGTTCTTTTTGCCGCAGCATTTTTCTTACATAAGTTTCCTGCGACTTTTTAATTCCGTTACCTTCTATTTCAATATTGTCGTAAATAAGTGTTGGTTGTTTCGCTTTGAATGCGGCGCGTTTTGCTGCAAGTTCTGCCGGGTCTGTTCTGCGTGAAACATTGATTTTAATATCTTCAATTTTACGCATGCAAGCGGCGTATCCGCTGTCGATGAGTTTCTGCGCAGATTCAAAATCGAAAAGTCCCGCCCAATCAGCATCCGGCTCAATTACAATTCCGTTTTCACATCGCGGGTCGAATTCTGTCGGGCTCGTAAGCATAGCGCGAACCTGTGAAAGCAAATTGTCTTCATCAGGATCTGGAAATTCTGATGCAACATTGCTGCCAATGATGAAGTCAGGAAAGAAATCCTGATACATGATATTACTCGGGAAGTTGTTATACAGTCCGCCATCAAAAAGCAAGGTGCCGTTAACGCGAATAGGTTTCAGATAAAACGGATAACTCATCGATGCGCGAACAGCTTCTCCGAGATCTCCATTGCGGAAAACTACGGATTGCTTTTTTGAAATATCAGAAGCAACACAGCGAAATGGGATAAAGAGACTGTCGAAATTATAGTTCGCTGCAGCTGAAGCACCTGCAGTTCGCTCCATCAATGCAAAATCCATTGGTAGGGGAGAAATCACATTAGTTGGCAAACTTGTACTGAGAGTGGTGTCAGGAGAAATCTTGAATGTGATCCAGGAAGCGTTGTCTTCTTTCTTCTTGAAGTAGTAAACGTATTGCGGTTCAATCACGCCATTGGCCCAGCTGTTGAATTCTTCAGAGAGAATTGTTTGCTGAATTTCATCCGGAGTGTAACCCATGCAGTACATTGAACCGATGAGAGCGCCCATTGAAGTGCCACAGATGTAATCGATAGGAATATGATTTTCTTCAAGAGCTTTAAGTACGCCGATGTGGGCAAGACCTGATGCGCCGCCTCCACTTAAGACAACGCCAACTTTCTCCTGCTTCACAGGTTGTGGCTGCGCTGCAAGAAAAGTTGCGGAGAACAGAAATACCAGCAGAAACAGGGTTCTCATCATGCCAGTATAAAGATAGGAATTATACAGAGCAGGTTATCACTGCAAATGCATCAACAAACTGTTAAAAGAGGCCGGGGAATGTACAAGTCGTGATCCGTACCATGAAAACATTTCTCCGTCAACGAGTTTCACTAAAGCAGCAGGAGCGAGTTTCCTGTAATACTCGATGTGTTTTTCTTTAAACGGATAAGGTTCACTGGATAACAGAATCAATTCAGGATTCAGATCAACGATTTCCTGATCAGTCAGTTCGGGATAACGAATTCCCTCTGCAGTGTTTTTCAATCCGCATCTCTGAAGCATGTCGTTGATAAAAGTTCCGGTTCCCGCACACATATTCGGATTATGCCAGATCAGATAAAGTGTTCGCACTGTTTTCTTCAGAGGCAAAAGTGAACTGAAGTTCTTTTCAATATGAGCAGTTATTTGTTCCGCCTGTGGTGTTGCGGAGGTGATTGAACCGACATTATGAATCATCTGCAGTGCATCGTCAAGTGTAGAGATATCACTCATCCAAACAGGAAACTCTTTCTGCAGGATTTCGATCTGAGATTTCTCGTTTTCTTCTTTGTTACCGATTATCAGATCAGGTTGCAATTGACGAATAAGTTCAATGTTCAGTTGCTTGGTTCCGCCAATACGTGTCTTCGTTCGGAACCATGTGTCCGGGTGAATACAGAACTTGGTAATTCCAATGACTTCCTTGTTAAGATTGAGATGGAACAACAGTTCAGTCTGCGAGGGAACAAGTGAAATGATACGCTCTGGTTTACGTTCCAGCAGCAACTCATTGCCCATTTGATCAATTGTGCGCAACGGGAAATTACTCATACGCGAACTCCCATAACGCATACGTCATCAATCTGAGCGTAATTTAATTTCCACTGATCGAATTTATCAGAGAGAAACTGTTCGCGCTGTGAATTATCAAGAGAAGCAGTTTCCAAAATGATATTTCGGAAACGGGTATACATGAGTTTCTTGCCTTTCTCTCCTCCGAATTGATCGGGGAATCCATCTGAGTAAGCAACGATGAGATCTCCATTCTCAATATCGAAGGATTTTAGAGTGAAAGGTTTTTCTTTTTCGTGTGCGCCAATAGGTTGCTTGTCTGCATCAATTTCAATCAACTGGCTTTTTCTGATGATATAAATTCCGTTGTTTGCTCCGCTGAACCAGAGTTTTCGTTGTTCCGTGTCAATACAGCACAAAGCGATATCCATTCCATCTCGCTTGAAAGATTCTCCGGCTTTCCTTTCTTTGTTCAGTGATTGAACAACTTGTGTGCGCATTTCATTGAGCATTGCTTCAGGAGATAGAATATTTCTCACTTCCAGAATTTCAGTAAGCAGAGTCAGTCCGAGCATACTCATAAATCCTCCGGGCACTCCGTGGCCGGTGCAATCTGCTACTGCAAAATATCTGCGTGATCCTTGCTGTCCAACCCAATAGAAATCTCCGCTTACAATATCACGCGGACGGAAACTGATGAAGTATTCGCTGAAAATAGTTTTTATCAGTTCAGGAGCAGGCAAAATTGCTTCCTGAATATTCTTAGCGTAGTTAATGCTGTCAGTGATTTCTCTGTTCACTTCCTCCACCATCTTTTTCTGCTCACTGATGATTTCGTTTGCTTTTTGTTTTTGTCTGTATCCCCGGAAAATAAGAAAGACGAGTCCTGCGAGAAGTATAAGACCTACAACGGCAATAGTCAGAATCAGACGTTGCTGCTGATAGCGAGCCTCCTGAAATGCATCACTTTTAGCACGTTCTATTCTCGCTTCTTCCTTCTCTTTGTCAAAACGATGCTGAAGAAAAATCTCAGTTTGTCGCTTTGTGTTTTCTGCGTTGTTGAGAGAATCGCTGAGTTGACGAACCAGCTGAGAATATCCGAAGGCGGTTTTGTAATCACCTTTGCGTTCGTAAGCATTGCATAGTATTCGTGCCGCTTCATGTGCTAACCCCGGTGATTGGATTGTGCGTGCAAGCGAGAGTGCGCTTTCTGCCAGAGTTATGGCTTCATCCGTATTTCCAAGCAGAAATAATGCGTTAGCAAGGTGGTTTTTGGTGTCTGCAGTTTCTTTCTGATCGCCTAACTCTTCGTTGATCTCGAGAGATTTTCTGTAGTAACTAACCGCCCCATTGATATCTCCTGCCTGTTCTTTCAATTTACCTTTTATGCGATAACCCCAAGCGAGATGAAAAGGGTAATTATTTTCCCATGCAACTTTCAATGCATCCTCAGTTATTGTCCGCGCTTGAGCAGTGTCACCTTTCTGAATAAGAATTGCAGCCATTGTCAGCTCTCCATCGCAGGAGCGACTGTAGTCCCCGATTTCCTTTGACAGTGCAATGCTCATCCGCTGATATTGCTCCGCTTTATCAAGATCGTTTTGTCGTTGGTAAATGTCACTCATGCCTGCATATATGAATGCAGTATTGTGTTTGTCTTTTTTCTTTTCGGCGAGATCCAGAGCTTCGAGATAAGTTTCAATTGCTTTCGGATAGTTGAACAGATTCGCGTGCGCATCTGCAATTGTACCCATGCTTCCTGCAATGATATTTTCTTCATTTACTTTGCGCGCCGCTTCAATGGATTTCGTGTGATAGATGATGGATGATTTGAAATCACCGCGCATGTGATAGTTGTTTCCGATACTGCTGTAGCAGAATGCTTCTCTGTGCAGATCTCCGGTCTGCTTTGAAATATCAAGTGCTTTGGTGTGATATTCCAATGCTTTGGAAAATTCTCCTTCGAACAAATACGTGTCGCCAATTGTACTCAGACAGAATGCAATATTCTTCTGATCATTAGCAGCTTCATAAAGTTTAAGGGCTTTGGAAAGGTAAATCACGGCGGTATCATTCAAGCCTTGCAAGCGATAAACATTACCTATCGCAAGATTGGCTTGTGCAACCAAAAGTGAATCACCTGATTTTTCAGACAGTTTGTAACTTTTTCTGTAATACCAGAGCGCAGAATCGTAGGCGTCCTGATAGTAGTAACTCAGTCCGATTTTGTGAAGCGCATCTGCCTCGCCACGGGAATCTTTGGATTTTTCCGAAAGATCTAAAGCTGTTCTGCCGTATGAGCGAGTTTGTTCCGGATCAATACTTCGGAATTCGAAAGCAAGTTGATTGCTGAGCCGGATTTTATCTTTGTTATCGGACGCGTTTTTCAGCTCACGCTGCAATGAATCAATGGCAGGTGATGTTTGGGCGGCTACTGTCGTGGCAGCGAAAAGAAGCAACAGCAGGACACGGATGTACATCAATCAAATATAATCAAATCATCGGGGAATGCCCCGTGTGTATCAACACAACGCCTTGATAATATCGTGACGAGTTATGATATACGTCTGATCAGTTTTGAAATCGCGAACGAGAACAGCAGGGTTGGCCGGTGTAATCATTTCTGAAAGTGACTCCACCGGTGTTGTGATATCGGCAAACGGGAATGCCGGTTGCATGATGGCAGAAACTGTTCCTGTGCGTCCTTCAGGATTACGTGTGATGCATTCAAAAACGGCCTGTTCATTCAGTGAGCCTACAATTCGTCCGCCGTCCGTAACAGGTAACTGAGAGAAATCTTTATCGCGCATCAGGCGCGCAGCTGCTTCAACTGTAGAATTGAGTTCAACTCCGTGAAGTTGTCCTTGTTTGTTTGTTGAAACAACATCGCGGGCTGTGAGACCTTTTCTGTCGAGGAAACCTTTCTCGAGCATCCAGTCGTCGTTAAACATTTTTCCGAGATAACGTGTGCCATGATCGTGGAAGATGACCACAACAACATCGTTCGGCCCGAACATATCTTTCATCTGCACAAGTCCGGCCATTGCAGAACCTGCAGAGTTACCTGCGAAAATTCCTTCTTCCTTCGTGATGCGGCGTGTCATTACGGCAGCATCTTTATCTGTCACTTTTTCGAAGTGATCAATGATGTTGAAGTCTACGTTTTCCGGAAGAAAATCTTCTCCGATACCTTCAGTAATGTAAGGGTAGATTTCGTTCTTGTCGAAAATTCCGGTTTCCTTGTACTTCTTGAATACAGAACCGTACGTATCAATTCCGAGAATTTTAATGTTCGGATTTTTTTCTTTCAGGTAACGGCCCGTTCCGCAGATCGTTCCGCCTGTTCCTACACCAACAACCAGATGCGTGATTTTACCTTCTGTCTGTTCCCAGATTTCCGGACCGGTCTGCTCATAATGTGCCTGTGAATTCGAAAGGTTATCGTACTGATTCGGCTTCCATGAGTTCGGAACTTCCTTCACTAATCTTGAGGAAACAGAATAGTATGAACGCGGATCTTCAGGATCTACGTTTGTAGGACAAACGATTACATCAGCGCCGAACGCACGCAGCGCATCGACTTTCTCTTTCGACTGTTTATCAGTTGTTGTGAAAATACACTTGTAACCTTTGATGATTGCAGCAATTGCAAGACCCATTCCGGTATTGCCTGACGTTCCTTCTATGATTGTTCCGCCCGGTTTGAGACGTCCGTCTTTCTCAGCATCTTCAATCATCTTAAGAGCCATGCGGTCTTTGATGGAGTTGCCTGGATTGAATGTTTCAACTTTTGCATACACTTTCGCTTTAACATCTTTAGTGATGTTATTGATTCTAACGAGTGGTGTATGACCTATGGCACCGAGAATGTTGTCGAATACGAGTTTTGATGGATTCACTGGTTTGGATTTTGGGTGAGCAAAATTAGCGTTTTTCCGAGACAGGTCAGATCTGATTTTGCGGAAACCACTGCTGTATTTCAGGTGGAAATCAGATTGTTACCATCGGAAGTCTCCTGCACCTTACGTTTTTGGCGGATATCATGAGCTACAATTACTGCAATACTGGTGAATACCAACGCCGCCATTTTATCTGAATCCAGGAATGCATTGAATGCGCCGTGAACGTAAAATGTGATAAGTCCGAGTAACGCACCGGTAACCGTGAGTTTGTACTTGAGAATTTTCTCACGATAAACTACGCGCATTCCGCTCGCAATAACGTAGAATACGATCACTGTAAAAAGAATGAATCCCGGGAATCCATCTTCCGATAATTGTGTCATGAATTCGGAATGTGCGTGACCCCTGTTTCCGGAAAAGGTACTGATACGGGTCATTTCACCGCGGCGCTGATATTGACCGTATTCGAATTGATACATGCCGGGGCCGAAGCCGGTAATCGGTTTATCAAGTGCCATTCTCCATGCGCACAGCCAGCGATTGATGCGTTCCGTATTGGAAGCATCTGACTGAATATTGGTAACGGACATCAGGTGATTGCCGACATCTTCTTTCTGATTGCTTATTGCATCATTGGTGCTGATATGATTATAAATCCTCTCGCTGTTAATGTAAATAACACCGGCTACCGTAATCAGCATTATAAGAATTGTGCGGAACTGAACTTTGAAAATCAGAAATATACCCATCAGCAAGGCAAACGCAAGGCTGATCCAGGCAGCACGGGAATAAGACAACGCTTCCGCTACAAAGAAAAATGCAGTAAGACTGATTAACAACACTTGTTGCCAGATCCGGAATCTGAATACGCCAACGGTAAATGAAATGATGGTGAGCATCGGCAGAAGAAACGCAACTGCCGCACCGTAAATGGTGTGATCGTTGTAATACGGATGCGTCATTTTGTAGGCCGTTCGTAATGAGAATCCGAAACGCGCGTGAAACAAAAACGAACTGATCACGGGCCAGATGAATCCAATTGCATAAAGAACAATTATCCAATGATAACGTAACTCATATTTAAGAAATACGTGCACTGCCATCAGCAGAAACATCGAAACGAAAAGGAAACGAACTGTAACACGTTTGAAACTGATGGTTGGTTCATTGCTGAAAAAAGAGCAGAAGAGCATCCATCCGACTTCGATGAGAATCATCAATACAATCGGGTGACGGAAAATTTCTTTTGTAATAAACGGCCGCAAGGTCTGCAGCACTATCAGATAAAGACAAAGCACAGCAGTCATGGCTTCCGACGGGAAACTGTAAACGTATCCGCCTTCAATACCACGTGGTGATGAAATCGGAATCAGAAGGATCGTCAGATACCACATTCTTTCCGCCTGAGTCAGCAAGAGCCACGCAAA
Source organism: Bacteroidia bacterium (assembly GCA_023151315.1). GTDB lineage: Bacteria > Bacteroidota > Bacteroidia > Palsa-965 > Palsa-965. The sequence goes on from JAKLJE010000001.1 coordinate 244,921, forward strand.
TAATGGAAGCCCGGCTGCTGCATAAACAAAGGGCATGTCCATGCCTTCGTGCCGCGACGCAACATATCCGCAAGCGATACACGCAAACAGGGTTATTGCCCAGTCTTTCCAATTGATTGCTGTATTCACGGAGTTCAGAGCTTAACGCCGTTCAGTTTTTCGCGAAGCAGTCTGAATCCTGTGATGAACAGAAGTCCGCATGCAAGACTTACCGAAAGATTCACGATTAAACTTGGTGAAGCTTTATAGTAAGAAGGTTTGGCTTGTTGCAGAACGAAAATTTTCGTGGTTGGACGATCAAATTGCGTTTTTGCCTTGTCGAGTCGTTCGGCAATATCATTCAGCCGTTTCGTCTCGTATAAGTAGCTGTTGATCACTCGCTCGAGTTCAGTTTGAATTCTTGAATTTCCTCCACCGGATGATTTAAGCACAACCTGATTGTTGATCATCGATACAACTTCAACATTGGTTTGCGAACGCAGATTTGCAACTGAATCGGTCAGTTCGTCGAGATACTCTTTCTTGGTCTGATATTCACGTTTCAGATTAACGTACGCTAACTCAATATTCTTTTTGTATATACGGTTTCTCATACCATCGCAGAGAGAAAGAATATAGTTCACCAGATCAGAACTGAATTGCGGGTCAGGTGTTGTTGCAGAAACGATAATGGAGACATACGGGCTCCTGCTGAAGTTTACCGTTTCCAGAAATTCTTTTTTCAGAAGATCCCGTGCTTCAGGTTCATTCGGATCTATTCCGAAGCGTTCGTACAACTTGAATTTGGCATTACAACTATCAATAACTTCTTCCGCATAGAGTATCTGAATCATACGATCTGCTTCGACATCATAACCGAATACGGGATTGTCAACAACAGATTCGATCGAGTTGTTGTAAACCGGGAAGAACACACCATACGACATGTATTTCGGTGTAATCAAGAGCGTCAGGACTAATCCTGCAACAATGGCTGCAATGGAACCGAAGAGATAGAATTTGCGATTGCGGTGAATAAAACGGATCACCTGTGTTCCATCGTCGTCAATTTTGTCTGTATGTGTAGCGTTGGTCATAGTTTGTGATTGATCAGCTGAAGCGGATTGCTTTTACCGGAGTAATTCTTGTTACGAGAAGAACCGGTAAGAGAAGTGCTGCGAAACAAAGAATTAATGAAAGAACATTTATCAGTAACAAATCAGTTAAGTTGAATTCTACAGGAACAACGTTGATGTAGTACGATGTTTCATCCAATCCGATTGCACCGGTATATTTTTGGAGTAATCCCAAAGCAATGCCGGCGATGTTTCCGGAAATCAGACCAACAAGGATCAGTCGTGCCGCATTCCGCAAAAACAAACGCATAACAATTCCGTTTGATGCTCCGAGTGCTTTAAGTGTACCGATCATATTAGTGCGGTCAATGATCATTATGAGCAATGCTGAAATCATGTTGATCATACTCACGAACAACATCAGAACAATTACAATAATTGCGTTCATATCAAGAACATCGAGCCACGAGAATATGGAAGGATTCAGATCCCTGATGTTCATTGCGCTCAGATTGAAATCAATGGTTTGTGAAACTTCATCTGTGAGCGGAATGAGTTGTTCGTAATCGTCAACGAGTACTTCAAATCCAGCAACTGTTGCGGAGTCCCAATTGTTCAGCTTTTGGATTTGCCGGAGATCGCAGAGTATGAATCGATCGTCGAATCCGTCAGTCAGACCGGTGTTGTAGATTCCTCCGACAACAAAAACCCGCGGTCTGGTTTGCTCTCCGCTGAGGAAGAACATTTTCATTTTCTTGCCCAACTCAAGATTCATTCGTGTGGCAATGTTTTCCGATACGATAACACGATCAGAAACCGTATCAGATAATTCGAGAACCTTTCCGCTTTTCATATTCTGCGCGAAAAAACTCCAATCGAATGATGAATCCACACCTTTCACAACCACGCCGAGCAGTTGATCTTTGCTTTTAATAATCCCGTTCTTAGTTGCATAAGGTTGCACATGGCGTATCCCGGGAATATTTTTAATGGCAGCCACGGACGGTTGATTGCCATTCATTGAATCACTTTCGAAGGAAGTGTTGGTATCGAAAGGACTTATCTGAATGTGTGAACCGAATCCGGTTACTTTTTTCCGGATTTCATTCTGAAAACCGTTTACCACTCCGACAGTCAGTATCATTACCGCTATTCCGATGGCAATACCCCAAACCGCTACCCGTACAATCGGACGCGACATCCTGCCGGATTCATCACGCTGCGTAAGCATACGAGATGAAATCAGATGTACAAACAGGTTTCTGGACATGGTGTAAAGATAATCACACCCTTCATACTGCGGCACTGAATTTGCATAAGAAGAGTCAGAGGAGATTTGATTTTTCCTACTTTCACAGTGACGATGAAAAAGCTCTTTTTTCTATTCTTGATCTGTACATCTTCCGTTATCAACGCACAGGTGCTTTCGAGCGTACAGAATCAGACGCAGAAAACCGATGAAGATATTATCACGGGTGCCGAACAAACTCAATTGTGGCTGCCCATGTTAAAAGGGAAGAATGTAGCTGTGGTTGCCAACCATACTACAGTTATCGGCACAACTCACCTTGTGGATTCAATGATCAGTTTAGGAATTCATGTTGTGAAAATATTTTCACCGGAGCATGGGTTTCGCGGAACTGCAGATGACGGTGAAAAAGTGGCGAGCGGCAAAGATGAAAAAACGGGTCTCCCGGTTGTGTCGCTGTATGGTGATCACAGGAAGCCGAGTGCTGCGGATCTTAAAGGTGTGAATTACGTCGTGTACGATATTCAGGATGTTGGAACCCGATTCTATACATTCATTTCAACTATGACATATGTAATGGAGGCCTGTGCTGAGCAGAATATTCCATATCTGATTCTTGACCGTCCGAATCCGAATGGATATTATGTTGACGGCCCCGTGATGGAAAAGCAGTATATGTCGTGGGTTGGATTGCATCCCGTTCCGATTGTTTACGGAATGACGATTGCCGAGTACGCGAAAATGGTGAACGGGGAAGGATGGTTAACCGGAGGAGTGAAGTGCGATTTAAAATGGATTGCGTGTGTAAACTATTCGCATGAAGATCAATATCAGTTGCCTGTTCGGACTTCACCGAATCTTCCGAATATGGCATCCGTTTACTTATATCCATCGCTTTGTCTCTTCGAAGGAACAGTGATCAGTGTCGGACGTGGCACCGATACTCCGTATCAGGTTATCGGTCATCCCAAACTGAAGAATGCTGCTTACAAATTCACACCTTCGCCTCACCCGGGGGCAAAATCTCCACTCTACAATGGCGAGTTGTGTTACGGTTATGATCTGCATGATTTCGCTGACCTGTTTATTCGTGATTATCGCGGTATTTATTTGTATTGGCTGATAGGCTGTTATCGCGATTATCCGGAGAAGGATAAGTTCTTCAATGCCTATTTTGAGAAGCTTGCCGGAACGGCTACTCTGCGTCAACAGATCATTGACGGAAAGAATGAAGATCAGATCCGTGCTTCCTGGCAACCAGGACTTGTAAAGTTCAATCTGATCCGTAGCAAGTATCTTCTGTACAAAGATTTCGAATAAGGTATTAAACCTTTTGCATTCTTCTGTGTCTGATAACGTGTATTAACTATCTTAGTTCGTTATCCTGCTACCATGAAAAAATCACTACTCGTTGTTTTTGCTGTTGTTGCAGCGCAAAATCTAATTGCTCAAACCGGTCCGTATTGGGCAGAGGATGTCGCTCCGATTCTATATGCTAATTGTACAAAGTGTCATAATCCCAACGGAATCGCTCCGTTTTCGTTGATGACTTACGCTGATGCTGCCAATGAAGCAAGTAATATTCAGCAGGCAGTAACCGGTAGAACTATGCCGCCGTGGCCTCCTGATACTTCATACACACGCTTTGCGCATGAACGAACTTTATCACAAAGTGAAATACAAACTATTGACGATTGGGTGAACAACGGTATGCAGCAAGGTAATCTTGCTAACGCGCCGACTCCTCCGGTTTACACCGGAACTGCAGAAATACCGAATCCGGATCTGACTTCTCAAATGCCGGTTTATACGGTGAATACGGCGACAGATCTGTATCGTTGTTTCGTCGTTCCTACCGGACTTGCACAGAACGAGTTTATAACGCAAGTGGAAGTTTTGCCGGGCAATCGAAATATTGTACATCACGTTCTGGTTTATCAGGACGTTGCGAATACATGCATTAATCTGGATAATGCAGATCCAGGTCCGGGATATACTTCGTTTGGCGGTGTAGGCTCCAACACAGCTGAACTTGTAGCAGGATGGGTGCCGGGACAAGGAAAGTATCAATTACCGGCCAACATGGGGATTCAATTGGATGCCGGCACGAATATAATTATGCAGATACATTACCCCGGCGGAACTTTCTCACAAGTTGATTCCACGCAGGTGCGATTCACGTTCTCATCAGGTACGGTGCGACAGGTAGCACTTGCGCCTGTTATTAATCATTGGACGAATATGACAAACGGACCATTGTTCATTCCTGCTGACAGCATAAAAACTTTCCATGCGCAGGAGCTGGTTGTACTTGATGCAACATTGATCAGTATTGCACCTCATATGCATTTGATTGGTCGCGAAATATCAAGTTTTGCAATAGATCCGCAGGGAGATACAATTCCATTGATCAACATTCCAAGCTGGAATTTTCATTGGCAAGGATTCTATAATTACAGACAACCGGTACACATTCCGTTGTACAGCACGATTCACGCATATGCCACATACGACAATACATCTTCAAATCCATGGAATCCGAATTCTCCTCCTCAAAACGTGAGTGCGGGAGAAGCGACTGAAGATGAAATGATGGTGATTTACTACGCGTATCTCAATTATCAGCCCGGCGATGAAAATATCATCGTGGATTCCACTTTACTTGCATCAATGCCTGATAGTTTTCCGTCTATCGTTCAAACACCTCAATTGTATAATCCTTTTCCGGTTCCTGCATCAGGGCAGGAATTGAACGTGCAGTATTTCATGCCGACAAAAGGGAATGTGGTTGTGGATTTGATTGATGTAAATGGTAAAATCGTACGGACACAATCGGTGTCTGCCTATGCAGGATTCAATCAAACGATTTTCGAGACTTCAGATTTAGCTGCGGGAACCTACGTTGTGCGGTTGACATCCGGGAACACAACCAGAAGCAAAACTATTCAGTTATAGTTTTTGCCATTCGCAAATAATTGTGAATCTCAATCATTCCGGAATAGTTAATGGTTGATTCATCATCACTCGGACGATGATAATGTTCTGTTAATCCGGTAGAGAACAGGATTCCGGGAATGCGTGCATTCAGAAAAACATTATGATCTGCGCCGTCTTTGAAAAGCGTGCCGGATATCTCTACGATAAAATTGAATTCTGATTTGATTGGAAGAACAGTGTCCCACTGCGTAAAAAGCAGTGCGCTCTCTGCCATCAGTATCGGTCGTGTTTTGTCGAGATGACCGACCATGTCAAGATTAATATTGCAGAGAATCTTTGATGTATCAACCGTTCCGGATTTCAGAAATTCTTTAGCGCCAAAAAGTCCATCTTCTTCTCCGGAGAATGCAGCAAAAACAATATCGTATTGCAATGAATCGCGATGCGAACTGTACCATCCGGCAAGTGAAAGTAACATAGCTACACCGCTGGCATTGTCATCTGCTCCGTTATGGATTTTTTGGGAGAACGGATCGTTGGAGTGATGTTTTCCCCAGCCAATATGGTCATAGTGGGCAGAAACAACAATGCAGAAATCAGATTTGGTTTCAATCTTAGCGAGCACATTACCTGCTGAATGCACAACCACACTGTCGGGATTTTTGAAATCAAAAGGAAAGACATATTGCTTCTTCTTTACCGGAACGCATTTCGTTTTTCTGAATTCATTCTCAATGAAACCTGCAGCTCTCTTTTCGTGAATTGTTCCCGGCAGTCGCCCTTCCATGGAATCGTGTGCCAAGGTGCTTATCACGTATTTGTAATACGACTCTTCAGGATACGGACAGATTTGTGCTGAAAGAGAAATCAGCAGAAACTGTAACAGTATGAACACCGTTGCTTTCACGAAACAATATTAAAAAATAAGTCCCGTGAAACTGAATTCACGGGACTTACACTTTCAGCTAATTATTCAATTACTTTGTGCCGTTGTTCATGTACGGCTCAACTTTAGGCTCACGAGCTGGTTGTGGAGCTGCAGAGAATTCGATTGCAGAACCATTCCAGAACATTGGAGCACCAGACTGCTTGGTGTTGCCTTCGTTGAACATTACGCCCTGCATCTTTTCAGTGAATGAAGGTGAAGTAAGAACTTCAGGAGCAGCAGCAGCATCAGTACGCTTACCAACTGCGATCCATGAGAATTCAACGTTAGAAGAACCACCGTTCATTTCAGCTACGGTGAATCCTGCTTCGTCAACAGAAACAATGTAAAGACCGTTGCACTGACCCATTGCAGATACAGTTACAGTAGGCTTGTTTCCTTTAAGTAGAGCAGCATACTCAGGTGAGAAGTTTACGCGTACAGTTCCGTTAGCAAGCTGTGCAGAACCGTCGTCATAAACTTTAACTGAAGTAGAAGTAGCAGCGTAAGCAGGAGTCATAGTAGAACCTGTCTTAACGAGGTCAGCATGGTAACCAACTGTGAAAGTGTTACCAATGTTGAACGCAGAATACAAAGATCCCATTGTAGTAAGACCCATGATATCACCGCGAACCCAGCCACCCATAAGGTCACCGTAGAACGCACCACCAACACCATTTTTAATTCCATTAGACATACGTCCGCCACCTGATGCATAAGCCGCAGAACCATAAACACCGTAGTTCAACAGACCTGAAGAACGATAGCCGAGTGATCCCCAGTAAGTACCAGCTTGATCCGCACCAAATGTGCCGCCGCAACGGTTATAGTCGTTATAGTTGTAGCCGGCAACACCCCATGTGTAAACATCTCCCCAGAAGTTGTAACCACGAGTTGCGTCGTTACCAACATTAACGCCGTAGCCTGTACCATCATTCTGGCTATCGCGTGTACGGTATCCAAACATACTAGACTGACCATCACCGTTAATTGTCAATTGTTGGTTGTAGACATAGAAGCGGTACGCTGTAACTGGTGCAATATTCACCGACATAGACGTTCCGTTATCCTGCATCTGTGAGTTACCACCGCCAGTAGCAGAAGTAAACTTAACAACGTAGTTAGTTGTACCAGCGAGTGTACCTGGGCCAGTTGCTCCAGTTGCACCGGTAGCACCCGCAGCGCCTGTAGCACCCGTTGCACCGTTAGCACCAGCAGCACCAGTAGCGCCTGTTGCACCAGCAGCACCTGTAGCACCAACAGCACCGGTTGCACCAGTAGCTCCGTTAGCACCTGCAGCACCGGTAGCTCCAGTAGCGCCAGTAGCTCCGTTAGCACCAGCAGCACCTGTAGCACCTGTAGCACCAGTAGCTCCGTTAGCACCAGCTGCGCCAGTAGCACCAGTAGCGCCTGTTGCTCCGTTAGCACCAGCAGCACCTGTAGCACCAGTAGCACCAGTAGCTCCGTTTGCACCAGCTGCGCCCGTAGCTCCTACAGCACCTGTAGGGCCCATATCGCCGGTAGCACCAGTAGCGCCCATTGCACCCGTAGGACCCATATCGCCGGTAGCACCAGTAGCGCCCATTGCACCCGTAGGACCCATATCGCCAGTTGCTCCTGTTGGACCAGCAACACCAGGATCACCTGAAGGACCTGTCGGACCTACCGGACCTTGACCGTTACCGGAAGTAGCTGCATACAATGCGTAAGGAACAGACAACATTTGTGCTGTACCCATTGAAGTGTATGTTGAAGTGTTTGTTGGATCCATTTCTGTTTCCAGGAAGTATGAATCTGTTCCCCAGCTAATAGTGTTGAACGTTCCGGATACAACTGAACCAGAACCGAGGTTTACAGAGAATAAACCATACATGTTGGTTGTTGTTGAATGCTCTTCCTGGTAAACAATTGTTCCGGAAGCACTTGTTTGACGTACTGACAAACGGATTTGGATGGTCTGGCTTGCGATAACTGCACCGGCAGCATCACGCGCAACACCCTGATATTTCACGGCCTGTGGAGCCTGAGCATACATCATGCCTGCTGTAAACAGCGCCACGACGAGTGTAGTGATTTTTTTCATGTGAGAAATGTGGGTTAAGAATTTTTAGTGATCTTGAACGTAGAGGCTTCGTTGCTTTCGATTTTTCGGACCGTTACGAAGTAAATTCCGTCAGCGTAATCTGACAAGGAAACTGTAGTGCGTGCAGACGGACTTGCCGAGAATTGCGATGCACTCAGTCGTTGACCTAGTGTATTAAACACTTCGATCACATAGAGCCCGGTTGCATTGTCACCGAACTGAAGATTTACAACATCATTGGTAGGGTTAGGATAAGCATCTGCATTGACCGGAGTCGGAGCAGCTGCTACACCTGTGCCAAAATCCCAAGGCTGCTGAAAACCCTGTGTGATGTGATTGTTGGTTTGCATGTAGGTTTCACCCATAGGTTCACCCAAGGTCCACGATACAGATCCGACGCCACTCTGAAAGAAAAATTCTCCTGAAGATGCAAGTACATCCGGAGTTACAGATTGCGCCCGACCAATTACCGTAAAGCCAGCAACCACACCCAGAACGAGAAGAGGTTTTTTTAGCATGTGTATTGGTTTAAGGTTTGCTTAATGAACTGGCAATTTAGCGCAATTTCGCAGATATCAAAGTAAATTGGTTAAATGTAAAATGCTGGTTATCAACTATGAAAAGAATGCACAATTGTTGCTTTTTATTGCTTAGTGACAGTTGTGGTTATTTGTCGGGCGTAAGGAAATGACGAAACCCTGACAATTGTGTCCTCAATTGATCAGCTTTCTTGAGATGTAATAGGATGCCGCACCGCACCCGGCTCCGATAATGGCTCCTGCGAGTACATCGGTCGGAAAATGTACGCCGAGACGCATTCGTGAATATCCTACAGTAACAGCCCAAGCAAATGCAGGTAACGCAACGTACCACTTCTGATAACAGAAAGTTAACGAAGTGGCAAGCGCAAATGCAGAGGAGGTGTGTCCGGATGGAAATGAATATGGACCTGCATGAGGATCGCGTTGTTGTATATCCGGATATGTTACAAATGGTCGCGTGCGGTTTACACCATACTTCAATCCAATAGTTAATGCGGAGCTCGCGACCATTGATGCTGCAATGATGTACGGTTCTTTTTTCTCTGTGAAAGATCCGGTAGTTTGCCGGTTGTAAATCAGAATGGAGACGGGAGTAATGATCATTGCGGGAAGAACAGAACCTGAAACAACTTTCATTGATCTGTCCAGTCCTGTATTCACCGGCAGATGTATATCACGCAGAATTCTGATATCGGCATTCTGAGATTGCAGATTGAATCCTGAAAGCAGGATCATAATCAGAGCTAGCGAGAAACTCTTTTTCATCGCATCAGCGAATATCTGCTGTGGCCACAGGAGCAGTTACTGTTCGTCCCGGATACTCCTTCAATGCAACATCAAGGCACTCCATTGCATTCCTAAGGTCAGTCAGATTTAAAACATAAGCAATGCGCACCTCATTTGTGCCCGCTCCAGGAGTAGAATAAAATCCTGTTGCTGGTGCAAGCATTACTGTCTGGCTGTTGTGACTGAAACTTTCAAGCAACCACTGACAGAATTTATCTGCATTGTCAATCGGTAATCGCGCAATGCAATAGAAAGCCCCGCTAGGTTTCGGACAAAATGCTCCGTCCATTTTATTAATCGCTTCGATTACGAAATCGCGACGTGCGGTATATTCTTTGGTTACTGCATCAAAGTAAGACTGCGGTGTTTCCAATGCAGCTTCAGCGCCGACTTGTCCGAATGTAGGAGGAGAAAGACGTGCCTGAGCGAATTTTAATGCGCCTGCCATCACTTCTTTGTTCTTAGAAATAAGAGCGCCGATTCGCGCCCCGCATGCACTGTATCGCTTGGAAATGGAGTCAAGCAACACAATATTGTTGTCGATTCCTTCCAGATGCATCACTGAAACATACTGTTTATTGTCGTAGCAGAATTCACGATACACTTCATCAGAAAGAAGGAAGAGATCGTATTTCTTTACAAGTTCCTTCAATGCTTCAAGCTCTTCGCGTGTATACAGATATCCGGTTGGATTTCCCGGATTGCAGATCATAATTCCTTTTGTTTTCGGAGTGATCAACTTCTCGAATTCGGAAATCGGCGGAAGCGCAAATCCTGTTTCGATGTAAGAGCGAATCGGTTTTACAACCAGATCAGCCGCGCACGAGAATCCATTATAGTTTGCATAGAAAGGTTCGGGAATTATAATTTCATCGCCGGGATTGAAGCACGTCATCATTGCAATTTCAATTGCTTCTGATCCGCCGGTTGTGATCATCACATCTTCTGTATTCACAGGCATGCCGAATTTCTGATAATAGGCAGCCAGCTTTTTACGATAACTTTCGTTACCGGCCGAGTGAGTATACTCAATAACGCGTATGTCGGAATTCTTGATCGCGTTAAGCATCACTTCCGGGGTTTCTATATCCGGTTGCCCGATGTTAAGATGATAAATCTTCTTTCCTTCTTTCTTGGCTTTATCAGCGAAAGGAACAAGCTTGCGGATCGGCGACGCCGGCATGGAACCGGCCTTATGAGAAATATTCGGCATAGATGAAATGATGAATGCCAAAGGTCGGAAAAGTTCCCGGTTTTCCGTTCACTGCATGGGTTTAATCCTTCGGTAATAACCGGCTCAGGCTTCTCGGGTTGAACGATTAAAACCTTAACTGTAAACTAAGTAACTACTAAGCCAGACTAATTCTTCGGCTTCAGCACAACGCATTTGAACACGAGTGTTACCGGGGAATTCGCTGCATTGGATTTCACAATTACAGTTCGTTCCTGCCGATCCATAGCACTTTTGGAATCGAATGTTACTTTGATTTTTCCCGTACCGTTCGGAGCAACTGGTTCTTTAGGGAAAGTGACTTTGGTGCATTCGCATGCTACTTCACAATCAGTTATAATAAGCGGTGCGTCACCTTTATTTGTGAATGTGTATTCATGACTTACCGTTTCTCCCTGACGGATAAAACCGAAATTATGTTTCGTTTCATCGAAGTACATTGAAGGTCCGGAAACAGAACGGAACGACAGAGCAGCTGCAGCTATGATGACGAGTATGGCTAGGTGCTTTTTCATAAGATTAAATTTAGTCGTTCCGGATGGAATATTTACTTAGCTGCCGGTGATGCAACAATCTTTCCTTTCAGATGCAGAACAACTACTCCGTTGTTTGCATTTGAAGTTATCGTTGCGGTTTTATCCTGGTACCCCATTTTCCCTTCTGATTTGAACTCAACGCGAATCACTCCGCTTTTGCCGGGTGCTATGGGTTGCTTTGGATAATCAGGAACTGTACAACTGCAGGAACCGGTTGCGCCTGAGATGATCAAAGGAGACTTTCCGGTGTTGGTGAACTTGTATTCTTTTACTACTACCGTACCCTGAGTTACGCTGTCAAAACTGATAGTTTCCGTTTCAAATTTTATCACAGGTCCGTTAGGATCGTCCTGTTCAGAAGAAACGGGTTGTGCGTTCACAGCAGTCATTGCAGCGAACAGAATTACGATGAGAGTTGCTATACGTTTCATAAGTAGTGTTTGATGATATTTGAAATGCAAGAATTGAGCCAAACACATACTGAATTGCATAAAAAAAGCGCCCTGACACAGAGCGCTTTTTTATTTTGGTTCGCATCGATTAACCGCCGGAACCGGCTGGCAATACGTTGCCTTTAATTTTTACTTCGGTAACACCGTTAACTGCGTTGGAAGTGATAATGATTTTTTTATCGAACATTCCCACTCTCACAGTTGTGTCGTATTTCACCTGGAAAGTTCCTGTGCCGCCCGGAGGAATCGGATCTTTCGGCCAGCTGTCCGGAATGCTTGTACATCCGCACTGACCTTTGATACTCTGAATCACAAGAGGAGCAGTTCCTGTGTTGGTGAACTTAAACGTTCTGATTTGTTCAGAACCCTGAGCAACATTTCCAAAGTCAATCACATCTGCTTCGAAAGTAATTTTCGGACCTTCTGCAGGAGCACCCTGCGCGCTCATTTGTAATGTGGCGAACAGAGTAAGTAGGATTGCGATTGCTTTTTTCATTTCAGAAGTTCAATCAGTTGTTTACTGGAGCGCCGGTGTTTCCGGTGCCGTTACCCGGTGTTGGGAATGGTTGTTCTGCAGGCGGAGCTTCAACTGTACCGTGAATTTTGAGGTAGGTTGGTTGAGCAATTCCTGCGAAAGTTACAGTCACTTGCTTTTCGAAATGACCGATACGCTGGGTGTCGTAACGCACCTTAATGATTACGGTTTGTCCCGGAGCGATCGGCTCTTTCGGATACTCAGGAACCGTGCATCCGCATGAACCAACTGCACTTGCAATTACCAATGGTGTTTTGCCGGTGTTGGTCAGTCGGAATTCGCAATATGGCTCAGCACCTTTTGCAATTGTTCCGTAATCGTGATCCAGCTTATCGAATTTGAATCCAGGGTCCGTTTGCGGTGCAGGCGCCGGAGTGCTTGCTGCCGGGGCAGGTTTAGCAGGAGCCGGTTTAGCAGCCGGTGCGGTTTTCGCCGGAGTCTGCGCAGCTACTGCTCCGCAAAACAAAAGGGCGATGAACATTGATCCAAACTTTTTCATATCGATAACAAATTATGCAATTAATTTTTTGGTTTTGCCTCAACAGCAGCAGGAGCAGCTTCTTTTTTCTCTGCAGAAGCCGGAGCCGGTGCAGGTGTAGCAACTACTTTAGGAGCTGTAGCTTTAGGAGCCGGAGCCGGAGCTGAAGATTTCGGAGTTACAACAGGTGCATCTTTCTTGTCTGTTGCAGGAGCAGGTGCCGGTGCAGTTTGAGCCGGAGTAGCAGCCGGAACTTCAACCGTTCCTTTCATGTGAAGCACAATCGTTTTGTCTGTGTCATATGTAATAGTAACTGTTTTGTCCTGTGGACCTGATTTGCCAGCGGAGTTGAAAGTAACTTTGATAACACCACTTGTGTTTGGCTTGATTGGCTCTTTCGGGTAATCAGGTACAGTGCATCCGCATGAACCAACAGCGTTGTTGATCAAAAGCGGCTCTTTACCTGCATTTTTAAAGCGGAATTCGTGAGTTACTGACTCGCCTTGCTTGATTGTTCCGAAGTTGAACTCGAGTTCATCAAATTTCATCACAGGCCCGTTCTGGCGTTCAACACCTGAAGTTGTAGGAGCTTGTGCGTTTGCCACCAGCACTGTCAAAGCAAATACGGGCAGTAGAAGTAATTTTTTCATGACTTGATTTTTTTAGATCGTTTCTTGGTTGTGTTAGCGTAATTGTATCCAAAATCGTGCCATTTTCCTCATTAAAAGCGCTCATTTTTAGTAAATTTGCTACCCTGAGTTCCGGAATGAATCCGGCAGACACGAATAACGAAGATAATGCAACAAATGGAGATCCCCAAAAATTACGACCCGAAGTCGGCTGAAGACAAATGGTACGCATGGTGGATGGAAAAAGGTTTTTTCCGATCCGTTCCTGATGAACGCGAACCGTATACTATTGTAATTCCGCCACCGAACGTCACCGGAGTTCTTCATATGGGGCACATGCTGAATAACACGATTCAGGATGTGTTGATTCGTCGTGCGCGCATGCAGGGAAAAAACGCTTGCTGGGTGCCGGGTACCGATCATGCTTCCATTGCAACGGAAGCGAAAGTGGTGAGCCTTCTGAAAGAGCAAGGCATCAATAAAAAAGATCTGAGCCGTGAAGAGTTTCTCAAACATGCATGGAGCTGGAAAGAGAAATACGGCGGAATCATTCTTGAACAATTAAAGAAGCTCGGCGCTTCCTGCGATTGGGATCGTACGCGATTCACAATGGAAGAGGAGTTGAGCGAGTCTGTGATTGATGTGTTCATCGATCTGTATAAGAAAGGATACATCTATCGCGGAACTCGTATGGTGAACTGGGATCCGGCTGCGCTTACCGCTGTTTCTGACGAAGAAGTATTCATGAAAGAAGCGACTTCAAAATTGTATTATGTAACATACAAGATTGAAGGAAGCGAAGACACGATCACGATTGCAACAACCCGACCTGAAACAATTCTCGGCGATACAGCAATCTGCGTACATCCTGAAGATGAACGCTACACCAAACTCGTTGGAAAGAAAGCCTTGGTGCCGCTGATCAATCGTGCGGTAATTATCATCGCAGATGAATACGTTGACAAATCATTCGGTACCGGTGCGTTGAAAGTAACTCCTGCTCATGACAAGAATGACTATGAGTTGGGCAAGAAACATAAACTCGATACAATTGATATTCTCAATCCTGACGGAACGATGAGTGCTGCGGCGCAATTGTACGTTGGACAGGATCGCTTCCATTGCCGTAAAGCAATCGTGAAAGATCTCGAAGAAGCAGGTCATATTGTGAAAGTAGAAGAAATCAAAAACAACATCGGATATTCTGAAAGAACGAATGTTGTTATTGAGCCTCGACTTTCTCCACAATGGTTTGTTGCCATGAAGGAATTCTCCAAGCCTGCATACAACGCAGTTGTAAACGGAGAAGTGAATCTTATTCCTGATAAATTCATCAATACGTACAAGTATTGGATGGAGAATGTTCAGGACTGGTGTATTTCCCGTCAGCTGTGGTGGGGACAGCGAATTCCTGCGTGGTATGATGATGCAGGAAATTATGTTGTTGCGAAAACTCTTGAAGAAGCAAAAGCAGAATTTGCCAAGAAAGGTTTCAATGGAACTCCGCGTCAAGACGAAGATGTTGTGGATACATGGTTCTCTTCATGGCTGTGGCCGATAACAGTTTTCGATCCTGCGGCAATTCGTAATGGTAAAGGAAACGGCAATGCCGATTTGAAATATTATTATCCGACGAATGATCTGGTAACGGCTCCGGAAATTCTTTTCTTCTGGGTGGCGCGCATGATCATCGCAGGTTACGAATACGTTGGTGAACGTCCGTTTTCCAATGTATATCTTACAGGAATTGTACGCGACAAACAAGGGCGTAAAATGTCGAAGTCGCTGGGGAATTCACCTGATCCGCTCGGACTTATTGAAAAATATGGAGCGGACGGAGTTCGCGTTGGAATGCTTTTGTGCTCGCCTGCAGGAAACGATTTGCCGTTCGATGAATCGATGTGCGAGCAAGGCAGAAACTTCTGGAATAAAATCTGGAACGCTTCACGATTGATTCGCGGATTTGCAGTGGATTCAAAACTGGAACAGGCTGCTTCTTCGAAAATCGCTTCTGAGTGGTTTGATTCACGTTTCAATCAACAGCTTGCAGAAATCAATGAGCACTTCAATAAATTCCGTTTGTCAGATGCATTGATGGCAACATACAAGCTGGTGTGGGATGACTTCTGTTCATTCTATCTGGAAATGATCAAGCCGGATTTCGTTGACGGAGTTGCTAAACCTATTGATGCGAAAACGTACGAGCAGGCTTCAGCATTCCTGGAGAATATCCTGAAGATTGTTCATCCGTTTATGCCTTTCATCTCCGAAGAATTGTATCATCTGATCGGTGACCGTAAAGGAAATGATGCTGTTATTGTTGCGAGCTGGCCGGAAGCAAAACCATTCGACGCATCAATTGTTGCTCAGTTTGATCTTGCGCAGCAGGTGATTGCAACTGTACGTACATTCCGTTCTCAGAAGAAACTTTCACCGAAAGAAGCTTTGGAACTGAAAGCCATGAACGTAACAGATCAGCGTTTCTTCCCGACTATACAGAAGCTAGCTAACATTTCTTCAATAGAAGTTGTGAAGGAAGCAGCAGATAATGCGTTTTCATTCGTTGCGGGACAATCGCAATACTTCATTCCTGTTGGCGGAAACATTGACGTGGAAGAAGAGCGAGAGCGTCTGAAAAAGGAACTCGAATACAACAAAGGATTCCTTGTTTCAGTACAGAAAAAGCTCGCGAATGAGAGATTTGTTCAGAACGCCAAGCCTGAAGTGATTGATGTGGAGAAGAAGAAGATGAGCGATGCGGAAGCGAAGATCAAGGCGATAGAGCAACAGCTTGCGAATCTGTAGTGTTTGTCATACTTCGGCTACGCTCAGCATGACAAACACTTAGACTACGCTCAGTATGACAAACACTTAGGCTATGCTCAGTATGTTAAGCACTTTTCTCAGCACAAAAAATCATTCCGTAAATACTCTAAGGTAGAGCGCCGTAAAATTGTCCCAATGAAAAAGATCGTTGCACTCCTGAGTATTGTGATTTTTATCTCGGCGTGTTCTATAGTAGGAGTACACTTTAAACTGCACAATCCGAATCGGGCGGGGAAGTATCCTGAACCGACGAAAGCATTGACTTTGCTGGGAGATCAGGATTCGAAATTCAGATCATGTTATGATATTACCAGTTATGATCTGAGCGTTCAATTCGGAAGTAATTTGCCGGAAGACAAGATCATTTTCGGAAAGGTTGAAGCGCGTGGCATTGCAGTTGCTGATTTGGATACGATTCAATTTGATGCCGGTGAACACATGGAAATCCTGGAGGTTTCCGGATTTGCGTTTGACGGACAAGGTGCTACAGGAGGAAGTTGTAATACACAACCGGAACAACTGAATTACTATCGTAAAGATGGTGCACTGTTTATTGCGTTTCCGTATGCTGTGAAGAAAGGTTACAGTCTGAGTGTTGTGATTAAATACAAAGCTGATCCAGAGTTAGCAAAACGCCCGCCATGGAGCGGCGGATTTGTCTTTAAGAAGGATAATAATGATAATCCCTGGTGTGGTGTTGCTTGTCAATCAGAAGGCGCATCAATCTGGTGGCCTTGTAAAGACGTGGTGAATGATGAGCCTGCGCAATGTGATATCCGTCTGAAAGTACCTCGTGATCTTGTTGCAGTAAGTAATGGGAAGTTGCTCGCAGTGAATGACGCCGGTTTATTTAAAGAGTACGTTTGGCATGTGTCATATCCGATTAACTTGTACAACATCACTTTTTACATTGGAAAGTACAAGGAGATCAAGGATGAATACAAGAGCAAAGTTTCAGGTCAGACGATCGCCTTGAATCATTTTGTGCTCGAATCGAATTACGAAAAAGCGAAGACACATTTCGCGCAGTTGAAAGATCATCTTGCTGTGTATGAAAAATATTTCGGCGCGTATCCGTTTGCAGATGATGGATTCAAATTGGTTGAATCGCCATATGCGGGTATGGAACACCAGACTGCAATCGCTTACGGCAATAAATTCAAGAACAATTATCTCGGTTTTGATTACATCATTCTGCATGAAACAGCACACGAATGGTGGGGAAATTCCTTGACCGCTTATGATCTTGCTGACGGATGGTTGCATGAAGGATTCGCAACGTATTCTGAAGCGATTTACGTAGAGGAGAAGTACGGACGCCAGCAGTATCTCGATTACATGAAGATCTACCGTTGGAGCATAATCAATCGCCGGCCACTGGTTGGTCCGTACGGCATTCGTTATTTCAATTACAAAGACGGAGATATTTATACCAAAGGCGCATGGGTGTTACACACATTGCGTGAAACAATCGCAAACGATTCAGTTTTCTTTGATATCATTAAAACTTTCGCAACGCGATACCGGTTTAAGAATGTTCGTTCGCAGGATTTTATTGCGGTGGTTAATGAGAAAACCAAAACAGATTACTCATGGTTCTTTGCCCAGTTTCTGAACAACAGGTTTATTCCTGTTCTGGAATATTATCAGAAGGACGGAGTGTTTTATTACGCATGGGATTCTGATTACACTAACGAACATTTTCCTTTGACGGTTGCAATCAAAGGAATTCATGAAACAGGAAATGATACATTGATTCCGCTGTCGCGGGTTTCCACAGTAGCAGTTACCGGTAATCAAACTCCGGAGTTGATGAGTAATGTTCTTGTCATTTTCAAAGAGAACAAGAAACTCAGGAAGCGTTATCAGAAGCTTCGCGCGTCAAAGACGGGAAAGTAGATAGCTTCAGAAGTATTTCGTATTGAACTGTCGTGTGGATTACAAATAGCCACTCAACTTGTAAGTAACACAGCCCACCCATTCGTGAATGAGAATATTCCATTCTGCAAGCACGCTTACTTCAGGAAGAAGGAAATAATCAATGCTTGCCCTGCCTTCTCCGCCATGCATATCTACGCTGTACGGATCGCAGATCAAACCTTCTTTTGCGAAGCAACCTAAGGAACGGCGCATGTGACAACCGGATGTAATGAGCAGGTATTTTCCTTTGATGTTGTTTTTCTTCAAAAGTTCAGCTGTATAAACAGCGTTCTCGTGCGTGTTTTTCGAAATGTTTTCGGTGAGAAGCAGTGAATCCGGGAATCCCAGATCTTTCAGATACTTCGCAGTTCGCACACCTTCCAGATGATCCGCGAATGTGATGCTTCCGCTTCCGCCGCTTACAATCAGTTTAGGTGCTACGCCATTTTCTGCGAGACGAATCCCTTGCATCAACCGATCAGCGCTGCCGGTGAAATTTGTGCGATCAAATTCTTCATTGTAAGTACTGAAACCGCCGAGTACAATTATTGCATCATAGCTTTGAGGAGCAGGATCTTTAACCGGACTGATTTCCCAAGCCATCATCGCCTGATTCAGAATAAACCGGTTTGAAAACACAAGTAAAATCGTAAGGCCGGCAATGAAAAATTTTCGTTTCCGGGTTTCGTTTTTTGATCTCCATGCAAGCAGAAGGAACACGATTGCCCATGTGTAAGGCAACACTAGAAATGCAAGCACTTTGGAGAGGAAGAAAAACATTAGGATAAATTTACGATTAAACAGGTTATGCGCATACAATCTGCTTCGTTCGTGGAATAGAGATTATATTTACGAAATGAGAGCCGCAGCTTTTCTCCTTTTTATTCTGATTGTTATGGGTTTCAGTTTCAGGAAACCGAAGCTTCAGACGGCGCTGTTGTTTGAAATTCCGGCTCAAACGTTTGATCCCTGGGACGTTCTTCAGGAACCGAAAATGACAGATACGGTCAGCGTCGATTCATTCAACATTACCGGCTTCATTACGTTGGCAGAATACCGTGTTTTTCTTGCTGAGATGAAGCGTGATTCAGGAGAAAAATTCTGGAGAACTTTGCTTCCCGACAGTTCAATGTGCTCAGTAGAAGATTACAAACGCTACTTCAATAGTTCGCGATATGATAATTTTCCGGTGTGCGGAATCGCCTGGGTCAATGCTTGTCGTTATTGCGATTGGAGAACCCTTAAGGAAAACGGGGATTCAATCAAGGTTGTTTACCGACTTCCGTACCTGAAAGAGTGGCTGGCGGCTTATCGGTATTTATCTCAGCATTCCATCGTGAATGATATGAATTCTGATTACAGTGATTGGCTATTGGAAGCGATGGATGAAACATATTATTCTTTTTCGGGAAAGAGCGGACATTTTGCCAAAGTTGATTATACATTCGGAGATAATCCGAATGATCCGCCTGTACTTCGCAGAAAGCGTTTTATCGGTAATTCGTTTCATCTGCAACATTATTATCTGAAAGATTTTCTGGGTGGAGAGTACGGTTATTCCTTTCGCGGTTATAGCTACATCGGTTTTCGTGCAGTAAAAATCCGCGGGAATGAATTGTATAAATGGAAATGGAGTGATTGGACTAAATCGAAGAAGAAATGAGAAGTAATATTCCATTAGTTTTCGTCTTGTTGATCGCTGTATTTTATTTCTGCAGTGCATTCAATGCATCTTTGAATGAAGCGGATTTCATTGATGCAAATTATCGCGTTCAATGCGAAATGATCAACGGAGTGAAGCACGGTGCATACAAATCATGGTATTCGAACGGAAATCCGAAAGCGGAAGGGGAATTTGATCACAATAACAGAGTGGGTGTGTGGACGGTTTGGGATTCTACAGGAAAGAGGAAAGTTGTAAGGAAGTACACGAACAATTTCGAATACGCTAAAGTATTTCCGAAGAGAATGAAATCCGGCCCGATTGAATTATGGGATAAACCGCAGATGCTGCCGGAACGCAATCTTCAAGGATATTATCCGTTTGTTTTTCTTGAAGAGAGAAGTGTGGCTTATTCTAAACGAATATGGCGTAACGTAATTTGTGACAGAATAAATCCATTGTTTGGAAGTGATAAGTTGTATCATACATTGATTGACTCGATTGTTAACGGCAAGCTGAAAGTTTACAACGGCAGCACAGACGATGAGTTTCGCAAAGAGTTGAGCACTGAAATGTATGAGATAATATCAGATACAACCGGGAAGTACATTTGTTGTTTCAGGATCAAAGAAGATGCCTTTTACGACAAGAGCAGGATGTTATTTGAAACAAGAATCGTCGGCATTATGCCAGTTGTAAAGAAGAAAGGAATTACCAACGATTCAACTGAGTTGGGTTGGATTTATTTCCCGACAATCCGTCATATTCTCGCCTCATTTCGTGTAGAACATAAATTCGGATACAACAAAATCCAAAATCTCGATGATGTGTTTTTCTTCAGGAGTTTTATGAGCCAAGTTTATAAAGAATCGAATTATTATAACCGAACTTTGGCGGAGATTGAAAAACTGAATCCTGCCATGAAGCGCGAGTCGGAAGCTGTTCGAATTGAGTATTCCCTTGTGGAAACAGAGCACGATTTCTGGCTTTACTATTCTTTATAAACAGTATGCAATGAGGCGTTGGATGAGATTTATGCGGAGTTTGCTGGCAGATGCGATTCTGTTGCCGGCCTTTGCTTTCTGTCTACTGAATCCATCTCTTCTTGTTTATGCACTGAAAATGGGGAAGGGTCAGGCTGCGATCATTATCAATGCGCGTCCTTTCGAAGAAGTTTATGACGATCCTGAAGTGGATATTGTTTTGAAAGAGAAACTTCGGACAATAGAAAGAATCAAGCAATTTGCATATGATTCCATTGGCTTGAAAGCAAGTGATAATTACTCGAGTTTTTATCAGCAGCCCGAAGATCAAATCATATTCGTTGTGACAGCTTGTGAAAAGTTCAAACTGAAACCGTATGAGTGGAGCTTCCCGATCGTTGGGACATTACCATACAAAGGTTATTTCAACAAGGAGGAGGCGCAGGCTGAAGCCGATCGTTTGAAATCTTTCGGTTACGACGTTAACGTTGGTAATGCATCCGGCTGGTCAACTCTCGGATGGTTTAATGATCCTGTTCTTTCACAGATGTTGAAATTACCCGAAGGGGAATTGGCGGAATTGATCATTCATGAATTAACTCATGGTACAGTATTCATTGCCGATAGTGCGGAATACAATGAGAATCTTGCAACGTTTGTTGGTGTGACGGGTGCAGTCTGGTATCTGACTACAGTTTACGGGAAAGATTCTCCGGAGTATCAGGAATACATTAATTCAGGTTCAAATGCGGATTTAAGAACCGATTTCATGTTGTCGTGTGCTAAATACGCAGATAGTGTTTATGCATCGATTCCTGCGAAAGCAGAACCAATATTCAGGATAAAAACTCGCTTACGTTTGTTTGATACTATTGCAGCGCGTGCTTCGCGACTCCCTCTGAAATCGGATTCAACGTACGCGGTGCGTTTAAGAAAACATCTCGACAAATCCGGCAATACTATTCTGATGAATTACGTGCGTTACTCCGGTAAGCAGAGTGATTTCACCGCAATATTCAATGATCTGCACGGTGATCTCCGCTCTTTCCTCCAATGGGTAATGGAAAAGGGACCCGGAAAGACCCGGATCCCTGAGTAAATTTTACATGGCTATCGTGCAATAACGATACGCGTACTTAACTCTGCGCTGCCGGACGTGATTCTGATTGTATAAACTCCGTTAGAAAGCTCACTTGTATTAAGCACAACTGTATTCAGTGCTTTACTTGTGAATGTTGTCTGCAGAGCAGGAGCAACGGCGCGACCGCTGACATCATAGATCGAAAGTACAGTTACGCCGGACCATTCAGGAATGCAGTTGATGGTAACATGATCTGTAGCCGGATTCGGAAATGCAATCAGACTGCCGCTGTTAGCGTTTACTTCATCCACTCCGCTGATGATAATTATATCAGTTGCTGTATCCGAATCACAACTGTTGCTAACGATGAGAGTCACAGTGTAGGTTCCCGGTGCTCCGTAATTATGTGTTGGATTCTGCAATGTGCTGAAGTTGCCGTCACCGAAATCCCAAGACCATGTGGTATTATTGGTTGATTGATCATTGAAGTTAGCAGTAGTTCCGCTGATGTTCGAAGTAAAATCGGCCGCAGGAAGTGA
Organism: Bacteroidia bacterium; assembly: GCA_023151315.1. Lineage (GTDB taxonomy): Bacteria > Bacteroidota > Bacteroidia > Palsa-965 > Palsa-965. Next base: position 267,371 of record JAKLJE010000001.1, read on the forward strand.
GTCAATAGTGAGTACTACAGAATCCGCGTTCTGACAACCATATACGCTCGTAACGGAAACCCAGAAACTTCCGCCTGCATTAGTGTTAATCGAAGATGTTGTTGCTCCTGTGCTCCATAAGAATGTTGCTCCTGCATTCTGGGCATCCAAAACAAAGCTGTTGCCTTCACAGAATGACGTGTCAGAGCCGAGGTTCACAACAGGCAACGGCATTACTTCAATATGAACTGTGTCGCTGACAACAAAGCATCCTGCATACGACGTATTACTTACTGTCGTCCAGAAATCACCTGTTGTTCCGGTGGTAATACTTTGAGTTGTTGCTCCTGTGTTCCAGGAATAGGACGCATTGTTAGCTGCAGTCATTGTAACTGTTTGTCCGGCACATATTGTGTCATCAGGGCTTACGGACAGTGCAGCGGAAGGCGTTGCATAAACCTGAATGTACTGAACATAAGTGGTCATTGAATCGCGTCCTGTTAACGTGTCTTGTACCGTCAGTGACACGCTGTACAATCCGGGTTGTGCGTAAAGATGCGTCGGGTTTACAGTGTTGCTCGTATCTCCATCACCGAAATCCCAATAATATGTATCTCCGTCAATAGAATGATCCATGAAGGCAACAGTTCCTGAGTCGCAGAAGATTGTGTCGTTTGCGGTGAACATCGCAATAGGTACTGCAAGTTTTGTAACGGTATCCGTTACGACTGAACTCCACATACCTAATGTGTCTTTGAATTGAAAATGCACTGTATGCACACCCTTAGGAACGGTAATCATACTGATTGAAGTATTCAGCGTCAGATTCGTAACAGGGCTTACAGCAGAATACACCATGTTGCTGTCAGCCTGATCAAACCAGTAACGATATGCAGTAACCATATTGTTAGCAACAGTTGATGTGCCGGTTTTGTGGAAAAAGCTGCTGACTACTGAACTCCACTTACCGGTATTGTCGCGGAAGCGAAGGTGGAATACATGCAACCCATCGCTCAGTGAAGATGCAGCCAGACTGCTGATAACAGTGATGTTCTGTTGAGGAGTAACACTTGCGGTTATCGCACTGTTGAAGTCATTATCAAACCAATATTGATAGTCTGTAATATTCACTGTAGTGGTAGATGAAGCGCCGCTCTTGTGAAAGAACTGACTAACGGTGCTGCTCCACATTCCCGTATTGTCAAGAAAGCGCATATGCAATACGTGCAAGCCATCACTTAAGGAGGATGCGGGCAAAGCTGATGTTAATGTGTAGTTCTGCGATGGACCAACCGCGGATGTAACAGCACCAGAAAAGTTATTGTCATACCAATATTGATACGACACTATCTGACGTGTTGTTGTGATTGCGTTCTGAGTCTTATGGAAGAACTGGCTTACAGCACTGCTCCACTGTCCGGCACTGTCTTTGAACCTGATGTGAATGACATGTAATCCATCGCTGAGCGATGCTGCACTTAGCGCAGCTGTTACGTTTACGTTTTGTTGTACTGCGGTAGCGGTATAAACGCGTCCTGCGTAGTTGTTATCGTACCAGTATTCGTATCCAACCATATTCACAGTCGTAGTTGTAGGTTGTGGTACTTTGAAGAAAAACTGGCTGACTGTCGAACTCCAACGTGAACTGTCATCACGGAATCTAAGGTGAATAACATGCAGCCCGGTGGTAAGCGTAGTTGTAGGAACGCCTGTATTCAATGTGTAATTGACAACCGGAGTAATGTTCGTAGTTGTACGTGCGGCGTAATTATTGTCAAACCAATACTCGTATCGGTTGATTTTATTCTGTGCGTGCATATTTATGCACAGCAGAAGAATAACGAAGGAGAATATCTTTTTCATAGGCCTGCGTTATTGTTGTTGAGCACCAACTTTAATATTCACATTCAGATTGCCTTGACCATCTGTTGTGGTAGGGATTGTCGCCTGACGGATATGAGGATTCACTGGAACTGAACCTTCTTTGAATGGCTCTGCAGTACCGTACACTCCTATATCTGTACCGTCAGTTCCGGCATTATTTCCGGCAGAAGAAGGTCGCAATTGGTAGTTATAGCTGATATTGTATGTTGTGCCGGGAGCGTTTACCCAAATGCTGTCGCGATTCACTCCGAAAATGTTGTTGGAGGAAATGCTTCCACCTGGAATCGGAGTAGAGTGGCAGAAAATATTATTCAGGTAAGTATTCCCCGGGGTGTTTTCCAGAGCGTACGCTTGTTCGCAGATTACATTATTCGAGAAAGTAACTCCGCTGCAACTGTTCACTACGTTTCCGCAACATGCATTCTTAAGAAAGATGCAGTGATCCACTGTAACTTGTCCTGAAAAATAAAGTATGGATTGCTCAATGATGCACTTTGAAATAACCACATTGTGAGTGTAACCTCCGTGTATGGTTCCTCTGAATATGTTTTCTTTAAGAAATATATTCGTCGAAGAAGAAGCTGCGCTGCCATTGTAAGAAAGGAATAGATTTCCAAGATTACATCTGAGGATGGAATAGTTGTTCACCACTTGATCAGCTGCACCGGTACCAAATGCAATCTGCCCGTTAATGTATAATCCCTGCAGCGATCCGCCGTCGGCGCCTGTCTTGATGAGCATATTACCGACGATCATAGTAGTGCCGGTTGCAAGCGAGGAATCAACATCACATCCTGCACCGATAATATTGAGATTTTTATCAATGGAGAGGTTATTCACCGTGAAGCTTCCTCCGGGCAGATAAACATAATCTCCGTTTTGAGCATGCGCGATAGCGGAATCCAAATTCGTGTAGAAGGTACTGCCGGTATTATTCGTAACCGCGATTACATTCTGTGAATATGCACGGGTAGATATCAGTGTAAACAGGAGGAATAAGTACAGAGTATTTTTCATAATGTTTATCGGTTTTGTGATCCAACAGAAATGTTAATGTTCAGATCGCCATTGGAATTCGTTTGAGGAGCGATCGTCTTGGAACGTATGTGTGGGTTAACAGGAACTGCACTTTCTTTATAAGGTGTAGCGGTTCCATAAACACCAACTTGCGTTCCGTCCGTTCCGAGATAGGAAAGTGGATTCTGCAGGTGATAGTTATTCGTATAATCGAATGTGAAATCGTTTTCGTTTACGAAAAAACCGGTAAATGAAACATTGGCCTGATTACCCGTTCCGATATTGGTACCGTATGGGAAAATGAAATTTCCATTGAAAACGTTATTCGTGAAAATATTCGAATTGCAACCTGAGATCGTCGAATTGGCGCAGGCACCGCTGTTCATGAAAATGTTGTTCTCGAGAGTGCTGTTATTGACATCCGCGAGCATATATGCCGGGCAACCTGAGCCGCCGAGGAATGTATTATTCCTTACCAGTAGATTGCCATTGAAGAAAGAAATATGTCCGTTGATCAGATTCTGTTCGATGTTTACAAATTGAGCCTGACAACCCCTCACTTCACCACGAATAAGATTCTCTTTAATGTTGATGTATGAAGCAGTTCCGGCTGCATAATAATTGTGTCCCAACTGAATTGAAACAACACTGTTACGGTAGATATTAAGCCCTTGTACAGTTTGATTTGTTGGACTGTTGCCAACGTAAATATTACCGTTCAGCGATATCCCTGATACAGAAGAATTATTGGACCCGTTGACAAAGTAAATTGAACCATTTAGCGTGGTTGCAAACGTTGCCGATGTTGAGTCGGGATAGTGTCCGGCGCCGATAATAGTGAGTCGCTTGTCGATGACCAGATTGTTGATCATGTACGATCCTCCGGGTAAGTTGATTGTATCTCCGTTATTCGCCGTAAGGAAAACCGAATCGATAGTGTAGTAAACATTGCTCGTGATATTCTGACGGGTAAATGCTCGTTGCGCATTTACTTTCGTTGCAGTCGTCAGGACTGTTGCTATGATGAAGATGAAGTTTCTCATTGTTGTTGTGCTCCAGCTTGTACGTTAATATTCAGGTTGCCATTGACATCGGTTGTTGCCGGGACGTTAACTGCACGGATATGCGGATTCGTTGGAACAGCAGCTTCTTTGTAAGGCCTTGCTCCGCCATAAATTCCCGTTTGAGTAGCGTCTGATCCCAAGTAGGAGGATGGAGTCTGAAGATGGTAATTGTCAGTGTAGGTGAAATTGGTTGAAGTGAAATTGATAAAGTAGGAAGCCATACTTACAGTCGGGTAGTTTGAAACAAAGTTTGTTGTGCCGCTCACGTTTGACGGTGTTCCTTCAAAGACATTAAATCGCGCAATGGAGTTGTCGCACTGAAGCAAAACACTTCTTGAAGTGAACACGTTGTTCTCTATGAGACAATTATCGCAATCGTTCATTACGTAATCTGTATAATACGGCCATCCTGCCCATGACCAGGAAGTAACAACATTGTTCCTGAATGAACACATGTATAAACTCGCAATCGGAGCATTGAAAATATTATTGGAGATGTCGCATTGCAACATATTCGACCCGTAGAGCCAACCGTTAACAACATTTCCTGTAAATACCATGAACATAGTTGGGTTTGTTCTCGATCCGCCCACGTCAAGATTCCCTGCTATGTAGTTTCGTTTAATAAGGGCGTGATTCACCGACTGATCGCTGGTTATGGTCAGCGTTCCGCCTATTCTTAATCCTTCAATGCGAACACTGTCTGCAAATTCTCCGATGGAAAACGGACCGTCAATGTAAGTGACATTCGTTGCACCAGTAGAATCCGGATAATGGCCCGCACCGAATACTGTGATGCGTTTGTTTATCGTTACAGGGTTGAAATGCCCTCCTGATAAATAGATCGTGTCTCCTGCTACTGCGGAATTGTAAGCGTCAACTAGACCGTTTTGGTTGTAGTACACAGTTGTCACTCCGTTATGATGCAGCGTTGAAATTACCTGCGCATTAATTGTAATTGAGAGCAACAGTGAAGATGTGATGGCGATTAACTTTCTCATAATAGTTCTGGTGTTTGTACAAAGTTGATGGCATCTTACCTCCTGTTTCAATGACCTCAATCAGCACCGAATATGAGCGCGGTTATGTATTTCTGATGGCGACACAGTTAACTTCGCGAAAATCAGTTTTGAGGGAATCTTCTCATGTATTGATTATCAGTTGGTTGCAACTCTGAGAATGCGCGTTTTTCCTTTGCTCTTCAGAGCAGGGAATGGTATTTTTGCACTTCTATAACATCGAAGGATTTATGCAGGAAGTACAACCATACCAACCCAAGAATAAAATCAGAATTGTAACCGCGGCTTCATTGTTCGACGGACATGATGCGGCTATAAACATCATGCGTCGGATCATTCAATCCAGCGGTGCTGAGGTTATTCACCTTGGACACGACAGAAGCGTGGCGGAAATTGTGAACTGCGCTGTGCAGGAAGATGCCAACGCTATCGCCATCACTTCGTATCAGGGTGGACACATGGAGTTCTTCAAGTACATGTACGATTTGCTTAAAGAACGCGGCTGCGGACATATCCGCATCTTCGGTGGAGGTGGAGGGACAATTCTCCCGGAGGAGATCAAAGAATTGCACGATTACGGTATCACGCGCATTTATCATCCTGATGATGGTCGCGCAATGGGATTACAAGGCATGATCAACGATCTCATGGAGAAATGTGATTACGCAACCGGAGCAAACCTCAACGGTGAAGTGAAACGCATCAACAGTAAAGATCACTACGCAATTGCACGTGTGATATCTGCCGCAGAGAATTTCGGAGATCAAAGTGAGGTTGCACTTACGGAGATAAAAGCTCTTGCAGCGAAATCAAAAACTCCCGTGTTGGGAATTACAGGAACAGGTGGCGCAGGAAAATCATCACTCGTTGATGAATTGGTGCGTCGCTTTATCATTGACTTCAAAGACAAGACAATCGGAATTATTTCCGTTGATCCATCCAAGAGAAAAACCGGCGGAGCATTGCTCGGAGATCGTATCAGAATGAATGCGATTAATAATCCGCGTGTGTATATGCGTTCACTCGCAACGCGTCAGAGCAACCTTGCGTTGTCTAAGCACGTGAAAGAAGCAGTAGATGTTTTGAAAGCTGCTGATTTTGATCTGATCATTCTGGAAACTTCCGGAATCGGGCAAAGCGACACGGAAATCATCGAGCACAGCAACATGAGTCTGTATGTAATGACGCCGGAATACGGTGCCGCAACACAGCTCGAGAAAATCGACATGCTTGATTTTGCTGATGTTATTGCATTGAACAAATTCGATAAGCGTGGTGCTCTTGATGCGTTGCGCGATGTCAGAAAGCAATACAAACGCAACCACCAATTGTGGGAAACTGAAGATGATAAACTTCCTGTGGTAGGAACTATCGCTTCGCAGTTCAATGATCCCGGCATGAATCAGTTGTACCAGCTGATTCTGAAAACGATGAATGAGAAAGCCGGTGCGAATTTCACTTCCACAATGAAGATCACTCCTGAAATGTCGGAGAAGATCTACATCATTCCTCCTGCACGCTCGCGGTATCTCTCTGAAATTACCGATAACAACAGAAGTTACGATCGTAAATTGCGTGAACAGGCTGCAATTGCGCAGAAACTTTACGCGCTGCGTAAATCGATTGAAACATTGAAGTCTGATAAGAAAGCTGCGAATGATGAAGTGATCAAACATCTCGAATCAACTTTCGATCGCATGAAGCTGGATCTTGATCAGCGCAATATGAAAATGATCGAGGAGTTTCCGGACAAATCGCAGTTGTACAAGAACGAATATTACATCTTCAAAGTTCGCGATAAGGAAATCAAGATCAAGACACATTACGAATCATTGTCGCACACAATGGTTCCGAAAGTTTCCACTCCACGTTACGAAGGTTGGGGCGATTTGCTGATGTGGCTCGGACAGGAAAATATTCCGGGCGAGTTTCCGTACGCTTCAGGAATTTATCCGTTCAAACGTGAAGGAGAAGATCCTACACGTATGTTCGCCGGTGAAGGCGGACCTGAAAGAACGAACAAACGTTTCCACTACGTTTCATTGGGAATGCCTGCGAAACGTTTGTCTACTGCGTTTGACTCAGTAACACTTTACGGTCGCGATCCGGATCTGCGTCCTGATATCTACGGTAAGATCGGTAACTCCGGTGTTTCTATTTGCTGTCTCGATGACGCGAAAAAATTGTATTCCGGATTTGATCTCGCTGATCCGAAAACGTCAGTGTCGATGACGATCAACGGTCCCGCTCCAACGATTGCTGCTTTCTTCATGAATGCTGCAATTGATCAGCAATGCGAAAAATATATCAAAGCAAACGGACTCGAAGCGGAAGTGGAGAAGAAGTTGAAAGCGCTTTGGGAAGACAAAGGAATTGCACGTCCGCGTTATCAGGGAGAACTCCCTGAAGGCAACGACGGATTGGGATTGATGTTGCTGGGTATCACAGGAGATCAGGTGCTTCCGAAAGATGTTTACGAAAAAATCAAAGCGGAAACACTTTCACAGGTGCGCGGAACCGTTCAGGCAGATATTCTGAAAGAAGATCAGGCACAGAATACGTGCATCTTCTCTACAGAGTTTTCGTTGCGATTGATGGGAGACGTGCAGCAATATTTTATTGACAAGAAAGTCCGCAACTTCTATTCCGTTTCAATTTCCGGTTATCACATTGCGGAAGCAGGTGCTAATCCGATTACGCAATTGGCGTTGACATTGTCAAACGGATTTACGTTCGTGGAGTATTATCTCTCGCGCGGAATGCACATTGATGATTTTGCTCCGAACCTTTCGTTCTTCTTCTCGAACGGAATGGACCCTGAATATTCCGTACTCGGTCGCGTGTCCCGTCGTATCTGGGCGAAAGCGATGAAGTTCAAATACAACGGCAACGAGCGTTCGCAGATGCTGAAGTATCACATTCAGACTTCAGGTCGTTCTTTGCATGCGCAGGAAATTGATTTCAATGATATCCGCACAACGCTTCAGGCTTTGTATGCGATCTACGATAATTGTAATTCTCTTCACACGAATGCTTATGATGAAGCGATTACAACACCAACAGAAGAGAGTGTGCGTCGTGCAATGGCAATTCAGTTGATCATTAATCGCGAGTTGGGATTGGCGAAGAACGAAAATCCGCTGCAAGGTTCATTCATCATAGAAGAATTGACAGATCTCGTTGAGGAAGCAGTTCTTTCGGAATTTGATAAGATCAGCGAACGTGGCGGTGTACTCGGTGCAATGGAAACCATGTATCAGCGCGGAAAGATTCAGGAAGAATCATTGTACTATGAAACGCTGAAACATACCGGTGAATATCCTTTGATCGGAGTGAATACATTCCTGTCTTCAAAAGGTTCGCCGACGGTAACGCCGAAGGAAGTGATCCGTGCAACGAAAGAAGAGAAGGATTATCAGATTTCCATGCTCAACAATCTGCACAAGGCAAATGAAGAGCGCGGCAAAGTTTCACTGGCAAAATTGCAGGATGCTGCGATTCGTAATCAGAACGGATTTGAAGCGCTGATGGAAACAGTGAAGTACTGTTCACTCGGACAAGTGACGGCAGCGTTGTTTGAGGTGGGCGGACAGTATAGAAGGAATATGTAATCTAATAATTATGAAACAATTTATTTTGTATTTAGCACTCGGCCTGGTGTTGCAGTTGCATGCTCAGGTGATTGATTCGCTTATTGTACGATCGGATCTCTTTGCAGTAGTTAGTGAAGACTACAGCCACAAGTTTATTAATCTCCATGATAATGGTTTTCTGGTTTATGGAGGTGTAGCAAAACCAAAGAAGAAGGGAATTGCGGGTGTTACTACCACGTTTAAGATAAATCATTACGATACGGCCTTTAAGTTCACGGAAACTGTAATAGAAATGCCGCAAAAAGTGGGGCCGACAAGTGTATATCAGTCAGAAGCATTTGTTTACTTCATAGTGGAGCCACAGTTATCCGGAACCGGAGTTGCATATTTGATAAAGTATAATGTTAGGGACAGAACGTACACTCGCTTTACTCTTTATAACAACTGGAAGAGTAGTCGGAATTTAAGTTTTGTTGTGGTTGGGGAGTATTTATACGTGAAGTATGAGCGTGCCGAGAATGGAGGGTATGGTGTTTTGGTTTATCGCCCTTATCTGGAAGTTTATAATCTTACGCAAGAGAAAATCAAAGATGTTGATTTGACAATTAAGGAATTTGCTGGATACGAACTTGCGAGTATCGAGATTGTTGATCTTCAGAATTCAAGTGATACTGTTTATGCGATTTTTGGTTATAATGGTGATGGGAAGAAATTCACTCCGTCGAATCGTGCTTCGAGAATACAGGGATTCTATAACGGAAGAATGATTATGGACGGGGTAGATGGGAGTGGCATTGCGAATCTCACAGGAACACACTCTATAAATTGTGGCGATAAAGTTAATTTTTGGACAATATATCCAAATCAAGACTCAATGTATGTGAGCCTGTCATTTCTTACTTCAAGTGCATTTGTGAAATCAGGAAATCCGGAGGAGTCTGCTTGCTTTCCGGGAACTCTTTATCGAGGTTGGTCATTTCAATACCCGAATCAAAGTTCTTTCGTAGATATTGATCAGGATTTAGATGGAGAGGATTTTTTAAAAGGGAAATTTGACAAACCAATTCGATTTACAAAAGTTTTAGCGGGCAAAAAAGTTCTTGATACAACGAGTATGGTGTTTAAGGAATCCGAAAGAACTGTATTGCCGTCCCCATACAGAATAGTAGTTAATGAAAGTGCCGATTTGTGTTCTGAGTTTATTATCTCAAGTTGGCAAAGGTTATATTCTTTTAGAATCGGTGCAGATAATAAATTGGTTCAGAACTATTCGATTCACTTACCTCCACATCAACAAGAAGGTATTGAGGCCCCACCATTATATCCGGCATCTTGGGAAGCATTCAGGAATCGGTCTTTGTTGCAACGTAGTTTTGATATCCAGTACGCCTATAGCGGATTCTATTATTTTATTTCACTGATTGAGAATCCTGGCTATGGTGGATTTACAATGAAATTGTATAAATGCAGATTTTAAGCCTGCTTTCTCGAGTTATATGAAAAAATATATACTGTTATTTGGAGTGTTAGCGAATATTATTTCCTACGCTCAATCCCGCTCCGATCTATTCCGCGCCGCTGTATCCAACGCTTCTGCATCGGATACATTCATGTTGCGTGATTCCGTGTTATGCTATTTCACCGGTGATGCAGATTCGGATTCATCCTTCCTTTACGATTTAGTACGTGAGAAGTTCATCACGAACGATGATGTGGTTTTCATGCGCAGCCAATTGAAGAATGATCAGAAAACTTTGTGGTCCAAAGATTCCATTGCCGGCGCGGTGATTGTTCCTTCTGCTCAATGTCCGTCTAATGCGCTCAGCGCAAAGAAAGCGGCGAAAGCGTGGAAGTCGTACTTCAAATCGCACCAGAAAGGATTTTACGAAGTAGGCAAGCCGTTGTTTTCAAAAGACGGAAACAGTGCAGTGATTTATACTTCATTCCAATGCGGTGCGAAATGCGGCAACGGCGGAGCAACACTTTTTCAGAAGAAAAACGGAAAGTGGGTAGCCGTGAAACACATTTACAGCTGGAGAAAGTAATTGCTGCTTCACTCAGCGTTTTACACTTTCTGTAGCGCACTTTTCAGCGCCGATCGCATTGTGGTTTTGCGTATTCCTATCAGATCAAATTCAGTACATGAATTAAATGCAGCGAACCGCTTGAGTTCCGTTGCCAGTGCTTCCGCTATTTCAGTATCGAATCGTTCAACGTGTAATGACTTCACATAGAAAACGCCGCTGGCTCGGTCGGCTTTCGGATCCAGTGATCCGAGAAATTGATTACCGTACAAAATCGGAAGACTGAAGTAACCATACTTTCGCTTGTGTTCAGGCAGATAACATTCCAATGTATAATCAAAACCGAAAATATCTTTCAGTCTTTCCCGTCGTATTACAAGATTGTCGAAAGGTGAAAGTAATCTTGCGTTGACTGTCTTGGACGTTTTATTCGTTTTGCGTTTTTCTACTGTGCGGTAGTATCCCGTTTTTGCTCCTTCGATTTTCACTTCTTCGATTAAACCTGAATCGATGAATTCCGAGAGTGTGTGTTTCACCGCACGCTGCATGTTGCTTCTCAGGTGAATTACATCTTTCAATGAGAAAATTCCCAACGAGCGCATATTATTGCGCAAGAGATGCTCTGCATATTCTTCTTCTGTCGGCATTGCGATATCGAGTCCTGCAGGAATCACACGTTCGGTTATGTCGTACACTTTCTGAAAGCCTTTGCGTTCTGATACCATCAGAGATCCTTCCATGAACAATTGTTCCAACGCAATTTTCGCCGGCTTCCAATCGAACCAGCTGCCGCGCTTGCGATCGGTTTCAAAATCTTTGGATTGCAAGGGTCCTTCTGCGTGAATACGATCCAGCACATATTTCATAATGCGCTTATTCTTCGCAAACCAATGCGAATGCCCGTCGCGATACATTTGCTTACGCGGAAGCGAAAACCGAAAATCTTCCATTGGTAAATACGAGGCCGCGTGACTCCAGTATTCAAAGATTTTTCTTCCCTTCAGAAGTTCGTGTAACTCAGCTTCCCGATACTTGTGATTTCGTGACCAGAGAACGTGATGATGTGCACGCGCAACTACGGATAGTGTATCAATTTGAATATATCCTAATCGGCGGATGATATCAATTGTATTGTTCTTTCCCGGGCTCAGCAATTGATTTTGCATGAGCGTACTCTGTACGGTTGATAGTTCAACTGCTTTCCGGTTCATTGTGTAAATGTAAAAAATGAGCCGTCTGTCATGCGTACCGCGAATCAATAATTTTCTTTATGTATTTTCACATCGAAATACCGGTATTATGAGAAAAACAATCTTCACATTGATTTGCAGTGCAGTTCTGTTAGCGTGCGGAACCTCGAATGAAAAGAGCCAAACTTCCGGAGGTTCTTCTGATGCGTGGAAAGCCGACTCTGCACTGTGTGCAGACTGGCGAGCGAAGATGAATAAGATCAGAAAGAGTATTCCTGTTGCGCCGGTGGATGTAAAGAAAATGGGCTTGCCGGGCAACTTCAAGGAATATGAGGGAGATACAGCAGGATTTCCCTTTGTCAGTTACTCCTATTTTAATTCTCCCATGTATGGAAAGTCTGATCTGGATCGCATGGTCATGTCTGCAGAGCCTGAAATGAATTCCGCAAACGGCGTTGCAGAAGCGGAAATTAAAAATGTGTGGACACCGATTGAAGAGAAGCGATATCTGTTCATTTATTATCCGGAGTCGCTTGGACGCACAGGTTCACTAAACAGTAAGGAGAATGTAAGCGGTAATACAAGCGGTGTTGTGCTTGTTTACGATGTGATTGATATGAAACCCAAAGCAGCGGTGAGTGTCGAAGCGAAATTCGATACCGGCTTGGCAGCGGATTCTACCAACAGCATGGTGCTGGACCGCAAATTGTCCGATGAACTGCGCGCCCGTTTGGTGAATAACTTTGTTAAGCATTAATTGCTGCTTAATCGGGCAGCAGAAGTGAATAATCTATCTTTAGAATATGTTACGATTATTACTTCCGTTTTTATTCGTGATGTTGCCCTTCACCACAACTGCGCAATGTTACGACTCAACACAAGTTGTTTACGGCGGTTATTGTGATCCGCGTTGGGAACCTGTTTGCGGTTGCGACGGATATACTTACCGCAACGATTGTTTTGCACGTAATGCAGGACTTTCAACCTGGACTTACACCATTTGCGACTATGTGGATTTCGATTTTCTGCCGAATCCTCCGATCGATTACATTACCGTTGATGCATGGTTGAAAGCACCGGACGTAATGTATGTCGAGTTGATAGACCGCTTCGGTAAAATCTATTACACCAACGTTTTTCAAGGGAGCGACCGTTACATTTTTCAGGTCGATTTCCGTGGGTATCCGCAAGGTATTTACTACCTGCATTGCTATACAAGCTCCGGCTCAAGGGTGAAAAAAGTCCTGAAAGCCGACGAAAATTAAGCTTTTTAAGAAAATTTCATCTTGCCGTGTGGAATCCCGTTTCCGCCTGCATCATTATTCCGGATTAATACAAGAACCATGAGTACCTCAACTGTCGACCTCATCGAAACCCCGGCAAAAACTGCCTCAAATCCGTTCATCGGTATATTAAATTGGTTTAAAAGCGACGCCCGCCATTATCAGGTGTTATTCCAATTGTCTTTCCTGCTTTACGGAATTTTCGTGCTGGAATGGGCTATTCCGCTCATGCGATTGAACATCGTGATTCTGTCGTGCCTGGCCGTTCAGGCAGTATGGATTCATTTCAAAACCAAGGATTGGACAGGATTGAAAAGTGCACTGGTAAGTGCGTTGAGTATTTGTCTGATGCTTCAGGCAAACAGCATGTGGACTTTCATTCTCGCCGCAGTACTTTCCATTGGAAGTAAATTTTTTATCCGTTGGAACGGCAAACACATTTTCAATCCTACGAATTTCGGAATAACAATAACTGTTCTCCTTACCGGCGATGCGTGGGTTTCTCCGGGACAATGGGGAAGCGACGGGTTGTTGCTTTTTGTTGTCGGACTCACCGGGCTTGTTGTTCTGCTTCGAGTGAAACGACTGGATACAGCATTTGCATTTCTGTTGACTTTCCTTGGCTTGATGTTCGCACGTAACATTCTTTGGTTGGGCTGGCCTGTTGATTTCTTCTTCCATCAATTGAACACAGGTTCGTTGTTGCTCTTTACATTCTTCATGATTACTGACCCTGTTCAGACACCATCTTCGCAGAAAGCACGCATGTTATGGGCGGTTGCTGTCGCAGTGGTTGCATACTACATCTCAACAAAACTGTGGATTCATACCGCTCCGCTTTGGGCACTTCTGATTCTCTCGCCACTCGTTCCTGTATTGGATAAATTCTTCCCGGGCGAACGTTTCAATTGGGCAAAGTAATTCACCTGAATAAAATTATTGCATATGAAAAAGCTCATTCTATCAGTAACGGCAATTGCAGTTTCACTCAGCGGATTCGCATTCTGCGGATTCTACGTAGCGAAAGCAGACGTGAAACTCTTCAATAAAACATCGCAGGTGATTATCGCCAAAAACGGCGAGAAACAAACTGTAACTATGTCCAGCGACTTCGAAGGAGATGTGAAAGATTTCGCGATGGTGGTTCCAGTTCCGGTTGTTCTCGAAGAGAAAGACATTCGTGTGGTAAACAGAATTCTGTTCGACAAGCTCGATACATATTCAGCACCGCGATTGGTGGAGTATTATGATCAGAATCCGTGCTACACGCGTTACGATTATTACGATTATCCGATGGCAGGTGCAGTTGAGCAAATGGCTGTTTCAGACAGTGAAATGAGTAACGGAACCTTCAAGAATCTGGGTGTAACTGTCGAAGCCAAATACAATGTGGGTGAATATGAAATTCTGATTCTCTCTGCTAAAGAATCCGGTGGACTGGAAACATGGCTCAATCAGAACGGTTACAAAATGCCGGTAGGAGCGAAGGAAGTGCTGGATCCATACATCAAAACAAACATGAAGTTTTTTGTGTGTAAGGTGAATCTGCAGAACTACAACACGGCAACTGCAGTTCCATTGCGTCCTTTGCAAATCACGTATTCTTCACCGAAGTTCATGTTGCCGATTCGCTTGGGAATGGCTAACGCAAACGGTGCGCAGGATCTGGTGATCTACTGTTATTCTCAAACAGGTCGTATTGAAACAACAAACTACAGAACAGCATTGATTCCTACAGACTTCAAAGTTCCGCTGTTTGTGCAAAGCGAATTCGGTGAATTCTACCGCGATCTTTATTACAAAGCGTTCAATCGTGAAGGCAAGAATGCGGTGTTTCTGGAATATGCCTGGGAAGTGAGTCCTATGCAGAATGTATTTTGCGATCCTTGCGTTGGCGATCCTCCGATGGTTGCGGATTTAAAAGAAGCTGGTGTTGATTGGCTGATCAACAAAGGACAGGATTATCACACAGGTGGTAATGTGTACGAAGGAAAAGTGTTTTTTACGCGCTTGCACGTTACGTATGATCGTGAACACTTTCCACAGGATTTGATGTTCCAGGAAACTCCAAACAAGCAAACATTCCAGGGACGTTATATCCTGACACATCCTGCAAGCGGTGATTTCTCCTGCGAACAAGGTCAGACTTATATCAAAGATCTCGGTAAACGCCGTTGGAACGAGTTGTACACGTATCAGTGGTTGACCGGCCGTGATATCACCAAGCATTATGATTATGCGAAAGAGTACGACGCATTCCTGAATAAAGAAGAACAGAAAGGAAAGAAGCAAGGTGGTTTTATGTCGTTCACTGATTTTTCAACTCCGCAGTCCGAAGGCAATAAAGAATCTGTTCCGGTATTCATTCTCTCAATGATTTCTCTCGCTGCTGTATTGTTCGCTCTGTCTCGCAAACGCAAAGACCAGATTCAGTAATTCATTTTAAAGATTTAACCCATGAAAAAAGTCATAGCTCTATTCCTCGCCGGTGTCATCACTGTAAACGGATATTCATTCTGCGGATTCTATGTTGCGAAAGCAGATGTGAAATTGTTCAATAAAACATCGCAGGTAATCATCGCTAAGAACGGCGAGATGCAAACAGTTACAATGTCCAGCGACTTCGAAGGCGAAGTGAAGGATTTTGCAATGGTTGTTCCGGTTCCGGTTATTCTGGAAGAGAAAGATATACGCACAGTTAACAGATTGTTGTTTGATAAACTGGATACGTATTCTGCACCGCGTTTGGTGGAATACTACGATCAGAACCCATGTTACAAACCGGTTTATTACGATTACGCAAGAACAGCCGGTGCTCCGAAGATGGCAATGTCAAAAGCGGAGAACGTGGAGATGGAAGCCAAGAAGGATTACGGTGTTACCATCGAAGCGAAATACACTGTAGGAGAATATGACATTCTGATTTTATCAGCAAAAGAATCCGGTGGATTGGAGCAGTGGCTCATTGATAATGATTACAAGATGCCTGTAGGAGCGAAGGAAGTTCTTGATCCGTATATCAAAACCAATATGAAGTTCTTTGTTTGTAAAGTGAATCTCGATAATTATCAGGCTAACGGAGCAGTTCCGCTGAAACCGTTGCAGATCACTTACAAGTCTCCGAAGTTCATGTTGCCGATTCGTTTGGGAATGGCAAATGCAAACGGTCCTCAGGATCTGATCATTTACATGTACTCTCAAACCGGTCGTATTGAAACTACTAACTACAGAACTGCTTTAATTCCAACTGACTTCAAAGTGCCTTTGTTTGTACAGGGTGAGTTTGGTGAGTTTTACCGTGATCTCTACAACAAAGCACATTCACGTGAAGGAAAGAATGTTGTGTTTCTCGAGTACGCATGGGAAGTAAGTCCTATGCAGAATGTATTCTGCGATCCGTGCGTAGGCGATCCGCCAATGGTTCAGGATTTGAAAGAAGCTGGTGTTGATTGGCTCGTAAGTAAAGGACGTGATTACCACACGGGCGGAAATGTTTACGACGGAAAAGTTTTCTTCACACGTATGCACGTAACATATGATCGCGAACATTTTCCTCAGGACTTAATGTTCCAGGAAACACCGAACAAGCAAACTTTCCAGGGACGATATGTGCTCACGCATCCTGCAAGTGGTGATTTCTCTTGCGATAAGGGCCAAACCTATCTGAAAGATCTGAGCAAACGTCGCTGGAATGAACTGTACACGTATCAGTGGCTCACAGGTCGCGATATTACCAAGCACTACGATTACGCTAAAGAATACGATGCATTCATTGAAGACAAACCTGCACAAGGGAAAAAGCAGGGCGGATTCATGTTGCTCAGCGAAGGTGAATCAAACGGGAACCAAAACAATAACATGTTGGTGTTTGTTGTTTCACTGATAACACTTGCCGGAGTATTCTTCGCCTTATCACGAAAACGCGAACAGAAAAACTGATTATAAAAAAAGGGGCAATCGCCCCTTTTTTTATTGTTGTTCCGGTGTTGAACCGTCTTTACTTTTTCCGCTCTCCCACCAACCGCACTTTTTCATTCCGCTTCTGAATTTCTCGCGATCTTCTTCACTCATCATCGACATTTTTTCTTCCCATCTTTTCTTCCATCCTCCGTGATGATGACCGTGATCGCAGGAATCTCCTCCGCAACAATGTTTCTTTCCGCCTCCTTTGAATCCGCCAACCAATAAACGTCCGAGAATCATCAGTCCTGCTGCTTCCAGGTACTTAATTTCAGGTCCGTTGAACAAAGTCGGAATTAACCAGTTCCACAACAACATCGTTACCCAGGCCAATGCAAACGCAAACAGCGTAAACAGTATCGTGGCTCCGATGACTTTCAATATCCATTTCATTTTTTGTCTCCTTTCTGAACAGGATTTAATTCCCCAGTTCGTTATACAGTTCTTTCAATCGTTCTCTTAAAAACAGCACTGCATATCTTTTTCGCGACAGCAAAGTGTTGAGTGAAACTCCTGCCTCTTCCGCGAGCTCACGGAAAGACCGCTCTTCAATTTCATTTTCCCAGAATACCCAGCGTTGTTCTTCCGGTAATTCATCAAGAGCCAGCATGAGTTCACTCATAATGACGCGCCGTGCGTACTCAGCTTCCGGACCGCCTGCCGGGTCGGGCAGAAGATCATTCAATCCAAGTCCTTCTTCTCCATCGCCGTATTCGTTTTCGTAGCGTGCTTCCAACGACTCCGTTCTTCTTCTTCTGAAAAGATCAGCGATTTTGTTCCGTGCCACACGATACACCCATCCCGATACACGGTCGATGACCCTTTCCATCCTCAAACTTTCAGCCAGCTCGGTGAATACATCCTGAAGCACGTCTTCCGGATCTTCCTCTTGTGGTATGCGTTTTCGGATAAACTCGAGCAAACGGCGTCGTTCCCGCTGGATCGTTTCTTCTAAAAGCCTGTTCTGCTCTGCGGCCATTGTAGCGTTTATGGGTATCATGCGCTTCATTACTGTAGAAGGAGAGTCGCAACGACCCCGCATAATATTTTACAAAGGGAAGAAAAATTTCCGATCCTGAACCGTACTGCGACTGTTAACCGCTGAAAAGCACCTGTATAATTATTCCTGTCTGGCTTGTAGGAGTTCCACTTGTTGGGCTATTTTTACCTCAGTGAAGCACATTCTGAACAAAACCCTCACAATTAAACAGGTTTCCGCCATTTTCGTGGTTGTGTTGGCTCTTGTCGCAACCGGATTTCTGTTTACTACCGGCGGTGAAACACTTCCGTTAAAAGATGTAAAAATTATAAATGCAGATTCCAATGCGGTTATCGTTGATGAAGCCGATACTTCTGCAATGGGACGCTTACTATCGTATGTCGATTCTATCAATAACGCTCCTGAGCTTCGCGGAGGAATGTGGAGTTTCTATCTCGCTCCGGTGAATGGAGACTCTGCAATCGTTGCGGTAAATCAGAATACAGGATTAACACCTGCTTCTGTAATGAAAGTTGTTACAACCGGAACAGCTCTTGCATTGCTCGGCCCGGGATATCGTTTTACAACTTTGCTGCAGCACGACGGATCTAAAAACGGAAATGTACTGGAAGGTAATATTATCATTCGCGGGAACGGCGATCCTACTTTGGGATCTGAGTCGTACGGCAGCAGCATAGAGAAAGTTGTTTCTAGTTGGGCGAACGCAATTCAGAATGCAGGAATTGATTCTGTTGCAGGTTGCGTGATTGGAGATGCGGAAGCATTTGAACGTGATCTCACTCCCGGTGGATGGGCGTGGGAAGATGTACAAAGCGATTACGGCGCAGGTCCTTGCGGACTTTCCATTCACGAAAATCAATTTGACATTACATTGAATGCAAGTGGAGGACATGTTAACATGCGTTATTCTCCGCAGATTCCGGGTATGAAATTGTACAATCAGTGTGTGGCAAATCCTTCTGTTGGCAAATCGTATGCATATGTAACCGGCGGACCATATACGTTTGAGCGTTGTGTGCAAGGTGAAGTCAGCGGTTCGTTGGAAGCAAAAGGTTCAATTCCGGATCCGGCGTTGTTGTGTGCGCAATTGCTGCGGAAAAATCTTCAGGAACTAGGAATCGGCATTCGTGATTCGGCAACAACAATGCGTCATGTGAAGCTCAACGGATTCAAACTTAATGGTGAACGAAAACTGATTGCATCAACTTCTTCTGCTTCTCTGTCAGATCTTGTTCATCATACCAATCAGTACTCGCAAAACTTTTACGCGGAAACAATTCTTCGTGCCATCGGCCACAGAGAGAAAGGATACGGAAGTACTTTCGGTGGAGTGAGTGCTGTGTATTCCTTCTGGAAAAATCACGGCGTTGATCTGCAAGGCATGTTTATGGTAGATGGCAGCGGACTTTCAAGACACAACTCACTTACAACTTTTCAGCTGGTGTCCATGCTTAAAGTTCTCGCTAAAGATTCTGCAGTGTTTCCGTCGTTTTATCGTTCACTTCCTGTTGCGGGAGAATCGGGCACCATTCGGAAACTTGCCGGCGGTACAGCTGCACAAGGAAATCTGCGTGCTAAAAGCGGAACAATGTCGCGCGTACGTGCTTATGCAGGATACGTTGATACGAAGAGCGGACA
The DNA here is from genome assembly GCA_023151315.1 of Bacteroidia bacterium. Classification (GTDB taxonomy): domain Bacteria; phylum Bacteroidota; class Bacteroidia; order Palsa-965; family Palsa-965. The sequence continues at coordinate 287,022 of JAKLJE010000001.1, forward strand.
ACGGCTGGCATTTGCCATGGTGGGTAACAACACGCAATGGGATGCCACGCAGATCAGGGATAAGTTTGAACGACTGTTTATACTGATGGCAGAATTGCCCTAGTCTGCCATTATCATTTCCGCAATGTGATTTCAGTCCTAATCCCTCAATGCTGATATTAATCACCGTTACAACGGATATTGATCATTTACACAAAAGGATACATTTCGGAATTTGCGTAAAAACAAACGCTATGGCAAACGAAACACACTTCGGCGAAAGTCTCGCTGCAATTCTCAGAAAAGCAGCAGTAGGTCTTGAAAAGTATCAGGTTCAATTGGCATTGGGGGAAATGGAAGCCCAAGACCAGTTTGAGAAATTGAAAAAGAAATTTAAAACGCGTCTTAATACTGCGCAACAATACGTTGAAAACAACGGACGCAAAGCGAAGAATGAAGTTCTGCAGGTTATCGATGAAATGAAATTGCAACTTGCTCTCGGGAAAGCCGAGTCTTTGGATGAATTTGAGAAACAGGAAAAGAAAATCATGCGCGCTTTCCGCACTCTCGAGGCTCGCATTGACGGCGTAATTGATCACGAGGCAGAAGAAGAATTGCATCATGAAATGCAGCAATTCAGAATAAAACTGGATATGCTGAAGGTGCAATACAAATTGGGCAATATGGAAGCCCGGGATAAGTTTGAAGAGCGCAAACATGAGCTCGAAGCTTCAATGGCTAAATTGAAGGCGAAGATTGAAGCCAAACGCGAGCTGAACGTGAAAACCCGCGCTGCCCGTAAAGAGGAAATCAAAGAGTCATATAAGCATCTGAAAAAAGCCTTTACGGTTAAAGCGAAGTAAGAAGTTTGAAGTTAATGTTCGGGTTTTCGGTTGCGGTGAAGATTGCGGTCGGGAATCCGATTTTCCCTAACTTTGTCGCATACAAATCAACGTCATGAAAAAGCTACTATTTCTGTTCCTCCTGAGCCCTTTTTTCATCTCCTGCGGGGAAGACAAACCTGAAGTTGATCCGGTGAAAGACAGTCTGACTGAAGAAACTCAGCGCCTGTCCGGTATTACGGAACAACAGGCCGAAGCGCTGGATTCATTCTTCCGTGCGATGAACGACATTCAGTCCAATCTGGATGAAATCCGCAAGAAAGAAAACATGATTGCACGTGATACTGCCGGTGGTGATGTGGGATCGCGCAAAGATCAGATCGTTAATGACATCAAGGCAATTTATGATCTCATGGTTCAGAATAAGCAGCGCCTCGCTTCTGCAAAGAAGAACCTGAAAGATGCGAATCTGAAAATTGCTTCCATGCAGCAAACGATTGATAATCTCAACACTCAGCTCGCAGCCCGTGAACAGGAAATTACTGAGTTAAAAGACGAACTCGAGAAAAAGAATCTCGAACTGAGCAACCTCACAATGAATTATCAGGAGTTGCAGCAGGAGTCTGATGCAAAAACCGAGCAACTGAATACTGCGTATTATGCATTCGGTACTTCTAAAGAACTTGAAAAGCAAGGTATCATCAACAAAGAAGGTGGGTTGCTCGGAATCGGAAAGTCACAGAAGATTTCAGAAAGTTTCGACGCAGAATATTTCACACGTATTGATATCACACGCGTAAACGATATTCCGCTCGGAGCGAAAGAGGCTAAACTTCTTACAACACACCCTGCCGGTTCTTACCGATTCGAAGGAGCTGACGGGAAAGCTGAGAAAATTGTAATCACTGATGCAGATAAATTCTGGAGTGTTTCCAAATATCTCGTTATCGTTGTGAAATAATAGAGAGGTTATCAACACCTCAGTTTAAAAATCCTCTGCACCTTGCGGAGGATTTTTTTATGCGCTATATCCTCTTTCTCCTTACTTCAATTGCACTTTTTGCTTGCGGCGATTCGACAGCTGTTACTGTTACAGACTCATCTCTTGCTGACTCGACCGATTACATTCGTAAACTGATTGACGCTGATCGCAAGGCAAATTCTCTCGACACTTTTTTCCGAAACAAGTTTCGCGAAGGCGTGTTTTCAGGTTGTGTTCTGGTTGCTGAACGCGGACAGATTCTTTTCAGTGAGGCTTACGGTTGGGAAAATCACGAAGAGCGCGATTCTCTGACTCTTGAATCTTCTTTTCAGCTGGCTTCAGTGTCGAAGCAATTCACTGCTGCAGCGATTCTTTTACTTGTGCAGGATGGTAAACTGAGTCTGGAGGATTCCATACGAAATTACTTTCCTCAACTGCCTTACTACAACACAACGATTCATCATTTGCTTACGCATCGTGCCGGACTTGACAAATACACCAACATCTGCGATAATTATTATAGAGAAAAGAAGATTGATCCGCCGGCAGTTTATACTAATGACAGTGTAATCAGTCTCTTTGCACGATTGAATGTACGTGCGTTCCGTCAACCTGATCAGAAATACGATTACAGTAACACAGGCTACGTTATATTGGCTTCTCTCGTTGAGAAAATCAGCAATATGCCTTTTCACGAGTTTATGCGTCAACGGATTTTTGAGCCATTGGGAATGAAGCAAACCTGGATTTACGGTGATGGAAAAGAACATGCACACCGTACGCGCGGTTACTATAAAAGCTGGAACAGATGGGATGAAAGTTTTCTCGATCAGGTATCCGGTGATAAAGGAGTTTTTTCGAGTGTGGGAGATATGTTTCTCTGGGATCGTGCACTGCGGAAAGGAAAGATTATTTCGTTGGAATTACAGCGTAAGGCATACACCGGTTATAGTCCCGAGTTGAAAGACAAAGAGAGATGGAACTACGGATACGGCTGGAGAACCGTTTCATTTGATGACGGTGCAACTGCTGTCTTTCACAATGGGTGGTGGCATGGTTATACCAGCGCTTTCTACAGAGGATTGACGGATGACGTAACGATTATCATACTGTGCAATAAATTCAATCGCGGTATTTATAATGTGCAACCTGTTTTACAGATTCTCGGTGCGCACCATTTCGAGATCCCTGAAGAAGGAAGCGCACAGGATACTGCAGATGGAAATTCAGGCAACGGAAAATGATCAGAAAAACATTAACTGTTCCTAAAACTGCCCGGTACTTCTGTTCCGCTGAACCTTCCGCGGCATTCACTGAAGTTGTATTCGTTTGTCACGGATATGCGCAGCTTGCATCTGAATTTATCAATGAATTCAATGTTATTGCCACTGATAGTCGTTTAGTAATTGCGCCCGAAGGTTTGCATCGCTTTTATCATAAAGGAGGCGCAGATAAAGTAGTTGCATCATGGATGACGAAAGAGGATCGGGAAGATGATATCCGCGATTACATTTCATGGCTTGACATGGCAGCTGCTGATGTTTTACTGCGTTGCCGTCCGGATGTGAAAGTAACAGTGCTCGGATTCTCGCAAGGTGCCGCCACGGCTACGCGCTGGATAACGCTTGGCATGACCAATATCGATCATCTCATTCTCTGGTGCGGGTTCTTTCCGCCGGATATGCGGGAGGATTTTTCCATTGCAGAAACACAGTTGACAGTTGTAACTGCAAGTAACGATCGCTTCATTTCAAGTGAAGAGGAACAAAGGCAGCTGACCATTATCAAAGCCAGACACGCCACTTACAAACACATACGGTTCAATGGGCAGCACGTTATAGATGCTGGCACACTTTCTGAGCTTTTCAATGCAGATTTCCATAAGTCTCATTAAATTGCATCACCATGAAAGCCCGTTTACTCTTAATCGCTGCACTTTTTTTAGCTCCGCTCTTCGCGAAATCCCAGGATTATTTTGAAGGCGGTTTGTACGTTGAACATTTTCAGCTTGGATACCGAAGCCAGCAACAGATCGGCGGGCAGCTGCATATGGGAATCGGAGAAAGATTCACGTTGAACTGGCAGGCAGGTTTAGGAGTTTCCAATGAAGGCGGCTTTTATGGTCATGCTCCGGCTGGATTTGTTGGCGGAATGAAACTTTTGAGAGATCGATCTGTTTACACTCAAGGAACAATGTGGAATTATCTGGGAACACTACTTTTGGTGTTGCCGGAAGGAGTAGGATATTATGTAACTGAAGGAAAAATGCGAATGCATGTCAGTGTGAATCCGTTGGGATTTGACTATTGGTTGCGTCGTGAACCTTATTTCGAACATGGTCGAATGAGTGGCTCTGTTGTTTTCAGAATGCGCTTGATGTCGAATCTGAAATGGCCTATATTTATTGCTCCGCAGGTTGCTGCAACAATGATTTATCGCCTCCCGGAAGATGGCACACTTGATCGCTACGGATTCCGTGTTGGTGTTACTATCGGTTACAGCAGCGAAGAGCGGGACTAAATCTTGCGAATGGCTTCAGAAAAAAACAAAGACAAGAAAAGTGTTGCAGGTGCAGGTGTCTTGCTCTGGCAAACTTCAAATGCATGGCAGCGTTTCCTCAGAAACAGACTGAAGTCAATAGACCTAACTTACGTGCAGTTTTTGCTGCTGCAGGAAATAAAGCGACTGCAGGATATTAAAGTTTCTCCTACTCAGATTGTTCTTGCGCGTACAGCAGGAACAGATGTGATGATGACTTCAAAAGTCATCCGATCGCTGGTGAAGGATAAACTGGTGGCGCGGAAATCCAAGTCCGGAGATAGTCGCGCATTTACTCTTCAACTGACTGCCGAAGGAAGAAAGAAAGCGGGTATAGCCGGTGCGGTTTACGCTGCAGCTGAATCAGAGTTCTTTTCAAGACTTGTTTCAAAACCGCATAAATTCATTCTGAATCTTCAGGCACTGAACAACGAAGAAACTACCGAAGACGGAGAATAGTTTTCTCAAGTTGTATCAATCCGTTTGTCTTCGGATCTGTAAATTCAATTTCGAATGTCGACCAAAGCATATTGTCCAGCTGTGCAGGTGTTGTGCCGTTAGCCTGGCGGAATACTTCTGCTATCACCGCATGATTTTCTGCATACGAAGGAAAGAACCAGGTCAGTATTCCCAATGGTGCACCGCTTCCGGCTATGGTATGAATATCAAACCAGAATTGTTTTCGTTTCAGAAACAAAGGCATTTCATGCCGGCGTCCATCAGCTTTAGGCGAATTTGTAACAGAGAGTAAATTTCCGTCTATCGTCATTCTGATTTCACCCGCACCTTCGTTGTAAATCCAGGAATTGTCTTTGAAAGGCACACTGTCTCTGTTCATAATTTCAGTCAGCAACTCACGTGCGTTCTTTTCATTGCGAAGAACGTAGGAATAACTGAATTCACGTTCTGCAACTTGAAAGCGTGAAGTATCGTTCCTTGTTGTTTCAGTTGTGTCATACATGCAAAGTGCGCAGTCGCCCGAGAGAAAAGGGAGCAAAGATTCCACTTCTTCATCGGTGAGCGGAAGTCCGTTCATCGGCGGTGCATCCGCATAAGAAGCGTACAGTGATGTATCGTCAGTGTTCAGATCAAAACGGATCATTCCGATAACATCAGTTCCTTCCGCGGGCAATGGCATTTCTGCAGGAGCGCCGATGCGTGTAACGCCGGGTAATGTCCATTCGCTTCTGCCCAGAATTTTTCCTTCTTCGAATGAGAATGTATAGTTCACATACTTCACTCCTGCAAAGGTTTGCCGGATCAATGCTCCGTTATCTGTAAAAGTCAACAACGGTTCAGGTTGTATCCACAACGCAGCATCAACCTCAGTTTTTACCAAGGCACAGTAATTCTCATTAACAGCAATTGAGTTTTCTTCTTTCTGTTTGAGTAACTCAATACACTGAACAGACGTGTGTGCTACTCCGTGATTTGTTATCGGATAAATCAGCAATGCAGCAGCGTCTGTCCATCCAATTACGGCAGGAGTCGTATCAATGCGCATCACCGGAAACCCTCGGTCATTCCAGGGTTGAAAAGCAATTTGCTTGTTGTTACGGATGTGTTGACCGAATGCGGCACTGTCTTCGATTTCCAGAGCAATTCCGAAATAAGCTGCGTCACCGCTCTGGTAAGCGAACATCAAAACATCACTGCGTAATGCCACACCGTTGGTTTTACTTTCTTTCCCGTAAAGCCATTGCAGTTCATTAGCGAAAAATGTACTGGCTGAATCAATCCCCAGCTGACGATCCATATAATCTTCCGCAAGCTCAGGAATGTTTAATGTAACTACGGCCATGGCATTGGCGGGTACAACATGTGCGTGCTTCGGAACATCACGTTTGTGAATGAGATACCATACAATGATATAACCGGCTGCCAGCATTATAAGCAATGCAAAGGCAATTTGAAGAATTGTTTTGTTGGATCGCTGTTTAACGTTGTTCATTCAATCCTCAAAAGTACGGAATACGTATGTGTCCTGTATTGAATTCGTAACTTCGCGCTCATGTTCAGCAAAGATCCTTTCGGTCACGTTATCTGGATTAAGCGACTGCTGATCTCTTCAATCGGCAGACTTACCTGGGCGAGATATAACCGAAAGAATACGGTAAAGATTGAAGGTGCTGAAATTCTGAAACAACTTCCTGATCGTAATGTGATGTTTATCTCTAATCATCAGACGTATTTCGCTGATGTGATCGCATTCCTGCATATTTTCTGTGCTGCGAAAAACGGACAATACAATACTCTCGAGGATAAATCTTATCTGCGAGATCCACGCATCAACAGTTATTTCGTTGCAGCAGAAGAAACCATGCGCAAGGGATTGCTTCCTCGGATTTTCGCTTACGTCGGTTCGGTTTCAATTCAAAGAACCTGGCGTCAGGGAAATTCAGATGTGAATCGAAAAGTGCGAATGGACGACCTTTCCAATATCGGTACGGCTTTGAATGATGGCTGGCTGATCAATTTCCCTCAGGGAACAACGAAGCCATTCGTCAAAGGTCGCCGCGGCATCGTTCTCATTCTGAAAAAATACAATCCGGTTGTTGTTCCGGTTGTGATCGATGGATTCCGCCGTGCATTTGACAAGCGTGGCTTGAAACTGAAAAAACAGGGCGTTAAACTCAGCATCCGGTTCAAAGAACCTCTTCAGTTCGATTTGAGCAATGATGCGGATGTTATTCTGGAACAGATGATGGACGCTATTGAGCAGTCGGAACGCTTTCAGAAAAGCTATAAGCCGGAAAAATAAAAGACCCGCCAATCGGCAGGTCTTTCTTATCTCTTAAGAGCGAAAATTAATTCTGTTCTTGCTCCTTAATTGTCTCTTTACGCTTCTTGCGATCTTCTTTAAGCTGATTGTACTTTGCGAGCTGTTCAGGAGTGAGAACCGCCAGAATTTCCTGCTCTTTGTCCTTGCGGATTTGAGCAATCTCAGTTTGTTTCTGCTCCGGAGTCTTGTTTGCGTCCGCGTTAATTACTTCAATAGCATTGATACGCGAAAGAATAATTCCTTCAATCTGCGTAGTCTGTTCAGGAGTGAGCGTCAGAATCTTCTGGAAACTCAATGCAGACGTATGCGCACGTTCTTCATTGGTCGGTGCAGGAGCGGTTTGTGTTTGCTGAGCAAATGCAAATCCGGTCGTAAGCAGAAATGCGAAAAGAATGAAAATACGCTTCATGATTGCCTTTGTTTGAGCTATAAAACTAGTTCTATTTGCACTTATTTCCAAATTTCATGCCGTAGCCTGAAAACGTGCTAATACGGGTAAATTATCTCGGTTAACCACTTTGAAGGGTCACTTTCTGCCATCGGATCAGTCACGTAAACTTCCCAAACCGGGCCATTACACTGCAATTTATACGCATTCATCCACGCTTCAATTTTTTCGTGTGTCGCCGGAGTTTGTTCGTATGCACCGTAATGATACGCTTTCACAGCACGTATTTCCGCTTTTTCAGAAAAGTTGACACGTCCGGCGGTCGCCCCGTTTTTGTCAACCGGAATTCCCGCCTCCATCACAAAGTACATTCCTGAATCACCGAGCATTTTCACGGTGTGATAAATCCCGAAAGGTGCACCGTTCTGCTTCATGCCCTGTTTCGCCATCTCAGCCATTATTTCTCCGTAAAGCTCACCCAGTTTGTTGCTAATTTCCTTGTCAGTACAGCTGTCGCGAATTGACATGACTTTCATTGCCGGTTGTGTGCTCCGCTCTATTTTCACGCCTCCGCAAATGGCAACGATCGCTTCGCAACGCATACGCAGTCCTTCCAGCGATTTCATGAAATCACCTCCCAGCATGGCGTCCATATCCATGAATAAAGTCATTGGTCTTGCGAAAAACGGCATCTCAATATCCATGTATGTTGTTGCAAGAACTCCTCCTGTTGTATCACGGATTTTCCAACCACCTAAACTGGTTCCCATTCCTTCGAACGACAATTCGGTTTCAACAAATTTTCCGGGTTCACTCTTTGTGATCGTCAAGGATCCTTTGCCAACAGAGTCGTTGTTACTCTCCCAACTGTGCTTACAGCCAACACCTGATTCAGGACCTTCATACACAGACTTCATTGCTGTATCAATGTTGTCCCAATACGACCAGGATTTCCAGTTTTTCAGGGTGTTGCTTTCATTGAAAACGGTTGTGGCATCTGCCTTTATAACCATTGATCTTTCAATGTGC
>JAKLJE010000020.1 GCA_023151315.1 Bacteroidia bacterium
CGCGCTATCTTCGCCTGAGTTCTGTGAATGATTTTTGACCCTTGACTGTCAGATCAAGTCTCGACTATTACAGTTTAATATCTAATTCTTAAGTTTACCATATAATTTCTTCTTACTTTTCTTCTTGGCTACTTTTTTTCGCTTTTTTTTACGAGCAACTTCCATTTCTGATTTCAAAATCTCATAAAACTCATCATTTGTTCGTTTTGTTGCAGTTGTCAAATCTTTATATTTACTCGACTGCAAGTTCCCGTTGTTGCTTGGATTTATATAAACATCAGGTATCCACGCGGCTGGAAAAACAATGCACTTATCAACTTCAATGGTCATATCATCATTGAATTTTATGAAAAAAGTTCCCACAAAAAAGTGTCTATTTACATCTTGCTCATAGAAGTTCAAAAGTCCAACGCCTTTAGAAATATCATCCTTTTGAATTTTCCCTCCTAAAACAGCTGATTTTATGTTTACATAAACTGGTGTGGCTTCGTCATCTAAATGAACTAGGAAATCATGAACAGAAATTTCGGAATCAGAAGGGGTTATTGAAGAAATCCCTAGTTCAATCTTTCTTTTTTTAATGTTTTGAATAATCACTTCTTCAAGTATTCTCCAAACGGTTCGTCCCTTTGCAGCATTCCCCCATCCGTAAGGAAATTGTTCTTTGGTTCCGATTTGAATTTTACCAATCAACCCAACAAGCTTACTTAAACTGGCTTGTAATTTTATTTGCAATGCTTCTGCTTGTGCTATACTCATTATTCTATTCCTTTTAAAAATTCACTGATTTTCAGTTTAAAGGCTTTTGATAATTTTTGAATCACTTCAAGAGAAACATTTCTTTCACCTTTTTCTATGCTTGGTATGTAAGTTCTATCGAGTTCGGCCAAATGAGCTAACCCTTCCTGCGACAATTCGTTTTCTTGCCTCAGTTGCTTTACTCTTTTACCAAATTGCTTTCTTAAATCCATGCGGAAAAGTTGAGAATATGTAGACTTCTATACAACGGACAACTGTCTACATTCCCAACCCTAAAAGCTTAAACATTTTGCAGCCACTTCAAGCCAATAAAAAACAAAGCTGAATAAAGGATATGCTTTCCACCGAAGGCAATACAGAATGAGGTACGACAAAGGTCAAATTAGAGAAGAAGGGCAGCTTGTAACACGGGCTTGGCAAATGTGGCGGCTTCGTGCTTCGTAGGACAGTTTTGTCGGTATAGAAGCTTTGGTGATTCGTATCAGAGTGAGTGCTGAAAATCGCCACCTTCGGGTGGCTGCAAACCGCAACTGGTTCAAACCTAACTTTACCGTCCTCTGACAACCATTGACTGATAATTGATAACTAATCTCTGATCACTACTCACTCTCCACCTTCACCAACTTCTCCGTAAACACATTCGGGCCGGATACGATAGTGAGGAAATACATTCCATCTGCCAGTGAATTCAACTGCGAAATCGTGTAGTAATTCATTGAATTACCTGCAGCGAACATTTGCTGAGAAAGAATCAGCTGTCCGTTGATGTCTGTAATCTGCATGCTGATCTGTTGGTCGCGCTGCGAGTAGAATGTGAAGGAATAATTCTCATCAAAAGGATTTGCTCCGAGCTGAACAATTTCGTCATTACCGGATGGAGCAAACGTACTTCCGCTCAGTGCAAGGTTTGCTGCGCACAAATCAGGAATACCATAACCGTAAGCGCTGTCAGGGTTCGCATACATACTTCCCGCCTGTCGCACGGTGTTCACAATAGTCATATTGCTCATCGACGGATGTGCTTGCCACAAACAAGCAACAGCACCGCACAGAACAGGTGAAGCAAATGAAGTTCCGTTGCCGGTTTGAATGGTTCCTCCCAGATCAACGATCACACAGTTTTCACCGCGTGCACATGCATCCGGTTTAACACGATTATCAGAAGTTGGTCCATGCGAACTGAAACCCGCAATTGTTCCGGAAACGTTCACCGCTCCTACAGCAAGAATGCTGTCTGCATCTGCAGGAGCACCAATGTAAAACCATGAACTGCTGCCTGAATTTCCGGCACTGTTCACCACAACAATTCCGCGTGAAGCTGCATAATCAGCAGCGCGTGTGCACGGTGCAATGTCGCCATTCATGTCTGCGTAAGTATGATTCTGCGCCGGATCGTCGAAGGTCGTGTATCCCAAAGATGAATTGATCAGATCTGCTCCAACGCTGTCCGCATATTCTGCGGCACACGACCACAAATATTCTTCAACGATGAATTCCGTTGCTGCTTCTTCGCTGCGCAACAACCAATATTGCGCATGCGGCGCTGTTCCGACAATTGTCCCGGGAATGTTACCGCCCATGCAGGAAAGCACCATTGCACCGTGTGAATTGTCTTCGTATACGCTGGTATCACCTGCAACAAAATCCCAGGTACCGAGAATGCGATTGTAAGCATGCAACGAATCGAATACAGGATGGATATCTACATCACGGAATCCTGCATCTATAACCGCGATTACCATTCCGCTTCCGGTATAACCGGCGTTGTGCAAACAAACCGCACCGATCTGATTCGCCTGGTCAAACGCAGTGCCGTAATTGAGCATGGTTGACTCCACCGTTCCCGTTGCACGATTTCCTACGTATGGCGCAAAAGTTTCGTTGTGTTTGTCTTCAAACATTCCGTCGCCATCCAATCGCGCACCAACAAATCCCGTTGAAACAACATAAGGAAGCGCGGCAATTGCGTTCAGATCATTTGTATCGGACGTAATGATAACAACGCCATTGAGCCATTTCGATTGTGCATGAACAGTAACACCTGTTGCAGCGACACCCGCAACATACATCGGTGTTACAGGTAAATCAAGAGAGTCAATTGCGATTCCCTGATTGGCTCTGCGTTGTAATGCTCTTGACGACAAATAAGCAGAAGGATTTGAAAGCGAATAAGGATTATTCCCTTTATCGGTAAACTGTACCCAATATTTCATTGGAGTTTGCGCAGCAACTTCACTCAATGTAAATGCACACAATGCGGCAAGTAGAATTTTCTTCATAAGCGTTTTATCTCGGACCGTAGTCAACAAGTTTAATATTGTAAATCACTCCGGCGTAAATACGATTCAGAACCGGAATGGAAAGCACTGCTGTATCGCGAACATCGATGACATTTTTTTCGATCATTCCTACATTCTTCGCGTAACGTTCCTGATACGAACGGTGATTCAGCAGATTGATTTCTTTCTTCTGTTCAACAAGTACCGTTGAATCGAAACTCATATTAGCAATAGTAAACGGAGCATCAATGGATTTGTACTTGTAATTCCATGAGCCGATTGTATTGTACGCATTACCGTTCCAGTTTACACCATCGCGAACCGGAAAGGCAAGCCGAATGAATCGTTCATTCTCTTCGACTTTTTCACCGGTGTAGTTGGTTCTTGTGAATGACCACACACGCGACAAATGCCATGGAATGCTGTCGTAAGGAAGCGTGGAGTCAAAGTCGCGACGATACCGTTCAACACGAATTGCTTCGCGACCTTCATTATCAGTAAAATTGGATTCGAGAACTTCCTTCACCTGATAGCGGTAGTAGAACGTATCGTTCAGGAAATCGTCGTAAACGGTTGAATCCACTTCGTAAATCACCCAATGTCCGATCTGAGTCGGAAAATACCCCAAGCCGATATCAGCGGCCGGAGTTTCTTCTTTGCGACAGGAAATGAACATTAACGCACATGCAAAAGCGAGAAGAAAATTCCGATTCACATGTGATTGCATGAGCTGCATTTTATTTGTCCGACAACGCGCCGGTGGATTTCACTTCTGTGAATTTAGGAAAATCAATTTTACGATCAATGAATCCACCTCCAACAAGATCGTCGCCTTCGTAGAAGACAGCAGATTGCCCGGGCGCTACACCGGTAACAGGTTGATGGAACACCACGCGGATTTTTCCGTCCTCTTCCGTTAACGTAGCCATAGTACCCGCGTCCTTGTAACGAATCTTCACAAGCGCCTGATAATTCTCCGGAAGCTTCGCGTACTTCACAAGATTGTAATCGCGAACCCACATGGTTTGACGTTCGAGCTCTTCTTTCGTTCCGATCACCACAGTATTCGTTTCCGGATTGATGCTCAAGACAAACATCGGCTCGCCTAAAGCAATTTCAAGTCCTTTCCGCTGACCGATAGTATAGAACGGATAACCGCGATGTTTACCCACAACTGTTCCGTCGGTACGAACAAAATCGCCTCCATCTACTTTCGATTCCAGTTCAGGAACACGGCGTTTCAGGAATGAACGATAATCGTTATCCGGAATAAAACAGATTTCATAGCTCTCGCTCTTATTGGCGAGTTCTTCGTAGCCGGCTTCCGCCGCCATCTTGCGGATTGCAGGTTTTTCAAACTGTCCCAAAGGGAAAATGGTGCGCTTCAGACTTTCCTGTGAAAGTCCCCAAAGCACATACGATTGATCTTTATTGAGATCTTTCCCTCGGGAAATAACGTAACGTCCGTTCTCCTCGCGTACAGTTGCATAATGACCGGTTGCAATAAAATCACAACCCAGTTGATCAGCACGTTTCAACAAAGCTTCCCATTTGATATGCGTATTGCACAACACACACGGATTTGGTGTACGACCTGCAAGATATTCTTCAACGAAATTATTGATGATGTGCTCACCGAATTCGCCGCGTATATCCAGAATATAATGCGGGAAACCTTTATCAACGGCGAGCATTCGCGCATCGTTGATGGAATCCAGACTGCAGCAACCTGTTTCTTTTCGTGATCCGCCTGCACTCGCATAATCCCACGTTTTCATCGTTATACCGATGACTTCATAACCCGCCTCATGAAGCATAAGGGCGGTAACCGAAGAATCGATTCCGCCACTCATTGCAACTAATACTTTTCCTTTCGAGCTCACTTTAATTTCCTCCGCCCGCATCATGATTCGGATTCTGCGGGTCCTCTATTGTTTTATTCATGTCCTCCGGTTTGATGAGCTGTTCCTGACTCGTCATCTTTCCGGCATTCCATGTTTCTGTTCCTTTTACACTACCATCAGCATTGTAGTAAGTCCACTTGCCATGTTTCACTGCGTGCTGATAAGCACCCATGATATTTATGCGTCCATCAGGGAAATACCAGATTGCAGTTCCTTCCATATTTCCTGCAACGTACTTCACTTCCATTTTCTTTTTGCCGTCAGCATAGAATTCGGTGTATTGCCCGTCTTCCAATCCGTTCTTGTAATACGTGATACTTGCAGGTTGCGTTGTTCCCGGATGATACACAACAGCTTTCCCTTCTTTCTTTCCCATAACCCAAGTTTCCTCCGAAAGGAACAAACCGTCAGCATTGTAGAATTTCCACAAGCTGTCTTTTTTCTGATTGACATATTTGCCTTCTGCTTGCACCTTCCCGTCCACGTAATACATTTTCGCATAAGCAACAGCGCCCCCCTGCAGAAAATTCATCTCTGTCATCTTCTTTCCTTCAGTGTCGAAGTACGTGAACAAACCGTAAGGTTTATCGTCCTTGAATTGTCCGACATAAACGACAATTCCGTTTTCATCTTTCTTTTTCCATGCTCCCTGCTTTTTGCCTTGGGCATCTACCGTATTCGGATAAACTCCGCCAGGAACCTGAGCAACTACAGAAACAGGAGTTAAAACCGAAATGGCTACTATCAGAAGAGTTAGCAAAGCAGATTTCCTGTTCTGAATAGAAGGTTGCCCCTTCAGCGCATTGAAATGATTGAAAATCAGACGATTCAGCATATAATACAAAGTTAAGAATTATTACTCGTAGTAGCGTTGCAAAATGCACGCCAGAATAATAAACCGTTAAACTCAATAAAGTAACGTGGGAATCGAAGAAAAATTTCGCTTTAAGCTACTCCTTCACCTGTTTTCTTCTCGATGAGATACGTGTTTCGATCGGGAGAGTTCCGGCCAATTAATTCAGCGAGGAATCCTGCAAGAAAGAGTTGCGTTCCGAGTATCATGCAAGTTAAGCCGATATAAAACCAAGGACTTTCCGTTACACGTTCAGCAACACCTTTTTCATAGTATACAACCCAAAGTTTGTGTGCTCCTAACCATGCAGCAGCGAAGAAACCGATCATGAACATCAGTGTTCCGAGCAATCCGAAAAAGTGCATCGGACGCTTTCCGAACTTGGTTACAAACGAGATGGAAACCAGATCAAGAAAGCCGTTAACAAAACGTTCCAAACCGAACTTGGTGGTACCGTATTTGCGGGCCTGATGCGCTACAACCTTCTCTCCTATTTTCGCAAATCCTGCACGTTTTGCAATCACCGGAATATAACGATGCATTTCTCCATATACCTCAATGCTCTTGACAACATCGTGGCGATACGCTTTCAATCCGCAATTGAAATCATGCAGATAGATTCCCGACATTCTGCGTGCTGCCCAGTTGAAGAGTTTTGTCGGCAACGTTTTGGTTATCGGATCATAGCGTTTTTGTTTCCAACCCGAAACCAAATCATAACCTTCTTTGGTAATGAGCCTGTACAACTCAGGAACTTCTTCCGGACTGTCTTGTAAATCGGCATCCATGGTAATCACCACATCGCCCATACAGGCTTCAAAACCGGTTTGCAATGCAGCAGACTTTCCGTAATTCCTGCGGAACTTAATACCGCGCACAGCAGAATTTCTTGCAGCCAATGTTTCAACAACCTGCCATGATTTATCCTTACTGCCATCGTCAACGAATACAATTTCGTAAGTGAAATTGTTCGCGTTCATCACTTTCACGATCCAATCGTGAAGTTCAGGCAACGACTCATCTTCGTTATAAAGCGGAACTACAATGGAAATCTGCATAACTTAAGCTTGAGGCGGATTGTTTTGCGGTGGAAACTGTTGGAACTGCTCACCCAAATCGTAACCGATAGGAGGATCTTTCTTCACAATTGCGGCGACGATCAAATGAATAACTCCGAAAACCAGCATATTACCAATTAATGCAGCTATTGCAATGAATCCCGGATTTGAGAACTTACGCGCCATTGACATTGCCATTTCGATCTGAGCAGGCTCCATACCTTCTTCTTCCATCTTAGCTTGTTGAATCAGTAGCTGATCTTCCATCAGTCCTGGTGCAATTACCTGCATGAAAATCAGAGTCCATATGGTAATCAGCACAGAATAACCCAGCGTTTGAATGATCAGATGCGAATAAGTTGGGCCGAACTTCAGATAACCGCCATTGTCTTCTCGCCACTTCTTTACACCATAAACTGCGATGCCGATAATAACGGGATAAGACAGATAATTCAAAGCGGAATTATTCATGTCAACCAAATACAAGGTCAACGACAAAATAATTACAGCCATGGCCCCAATCAAACCGTATACGGTTGCATGTCCGAATTTGCTCTTCATAGCCGCAAATATAGTTGAAAGCACGCTCGCTCGTATTAGAGGGATTCCCGCGATATTCCGCTTAACACTATTTCACGTTGACAAACGCAAATGCAGGAAAATTTCAGGATGCGCGAATCAAAACTTGAAATTGTGCTTACATTTGTGCCGGGTAAGTCTTATACGACCAGCTCCTGCTGAATCCCCCAGGACCGGAAGGTAGCAAGGGTAGGTGGTTGTAGCGGTGCGATGTAAGTAGCTTACCCACTTTTTTTTGATGAAAATTCCGAAAATCGACATCACTGACGGATTCCTTCGCGTTCGCGAATACAACCGAAAAGATGCGGAATCGCTGAGCCACCTGATTACCGAAAATCGTTCAGAGCTCAATCACACTTTTCCACTCACAGTAAAACGAACCGCAACAGCAAGTGAAGCCGCGGATTATATTGGCGATAAGATCAGGGAGCGGGAACAAGGTGTTAATGCGTTTTGCGGAATATTCCTGAATGACGGCACTTTGATCGGACAATTCAATTTCACCAAGTTCGATTGGAATGTACCTAAGTGTGAAGCCGGTTACTTCATCAATAAAGCACTGAACGGAAAGGGGTTTGCCACTGCAGCAACCCGCTTATGCATGCATTGGGCATTCAACGAAATCGGCATCGAAAAAATCACACTGCGCATTTGGCCGCAGAACCATGCATCCATTGCGGTGGCTCGTAAACTCGGCGCTCGTGAAGTAGGATTGGCTCACAACGATTTCCGCTCCGCCGACGGAAAACTGTACGACTCCATGATCTTTGAACTTCTCAAATGATCGTGATCCATCTCGCAATTCAGCTCCTCTCTCCTCTCTCCTCTCTCCTCTCTCCTCCCTGTTCTCTCCTCCCTCTTCAAAACTTGTTAATACTTCTTCTCTCTCTCCTCCTCTGTTTGAACTATTTTTGGGCATTCAAAAAATCACAACATGAAATTCTTCATCGACACAGCAGATCTCGCACAAATCAAAGAAGCTCAGGACCTCGGCGTTCTTGACGGCGTAACGACCAACCCTTCACTCATGGCGAAAGTCGGTATTCAGGGTAAAGAAGCTGTGATGAAACATTATGTTGACATCTGCAATATTTCTACCGGAGATGTTAGCGCGGAAGTAATCTCCACTGATTACGAAGGAATCATTCGTGAAGGTGAAGAACTCGCGAAACTGCACAAGCAGATCGTTGTGAAAGTTCCGATGATTAAAGACGGCATCCGTGCCATTAAATATTTTTCTTCGAAAGGAATTCGTACCAATTGCACTTTGGTTTTCTCTGCAGGTCAGGCTTTGCTCGCTGCAAAAGCAGGTGCAACATACGTTTCTCCGTTCATCGGTCGTTTGGATGATGTAAGCGTTGATGGATTGAATCTCATTGAAGAAATCCGCGTGATTTACGATAACTACGGTTTCCGCACCCAGATTCTCGCTGCTTCAGTTCGCCACCCAATGCACATCATTGAGTGTGCAAAAATTGGTGCCGATGTAGCTACTTGTCCTTTGAGTGCTATCACAGCATTGCTGAAGCACCCGCTTACTGACAACGGACTCGCTCAGTTCCTGGTCGACGCCAAGAAATTCGCTTAAACACAATCGAAATATGGCAGCTGCTGTTATCCACATTAATGAAGACAATCCGGATGCATCAGCAATCAGACGGGCTGCAGAAGTACTGCGCAACGGCGGAATAATTATATATCCTACGGATACTGTTTACGGAATCGGATGCGATATTCACCAGCCGAAATCACTGGAACGACTCTGCAAGATCAAGGGAATTCCTGTTACGCAGGCCAACTTCTCGATCATTTGCCACGATCTTTCACATTTGTCGGATTTCACCGTTCCGATTAACAATCACGTATTCCGCGTACTTAAAAAAGCACTGCCCGGGCCGTACACTTTTATTCTGGAAGCTAACCATCGGGTTCCGAAATTCTTCCTGCATAAAAAGAAAACAATCGGAATTCGCGTACCTGACAATTTGATCACCAGAGAAATTATCCGCGAATTCGGTCATCCAATTGTTTCCTCATCAGCACACAAAGACGAGGATGAGCTTGCCGATATTTTCGGAGATCCTTCTGTCCTGGCCGAGAAGTTCGGCGATACAGTAGATCTTATTTTGCTTTGCGGTTACGGTAATCTGCAAACATCTACCATAATCGACGCAACCGGCGGAGCGATGAACGTGATCCGTGAAGGTCTTGGAGAAACCGACAATTTATTGTGATATTTGAAGTACTTGTGTCGGATAAATCGACACTGCATTCAAAACGGTAAACAGGATTTTGTGCCGAAAGTACTTCGCATCATCAATCGATTCAATCTGGGAGGGCCAACCTACAATGTTTCGTATCTCACGAAATACATGGCGCCGGAATATGAAACGTTATTGATCGGCGGAGAAAAAGACGAAAGCGAAGCTTCATCTGATTTCATTGTGAAAAGTCTGGATTTGCATCCGAAAATCATTTCCGGAATGCGAAGAAGCATCAATCCGATGAACGACTACCGAGCTTACAAGGAAATCAGGAAAATCATCCGGGATTTTAAACCGGACATCGTACATACACATGCTTCAAAGGCCGGCGCATTAGGACGGCTCGCTGCAATTCATGAAAAAGTTCCGGTGATTATCCACACCTTTCACGGTCACGTTTTTCATTCTTATTTCGGAACATTTAAAACTTCAGTTTTCAAGTTAATCGAGAGATATCTTGCTAAGCGAAGCAGTGCCATTATTGCGATCAGCGAAGAGCAAAAACGTGAATTGACTGCAACGCATCTAATCTGTGATCCTGAGAAGACACATGTTATTCCATTGGGATTTGACCTCGATCGGTTCGCGCAGAACAAAGAGATTAAGCGAAAGGCTTTTCGCACTAAATGGGGAATCAGAGAAAACGAAATCGTTGTTTCCATCGTGGGCCGGCTTGTTCCCGTTAAGAATCACCGGATGTTTCTGGATGCAATTGCACAACTTCTGAACGAAGAAGGACTGAAATTTCGTGCTCTTATTGTCGGCGATGGTGAATTGCGTTCCGAACTTGAACAATACGCCAGTGAAAAAAAGATTCCGTTCAGTAGGGAATCAGGATCTGCTGCTCTGATTTTCACGTCATGGATCAAAGAAGTGGATGAAGTTTTGGCGGCTTCTGATATTATCGCACTTACTTCATGGAATGAAGGAACGCCTGTCAGCTTGATTGAGGCGCACGCTGCTTCATGCCCTGTGGTGACAACAAATGTGGGCGGAGTTGAATCAATTGTTAAGCACGGGGAAACAGGTTTCCTCTGCACGTCAGATGATACAAATGCCTTCCGATTACATCTTAAAACCCTCATTACAGATGAAAAACAGCGTATGCAGATGGCCGACGCCGCTTCATCAAGGGTAATGTCGAAGTTCCATTACAATCGTCTCGTACAGGATATGCGTGGCTTATATGCCCAATTACTCGGGGAATTGAGCTGAAAACCGCTTATTTTGATACATTTGTTAGTTATTACACCTGACCTTATGAAGCTGAACGGTTTATCACGCCTGATATTGATTATCGCGCCTCTGGTTTTACTGAGTATGAGTAGTTGCAGAATGCTCAATCCGAACATTATGCTTAGTGCAGGAAAAGACTATCCATACGATACGCTGAAGTACGATTCCACTTCTTTGTCTTATGAATACCGACTTGCTCCGGATGATGTAATTGAATTCCGGTTGTTTGCTAATGATGGTTTCAAGATGGTGGATCTTATTCAGAGTTCGAATACACAGAATAATGTGGCTCTCCGTCAGGGTTTCGAATACGTACTTGATGCTCAGGGAAGAGCTAAACTTCCGATTCTGGGTTTGGTAAAATTGGATAGCATGACCGTTCGTGAAGCGGAAATCTATCTCGAAGATCGTTACTCGCAATACTACGTAAAACCTTATGTGATTCTGAAGGTCATCAACCGCCGTGTAGTTGTTTTTCCGGGGGAAACCGGACAGGCAAAAGTAATTGCACTCAGCAATGCCAATACCACTGTATTTGAAGCGATAGCGCAAGCCGGAGGAATTTCCGCGAACGGCAAGGCGTACAACATTAAGTTAATTCGCCAAACCGAAGATCCCGCAAAACCGCTTGTCTACAAACTGGATCTTTCCAAGATGGAGAACATCAAACAGGGTAACATCGTGGTGCAATCTGGCGATATCATTTACGTTGAACCGAGAAGAAAGATTGCTTCGGAAACACTCAAAGAGGTTACCCCTGTTCTGTCTTTGATTTCTTCGGTGTTCACTTTGTATGTAATCATCACCCGACTCTGATCCATGCTTCAGAATCAGGTTAACGACCGCAACGAAACGTTCGAACATTATAAAGAACGTATCACGAACTTCAGCGTGGAGTTCGAGTTCGGACTCTTTGTTCATATCGCGCGGAAAAGTCTTACCTGGATATTCCTGATTTTCCTGATTGCCATTGGCTGCGCTTGGCTTTATCTGCGTTACTCACAGAATTTTTATTCAGCCGGTACAACTTTGCAGATTAATCTGGACAACACTTCGAAAGTGCTCGACATCTCCAGTTCATTCTCAGAAGAAACCAACGATGTTGCATCTGCAATAGAAGTTATACGCTCGAAAGTATTTCTTAATCGCGCATTGATGAAGCTTCCTCTTCAGGTGAGTTATTATGCAGAGGGACGCATTAAAACCAATGAGCACTACCGTTCTTCTCCTTATTCCATCAATTACATTCTGAAGAATCCATCAGCATACGGTAAACGTTTTGACATCAGTTTCTACCCGGATCAGAAATCAGGAATCGTAAGTTGCAATTGGGGCGGTGTGGTTACCAGCCGCAATTTCACGCCGAACGCGTGGATTGAATTTCAGGATGTTTCCATTATGGTTTCACTTGACAATGTTAAGCTTGCAGAAATGCTGCAGAACGATGATGGAAGCACGAATTATTACTTCATCATCAATGATCCGGAATTACTTGCCGATGTTTATGCGCCTCAATTGACAGTGTCTCTTGTTAACGAAGCTGCTAAAGCAATTCGCATCACTTTTGAAACCAATAACCCTGTGAAAGCCTACGAGCTCTCGAACGCTGTTGCAACAGAGTTTATTGATTACGATGTGGAACGTCGAAGCGAAAGTTCAAAGAAGGTAATTGAATTCATCGATTCGCAATTAGAGCAGGTTTCCGGAAGATTGAAAACCACTGAAGATTCATTGGGACAATTCAAAGAATCCGATGTGCCTAAGCTCAGTGATCAGCGCGAAGCTTACAACTTCGGGAAATACAGCCAGCTTGAAACGCAACTTACCGAGATTGAATTGCAGTTGCAGATTCTGAAGGATGTTGCTAAGGAACTGGATGATCCTCAATCTGACGTCAAAAGTATTATTGCATTGCTCAGTGGCCTGGAAAATTCTTCCGCGTTGGCGCTGCCATTGTCAAATCTGTCGAGATTGGTTGATGAACGCGAACGTGCATTGTACACCGCGAAGCCTGAAAGTGATGAAATCCGTTCACTGGATTATCAGATCGGCGTGCAGAAGTCTATCATCATCAAAAGCGTCGATATTCTGATTCAGCAAACGGAAATCAAGCAAAATGCAATTGCTCAGAAGCTCGGTACGGTGACGCTCACCAATTCCGATGGTAAACCGGACAGCAGTTACAAATACGCAGAGTTGCAAAGATTATACAGCATCAATGAGAAATTCTTTAATCTTCTTGTAGAGAAGAAGACAGAATATTCGATTTCAGAAGCCGGCTTCACTGCGAAACATGTTATCCTTGAAAAAGCGATTGTACCTGTTTCTCCTGTACGACCATCGGGACGCACAACGATCCTGACTTGTGTTCTGGTTGCAACTTTGCTCAGCATTGGTATGATTATCGTTCGATATTTCCTGCACGACAGCATTTCGAGTCTGAATGAAATCATGCGCCATACCAACGCATCGATCAGCGCACTGGGAATTGTACCGAAATACAAACACGATATTCCTGTTTCGCAGTTGATCGTTGACAAGAATCCGAAATCGCTTATTTCAGAAGCATTCCGTTCTTTGCGCACGAATCTTCAGTTCATAGACAATACTCCGGGCTCGAAAATTCTTGCTGTAACATCCACGATTTCCGGTGAAGGAAAAACCTTTGTGGCCATTAACCTTGGTGGTATCATTGCTTATTCAGGCAAGAAAGTTCTGATTATCGATCTTGACATGCGTAAACCTAAGATTCACCTTGGGTTTAATGTTACCAATGAACGCGGCATGAGTACGCTTTTGATCGGGCGCGACAATGTTGATGACTGCATCCGTAAGAGCACTCTCGAAAATCTGCATTTCATTACAGCCGGTCCTATTCCACCGAATCCATCCGAACTCATCCTTTCTCCGAAGATGGATGAGCTGCTCGAAAAATTCAAATCAGTTTATGATATTGTAATTGTCGACAATCCGCCGGTAGGATTAGTAACTGACGGAATTCAGATTTTCCAGAAGGCAGATTACCCTATTTATATTTTCAAATCGGAATACTCCAAGAAGAATTTCGTTCAGGTAGTGGATCGATTGCACAATGAGAATAATATCCGCAAACTCGCTGTTGTCTTGAATGGTGTTGATGTAGACCGCAAAACTTCCGCGTTCGGATATGGTTACGGCTACGGATATGGCTACGGATATGGCTACGGCTACGGTTATTACGACGAACAGAAATCCACAGCTAAAAAAGGATTTTTCAGCAGATTCAGAAGAAATAAATAAAGTGGAAATAAGCACAACACCGATTGAAGGATTACTGATTCTTCGTCCGCGGATTTTCAAAGACGAACGCGGGTCGTTCAGTGAAACGTACAACACAGATACTTTTAGAAAAGCAGGTATCAACTGCAACTTCGTACAGGATAATCAATCCGTTTCGCATAAAAATGTAGTACGCGGTTTACATTTTCAGGCACCACCATTTGCGCAGGCTAAACTTGTGCGCGTAGTGCGCGGCTCTGTACTTGATGTAGCCGTGGATATACGAAAGAACAGTCCGACATACGGCAAATATTTCAGCGTGTTGCTTTCCGCAGAAAACGCTACCCAGTTCTTTATTCCCGAAGGATTTGCACACGGATTTGTTGCTTTGGAAGACAACACTGTTTTTCAATACAAATGCAGTAATTTCTACAGCAAGGAAAGCGAAGGCAGCGTATTGTGGAATGATGCGGATATCAATATTGACTGGAACACAAAAAATCCCATAGTTTCCGCCAAAGATCAGGAGGCAGGAACATTCGCATCACTGAATAGTCCATTCTGACAGAATACATCACTGCCTTGATTTTCAAGGCAACTGAACATCAACCAGGGTCAAGTCCTCTGCTTTCGATTCCGTATCTTTGCCCTCTGGGCAAAAGAGCGACATGAGCAGTAACTACATACTTATTTATGCCGGATTTTTTATTGCAGCTGTGGTCATTTCACTGTTGCTGAACGGTTTGTTCCTGCGATTCAGCCGTAACCTTGGAATCCGCACCGAAGCGGATTTAATTCGCTGGGCACCTACCCAAAAACCATCTTTAGGTGGAATCACATTCTTTTTCCTCTTTCTGATTTCCATTGCCTCCTACTCTGTTTTCTTCCCGTACAAATTCATTCCTCTCGATAAACCGATGTTGGGCATGCTCGGAGCTGTTGTACTCGCTTTCCTGATGGGACTTGCCGATGATGCCTATAACACAAAACCAATTCTCAAATTTCTTGCTCAATTTACCTGCGGAATAATTGTGGCAGAAACCGGTTACCGGATTGAATTGACTTCCATTGAACTTGTCAATACCGGCTTCACGATTCTTTGGGTCGTCGGACTCATGAATTCCATCAACATGTTGGATAACATGGATGCGATTACCGCAACAGTGTCGTTATTCATTTTGCTGGAATGTTTTGTGATTCTGATTCTGAATCATAATTACTACAGCAATCACATGATTGTGATCATCGGTGTTGGCGGTTCTCTGCTTGGATTTCTGTTTTACAACTGGCATCCTTCCAAACTTTTTATGGGCGACACCGGCAGTCAGTTTCTGGGCGTGCTACTCGCCATTCTTGGAATTCATTACTTCTGGAATCACCCTGATGCAGACGGAAATTTCATTCGCTCCAAGCAAATCATTATCGCAGTAATGGCGTTTCTGATTCCTATTACTGATACGACTACTGTTGTCATCAACCGATTACTGAAGAAAAAATCTCCGTTCGTAGGTGGTAAAGATCACACAACACACCATTTGTCCTATGCAGGATTAAGCGACAGTCAGGTTGCAATGGTGTACGCCGGCATTTCCATTGTATCGCTCGTTCTAATCGTGGTTATTCACAAATCACTTTCAACCTGGAACTGGAAATACATCATCGGATTTATATCATACATGCTTCTTGTTGCCGGTACTTTATACGGTATCACCCGGGTTTCCAAACCGCAGAAGAAAAATGAAAAAGAGAGTTGAGCGTTTCTCTGATTTTATGAAGAGATGGTATCGTCACTTGCTGGCAGTACCATCATTGATGCTGCTCGTAATTCTTATCAAACTTTTCAATTTTTCATCGGGCGACGAAATTTCCGACGATGATTACCGCAGTTACTTCACGAGTAATTACAAAGTATTCGGAATTACTATTCCTAAAGACATCAACTTTTGCGGAGAACCTATTCCGATTAAAGATTTCACAGTGTATGAAGCTTTGGAAAGAGAACTCCTGGTAAATACTTACTACCAATCGCAAACTGTGTTGCTGCACAAACGCGCCAATCGCTGGTTTCCTGTGATAGAACCTATTCTCAAAAAGAATGGAATTCCGGACGACATGAAATATCTGGCGATTGCTGAAAGCGGTCTTACCAACGCCGTATCACCGCAGAAAGCATCCGGCTTCTGGCAGATCATGGCCACCACCGCAAATCACTATGATTTGGAAATCAGTGAAGATGTTGATGAACGATTCAATGTAGAGAAAGCTACTGAAGCTGCTTGCAAAGTACTTCAGGATGCGTATAATCGTTATGGCAACTGGACAATGGCTGCTGCATCATACAATCTCGGGATGGGCGGAATTGATAAACAGATCAACAAACAGAAAACAGATGATTATTACAACCTGTTCCTGAATGAAGAAACAGCAAGATACATTTATCGCATTGTCGCCATCAAAGAAATCATTTCCCGTCCGAAAGCGTATGGTTATCATTTGCGAAAACAGGATTTGTATCCACCTGTTCCGGTACGACGTGTTACTGTTGATACAACAATCAATGACCTTGCGACTTTCGCAATAAGCCAGAAATCGACTTACAAAATCCTGAAAACACTCAACGCATGGTTATTGACCAATAAACTTACTGTGAGCGGAGGCAAATCGTATACGATACTTTTTCCTGCCGCAGGTGTAACGCTTTACGGATTTGATGAGGTTCCTGGAGTTGTTGAATCTCCGGTGGACACTTCCAAATTTGTTACCCGCGTCGATATTGCAAATGATTCGGCTTCACGATCCATAGTACACAAAGTCAAAGCCGGAGAGAATTGGAAATCCATTGCAGAAAATTACGGTGTACCGATTGAGTTCCTTCTTGAATTCAACAAGAAGAATGAAACCGATGAATTGAAGCCGGATGATGAAATTGTAATCCCGAGAAGGTAAGTGATGACGAAGACAAAAGAATTACCTGCTATTGCAGAAAGTGAAAATGAATCGCTCGAAGTTTCCGGGGCACGCGTACACAATCTGAAAAATGTAAGTGTCAGCATGCCGCGCAATCAACTCGTAGTGATAACCGGGTTGAGCGGAAGCGGTAAATCCTCCCTGGCCTTTGATACCATTTATGCTGAAGGTCAAAGACGATACATTGAAACATTCACATCTTACGCACGTCAGTTTCTGGGCGATCTCGAACGTCCTGATGTAGATAAGATCACAGGTCTCAGTCCGGTTATTTCCATCGAGCAGAAAACCGTGAACAAGAATCCGCGTTCCACTGTAGGAACAATCACGGAAATTTATGACTTCCTGCGACTGCTCTACGCGCGCGCATCTGATGCTTACTCGTATGCAACCGGCGAGAAAATGATCCGTTACTCTGACGAGCAGATCATAGAACTCATCCTGACTTCATTCGCCGCGAAAAAGATTTATGTACTTGCTCCTGTTGTTAAAGGTCGCAAAGGTCATTACCGAGAATTATTCGAGCAGATTCGCAAGCAAGGTTTTCTGCGCGCACGTGTAGATGGGGAAATCGTAGAACTTACTTCACGTATTCAACTTGATCGTTACAAAGTACACGACATCGAAACTGTAATTGATCGTCTTGAAGTGAAAGAAGACGATCGTCAACGTATAGTGGATTCGATCCGACTTGCGCTGCGACACGGAAAAGGCACCATGATGATTGCTGTTCAAGGAAAAGACGAAGTGCGACATTTCAGTCGCTTCCTCATGTGTCCTACAACAGGAATTGCATACGATGATCCGGCTCCGAATCTTTTTTCATTCAATTCTCCGTATGGAGCTTGTCCGCGTTGCAATGGATTAGGGCATATTCTTGAGATCGACATCAACAAGATCATTCCGAATAAATCCAGAAGTATCAAGTCCGGAGCAATTGTTCCAATAGGCGAATACAAACCAACGTGGATCTTCCGTCAGATGGAAGCCATTGCTTCGAAATTCGGCTTCAAACTTTCAGACGCAGTAAGTTCAATTCCGGAAGAAGCATTGAATGCAATTCTATACGGAACGGATGAAATGCTCAAAGTGAAGAACGATGCATTAGGCAGCGGCAGCAGCTATTCAATGTCCTTCGAAGGAATCGTGAATTTCCTTTCACGTCAGGAGCAGGAAGGTTCTTCTTCCGTGCAGAAGTGGGCGCAGGAATACATGAACGAATCTGTATGTCCGAAATGCGAAGGCGCTCGTTTGAAAAAAGAAGCATTGTATTTCCGCATTGGCGATAAAAATATTGCGCAGCTTGCCGAAATGGGTTTGAGCGAGTTGCAGGTTTGGTTCGATGATGCAGAGAAAACAATGTCGGACCGTCAGAAAGCAATTGCACATGAAATTCTGAAAGAAATACGCGCACGACTTGGATTCCTGTTGAATGTAGGATTGAACTATCTTTCCATTGATCGCAGTTCGCGTACACTTTCGGGCGGCGAAGCGCAACGAATCCGACTCGCCACACAAATCGGTTCGCAATTGGTAGGCGTGCTGTATATTCTTGATGAACCGAGTATCGGTTTGCATCAGCGCGATAATACACGATTGATTACAGCGTTGAAAAATCTTCGTGATATCGGTAATTCCGTTCTCGTTGTGGAACACGACAAGGACATGATCATGAATGCCGATTACGTTCTGGATATCGGTCCGAAAGCGGGTGTTCACGGCGGACACGTAGTTGCGCAAGGAACTCCTGAAGAACTCGTGAAGTTCGACACACTGACTGCCGATTATATTACGGGAAAGAAATCCATTGCTATTCCTGCTCAGCGTCGCAAAGGCAACGGAAAGAAGATTGTGCTCGACGGTTGTTCAGGTCATAATCTTCAGAACGTAACGGTTGAATTTCCATTGGGGAAATTCATTGCAGTAACGGGCGTTAGCGGAAGCGGTAAATCTTCGTTGATTAACGAAACGCTCTACCCTATTCTCAGCAAGCATTTCTACCGCAGCGAAAAACGTCCGTTATCGTACAAGAAGATACACGGTCTCGAGAATATCGACAAAGTGATTGACATTGATCAATCACCAATCGGAAGAACACCGAGATCGAATCCCGCTACGTATACCAATGTATTTTCGGATATACGTCAACTCTTTGCCGAATTACCTGAAGCGAAAATCCGCGGTTACAAACCGGGAAGATTCTCTTTCAATGTGAAAGGCGGAAGATGTGAAACGTGTCAGGGTGCAGGATTGCGTACGATTGAAATGAACTTCCTGCCGGATGTTTACGTTCATTGTGAAACGTGCAACGGCAAACGTTACAATCGTGAAACACTCGAAGTTCGATTCAAAGGAAAGAGCATCAGTGATGTTTTGAATCTGACAATCGAACAGGCTACGGAATTCTTCGAAGCACAACCTTCCATTCTTCAACGTGTAAAAGCGATGAACGATGTGGGACTTGGTTATATCACACTCGGACAACAAAGCACAACATTATCAGGTGGCGAAGCACAACGTGTGAAACTCGCAACGGAGCTTGCACGAAAGCAAACGGGTAATACGTTGTATATTCTTGATGAACCTACAACAGGATTACACTTTGAAGACATTCGCATTTTGCTTGAAGTACTTCAGAAACTGGTTGATCAGGGCAATACCGTAATTGTGATTGAGCACAACATGGACATCATCAAAGTTGCTGATCACGTTATTGACTTAGGACCGGAAGGCGGTTCGGGCGGCGGACAGATTTTGTTTGAAGGAACTCCGGAGCAGATGCTGAAAGCGAAGAACAGTCACACTGCAAAATATCTGGCAGAAGAAATGCGTTAGAACGGCGTATCCACGTTTTAAATCAGCAATTATCTTTCAAAAATCTTAATTTAGACCGTTCCGCAACTGTGGCAGGGCATTTGCTGCAGTATGACGGAGTGGTTTAATTAAATATAGAATTCAATTTTATGACAGAGAATCAGGAAGACAAAATACGCCGCGCTTTTGCAGAGAAAGACTGGAACGAGATCAAAGCGGGCAACTCGTGGCAGATTTTCAAAATCATGTCGGAGTTTGTAGAAGGATTTGAAAAGATGACGAAGATCGGACCTTGTGTTTCCATCTTCGGCTCTGCACGAACAAAACCTGAAAACAAATACTATCAGCTTGCAGAAGAAATTGCAACACGTCTCACGCAGGAAGGATATGGTGTTATTACGGGCGGTGGACCCGGAATTATGGAAGCAGCGAACAAAGGTGCAAAAGTCGGTAAAGGAAAATCCGTTGGACTGAATATCCGTTTGCCTTTTGAGCAAAGTTCCAATCCATTCGTGGATCTCGATAAGAATCTTGTGTTCGATTATTTCTTCGTTCGCAAAACCATATTTCTGAAATACAGTCAGGGATTCATTGCAATGCCCGGAGGATTCGGCACGTTAGATGAATTATTCGAAGCGCTGACATTGGTGCAAACATCCAAAATTGCACACTTCCCGGTAATTCTTGTTGGTAGCGATTATTGGGGCGGCCTTGTAGACTGGATACGTAAAACGATGCTTGAAAAAGAGCGTAATGTCAGCCCTGAAGATCTCAGCTTATTCCATGTTGTTGATACAGCCGATGAAGCGGTTAAGATTATCAACGACTTCTATTCACACTATTTATTGAAACCGAACTTCTGATCGACTAACATCCGTTTGTTAATAACGACAGATCGATTTCAACACCCACTTTCAACCGCTGAAACCCTTACCAATAAAGAGTTTCAGCGGTTTTCACTTAACCCTATTCACAATTTCGTGTTTGTAATTATGAACACCATAGACTAAGGCCTGCCTGCAGCAATTCTAGTTTTGTTTTTCAAGTGCATTTTGTACTTGAAAGACATAACCCATGACTATCAAATCCTTGTTCGCATTACTTCTACTCGGCGGCTTCGCAACGCAATTGCGAAGTCAAAGTGACGAACGCAAGGAACTCCCATTGATTGGAATCGGTGCAGGACTCACCAGCTTCAGAGGAGATGTTGGTGCTTCTAATACTAAAACAGGCGGTACTTTCCGTACAGGATTCCGTTTCGGAATTGAACAGCGTTTTCTGAGCACTCTTGGTGCTGAGTTGTACGGAGTTTACGGAACAATGACTGTAAACGAGCGCTCCTCTTTATTCAACAGAAACTTCACAACTAAATTCCTTAGTGTTGGCGGAGGTTTGATGTTGAATCTGGATAATGATTTCATTCTTTCCAGAAGAGCAACCCTTGCTCCTTACTTAGGAGTTGGTGTAATGTGGATGAGCTTCGATCCGTATGGAGATTTGTACGACTCCAAAGACTCACTTTATCATTACTGGAGCGACGGATCAATTCGTGATCTTCCTGAAAATTCACCCAATGCGTTAAGTGCTCAGTATCTGCAACGCGATTATACTTACGAAACTCGCCTGACTGACAGCACGAATTATAAAAGAAGTACAATGGGAATTCCGTTGTCAGTCGGAACTAAGTTCAAGTTCAGCAGACATATGGGAGCGGATTTCCGTGCTACTTATAATATCACGTTCACAGATAACATTGACAATGTTCGCTTCGATCGAAACGACAGCTGGATGTTCCTGAATCTTTCCATCTACTATCAATTCAACAAAGCTGAAGAACGAGAGAAAGGATCTTCAGGAAAAGATATCCTGAACGAGGACACCGACAAAGATGGTGTGAGTGATGCGAACGATAAATGTCCGGATACTCCAGCTGGTGTTAAAGTAGATAACGGAGGTTGTCCTCCGGATAAAGATGAAGACGGTGTTCCGGATTACAGAGATAAAGAACCGAACACTCCAAAGAACACTCCAGTAAACAAAGACGGCGTTACTACTAAGCTCACGCAGGTCGACAGTCTCGGAAATCCGGTTCCGGATCAGAACTGTATTCCTGAAAAGTTCAGAGCTGCCGATAAGAATACGGATTGCAAAATCACTGCCGATGAAATCGACTCAGTAATCGATGATTTCTTCGATGGTGAAGGCGACTGGACCGCTGATAAGATCAGCGAATTGATTGATTATTTCTTTGAACAATAGATCGGATACATTATGGTTAGAGCACTTATCATTGCACTGAACTTCTTCTTCGCCTGGATTTTTTCCGTGATGAGCGGAACTCCATCTGCAACGGTGTCGGCACCTTCTCAGGTGAATAAAGGTGAAGCGTTTACTGTTAACGTTAAGATCAATCCGAATGGAGAAGAAAAATTCGTTCGTTATGCTATGACCATTCCGCAAGGATGGACAGCTGAAAACGTAAACAGTTCGGGAGCTACTTTCAAAGTGGAAGAAAATGTAGTGAAGTTCATCTGGTCCGAAATCGGGAAAAAAGAAGAAGTCAACATCTCTTTTAAACTCACTCCTCCTGCCAATGCAGAAGGAACATTTGAATTTCCGAGCAAAGTATCTCACAGCGTTGACAATCTCCCGAGCCATATTGCTTTGGATCCATTGAAAGTTCAGGTTGGTAACGCGAATTCCAACACGGGGAATTATGTTCCTGAAACAACAGACAGCACCGCAAATCCTGCAGCCGGAGTTACCGCAAGTCGTACTGTACCGAATGAACCTGTAATGGGTGAATTCTTCGTTGACGTTGTCATCAACAAAGGCGATCTCGGCAGTTATATCAAATTGCAGGATACATTGCCGGAAGGATTTCTTGCAAAACCGGTTTCCATTGACGGCGGAGATTGGTCATTCGAAAAAGGAATTGTGAAAGTTCAATGGTACAGCCCGAATAAAGCCACGTCAACGTTGAACGTACGTTACAAAGTAATCACTTCACCTGATGCAAGCGGCAAATCACAAATTACAGGCCACGTATCTTATGTGGAGAATATGGGCAACAAAATAATTGCATTGGCTCCTTCTGATATTGAATTAAAATCAAATCCGGCACTCGCCACAAATAACGATAACGGCAACAACAAAACTCCGGACAACAATTCAGGAAACACAAATTCGAACAACAACACTTCTGATCCGGTGAACAATGCCGTTAATTCCACTGCAAACAATTCGGACAACACGCAGAACACCAACACCAATCAGAACAATGTTGCTGCCAATAACCAGAACTCATCCGGAAATTCAACTGATAACAGTTCTTCAAGCAATGACACGCGCCAAGCTGATAATAACGGAACTGCAACACAATCAGCACAAAGCGGAACCGCTCCCGGAGTCTCCTACGCTGTTCAGATCGCAGCAATGCAACGTCGCGTGGAAACAAGTTACTATCAGTCAACTTACGGTCTCTCTTCAGTGAATGCAGAACAGGTTGACGGTCTTAACAAGTATACTACCGGTAAGCACACAACTTATCAGGATGCACGCGATAACCGTGAAGCAGTACGCTCTAAAGGTGTTCAAGGTCCGTTTGTGGTTGCATACAGCAATGGAAAACGCATTACCGTTCAGGAAGCGTTAATGATAACAAGCCAGAAGTGGATCCGATAAGGTCTGCTTTCCATTGGTCTTTGCGTGCGAATTCATTAGATTTGTGAATATGCTGAGCATTTGCCGTTTATTACTGATTCTGTTACTGTTGCCTGCAGGACTCTTTGCTCAGGGGACAGCTGTAACACCTTCGGTTGTAACGGAAAATTCCACAGATGATTCAGAACCGTTTGTTTTCAAACCTACAATCGGTTTGGGTACAGGTATGTTCTCATTCTATGGTGATCTGTACCGCAAGAATCTCGCAAGCTTCCAGACTGCACGAATCGGATACGATCTTTCCATTCATCAAACTCTTACACCGTATCTGAATATCGGTTTTTACACGATGTTCGGTAAGCTTGGTGCAAATGAACGTTTGATCTACCGCAACGTGAACTTCGAATCCCAGATTCGGGTTGGCGGAATTCACTTCGAATACAACTTCGGCAACTTCTATCACCAGCCAAGGAATATCATGCCGTGGATTACAGTCGGATTTGAATCATTCGAATTCCTTTCGAAGACCGACCTGTTTGATGCCAATGGCAATCGTTATCATTATTGGTCAGATGGCTCCATTCGCAACATTGCAGAAAACGATCCATTTGCATGGCAGGCGTCCTTCCTCCAGCGCGATTACACTTACGAAACAGATGTGCGGAATCAGAATCCTGATGATTTCGGTGAGTATCCTGAACGTTCATGGGCGGTTCCTGTAGGTGCCGGTTTCTCAATGAAACTTACTGACAGATGGGATGCCAACCTTGGAACAACATTCCATTTCTCTTTCACGGATTATGTTGATGGTGTAACCGCTGAAAGTTCAGGAGATCGTCAGGGTAATGCACGCAACGACCACTTTGTATTCACGAGTCTGACTTTGCGTTATAATCTTAACGGTAAGCAGGAAGAAGAAATCGATTCATTGCCGCTCAATGACAGTCTTTATCTGGCGTTCAATGATGAAGATTACGATGGTGACGGAGTTTTTGATCTTGATGATTCCTGCGCCCTGACACCGAAAGGCGTTGCTGTTGATATGCATGGTTGTCCTTTGGACAATGACGTGGATTTAACTTCCGATTATCGCGATCTTGAACCTGAATCACCTGCAGGAATGATCACAGATGAAAATGGAATTTCATTGACAGATTCAATTATTCTCCGCAGATGGTTGTTATACAACGATTCAACCGGAGAGTATCACGCAGTAAACGAAAAAGTAAAAACAGGACAGAATCTCGCAGGAAGCGGCGGAGCGGATCGCAAGGTGTACATGGTTTCTTTGGGTACTTACAAGAACACCATCAGCAACGATCAAATGCTCAAATTCCTCAGCGTTCCTGATATTGCAACACACAGTCTGCCGGATTCTTCCACCGGATACACTGCAGGGAAATTCTATGATCTGGTTGAAGCCGAGAAGCGCCGCAAAGCTTTGGAAGCACAAGGCTTCACAGCTCCTAAATTGGTTTACAAAGCTCCTGATGGAAGATTGATTGAAGTAACAGGACTTACTTCTACTGCAGGGAACTCCGGCAATAGCGGAAATGCAGGAAACAATGGCAACTCCGGTAACAGCGGCAATTCAGGGAATAGTGGTAATTCTGGTAACAACGGTAATTCTGGCAATAGCGGCAATTCGGGTAATAGCGGTAACGCAGGAAACAGTGGAAACTCGGGCAACAGCGGTAATTCCAATAACAATCCGAATAATAACGTAGATCCGATGCCGAATGATACGGGAATTGTATTCCGTGTTCAAGTTGGTGCATTCAGTAAGCCAATTTCAAAGCAAGCGTTCTCTGATGTGCCGAATCTTCTCGTATTCAAAACGGACGACGGACTTTACAAATACGTTTCGGGCTCATACACTTCATTCCAGCAAGCTGCAGATGCAAAAGCTCAGTTGCTTGTAAAAGGATACAGTGGAGCGTTTATCGTAGCCTACAAGCAAGGAAAGCGTGTTCCGCTTGAGAAAGCAGGTGCTATTTACATGAAACAGGAACCTCAAACTGTTGATACTGCACAATCGGCAGTAAATAAATCTATGGTTGAGTTTCAGGTTCAGTTGGGCGTATTCAAAAATGAACCTCCAAGTGATGTAAAAGCGAAACTGGACAAGGTTGCCGGACTTAAGAAAACCGTTACTCCTGCAGGATTAACCCGTTACACGGTAGGTAGCACTTCCGATTTCAAGGCAATTTCAGCTACACGCGACAAAATGAAAGCAGAAGGTTTCCCTGATTGCTTCATTATCGCCTTCTTCAAAGGAGAGCAGATCAGTGTGAACGAAGCCATAGAATTGTCGAAATAGTACTGCTCTTCCTGCGGTTTGTACACTATTTGGCATTAATTTTGGTTCAGAATCAGTACAAACCTTTCTGGCATGAAAAAACTTCTCACTCTCGCTTTGCTATGCACAGCATTCGTTATCGGCGCACAGGCGCAGGATGGCGGTGATAAAAAGAAAAAGAAAGCTGAGAAAAAAGAAGCAGCTTCTAAATCTGACGCAGTAGATACAACAAGTAACGGTAATCGTGCAGCAATTGACGAACCTGGTACTGTACGCGGCAGTAAAGACAAGAAAAAGACTGTTACCAAAGACAGCACGAAAACTGAATCGCCTGCGCCTTCTCCAAATCCTGCTTCAGGAGTAGAAAGGCCAAAGGATGATGAAGTGGAAGCTCCAAAACAGGATCAAGCCTCATCGGAGGCACCGGCAGAACCTGCTAAAACTGAAGAAGCAGCACCACCTGCACCTCCGGGAGCGGGAAATCTGGACGCAAGCGGATCCGGCACTTCACTGACAATAGATGAAGCCGGATCTCAACGTGTAAAGACACCTGCTACTACACCGAAAGCAGCAGATGTAATTCCCCAGAATCTTACAATTGACGAAGCAGGTTCACAAAAAGTGAAGACTACCGTGAATAATGCTACCAATGGCACTTCAGCCCCAACAAAACTGACCATTGATGAACCCGGCTCACAGAAAGTGAAAGTAACTCCGAACAATCTCGAAGGTGGAACAGATTCACTGAAAACGAATGCGCCAGGCAAACTTCTGGATCTTCTTATCCCGAAGAAATAAGCAGTACGATATTGAATAAAAAAAGACCTGATGATTCGTCAGGTCTTTTTTGTGTTATTGATGTGTTTCACTGAACACAATTCCGTATTCCTTAAGCTCATTCAAAACCGGATCATAAAGATCTTTCTTAACAGGAACAACAACGCCTGCAGAACTGTACTTGCCCGTGAGTATCATCTTAATGGCAATTGCCGCAGGAAGACCCACAGTTTTGGCCATAGCAGTATTCACTTCATCATCGCCTTTTACAACTAAAGATGATATTATAGTCTGCTGCTTGCCATTCAGAGTGAATTCGAAAATGTGCTGCATCACCACCATGTCTTTGTCGCCTTGTTTCAGCTTCCACTTCTCTTCAAGTAGTTTCTGCAGCGCCTGAGCTGGTGTTGCGCTATCCATTGCGATTTTCACATTGCTCAATACACCGGTCCACTCTACCATATCCATCACAGATCCGCCAGCTTCAACTCCGGCAAGTTTTGCGAGTCTTTCACGCAATGTACCTTTTCCTTCAGGAAGCAAAGCGGCTACCAAATCTGCATACGTCATGTTTGCGGAATCTTCCAGCCTCCATGTATCATCGGTGATACCCAATTGCACAAATACATTCCAGGCTTCACAAAAGCCGTGATGACGCAAAGTACCACGCAACATTGTCGGGATTGATTCCAACCCGTAAACAGTGCGGTAAGAAAGTGAATCACGATTGGCGTAAGCATCAAACTTACCGTGTCCTTCAACGGTAATTGACTTTGCCTCAGAAAACAAACGTTGATAAGGAAGGTAGCGGTACTTTCCATCGCGGATGTACTGCGCTGTTCCCTGTCCTGCAAGAATAACATTACGCGGATTCCAGGAGAACTTGTAACCCCATGGATTGTCATTAGATTCAGGAGCAACTAATCCCCCGCAATAGCTGTAAAACGCATTCATCACACCGCCTTTGCTGCGGATTTCATCAATGATCTGCATGGCGCTCATATGGTCAATGCCCGGATCAAGTCCGATTTCATTGAGCAGTATTACTCCTTTTGCCAGCGCTTCTTCATGCAACGATTTCATCTTATCAGAAACATAAGACGCAGTTACGAGATGCTTTCCGAATCTCACGCAGTCTTCTGCAACCTGTCCATGCATGAATGCCGGAAGCATAGAAACAACAAGGTCAGCGTTTGTAATTTCCGCTTCCCGCTGCTGCTGGTTATTGATATCAAAAACGAAAGCCGTACCACGATCGTGCGTACCTACCCTATCTTGTGCCTGCTTAAGATTCACATCTCCTACACTGATAGTCCAATTGCAGGAGGAACTGTTATTCAGCAGATAATTGATCAGTGCAGAAGACGAACGACCGGCACCAATGACCAGAATTGTTTTCATGCCTGCGAAGTTACTGAATCCCTTGCGGAATATAAGTCACGAAAAAGCCTCCTTCAAACTAATGAAGGAGGCTTTTCAATAAGACTGAATTTACTTCGTAAAGATCAGATTTCCGTTGCTGATTACAGCATCATTCACTGAAATACGATAGAAGTACATTCCAACTGCAATCTCACCACGGGCAATGTTCAGAGGCATTCCGAATGTTCCATTCTGTGTCATGATCAGCTTACCTGCTGCATCATACAAACCGAACTGGTAATTTCCGGTGTAAAGTGTTGAGTTCACCATTACTGTTGCCTGGTCTGCGGCCGGATTCGGATATACAACCGACTCTGTGCCGTTAACAGACAATGCGTCAGTTATAACGAGCAGAATACTGTCACATGAAGTCACTGAATCTCCGCAGACATTCCAGGTGGTAAGACATACGTTAAACAATCCTGTTGTTGCATAAGTATGACTTGGGTTTTGTGAAGTTGAAAAGTTACCGTCACCGAAATCCCACATGTAAGTTGCAGCTCCGGTAGCTGTGCTCGTGAAGTTTGCTGTAAATGCAGAATCTGTTGACGTGAAAGTTGCGCTGAGCGTTTCAGGACAAACTGTAACACTTGAACACATGGTATCAGGGTCACATCCACCTGCAATCAGACATACAGTGTAGGTTCCGTTTGTCGCATAAACGTGTACAGGATTCTGCGAACTTGAAGTTGTAGAATCACCGAAATCCCATGTCCATGAATTCGTGTTCGAAGACATATCTGTGAATGTTACAGTTCCTGAAGAATCAGACGTATTGAACATGGCAACAGATGGAGCGCAGATATTCACAGTATCACAAGTAGTAGTCGAATCACAACCGTAAGCGGTTACACAAACTGTATATGTTCCGCTGGTTGAATAAGTATGGGTCGGCGTCATTCCGGAACCAAGCGGTGAACCGTCACCGAAATCCCATGACCATGATGTTGCTCCGGTTGAAGAAGCTGAAAAGATGTAAGCTCCGCTACCTGCAGATGCTGCTGTGAACGTAACGGTCGGAGCAATACATACAGTAACAGAATCGCAGAACACTGCTGTATCACAAGTTCCGCGAATTGCAGTAACGCAAACGTAATAAGTGCCTGATGCGGAATACGTGTGACTCGGATTCTGCTGAGTTGACGTCGTGGCGTCACCAAAATCCCAAATCCATGATGTCGCGTTGGTTGATGCATCCGTAAAATTCACGGTACCACCGGATGCAGTTGCACTGTAAGACGCTGTAGTCGCTGCGCTACCGCACACAGTTACAGTTTGACAAACCGTATCTGTACCGCAGGAGTTAGTGATGTAAGCACAAACGTTATAAGTTCCACCCAAAGTATAAGTGTGTGTAGGGTTGTCAGTCGTATCAAGCGGCGAACTGTCGCCGTAATTCCATACAGTAGTGAAAGACGTATCCGCATTTGTTGAGAATGAAACATCAGATTGGTTCAGAACTGTGTTGGATGCAGTATACGTTATCAATGAATCGTAATATAAAAATACGCGACCGATGTTAGTGGATGAAGGCTCAGTCCACAACTGGGTCGGTGCTGTTGTAGTTAAAGGAAACTGCATCCCCAATCTTGTCGTTGGAGTCAAGATTCCTTCAATCGTTGTACCTGTACTTCCGTTTCCGTAAGACGTTGTTGTGCCTCTGCAACCAAGCACACCGATAATATCTCCTTGTTCTACCTGAATGTTACAAGGAATAATTCCACTCGCCGGTCCGTTCTGTACCAACAGCAAAGTTGTAAAGTTATTGGTGGTTGTTGAAAACGTAGGCGGAGTAGCGGGGAAACGAACAATTGCGATCGATTGATTACCTGCGTTATTAGTTGGAACTTCTGCCCCGGTTATTGTAAAGCAAGATTGCGCCACGAACCAATATCCTCTGACATTGGAGGAAAACGTGGATGTCTGTGCGGGCATTGGAGTCTGAATCTGCGTTTGCGCAAAAACAGATGACGTAAGCAGCAATCCTGCTGCAAGGTGTAGAAGTTTTTTCATGTGTTGGGTGTTTGTGGGGCAAAGATAGTCTATTTCGGCGGTGAACCTGAACATGAGCTAGAGCCGGGAAATGATCAAGGGAAAAGGTTAAACTGATGTATTCTCTTTACACTTTTCTGCTATTAGTCCTGTAAACAAGCAGAATATGTGCGAATCCGATGAAACAAAAACAAATCGTTGATGATACTTACAATCCTGAGAATTACGATAGTGGATCAAAGATGATGCACGTCACCACCGGCTCTGTTTGTTGTCACTTGCCCCGGCCGACAAATCAACTACCTTAGCTTCAAATCATGGCGCTACCAGGCTGGAAAAAAGTTGTTGCTGAAACAGGAGCAATGTCGGCATTTGCCGGTCGCTTCTTCGCGGAGTTCTGGAGACCTCGTTACGAATTCCGTGAATTCTTCAGACAGTGTTTCTAC
This sequence comes from Bacteroidia bacterium, assembly GCA_023151315.1. Lineage (GTDB taxonomy): Bacteria > Bacteroidota > Bacteroidia > Palsa-965 > Palsa-965. Next base: position 30,571 of record JAKLJE010000020.1, read on the forward strand.
GTAGGTTACCAGACACTTGGGCTGGTGGCAATGACTGCTTTCATCATAGGTCTTGTAATTACAATTCAGTCGCGCCCTACTCTTGTGCGTTTCGGTGCTGAAGCATGGCTTCCGGGAATGGTTTCGGTTTCACTTGTACGTGAAATTGTTCCTGTGATTACCGCACTGATCTGCGCCGGTAAAATCGGTTCAAGTATCGGTGCTGAACTCGGCTCGATGCGCGTAACTGAGCAGATCGATGCAATGGAAGTATCCGGTACAAATCCGTTCAAATTTCTGGTAGTGACACGCATGTTGGCTACTACGCTTACTATTCCTATTCTCGCCATGATTGCAGACGGCGTTTCGCTCTATGGAAGTTACCTTGGCTGTAATCTGCACGCCACGGTAAGTTGGGATCTGTTCTGGTATCATGTATTCAACTCTGTTTGGTTTACAGATTTTGCTCCTGCTTTTATTAAAACTTACTTCTTCGGATTTGCGATCGGACTTGTGGGTTGTTACAAAGGCTATTTCACAACTCATGGAACTGAAGGTGTTGGTCGATCAGCGAATTCTGCAGTTGTTCTCTCCTCCTTGCTCATTTTCATAATTGACCTCATCGCCGTACAAATAACGGATCTGATGGGACTGAATTAACCGATGCCGAACGCTACTCCTGATACACGTCAAACAGTTCTCGAAATTTCCGACTTATGGAAATCATTCGACAGCAATCACGTGTTACGCGGCGTTGGACTTCAACTTCATCAGGGTGAAAATTTGGTGGTACTGGGGAAATCCGGTTCGGGAAAGTCCGTACTGATTAAACTGATTATCGGATTAATGGAACCTGATAAAGGAGAAATCAAAGTGTTCGGTAAAAACATTCCGCAACTGAAACAAGCGGAGTTGGATGAAATCCGTACGCGTATTGGATTTCTGTTTCAGAGTAATGCACTTTACGATTCAATGACAGTCAGAGAAAACCTGGAATTTCCTCTGCGACGACACAGAAAAAAACTCACTCAAGTTGAAGTGGACAGTCTGATCGAAGAAGTGCTTTCCAACGTTGGATTGGCCCACACAAAAGACATGATGCCTTCTGAATTGTCCGGTGGAATGAAAAAGCGTATTGCACTTGCACGTACTCTGATTCTCAAACCTGAAATCATTTTGTATGATGAACCCACCACCGGACTTGATCCGGTTACTTCGAGAGAAATCAGCAACCTGATGCTGGATATCCAGAAAAAATACAATACTTCATCAATCATTATTGCTCACGATATGAGTTGTGTGCGAATTACAGCTAACAGAATCATAACTTTGGTTGACGGAACCTGCTATGCAGTGGGAACCTGGGATGAATTGAGTCATTCCTCCGATCCCAAAGTCAAACAGTTTTTCGAATAAAGGATGGCTTCACTGAAAGAATTTTACCGCAATTTCCGTCTCGGCATTTTTGTTGCTATAGGTTCCGCTTTGCTGATTGCAGGATTATACATCATCGGCGCTAAGCAGAATTTCTTCGGTGACGTCTTCAGAGTTGAAGCTAATTTCAAAAATGTAAACGGACTCCACGCCGGCAATAATGTTCGATTCGCAGGTATTGATGTTGGGACGGTTGAAAGCATTGATATTATTTCCGACAGCTCCGTGAAAGTCATTCTTATCATTGACGAAGACTATCACGAGTTTATTCGTAAGAACTGCAGAGCAACCATTACAACCGATGGCTTGATGGGTAACAAACTCGTTAGTATTGAAATCGGAGAAGGACCTTCGGATCCGGTTCAAGATGGCGATAAGATCGCGACGAAAGAATCCATTGATACGGATCAGATGATACGTACACTCAATACAACTAACGAAAACATCAAACAGATCACTGAAGACCTGTTGCGTATCACCGAGAAAATCAACAGTCCTAATTCCTTGTGGAGCCTTCTGATGGACACCACGATGGCTGAGAATGTGAAAGCCACTATCGTAAGCATTCGACAAAGCGGAAACAATACTATGGTTGCAACAGGCAATTTCTCTGCTATTGTTAATGACATTAAAAACGGAAAAGGAAACATTGGTGCGTTGATCACAGACACCACGATCAGTTCGAACATTCGTCAGTCCGTGGTAACCATTCGTGCAGTAAGCGACTCCATGTTGATTCTGAGTGGAGATGTAAACAAACTCTCTCAACAGATTTCCAGCGGTCAGGGAACCCTGGGCACACTAATCATGGATACAACTCTGGTGTATAATCTGAATGCCAGTGTAGCTTCCATCAATAAAGGCTCTGCAGACTTTGCTAACATGATGGATGCACTGAAGCAAAGCAGACTGATGAAGAAATATTTCCGTCGCAGAGAAAAAGCAGCAGGATCATCAAAATAGATTCTGCGCTTATGATTCCGTTAACGGGCGATAATCACCGACGTTGACTTGCTGAAAGTTCCGCTGCTCATACGAATCAGATACTGACCATCGTATACAGTGCGGGTATCTATCCACGCAATTGTACTGCCCGGCGCAATTTGGGTTTCCTTAATGATTCTTCCCGTTACGTCAACAAGTTGCACAGTCAGCACAGTTGTTACGAGACTGCCCGCCTGCACCGCGATAAAATCACTTGCAGGATTAGGATAAACGCTCAATGAGAAAGAATTGAATTCAGTTTCATTAACGGCAGTAGAAGGAACGTAAGTCGTTGTTGGTTCAGAAATTGATGTAACCTTCGAAACAACGTAAGTTCCGTAGAAAGTCGGACCAACGGCGTAAGGATACGCTGAATTCCAATTCTCATCAACAGTGCAGAAATATGCGTAAGTACCGTTCGGATATTCCGGCGTAATGCAGAATCTTCCGTTGTGTTCATCCAGATAATCAGAAGCGGAATTCGAAATATATTCATAATCTTCTCTGTAATGACCTAATGGATATGTTGTGCTTACAGGAGGTCCATCGATTACATCTGTTCCGTCTGCATAATGCGTGCGGACAGTAATATTTCTCAACTGATAAGATGATTTCATGCGTACTATCGGACCTGTTCCATTGGTATTCTGATATGCATAAGCACCGTAAATCGGATAACCATCATACGCGAAGCCAAGCAAAGGAGAATGCTGTGTGCTGTCAATTACATACAAACCATCAGAATCGTACAATGAACAAATATTAGACACAGGAACTAAATCAAGATCAAAAGCCGATGGATTCTGATGATGATGATAATTACCCATTGCAGGATGTCCTTTTGCACAGTCAAATCCTACTCGCTCCGCAACAACAGCGTCACGATTCCAGATACCCTGCCCGGGAGGTCCCTGAATAGGTCCGCCACCTTCAGTCTGTGTCGTATTATTCCATGAAACACCGTCGCGATAATCAAACAATGCAACACCATTGATGAACACTCCGATATTGCCCATTGTTGTAGATGTCGGATTACCGGTATTTGGTGTTGGCGTCAATGGAATTTTAAAGATTGCGTTCTGATCGCTTGCCTGCGAAGGATTACCATCCAGATAAGGACCTGTTGTATAACTCGGAATTCCGTTCGTGCTTACATAAACCCAGTTGGTTGAATATTGCACCGTCTGAACATTCACTGCAACATTATCCTGAATCGGCGTAAAGTTGTTCTGAACATAATGACTGCCCGTCAACGATGTATTCTGCAGCCATGCGGTAATTGCCGGATTAGTCTGTGCATTTGCAGCAACTGCCATACTCAATGCTGATGCGAGAAAAAGATGTTTCGTTCTCATGGTAGCCTTCGGTTTAGTAGGTTATTTCATATTCGGTGGTCCGAATCTTTTGTCGAAAATGAACTTTTTATCACTTAGTGTCAACAGAAATGCGACGAGATCCGTTTTTTCAGAGGCCGACAGTTCAACCGGTTTCCTTAGTTGCAGGGCAAGTGTACTTGACTCCTTCACTCCCGATGTATAATGGCGAATCACATCATACAAACTCAGAAACCTTCCATCGTGCATGTATGGATACGTGAATTCCACATTGCGCAAAGTAGGCACCTTGAACTTCATTGAATCCTTTCTGTCGTTTGTAATTCTGAATCTGCCGTAATCATTCAGCAAAGGATCAATGCTCAAACCGTTATTTGCAAAACCGTTATTGGTGAACAGAGGTTCTGTATGACACGAATTGCAATGGCGCAGAAATAAATCATAACCGTGTTGCTCCTGTTCAGTGTACGAAATGAATCCTGAGCGGACGCTGTCATACTTTGAATTGCATGAAACTAAACTGAGCTGAAACTGTGCCAAAGCCAGCAACGTTCTCTGTCCTGTAGCAACAGAATCACCATAGGCTGTGAAGAACAATCCTCTGTAACGTGATGATCTGTTAAGCTTCAGCACCACATGATTCATTTCCTCCCCCATCTCCGAACCATTTGTGATCGGTGCCAGTGCCTGAACTTCTATGTGATTTACAGCGCCATCCCACATCAGCAAAGAACTCCATGCAAGATTAATAAGCGCCGGAGCATTTCTTGTTCCTATGCTGTCATGGATTCCGTGACTTAACGAATGATCGGTATGCGCGAACGAATTGTACGGTGAATGACACGATGCACATGATGTAGAACTGTCGACTGACAAAACCGGATCATAGAACAATGCGCGACCAAGTTCTACCTGCGCAGCGGTTAATGGCCTCTTATTGAAATTATAAACCGGCTTAGGAAAGTAAGAAGGCCATGATATCAGTTCAGAGAGTGATCTGAAGGAAAGCATCACCAGGGTGAGCAAAAACATTATCACAATCGTCCTTCTCATTTCAGTATGCTGAACATGCTAACCGCGTTATCTGACAATTTCATTGCGTCAGCACCGGGTGACATCACTACGGCTTGCTCTTTCATATTAACTCCATCAATGAACTTTTTCAGATCTACTTTTATCCGAATATGCTCATCGTCCGTTTCATATGGCAACTTAACCTGACGCAGTGTATTGTATGGTGCTGAATATCCTCCTAAATGATACTGAAACTTTCCCCGATTCTTCGTGCACGAAGGCGATGTTCCTTCCAGTTTCAGGTTGATAAATCCGCTGTGCCATGCCCAATACATTCCATTGGTCGGATCCAGCACACCGCTTCCCACTCCATTCACATTGGTTGCACTGTCAATACCTAAATTGAAAGTGAATTCGGTTATTCTACCCATTGAATGGTACTGAATTGTATTGGCAGCTGATGGACCCGTACTCAGATCAATGAGTTGATAATCGGTTACTGCACCGGCAATAATGTTCTCGTGAAGTATAAAATCGGAGATATAAAAACGGAACTGCGTGAATCTGATACTATCTCCGTTCTTTTCAGAAAAGTAAACAGAATCCGCTTTTAACGGTTTGTCGCCCCAATATGGTACAAACTGAACATCCACGGTTCTCAAGTCTGCAAAAGAAGCAGATAATGCATACACCAGAGTCAGAAGTCCGACGAGCCGAAATCTATTTAACATATCCGAATTTATATCATTCCAATCTGTCAGCCAATCGGCTGAGGCGAACAACACAAAATCATCGACCAACCGGCAACTGAATCCGCTCCGTAACACTAATCTTAGCAAATGAGTTCTTCGTACATTTGAAATATGACGAATAAATCATTGGCTACAGGAGCAATTCTGGCATTATTGTCAGTTGTACTCGGCGCTTTCGCAGCTCATGGACTGCAGCAATACGTAGATAGCGGTCTGATGGATGATAAAATGCTCAGAAATTTCGAAACCGCAGCTCGTTATCAGATGTATCATGCATTCGCAATTCTTATTTGCGGGATCATCACCAAAGTTCAAACTGAATCTAAGTGGCTGCATGCTTCATTCTGGTTATTCATCACAGGCATTTTACTTTTCTCGGGATCTCTTTATCTCCTCTCAACGAGAAATGTTTTAGGAATGGAATCCTGGCATTGGCTCGGGCCCATTACTCCACTGGGCGGTGTGGCGTTTATTGCCGGTTGGATCATGCTGGCACTTCATGCAATGCGAACCAAATGAAAAACGTGCTTGCAATATTTCTTCTCGCGTTGTTCCACTATTCAGCGAATGGACAATGTAATGATACGCAGGTTCTGAACGGAACGCAGACATCGCAATTGAATATTGCATTTTCTTCTTTACAGGGCGCTTTGTATTCGAAAGACCTTGCTCAAATCGACTCAATCAGTTCTGCGGCAAAAACAATATTTTCAACTGAAGCAGGTCAACCTGACAATCAGGAAGTATACACTGCACTTTCAACGAACACAAGCTGGTTGTCGCTCAACGCCGCACTTACGTTATCACGCCAGCTCATTGCAGCTGACAGTCTTGTTTATGTAAACATTCACAGAACCTGCAAAGGTGAATTACCGCCATTTTACCAACCGCACTCTGTTCCCTTACGAGCAGGCGCAGAAGTGTGTAGCGGATTGATTCGTATTGCTAATGCAGAAACTGATCTTGCACGCAGAAATCTGTATCTGCAATGGGCAAAACAAGGACTTGATTCGCTCCTTACCATGCAGCTTCCCAATGGTGCATTTCCGTTTCCTGACCTGCGTCCGTACGGAGATCCCGTGTTCACTCCGATCATCAATAATTATCTTCAATCGTTGAGTGCAGATTCAGTAAATGTTCTCATCAATGGATGGATCATTGACGACAGAGGAACCGGTGAATTCAAATTCGACGCCGGAGTAATCGGCGGTGTGTTTGCAGAAGCGTACCAGTTTACCGGCGACACCAATTACCGGAATGCAGCATTACGCACAGCATCTTATTGCGATACATTGCGAATGAATACAAATTACAACTACAACACATTTCAGGCTTATGCACTTTCATTCGGATATATATTGGATCCGCAAAACACAGATTGGCTGCTGAACACCGATACGATTTTACGTTATTCGGTATTGCCCGGCCAGATTTCCAACGGACGCTGGATGGACGGACATAATGCGAAGTCGGTGTATCACAATATTATTATTCACAACACTGCAGCAACACTGATGAACGCAAATGCCAGCAACCCGCACTTCGATACATTGTCTGACATGTTGAATGATGCGCTGCGTAATTTTCTTACACAGTATTATGCCTGCAATGCTTCAGTAGGTTTCGACGGATTACTTCGCGCCTGGAAACTCGGAACAAACATTGTCCCGCAATCATTGCACGATTCCATTGGTGATGTAATCGGAAATTACATCAATCGCGCAGCGGTCGATGGAGCTTTTCTGGATGTTTATACCATGGGATTGTATCTCGATGCACAGCTGAATCTGTCATCAGTAACCGAAGCCGAAGAAAAATCCATCTTCTCAGTGTATCCGAATCCGGCGAGCGATGAACTTACCTTATACATTGAAAATGCAAGTGAAGGTTCATCTGTTTCCATTTACAACGCAGTTGGTGCTTTGGTTCTTAAACTTCCGGTGCAGATCGGTGGAACCTCATCTTTACTGCACATATCAGTAGCGGAATTTCCGTCAGGAATTTATACAACTGTTTTGGAGAAGGACAGCAGAAGAAATTCAATCATCTGGATTAAAACAAATCAATAATAAGCAGAAGCCGATTTATGTCTTACGCCGATTACGTCAACAGATTATCCAAACTCGCCGACATTGCATACACGGGAGCCGTTCTCAACTGGGATATGGAAACATATATGCCGCCTAAAAGTGCAGAACGCAGATCACAACAACTCGCAACACTTTCCGGATTGGCACACGAACAGTTCACTTCTGAAGAAACAGGAGTATTGCTTGAAAAGCTGAACACAGATGAAAGTCTTGATGCAAGACAAAGAGCAAACGTAAAACATACACTCAAGCAATATCGCAAAGGAAAGAAATATACTACTGTGTTTGTTGAAGAGATGAGTCGCACCATTTCCGAAACTTTCAATGCATGGCAGGAAGCGAAACAAAAAAACGATTTTTCAATTTACGCCCCAAAGCTTGAGAAATTGATTGCACTGAAGAAAAAGGAATGTGAACTTATCGGCTATGAAACACATCCATATGACGCAATGCTGGATGAATACGAGCCCGGACTGAAGACTGCTGATGTAGATAAGCTTTTCAACGATGTACGAAGCGAACTCGTGCCTTTTGTAAAGCAGTTGCTTGAACAGAAAATAGGCTCACAGGAAATCATTCATCGTTTTTACCCGAAGGATGCTCAGATTGCATTCAGCGAAAAAATCCTGAAAGAAATGGGATACGATTTCGACGCCGGGCGTCAGGATATTTCCATGCATCCTTTTACCACTAACTTCAGCGCAACCGATGTACGTGTAACAACGCGCGTGGATGAGAATAACATCAGCGATTGTTTGACCGGCAGTATTCATGAAGGCGGACACGCACTGTATGAACAGGGAATTCCGGATGATCAATACGGATTGCCTTCGGGAGAATATTGTTCACTGGCAATACACGAATCACAATCGCGCTTATGGGAGAACAATGTAGGTCGCAGCATCGAATTCTGGAGCGGACAGTTCCCGGAATTGAAACAGGCTTTTCCTGAAACTTTGAAAGATGTGAATGTAAATCAGTTTTACAATGCTCTGAATGTTGTGCAGCCTTCCCTGATTCGAATCAATGCCGATGAAGTGACGTATCATTTCCATGTTATGATCCGGTTCGAAGTTGAGAAAGCGATCTTTGAAAACAGAATTCAGGTTTCAGAAATTCCTGCGTATTGGAATGCGCGTTACAAAGAATATCTCGGAATAGAAGTTCCGTCTGACGCAGAAGGATGCATGCAGGATGTGCATTGGTCGCACGGCAGTTTCGGCTACTTCCCTACTTATTCGCTTGGCAGCTTCTATGCAGCACAAATGTTCTTCGCAGCCGAAAAAGCAATTCCCGGACTGAAAGATCAGATCAGCAGAAAAAACTATTCAGAGTTGCTGAAATGGCTCCGCGCCAATATTCACCAGCACGGCAAGACTTACTCGGCACGTGAATTATGCGTTCGTTCAACGGGAGAAGAATTGAACTTCCGTTATTTCATGAACTACGTGAAAGCGAAATACGCCGGAAATGTTTAATTAATTCAACATGTTGATTTGAAGGGGATTCTTAAGTAAAAAACACTAGATTTGCAGTCCCCAAATCACATGTTTATGAAAAAACTATTACTTGGTATTCTATTGTCGCTTGGCTGCTTCGGTTCAGTGCTTGAAGCTCAAACCGCTCTCAACACCAATCAACCATTAATCTGGGGACCTAGCCCTTTCCAGGATTCATTGTGGTCGGTTGACACTACAAACTGGGCAGTTGTTCATCGCGTTGCTCCATCACTTGCTGGTTTCACAATTACCGGTATGACCGGATTGGCAGCGGACCCAACAGATGGACAGGTGTATGGAATTGCAAAAGTTTCCGGCGTGACTGGTCGTGTACTTGTCAGAATTAGCCTTCCTTCCGGAGTTTGTACGCCTGTGAACGGCACTCCGACTGCCAGCAGTCTTGGAGATAATTTTTCAACGATCAGTTTCCGTGAAGATGGTCAATTATTCGGTGTTACAGGTAACGGAGCATCTGTTCCTGAAACAATGTATTTGATCGATAAAAACACCGCGGTTAAAACACTTGCTACCGCTTTAGGCGCGGGTGCTGACGGAGAGATTATATGTTATAATCGTGATGACGACTTTTTCTACCATTGGTCTGGTAACGGAACAGTAGTAATGGAGAAAATTATGTCAGTTGCCCCTTACACAGCAACAAATATTCCAATAACCGGAACACCAGGTGGCGAAACTTTTGGCTCATTATATATCGGAAACAACAAGTTTATCAACTCAAATATCAGTTCCCGTTTCGTTCATGTTAATACTACCGGAGTGTATGGTGCTCAAGTAGGAAGTAATCCGGATGACCTGCGAGGTTTGGTAATGACACCTTATATTACCGCTAATAGTAACAGTTTCTGTCAGAATGATACACTTGCAATGACCGCGGGTGGCCATCAGCTGTACTCACATCTTATTTTCCACTGGGGCGATGCTTCTTTCGATTCAGTAGTTACATCCTACGGTGTGTTGGCGAATGCATCTCATATTTACTCTGCACCGGGAACGTATACTGTTAATGTGGTGACATGGAATGGCTTTGTAGGAGATACAATCTATTCTTACACTGTGAATGTCCTGAACATTCCAACTGTTGCACTTTCAGGTTCTTCTGTCAGCTGCGGAGGTGATTCTATTACACTTACCGGAACCAGCGGCGGTACTTCTCAATGGTACTTCAACGGTGCTCCTATTGTAGGTGCTACAACGAACACTTATTCCACCAACACTCCTGGTGTCTACAACATGGTTAAGACCAATCTGAACGGATGCGCAGACTCTGCTGCTTCAGGAATTAACCTCACTCTCGTTGCCAATCCTGTTGTTAATCTTGGTGCAGATGCTGCATTCTGCGGTTCGGCAACTTTGGATGCGGCGAACGCAGGCGCGACTTATCTGTGGAATGATAATTCAACAGCACAAACGCTGACTGCAACTGCATCTGATATTTACTTCGTAACTGTAACGGACAGCAACGGATGTTCAGCAATCGACTCCATCAACGTAACGATCAATGCTCTGCCTGTTGTAAACCTTGGTTCCGACACTACGCAATGCGGAGGTTCTGTTGCTCTGGATGCAGGTAATGCAGGTTCAACTTTTATGTGGAGTGATTCTTCAGCGGCACAGACGCTGACTGTGTCATCCAGCGGTATTTACTACGTAACCGTTACTGATTCACTGAACTGTGCATCTTCTGATACAGTTAACGTAACTATTAATCCACTTCCTTCCGTGAGCATTTCAGCTCTGCAAACAAGCGTTTGTATCAACAACCCACCGATTCCTTTGACAGGATCACCTGCAGGCGGTACTTTCTCGGGCAACGGAGTAACTCCTAATACATTTACACCATCTGCGGCAGGTGCAGGAACGTGGATGGCAACATATACATACACTGATTCACTCGGGTGCTCTTCCAGCGATTCAACAGCAATTACTGTAAATGCATTGCCTGTAGTGAGCGTTACTGCAGCATCTTCTCCGGTTTGCTTCGACGACGCTAACGTTGTGCTGACAGGTGCTCCTGCAGGAGGTACTTTCTCCGGTCCTGGTGTAAGCGGTAACCAGTTTGATCCTTCAGTTGCAGGCAACGGAACACAAACTGTAACATACGTATTCACAGATTCAAACAACTGCTCTGCGTCAGCAACGACATCAGTGACTGTTGATGCTTGCGTTGGTGTTATCGAGAATACCACAACACCTTTCACAATGTTCCCGAATCCTTCAAATGGAAATGTTACATTGAACCTTAACTACTCCAACTCTCTCGTTGAAGTGGTTGATGTACTCGGAAACACAGTATCATCACAACGCTACAACAATGCAGGTCAGGTTCAGTTGAATATGAATGACGCTGCAGAGGGAATTTACTTCGTACGCGTTACTTCAGGAAATGAAAAATCTGTTCAGAAACTGATTATTCGTCGCTGATACCTCATCTGATTTTATACTGAAAAAAGGCCGCAAATGCGGTCTTTTTTCGTTCCGTACAACTTCATTCCTGGACTTTCCTTGAGTATCTTTGATTCCTCAAATCCGATTATGGCAGCAACGAAAGAAAACAAGGTTGACATTGAATTCAACCGTAATGAAGATGCAAACAGAATGCTTGCTTCTGCATTGCAGCAAAGACTCGAAAAAGTTTCTCTTGGCGGTGGCAAATCACGTATTGCCAAATTGCACGAACAGGGTAAAATGACCGCCCGTGAACGGATAGAATACCTGTTGGACGAAGGCAGTCCAAGAGTTGAAATCGGCGCATTCGCAGGAGAAGACATGTATCAGGAACACGGCGGATGTCCTGCAGGCGGTGTTGTTGTAATGATCGGTTACGTAAAGAAACGTCAGTGCATTGTAGTTGCCAATGACGCTACTGTGAAAGCCGGAGCGTGGTTCCCGATTACCGGAAAGAAAAATCTGCGCGCACAGGAAATCGCAATGGAAAACCGGCTGCCGATTATTTACCTTGTTGACAGTGCCGGAGTTTATCTTCCAATGCAGGATGAAATCTTCCCGGATAAAGAACACTTCGGAAGAATTTTCCGCAATAACGCAGTAATGTCATCAGAAGGAATTCTGCAGATCGCAGCAATCATGGGATCTTGTGTTGCTGGCGGTGCTTATCTCCCGATCATGAGCGACGAAGCAATGATCGTGGATAAAACCGGAACAATTTTCCTTGCCGGTTCTTATCTCGTGAAAGCAGCAATCGGTGAATCAATCGATAATGAAACACTTGGCGGAGCCACCACGCACTGCGAAGTTTCCGGCGTTACAGATCACAAGTGCAAAGACGATAAAGATTGTCTTGATCGAATCAAGAACATCATGGATAAAATCGGTGATTACGACAAGGCAGGATTCGATCGCTCTGCTCCTGCTCTTCCGAAACTTGATCAGAAAGAAATTTTCGGAATACTTCCGGACACACGCGAGAAGCCTTATGAGATGCGCGACATCATTCTGCGTCTGGTTGACAATTCTGAATTTGATGAATACAAAGAATTGTATGGTCAATCTATCGTTTGCGGACTCGCACGTATCGACGGATGGGCTGTGGGCATTGTTGCTAATCAGCGCAAAGTGGTGAAGAGTAAGAAAGGCGAAATGCAATTCGGCGGTGTGATTTATTCAGATTCAGCGGATAAAGCAGCTCGTTTCATCATGAATTGCAATCAGAAAAAAATTCCATTGGTGTTCCTGCAGGATGTAACCGGCTTCATGGTCGGATCAAAGTCAGAAGCAGGCGGCATTATCAAAGACGGAGCAAAACTGGTGAATGCGATGAGCAACTCCGTTGTTCCGAAGTTCACGATTATCGTAGGTAACTCTTACGGCGCAGGAAACTACGCGATGTGCGGCAAAGCTTATGATCCGCGATTGATCGTTGGATGGCCGTCAGCGAAAGTTGCTGTTATGGGTGGCGCCCAGGCTGCTAAAACTTTATTGCAGATTCAGGTAAGCACTTTAAAAGCACAAGGCAAAGAAATCACGCCGGAAGAAGAGAAAGAACTGCTTGATAAAATCACGCAACGCTACGAAACACAAACCACACCGTATTACGCTGCAGCACGTTTGTGGCTGGATGCAATTATCAATCCGATTGATACCAGAAAATGGATTTCCATGGGAATTGAAGCAGCCAATCACTCGCCTGTCAAGAAGAGATACAATGTGGGCGTGATTCAGACCTGATCTGTTCATCTCTCAATGAAATAGTGTTACTTTCATTTGATATTTGGTTATAATGAACAAATGAAAGTTCTGCGTCTTTTTCTGCTGCTACTCAGTTTACAGGCTTGCGCCCAGAGCAGCACTGTGTTCCGATTGTCTGATACCGCTTTCATTCCGGGCTCAGTTTGGAAACCATTCTACCCTGTTGTATTCAGTAGCGATAACACTTATAATCTGAGTTCAGATTCCAATCTGTCATTGGATTCGTTGGCATTGTTTCTCAACGATCACAAAGGCGCGATTATAGAGATTGCAGCTCACACCGATCAGCGCGGGAATGATTCAGCGAACGTCAACATTTCTCAGAAACGTGCTGAGTCAGTTAAAATGTATCTGCTTTCAAAGGGAATCGAAGAACATCGTCTTGCAGCTGTTGGCTATGGTGAGACACAACTGATTCATGGTAACGCAGTAATTGCGGCATGCAAATCAGATTCTGCAAAAAATAAATTCTATTCCGAAAACAGAAGAATTGAATTTCGCTTGCTGAATGATCCGCGCAAATCTTTTACTCCTAAGGACAGTATTTTCCAATCCGGCAGCGTGTGGATACTTCCTGTGCTGTTCGACTTCGCTAAAGCCACATTACGTCCCGAATCCAAGCCCTTACTCGACAGCGCCGCTGCATTTCTCATTGAGCATCCTGAACTTCGTATTGAAATTGCCGGACATACAGATACGCGCACCAGTGACTCCTATTCAATGAAATTATCCAAGGCTCGAGCCAACACGGTTATGCGATATATGATCGACAAAGGTGTACCGGCGATACAACTGAGTGCTCAAGGTTACGAGAAAACCCGGCCGCTCGTATCAGATGATCATCTCAATAAAGTGCCTTCGGCTAAAGGTCGCGAAGAGTTGCACCGATTGAACCGGCGTATTGAATTCAGGATTCTGGAGATCAATAAATAATGCAAATCACATTTTCTTAACGCTTCTGCTGATTATTCTCATCTTCAGATGCTGTGCTTTACCTAAATTTACGCAATGAATAACGCTGCCCTTCGTCACCACGCCACAGCTCCGCTTTGGTATCGGTTGATTGCATACATCGCTGTTGCAGGCACCTTGTTTTACATTTTTCACACAGTAATTCTGTTCATTTTCAGCGCAACCCTGGAACCCGCAGTGTGGGTTCAGGAATTGTACTTCAACATTTTCGTTGGCATGCCCGTATTTCTTTTTGCAAGAGGAGAAATGATCAGCAGAAAGTCCTACAAATATCCTTCGTTGATTTTTATGGGAATTGCAATTCTCGGATACGGTGCAAATTTTCTAAATGCTTACGAAGTTATTGATGTCAGCGGATTGCAATGGCCAACAAGCTTTGCTTTGCTCGGATTGCTGATTACATACCTCATTCATTTCATTACAAAAAAGAAATCGCTTACAGACTACTTGAAACTTGCATGGTTCGCCTGCATTTTCTGGGTATTCATTGCAAAACGATTTGTCCCGCACGGCGGCTATGCAGGTTGGTTTCTAATAGCTGCACAGGTCATTTATCCGTTCATGATGATTGCCGGACTACTGCATTTTTTCAAATCACCTAAAAACGAAAACCATGAATCGTCAACTCATCTCGTCAGGTAGTCCCTGGGAATCAAAAGTCAGTTATTCCCGTGCCGTGAAAGTCGGGAAAACAGTAGAAGTTTCCGGAACCACTGCAGTACTCAACGGTGTTGTTCAGCACAAAGGAAACCTCTATGAGCAAACCAAGACTGCTCTGGCGATCATTGAGAAAGCACTTCAGGAAGCCGGCATGGACCTTCATGATGTTGTGCGTACCCGCATGTATGTTACGGATATATCACGTTGGGAAGAAGCAGGGAAAGCACACGGAGAATTTTTTGTTCATATCCGTCCTGCTACAACGCTCGTGGAAGTTTCCCGACTTATTGATCCGGATATGCTGATTGAAATCGAAGCTACTGCAATCGAAAAATAGAATCAGAGTATAAATCTTCTGACGCTCTTTCTGCCATCCGGTGTAAGCAGCGTCAGAAGATACATTCCGTGATCCTCAACGGTTGTACCCTGCTCTTCACCTGCAATCACATTTCCTGTTTCCACTATTCTGCCCTGCGCATCTGAGAGAATGAATGTGCTTGATTCTTTAACAGAATAGACAACGTTCATCATCGTAAGATCGGTTCTGAAGTAATTGATCAATTCATATTCCTGAATTCCGACAGGCACATTACAGTTAAACGTTACACGCATACTATCGGAAGGATCTGCAACATTATTAAGTCGGATCACCACGTTACCGGTATCCGCATAACCATACGGATAAATATGAACGTAAATCATATCCGAATCTCCCGGCAATAGCGTCCATGTAGCACTGTCATCGGGCATGGAATAACAATAATATTCTGTGCATACTGATGAACGCCACCAGCCCGGAATATTCTCTTCTACTCGATTCCATCGCAGCTGCAATGTATCACCCGAAGTATTATGAATTACAGGCAACCAATACGGTGAAGCGATATCTGTGCTGGTTGCACTTCCTGCGAAATTTACCAGCGTTGTACTCACGGTAAAACTCTGGGCTTTTAACGCAGTTAACGCCCCGAATAGAGCAACGATCAGCAGAATTCTTTTCACAGTGTGTAAATTCAGTTCCAAGATAGTGAAAACACCGATGCATTTACGATCTTTAAAACGTGAATTTCACCGTTTACAGATCCTCTGCCGGTTCAGGTAAAACTTTCACTTTGGTGAAGGAATATCTCCGTATTGCATTGGACGATGTTTCGGATCCGCCTGTCAAATTCAGAAGAATCCTTGCGATCACCTTCACGAATAAAGCAGCGCAGGAAATGAAAGAACGAGTGATCGCTGCATTGCGGGCTCTCAGCGGTAAACCGGAAGAGAAATCTGAAACTTTACGACAAATTCTTCTGGAAACGCTAAACATTCCGGAAGCAGAACTGCAACTACGCGCTCAGCGACTTCTTCGCACAATTCTGCATCGATATGCTGAATTTTCAATCGGCACAATTGATTCGTTCACACAGAAAATCACACGCAGCTTTACACACGATCTCGATCTTCCTGCCAATTATCAGATTGAAACGGAAAGCAACCAATTCATTCGCAAAGCAGTTGATCAACTGATCAGTCTGGCAGGAAAAGAAAAAGCGCTTACAACACTGCTTACAAGTTTTACTCAGGAAAAGGCAGATGACGATAAAAGCTGGCAGATCGAAGAAGAGTTGTACCGTACAGCCAGCAATCTTCTGGAAGAGAACGGAACCTTGATGGCGCAGGAACTGCATCATCTTTCATTGGAAGATTTCTCTGAAATCGCTGCAAAGCTTCGTAAGACCACCACCGCCTACGAAAATCACATCTACTCGACAGCGGAAAAAGCGGTTGCCTATCTTGAAAGCACGGATATTGATCCAAAAGAATTCTATCAAGGCAACAACGGTATTGGTCGCTGGTTTTACAGAATTCTTGACAGCGATCTCCTTAAAGAAAACGAACCCAACTCTCATGTTCAACGTTGTGTGGAAACGGACACTTATTCGGCCAAATCTCTGAAGGACAAAGTCAGAAAAGAGCAGATTGAAAACGTAGGTCGCAAGTTGGGAGAATACGCACGGGAGATTCTTACACACATTGAAAACAACTATGCGGAATACGCAACCCGGGTTCTGGTTCTCAACAATATTTATTCGCTTGCTGTACTTAACGAGATTGAAAAGATCATTGTAAGCTATCGTAACGAAGACAACGTAATACATATTTCGGAATTCAACAGAATCATTTCTAAAGTGATTTCCGAAGCTCCGGTTCCTTACATATTCGAAAAACTGGGAACACGTTATTCCTATTTTCTGATTGATGAATTTCAGGATACATCGCGACTGCAATGGCACAATCTTCTTCCTTTAATTGAAAACGGTTTGGCAGAAGGAAACTTCTCCATGCTCGTTGGTGATGCGAAGCAAGCTATCTATCGTTGGAGAGGCGGAGATGCTTCACAGTTTGTACGCTTACCTCAGGTAGCTGATATTTTCAATGATCCGTTTCTTCCGGAACGTGAGGCTGCACTTAAACGAAACTACAAAGCGGAATCCTTGGGCACGAATTACCGCTCATCCAGAAATATTGTTGAATTCAACAACCGTCTTTACGACAATCTGAAAAACGTGTTGTTCACCGATCATCAGCAAGTATACACGGAAGCCGATCAGAAATTCAAAAGCCCTGAAGCCGAAGGATATGCAGAACTGCGCTTTCCGGAAAGACCCGAAAAGAAAACAGAACGCACAGCTTCTTATGTTGCGGAATCCCTTGAGATGGTTCAATCCCTGATTGCAGATGGCTGGGAACAAAAAGACATTGCGATTCTGGTGCGATTCAATTACGAAGGCAGCGCAATTGCTACGGAACTGCTGAATGCAGGCTACAACGTATTGTCAAGCGACTCACTGCTTCTCAGGAATTCAGATATCGTGCGTTGCATTGTTTCCATATTGCGTTGTCTGGAATTCCCTGAAGACCGTGTTGCTTTGGCCGATACAGTAACATTGCTCAACAAACTGAAGAACGTCAATTTACCTGCTTACGTTTTACGCGATAAGGAATTCGACATTCACAATCTTCTGCAACTCGCAGGTTTCCAAGACGACTTCCATTCCATTGCATATCAACCCATGTATCAGCAATGTGAGTTTGTCATCAGGGCAATATTTCCTGATGATCGCCGCAATGCCTGGGTTATTTTCTTTCTGGATGAATTACTCCGCTTTGCCGGTTCCAGAAATCCTGATCGGTCCGTATTCTTCGAATGGTGGAAAGATCGGTCACGCTCAGCATCACTCATTATTCCTGAAGGCACAAATGCCATTCGCATTATGACGATCCATAAAGCCAAAGGACTTGAGTTTCCGGTGGTCATTATTCCTTTCGTTTCCTGGGAACCACATTCCAATAACGTTAAGCAATGGGTTCGACTAAATGATCCTGAAGTACCTCAGTTACCGGTTGCTTTGATTGCACATTCAAAGATTACCGCATTGTCTTCCGTGCAAGATCAATATAAAACCGAAGTCAATGAAAGTCGATTGGAACGATTGAATCTGCTCTATGTTGCTACCACCCGCGCAATTCAACAATTGTATGTGCTGAGTGAAAAACCATCCGGTAAAACAGAGAAACCCGAGAACGCAGCAACCTGGTTGTTCAATTGTTTCAAAAACGATCTTTCCGAAGATGCAAGCTGCAGTTTCGGCACCAAGCGAGTGATTCGAAATCACAACATTAAAGAAGCCACGCTTCTCAAGCTGGAATCTAATTCAGGTGTGTGGCAACCGCGATTGCGCATCCGTAAATACTCGGAAGAAGCGTGGAGCAACTCCAAAGAAAAATCCGCCAGAGAAAGCGGAATTCTACTTCACGCATTGCTTCAGAAAGTGCGCAGTTATGAAGATGTAAGCAACGTAATTGCGCAAGCAATTGCTTCAGGTCAGATCAGCAACAGTGAAGCAGGTTATATCACCGAAATAATGAACGGAGTAGTCAAACATCCTGAACTGGAAAAATATTACAACTCAACAATGAAGTCGTTGACCGAACGCGACATTATCATACCGGGTTCAGGAACTTCCCGTCCTGATTGTGTGATGATGGATAATGATCGTGCAATCGTCATCGAATACAAATCCGGAGCGGAATCCACGGAACACGTCGATCAGGTGAAACATTATGTTTCCGCACTTTCCCAAATGGGATACAGTAATGTTCAGGGAAAACTGGTGTATCTTTCGCCTCTGAAAATCATAAACATCTGAACCATGCCTTCATTCGATATTGTTTCCAAAATTGACGGACAAACGCTGGACAACGCCATCAACAGTGCGCGTAAGGAAATTCTCGGACGATTCGACTTCAAAGGTTCGAATACAACAATTGATCTCGACAAAAAAGATCTCGTTCTGAAAATTCATACGGAAGATGAAATGCGTCTGAACTCAGTTATCGATGTGATACGCATGCGAATGGTGAAACAGGGAATCGATCCGCGCAGTCTGGACGAAGGAAAGCAGCACGAAGCTTCCGGATTCACGATCCGTAAAGAAATAAAAGTGCGTAACGGAATTGATAAAGACACGGCGCGTAAAATTCAGAAAGACATCAAAGATTCCAAACTGAAAGTAACAGCTCAGCAGATGGATGATCAGATTCGTGTGACAGGTAAAAAGATCGATGATCTTCAGGCAGTGATAGCCATGTGCAGAAGAAATCAGTATGATCTTCCTTTGCAGTTTGTGAATATGAAATAACGACTCACTGCTGCCTTGAGCAACTCCTCCACTCTTCCTGTTTATTCGGTAATTCCCGGTTTGCGTGATGCTCTCCGCGATAATCGTATTGTAATTCTGCAGGCTGCGCCCGGAGCCGGAAAAAGTACGGTGGTTCCCCTTGAATTACGCAATGAAGAATGGCTCGCAGGCAATAAAATTATCATGCTCGAACCGCGTCGACTTGCTGCACGTGCTGTAAGTGAACGCATGGCGGATTCATTGAATGAAAAAACAGGAGAACAAATCGGATACAGCATACGCTTCGAAAGCAAAGTGAGTGCAGCCACCAAAGTGGAAGTTGTTACTGAAGGACTCCTTGCCCGTCGTATGTTGCAGGATGAATTTCTGGAAGGAACCGGATTGCTCATCTTCGATGAATTTCATGAAAGAAATTTACACGCCGATTTCGCTCTGACTCTTGCACTGGAAATAAGAAAACTTGCACGACCTGATCTGAGAATTCTGATCATGTCTGCAACAATTGACACAGCGCAATTACGGAATTGGCTCGGTGACGCACATGTGATTACCTGTGAAGGACGACAGTTTCCGATTACATTGCATTATGTTCCGGAGAACATCAACGCCACATTGGTACAGAATTGTACGAATCTCATAACTCGTGCATACTCAGAAACCAAAGGAGATATTCTTGTTTTTCTACCCGGTGCAGGAGAAATTAAGAAAGTACAGGAATTACTGGAAGAGAAAAACATTACCGCCATTGTTCATCCGCTTTACGGAGATCTTTCCTTCAGTGATCAGCAACGCGCTTTACTACCTGACACTTCAGGAATGCGTAAAATAGTGCTCGCCACTTCCATCGCAGAAACTTCATTGACTATTGAAGGTATCACGACCGTTGTGGATTGCGGCTATTCGCGGATTCCGCATTTCGATCCGGAAACGGAAACTGATCAATTGATTACGGTTCGCGTAAGTGCCGACACAGCAGATCAACGTGCGGGTCGCGCCGGTCGACTTGGTCCCGGAACGTGCTACCGCATGTGGTCTGAAACTGTTCAGATGCATTTGCAGGCGAGTCGCAAACCTGAAATACTGAACTGCGACGTTACTCCAATGTTGCTCGGTCTGGCTTCACTCGGATTTTCAAACGCACGTGAGTTGAAATGGCTGACTGTTCCTTCAGAACAAAGTCTGAATCACGGCTACGAGTTGCTGCACAATCTGGATGCACTTTCAGATTTCAAAATCACTGAACACGGAAAAGCCATTCTTAATCTTCCTGCGCATCCGCGTATTGCACACATGTTGTTGTTGGGAGCTGCAGATGAAAACGGAATTCTGGCTTGTGACATAGCTGCATTATTTGAAGAACGCGATCCCATGCGAAGTGAAGCAGGCGCGGATTTAACTTTACGTATTGAAGAGCTGAATAAGTGGCGGAACAAGGAAAGATTCCTTGGCGACCGCAATCGCTACGAACGCATCAACAGAATTTCACAGCAATGGCAGCGTATTCTGAAAATTAAATCCGCAGCAAAAAGCGTGGACGCATATGAAGCAGGACGTTTAGTTGCAGCGGTGTATCCGGATCGAATTGCATTGAGACAATCCGGTAGTCTTTATCGACTTGCCGATGGACAAAAAGCATTGCTTCCTGAGCACGATTCTCTGGCCTCAGAGAAATGGATTGCAGCGGCACATCTTCATTCAGGAAATCAGACAGCGAAAATATTTCTTGCCGCGCCCTTGAATGAAGACGATGTAAAACATCTTGCCAAAGAACGCGTGCGTGTGGAGTGGAATGAATCTGACGGCGGAATTGTTGCACGAAAAGAAACATACATTGGAGGAATTGTAATCCGGCACTCCGCTTTACCGAATGTTTCTTCTGAAGAAACTGCGAAAATCATTTTGGATGTTCTGCGTACACAAGGTGCAACGCTTCTTGACTGGAACGAAAGAACTCAGCAACTGCAACGTCGCATAGCATTGTACCGCAAACATTATCCCGATCACGAAATTCCGGACCTTAATACAACAACATTACTTCGCTCTCCTGAAGATTGGATAACACCGTATATCAACGGTATTCGCAAGAAAGACGACTTAATGCGAATTGACCTTTCAACAGTTCTTTCTGGCTTACTGACCTGGGAGCAGAAGAATATGTTGGACAAAGAAGTTCCTGAAACGATCAATGTACCCAGCGGAAGTAATATCCGTATCGATTATCAGGAGAATGAGTCGCAACCCATTCTCGCCGTACGGCTTCAGGAAGTTTTCGGATGGAAAGAAACACCTTCCATTCTCGGAGGTCGCGTAAAATTGATGTTGCACCTTCTTTCACCTGCATATCGCCCGGTACAGGTTACACAGGATCTTTCCAGTTTCTGGAACAGCACTTATACGGAAGTCCGCAAAGAAATGCGTTCCCGCTATCCTAAACATTCCTGGCCCGAAGATCCATGGACAGCCTTGGCAGTTCGGGGAGTAAAAAAGAAATCCGGCTGAAATCAGTTCAGGTTTACCCTCGCTGTTTCAAATAAGTACTTGGAATTTTGGCCTTCGCATCCGATTAATTCATGCGCCAATCCCAAGTCCTGAAATCTGTCTGGAGTAAACTTTTACTGAAACTGTTCGTTCTTTATTTACAATAATATCGCATAACCTTTACACAATACGAGCATTTACTGACTTCGATCAGTTTATTAACTGCCCGTGGTCATATTTTGCTCATAACACGAAGGATACTTTTAGCGGTTAAATCAGACCTTATCTTATTTTCGTGGCAAATAAATTAAAAGAGCGAGAAATGGAGAGCAAAGAAGGTGTAGAAGCACTTTTTCTTTATGCTGCTGAAGGTATTCTGATTGCGGACGAACGCGGAGTAATCAAGCGTATCAATCCAAGCGCAGAAAAACTGTTCGGATACGAACCAAACGAACTAGAAGGAAAATCCTTGGAGCTTTTGGTGCCGAAACGCTTTTCCGGATCTCATGCCGGACACCGTGACCGTTATAATGCCAATCCTCATGCACGTAAAATGGGTCAAGGCATTGAACTTTTCGGATTGAGAAAAGACGGAAGTGAAATTGCAGTTGAAATCAGTCTGAGTCCTTACGCAACCCCCGAAGGAAAATTTACAATCGCCTTTATCGTTGATATCACGCAACGTAAACAGATCGACGAAAAACTCCAGCATTATTCACATGAGTTAGAGATGCAGGTTCGTAACAGAACCATGATTCTCGAAGAAGCAATTCAGGAACTGGAGAAGACCAAACAGGATCTGCATATGGCACTTGAGAAAGAACGTGAGTTGAACGAACTTAAATCACGCTTCGTCTCCATGGCTTCTCATGAATTCAGAACTCCGCTTGCCACTATCAAATCATCATTATCACTCGTAAAGAAATACGGTGAATTGAATGATTCGGAGAAGCAGGACAAGCATATATCCAAGATTAAATCATCTATCAGCAACCTCACTGATATTCTTAATGATTTCCTTTCGGTAAGCCAACTGGAAGAAGGTAAAGTCAGCAACCTTTCAGAAGAATTAAACCTTCCTGAATACCTCTCTGAAATTACAGCTGAACTTCAGACAATTTGCAAAACCGGGCAGAAAATCAATTACATCCACGAAGGCCAAAACATTGTTTATTTCGATCAGAAACTCCTGCGAAACATTCTGTTCAATCTGATCTCCAATGCAATCAAATTTTCAAACGAAGATTCAGTAATTGATGTTTACTCATCGGTAAACTCAACTGAAACTGTTCTGAAAGTGAGTGATCATGGAATCGGAATTGCAAAACAGGATCAGGTTCACCTGTTCGAAAGATTCTTCCGCGGACGAAACGTAACCCATATTCAGGGAACAGGTCTCGGACTCAACATCGTTGCACGCTACGTGGAAATGCTTAACGGGAATATTAAATTTGAAAGTGAGGAAAACAAAGGGACCACTTTCACAATTACATTGCCTTACTACAACCAAAAATGAAAAAGATTCTGCTGATTGAAGACAACATTGACATGCGTGAGAACACTGCTGAAATTCTCACACTGTCCAATTACGAAGTGAAGACCGCAGTAAACGGCAAAGAAGGTGTTGAAGCGGCGTTGGCCTGGAAACCGGATCTTATCATCTGCGATATCATGATGCCGGTACTTGATGGTTACGGTGTTCTTCACATGCTGTCCAAGAATGAGCATACAGCCGGAATTCCTTTCATCTTCCTCACTGCAAAAGCAGATCGCGGCGACTTCCGTAAAGGAATGGAAATGGGCGCGGACGATTATCTCACTAAACCGTTTGATGATGTTGAATTGCTCAATGCAGTAGAACGTCGTTTGACGAAGGCAGAAATGATGCGCAAAGAATTCAAACGCAGTCTGGAAGGACTGAATGAATTCATGTCCGACGCGAGAAGCATTGACGATCTGCGTGAACTTGCCGAAAGCCGCGACATCCGCAAATACAAGAAGAAGGAAACCATTTACTCAGAAGGCCAATTCCCGAACGGAGTGTTCTTCATTTCAAAAGGAAAAATCAAAACGCATAAAGTAAATGATCAGGGAAAAGAACTGATCACCGGACTTTATAAGGAAGGCGATTTCTTCGGATATCCTGCTTTGCTGGAGGAAGGTCGTTATCACGATGCAGCAACAACTCTTGAAGAATCTGAAATCTGCATGATTCCGAAAGATGATTTCAATAATCTCGTCTATCGTAATGCAGAAGTTTCCCGCCGATTCATCAAAATGCTATCGGATGATCTTCAGGAAAAAGAAGAACAACTCATCAAATTGGCATACAACTCTGTACGCAAACGTGTTGCAGAAGCGCTGGTTACTTTAGCCAATCGTTACCGCAAAGACAACGAAGCCTCTTTCAGCATGAACATTTCACGCGAAGATCTTGCGAATTTGGCAGGAACGGCCACAGAAACTACCATCCGTACACTCAGCGATTTCAAAGACGAAGCTCTTGTTGATATCAAAGGCGGAACCATTACGGTCCTGAATTACGACAAACTGGCCGGCATGAGGAACTAAATTTTCCTTATAACTGACAAAAATCAGTTTGCCTTCTGACCCGAATCATTCTGACCATTTATCACTTGAGATAATTTTGGTCTGATGAAAATTACAATCAGCGATAAACGTAAAGTTCAGTCTATTCAGGACGATTTCGCGGAAATGTTTCCGTACCTGAAGATTGAATTCTTTTCGACGCCGCATAAGGTGGGAGCTCCCTCTCCCAAAAAATTGATCCGACACCCTGCAGCCACCATCGGTGAGTGCAGATCAAAGCATAATTCCGGTTCCATTACAATTACCCCTGATATGACTGTTGCTGAACTTGAACAACAGTTCAATGAAGTTTATGGACTTTCAGTTCAGATCTTCCGTCATTCCGGCAAAGCGTGGCTCGAAACAACCGTTACCGACAAATGGACGCTGGAAAAACAAAACGAACAAGGCAAAGCTTTGTCTGCGAAGAATCCCCGCGACGGAGAAGCGGCGGAATAATTCCAATCATATTACCGTTAATGAAGAAATCCGATCTGTGCAGTAACCGGTACGTGGTCGGATAACTTGTGTGCCTGCGCGAAGGATGAAAACTGCTTCGTGAAGTCAATGATTCCTGTATTACTCACCACAAATTCATCTGCTTCATACCAGAAGTTGTCGTACTCGTTCGCGAAATAATTTCCCTGCGCATCAGGTTCCTGCTTCAATGAAGTTTTGGTTTGTGGCAAAGCGCATTTCATATTGCGTCGCACCGCCCATTGAAATCCTTCCGTACGCGGCGAAGCATTGAAATCACCGGTGATAATCAATCGATCGCGTTCATACAGACTGTCTATTACCGCCAACTGTTTGTTTTCAGTATTCGGTTTCTTCGATTTAGGCACCGCGTGAAAAACTGCAAGCAGCATAGTATCGCTTCCGCATTTCATTCGCACCAAAAACGGTTCTCGATCCACGCTCGCGGCTAACTGCGGACATAAAAATCCGTCTCCGCATTTCGCAGCTTTGCTTGTATTCCAAAACACCGCGTAACGTTCAGAACCTTCACCTGTAGTTGCATTGCTGATGGTATAATCCCATTTATACCCGAGTCGATCCAATTCCGCATCCAATCGCGCAACAGCTTGCGCACCCGCAGGACCGGTACTCACCTCTTCTACCGCAACAATTCCGGCGTTACGCACAATATCAGCTATCACTACAATTTCGGAATCTGTTGTCGAGGCTCCGAAGTTGGCAATGTTCCATGATATCAGTGTAACAGATTCTCCTGACAGCTGTGTTTTCACACGCGCGGAAGAATCCTGGCACGACGAAAATGACAGGAGAAAAATTACCGCACACGGAATGATCAAGCGAAACATGCAGCAAAAGTAAATGTTAATAGTTTGCTTTTGTAATGAAGCGCAACACCTGTGTTTCAAACAAACGCTTGGTCCCGTGTTCGCTATTACTACGTAAAGCGCTTCACCCGGGGCTGACTAAGCTCTTCATCGCATTAAATCGCCTTTGTTAATTCCATGATGCAGGCGGAAAGATTAACGAATGCCTGCACAGCGTGCCGAACATCTTTTCTAATGGACCAATAACGGCGCTTTGCATTAACTGCGTTGATCTCTGTTCACCGCAAGTCAAAATCAATTCTGCAGCTACGCCTGTTTCTTTATATTCTGTAAAAACCGTTGTAGCGAGATGTAAATTGGGATTAACTGCGTTGATCCCGTTACGGAGGATCTCACAGAATTTCGAATGCCGGCACTTCGTGCCTTACATTTACCATTTCCGGGATTTCACTCAAATAAATTTGGCTCATCCCGAAAATAAAAAATGCCCCTTGCGGGGCATTCGGAATTCTGAGCGGAGAGAGAGGTTCTTGAAACCCCTTGCATATTTCCTTGGTTTTCAGCCCTTGATGGTTAGGTGAGGGGAAATGGTAGAACAATGGTGGAAGAATACATTTGTATGTGCCAAATCTACTATAAAAATTTCGCATTGCCATCTAGGGATTTGTCATCGTAAAACCTATGCCAATAAATAAAACTAAGTAGAAATGCCCGTATAACGAACTGTCCCAACTGACATTCCAAGCCTTGACATAAAGCACCTACTATCCATTGCGTATCACCATCTGTATTGTTTTCAGATCAAAAGAAATAGCCGGAGTGCTTCGAAGCTCCTTTGGTGGTGCCCCTGTAGTCCCTGGAAGTTGCGTCCAAACAACCTTTTTCCCTTTGCTTTTCGCATAGCCTACCTCATAATCTACCCAAGGTCTGTTGTGAGTATTATTTCCTACAAGTACAAGTACTTTCTGCGCCAGATCAATTTGTTCTCGCAATATGTTGGTCACATAAGATTCGCCTTTGGAGGAGTGACTTTTCCCATCTTCCGAAGTGAAACTAATATCCGTGCCAAGCCCCTGGTTTTTCCAATTATCCACTGTCTTTTTACAATGAATATCATCGTAGTCGAAGCTGATAAATACTCGTGCCATATTGATCTTATTAATTGGGTTTTACATTAGTTGATGCTAAAATTAAACAGTATTTACAACTTATCCGTTTGTAAACGGACAAATGATTTAAATTTCAAGCAAACGCGATACATTTATATTACTGATCAACGTACCCAACAGGTACATTTAAATTTCTATGGCAAGAAAGTGCTTCATATCGTTTAAAGCAGAGGATATCGGCTTTAAAAAGGCAATTCAGAGTAATACTGAAGTCGATATTATTGACAAGTCATTGAATGAACGAATAGATTCGGATGATGAGGAATATATTATGCGTAAGATCCGTGAGGAGTACTTATCGGACTCAACGGTTACGATCCATCTAATTGGTTTGCATAGTGCTGAGAATTTAGGCTATGAGGAGCAGAAGTTTATTAAGCGGGAATTGCAAGCCTCTCTATACAACGGTGAGAATAATACAAGGAATGGCATTTTAGGTGTTGTATTACCTTCAATGTACAGCAAAGTTTTCACCGGTCCATATACATGTGCGACATGCGCAAGGACACATAATGGAGTGGCTATTAATGATGAAAGTACGGTAAGAGAATTCAGTTACAATTATTACATCCCTGAAGAGGGAAAATGTTCATACTCTGAAGAAGATAGATATTGTGTCTTAGTGAAATGGGATGATTTTATTCAATCCCCAGAAGCACACATTGAAAAAGCGTTCGAAAAGAGAGACAAGGACATTTCAAAGAAAATCAAAGTGCGTCCTTAAACCATTCAGATGACAAAGACTCTATCACAACATCTGGACCCCAATTATGGTCCTAAGAAAATACTCTCCCTCGACGGTGGAGGTATACGAGGAGCGCTAACGCTTGGTTATCTCAAAAAACTTGAAGAGATACTTCGCGAGAGAGAAAATGATGGGAACCTAGTTCTGTCCGATTATTTCGATTTGATTGGGGGAACTTCCACCGGGTCTATCATCGCTGCTTTACTTGCATTAGGCAAACCTGTTGATGAGATCGTTAAACTATATATGAAACTTGGAGAGCAGATCTTTGGGGAAAAGAGAGATTGGTGGAAGCCATGGGAAACCTGGCAGTATCTGAAAGCCAAATATGACTATTCTGCTTTGGAAGCAAACCTGAAAAATACTTTTGGTGAAGCGACCACGTTGGGAAGCGATTTGATTAAAACAGGATTATGTATAGTGGCAAAGCGGGCCGACACAAACAGTACATGGCCTTTGATTAATCATCCGGCAGGAAAGTTTTACGACACGATCATTGGCAAAAACAAGAACATGCCCCTTTGGCAGGCGGTGAGGGCAAGCAGTGCAGCGCCTACTTACTTCGCGCCCCAAATGATTGACGTCGGAAACGGAGAAAAGGCCGCCTTTGTTGATGGCGGTGTAAGCATGTCCAACAATCCTGCCTTGACCCTATTAATGGTCGCCACATTAAAAGGGTTTCCTTTTCGCTGGAAGATGGGAGAAGAACATCTTTCGTTAGTTTCATTTGGCACAGGATACAGCGTTTTTCGAAAACATACAAGCGAAATTGAAGACGCATGGATAAAGACCTGGGCAGAAAATGTCCCGGATATGCTCATGCAGGATGCGAGTTGGCAAAATCAGATCGTGCTTCAGTGGTTATCCAATTCACCGACCGCGCATTACGTCGATATGGAAATTGAAACCTTAAAGGATGACAACATTGGAGGTGTTCCCCACTTTAAATACCTTAGATACAATTTCCCGATAACTGAAAATGACCTGAATGGACTAGGTATCGGAACATTTACAGATACGGATGTTAAAAGCCTCACGGAAATGAGCAATGCCGAGAACCGCTTCAGGCTGTACGACATTGGAGTTGCAGCAGCAAAGGACATTAAAGTGGAACATTTGAATTTCTGATTTACTTTTCGAAACACAACAGGCGTGAAACAGATCTTCATCAGCTATTCCTGGAAACACGACACAGAAAGTGCAAAGCGTCTGTATAAGTTATTATCGCCACTGAGCAATAAGTTCGACGTATGGATGGATAAAGTTAAAATCGATGCGGGGATGGCATGGAAACCAGCGATACGGAAAGCCATTCGGGAGTCTGATTACTTTATCGCAATTTTATCAAAAGGATCTGTCAAAAAAAGGAGAGGTAATACGAATTATGAGCTTTATGAGGCAATAGACGTTTTGCGGGAATTTCCACCCGACCAGGTTTTTTTGATTCCCGCTCGGGTGAATAATTGTAGCTCTCCTTTTGAAGAGTTGGCCAAATTGAATTACCTGGATTTTTTCCCGGAATGGAAGGAAGGGGCAAAGAATTTGCTCAATACACTGGGTGTGAAAACTGTCAAGCGACCAGCCTTGACCAGCGACAAGCTTCAAACAGTTTCTGTTGCAGCGAAAAAGACTATTGCAATAGTGAATGGAGATATTTGGAAGCTGGGAAAAAACGTCGAAGATATGTCTGGTGTTTATAATCCGGTAGTGCAAAAATCCGGGCGCTCAACGCCTTTGAAGAGGGGACGCAATTCTTCATCTGCGTTGACAAGATTTAATAAATCAGAACTTTTTAAGTTAGTGTCTGATACCCCAAAATTGTCTGCAAAGAAATCCCCTCGCTACCATTACCGTATCGGCGTAGTTGATATTGATAACGATTTGCCAAACCTCGGTAAAGTGATTCGTGTTCTCAATAAGGCACAGCGATATTTTTTCTTTGAAACAGTTGAGATGCCCAAAGTGCGGGGTGCATTGCAAATGATCGATGGTTTAAAAAATTATAACGTTTCACACATTCCACAAAAGTTCATTCAGAAAAACAAACACATGGGGTGTGACTTCATGTTGTGCGTTACAAAATACCCGCTTGCTTTTATCGAAAAAGATAGGAAAGGCAACGATTGGATTTTGTCCAACTATTTTTCCGGGCCAAGTGACTATGATGAACGTTTTATGTTTGTTTCTACTGATCAGTTGGACGAAATGAGCGAGCGAGCCGATAGATCCTTCGAGGAGGGAGTGGTTTACATGATGGTTGGTCAATTACTTGCCTATTTTACCGACTCAGAGTTTCATAATGCAACCAGGGGTTGTGTGTTAGATTTTTGTGAGAATCGTGCTGATATAGTCAAAGGATTCATGAAACGTACGCTCTGTCCTTCTTGTAGTCGAAAGTTGCCAAAAGGCGAAATGAGGGATGCTATTATGTGGCTGCTCAAATGGGAATACAAAAAATAATTTTATATGAATCCATTCTGTTTTGTCATCACCTCCTTCGGTCGAAAACCGGATCTCAAAGATCTGAAAGATAAACATGCCTCTGGCAAACTCGATCCGGCTCAGGAGATTGACTTCGATCAGATATTCGACAAACTGATAAAACCAGCAATCATAGCTGCAGGAATGGAGCCGCTGATCGAAAATGCCGAAAGTAGTTTTGGCATCATTCATAAAAGCATGTATGAAAAAATCATTCTTGCCGAATTCTGCATTGCTGACCTTTCCAATTTCAATCCCAATGCATATTATGAACTTGGAATGCGTTATGCAACTAAGCCATATACTACCATACCGATCATCGCATCCACCCACTTCCCTCTTCCCTTCGACGTGGGCCCCAATCGCACACTAACCTATAGTGTGGATGCTAATTTTCAGCTGTGCGATCTGGACAATGACTTGAAAAAATTAACCAATGCATTGATTAGCGCGAAGCAAAACAGGAATACTGACAGCCCATTGTATGACCTGGTGAACGGAATTAGCTTCAACAACTCAGTGGCACATGAAAAAACGGACATCTTTAGGGAAAAAGTAAGGTACGATGATGCGATCAAAGAAGAACTCGCGTACGCAAGGAGAGCGGCGGCCAGCTCAGGAGTACCCGAAAAGGAAGCAAGAATTGAAGCAATCAGTAAGGTAATCGAGAAACATAAACCGCTTGAAAATCTCGAATCAGGTGTAGTCATTGATATGATGATCTCCTTCAGGAATATTGAGGCATTCCCCCAGATGCTATCATTCATTAAGTCTATGCCAAGGTATCTTTTCGAGACGGTAATGGTGCAGGAGCAATATGCGTTTGTTCTTAACAGAATAGGAACCAAAAGCAATCCAGTGGATGCTGTCAAGATTGCGAAGGCAGAAGCAGCTTTACAAAAAGTGGAAGAGATGGGGAAAGCAAGCAGTGAAACTTATGGTATATGGGGAAGGATCTACAAGGATAAATCTGATGAGGCTTTAAAGTCAAACGATATACCGACAGCAAAGGTGCATTTGGAGAACGCCTGCGAATATTACCGTAAAGGATTTGAGTTCGATCCAAGAGATGCCTATCCGGGAGTGAATTATGTCACCTGCCTCGAACTACTTGGCAAAACCGAAGAGGCGGCGCGCCTGGTACCTGCTGTTGAATATGCGGTCCTTTCAAAAATGAAAAGGAAAAAACCTGACTATTGGGATTATGCTACACTGATGGAGTTGGCCGTGATAGAAAACAGGTTCGGCACTGCTGAAATGTACTTTAATAGAGCAAAACCTCTGGCCGTGGAAAGCTGGATGTTTGATACAACGATAAAAAATGTCGGGTTGATCCTTAATTATAGGAAGGAGAGAGGAAAGAGTATACACGATCTGGATACTTTGTTAAAAAAGTGCTTTGGATAGCCGTTTGAATCCCGGTCCTCGATTAGATCATGTGCAACAGTGCGAACAATAGTCAAGCGCTTTTTCAACCTCTCTTTTGCGCTGCCTCTTCAATTGCTGCAGACAACTGATCATGCTTCCAGGGAACGACCTTCAAGTTGAATTCCTTTACAAATCCGGGTAACTTGGAAGGAGGTGTGTCTCCGGAATGCACACAAACCACCCCTTTACCCTGCTCCCGGCTCTCACGAACCTCCCAATCTACCCAGTCGCTTTCATGGGTAACGTCAGAAATATATACCACTGTAACCGACGCCTGCCGAATTCGTTCCCTGATACCGCTTTTAATATACTCCGCCCTTTCGCTATTGAACGGTTCCCTCAATGAATAATCATTAAACTCCAGATCACTGTTTTCGTTTTTTGCCTGTCCTCTTAGCAGATTAACCGCGCCAAGATCTCTATTGTCAAAACTGATAAAAACGTTCCGCTTTTCCGGTTGGGCATCTTTGAACGAATCACTTGCAACCTTCGCAAGTCGATCAATTATCCTCGTGTCGTAATTGTCGCTTCCTCCGCCACCCATTTTACTTACGTTTTAGATTTTTCATGGCATTTTTTATTTCAAGGCATGAAATACACTTGCCACAGGGAGTTGGCCCCCCAGCATGGCAAGAGTAAGTCTTTGTTATTTTTTTAGACTTAGCCAATTCAATCACCTCGGCCTTATTGAATTTCATAAGCGGCGTGAGAACTTTCACCGAGTAATTCATTTCCTTAGAAATGAATTGCTCCGCCGATTGAATAAACTCCTTTGACTGATCGGGGAATAATTTATATGTGTCGCTCAGGAGGCCAATCGCAATGTTCTTGCTTAAGGTTTGATATGCATAGGCACCGGCCGTAAGCAAAAACAGAGAATTTCTACCGGGCAGAAAAGCATCTTCCTTAATTCGCATTTTTTTACTTGTTAGCCCGGAATGAATCAACCTGCCGAATCCTGAGAGATTTACTTTCTTAGGTTGTGGCAATTTATGCTTCTTATGGTTGTGAATACAAGCAGCCCATTCTTTCGCAGCACTAAGTTGTCCATAATCAACAAACAGTGGAAAAAGTTCAAATCCCTGCTCAACCGCAAGGATCGACATCAATGTCGAATCTATTCCCCCGGAAACCAAAGTAACAAGTTTCATCAGCAGTATGATTTAGCGGTGCGCATGGTCGTCCAAATTGCGATATCAAGATATAAAAGATTTACGTTATACAATTGCGCATAGGCTTGAAGTTCAATTTCAAGTTTACGGTATGCGTCCATATCCGAAAAACTGGATGCGTGGGTTGTTGTCATACCCATAATTCGCATATAATCTATCACGTGCTTATCCAAAATCGCATAATCTGAATAATATCCCACATTTCTTAAGAACATACTAGCTTGTTTGGGGCCGATACCGAAAGCGGTATCTACAATGTTTTTCCTCGTTTCAAATGCACATGTAGTAAGAGAAACCAGGTCCCTAATTGTGAGGTCATTGAGGTAAATATTCTCAAGTGTCTTTACGATATTTTCCCGCTTTCGGGAATAGAACCGTATGCGCCGAGTAACCTGTTTACCGTTCATTATGAACGAGACGGGACGGTCCATTGTTGCCTTGATGTCTTCCTCAATTCGCCTAATGTCCCTTCTACTTTTGGGAACGCGCATAACCTTCCCTTTTTGAAACAGTCTCATTACCGCCAGTGCCGCCTCATACTTCTCCTGGCTACTTAATATACACAACACCAGTTCGGACAATAGAGAATTTTCATTTCGCACCATCTCCTTTCTGGGTATCAGTTTTTCCGCTTCGCTGGATACCTTCATAACCGTGTCGTGCAACTTGAAAGCAGATATCATGTTATTGATCCCAGATTTTTTGAAGTTCCATTACAAATTTCGGATCTAACCATTCTTTTAATAAATCCTTTTCAGCTCCATGGTCCATAGCCGATTGAATCTTATTCATCCAGTGATTATAGAAATTCAAATTGTGCCCCAAAGTCTTAAGGGTATAATCAAGGTCCGACTTGCAAAAGTTACAATCGTCGAGAATAAGCTCTCTCTGCTGAAAGTGGTACAATGTTGCAGTTTGGGTATTTACAACGGTTTGGCACCATTCCAACCCATCAAAAGAATCGGCCCCCGCGAGTGAAAGTAATAAAAGCGAAAGAGGATTTCCTGTTCCAAGCAGGTGGATGTAAACATAATTATCCAACTGATTAAGTGCCCTTCTCAGATTTGTGACGGTAGTAATCCTTTCAATAAGGCCATCTCCCAAAATTCGCTCAGGGATCGACACCATCAAAGCATTGGTTTGCGCATGTAAGCTTAATACGGCTTCGTTCAGTCGACTCTTGTCACAATGTATGATGGGGATTACAGAAGCGGTGTTTATCGTGGACTGACTTTCCCTGGTGGATAACACTACAGCCTCTGCATTTTTTATCGGGTCCTTATCCGGAAACTGATTATCGTAGCAAAACGCCAAATCGCACACGTTCTCAGCCAAAACGGCATTAAATGCTTTCATGTCCCAACTCTTATCACGTATCCAGTAGCTTTCATAATTTCCCGAATCCATCAACACAATAGCCCCATCATCAGCCTGGTTCTGATGTAACTCTTGAATAAACTCGAAAGGATTACGAGCCCTTGCAATATCAAAAGCAGAGATAAGAAAGTGTGGTTGGTTCAGTGACTTTAAAATCCGGAAATATGAAAAAGGAGACAGCCCGGTTTTTACTGAGGAAATGGACGGGAAATATACCGGCAACTTAAGAGCCTTCCCCCTTACCGGAAAATATCGCGAGCGTTTATTGTTGTTATCAACAAGAAATCTCATGCGTAAATATTGAATAAAATCGTTTTGTACCTCGAAATCCTGTTTCCATTTTTATAACAATCGCTTGTTAAGATTTATTGCCATTCCAAGGTGATACTGGTCCGGGTCAAAATATGGCGGTAGAAGAGTAAGATATTACAAGGTCTTGGCACCTCCTCAACGTAAAATCAGCGGCATATTCCTTTTATCCTCCGTGCTTAACGTAATTACCCTTCTGCTACACTATTAAATTATTTCGATCTTAAGTCTATTTTGAAAGCCAATCCCAAAGCCAGATAGCCGCGGTTCCATCAGGATAAAAAACTGCCCAATCTCTCGTTGAGTTATCCTTGCTATTCACTTCTTCAATATATCCGTATATTTTATAATATTCTCTTTCATCCCAATAACTATCTGTTCGCACCAAAGGAAAAATGATGGTATTCTCATAACCCGTGTGTCCATCTCCCAAACCGAGTTCCCAAGGCATCCAATTGGATTCTTTGCTATTTGGAGTTGCTAACAGAATAAACTTTTGACATTTCGTTAAGCTATCACGTAGAATTTTTGCCGTGGTATGATCAGGAGGATTAGGGAGAGTATCGTCCAGATAATCAATGTAAACCTTCACTCCCCGAGATTTCAAAAAAGCGACAATCGGTTTAACATACTTAATGTCGTTTCTCCGATATGAAAGAAAAATTCTTTTGTCTGAGGTACCTGCTTTGTCGATACTCTCGTTCAAAGAGTATGCCTTTTCAAAAACTTGACCCTTTATTCTGCTAGATGTCTCTTTGTTTAGCCGATCAAAAGTTAAATAAGCCATTTTTACGATTATAGTTTCCCAATCTCACCCAACGTCAACCCAGTCAACTGCGAAATCAACTCCACATCTAATTTTTTCTTTTTCATCTCCTTCGCAATCTGCGTATTTCGTTTTCTTATTGCCTCTTCCGCCGCCACCTTCTTAATCTTCTTCACCTGCTCAAACTTCGGAACCCACGCCGTGCTCCTGCTCAACTCCTCCATCAACCCCACATCGCGATAACTCAGAAAATCTTCCGTCTTCGGGTTGATGATGATATGATCGAACACTTGTATGCCTACAATGTTTCCAACCTGGATCATGCGGTCGGTTAACGCTTTGTCGTCGGCTTGCGCAGCCATGTCGGACGTTTTGCGGTTGTGGCAGATGTAGAGGTAACGGCAGTCTTTCTGCAGCGCGAGACGATAAATTTCCATCGGCTGTATTTTAGTCTTTGCCGGAATGCCGAACGCAATGAGTTCGACATATTGCATTTTGTATTCTTCACTCAATCCAATAGTCCACAAATGTTCGCGCTGACGGCTCACGCGGTTTTCGCGCAGGAGGATCTGGCGCATGATGCGGGCAATGTCTTCGGAACTCTCGATGAGAATGCGTTGGGTCTTGGTCAGCTTAACGTTCATACATACCAAAGATAAAGAAACAGGTGCGGCCTTCGGAAAGCTAAGTTGGCGGGTTTTAAGCGGATAATGCAATAAAGTTCAATCAATTATGACGATGGTTTGTAACTATCTGAGAACGGAAAAGCCCTAGGATTATACTCCGCTTGTCGATGATTTTTACAACCGCTGCATTCGGCTTGCGCCCAATAGTTTATGTGTAATTGGCGACCCGTTTTTTGAACGGTAAGCCACAGCGATTCAGCTTTGACGTGCAGAATATTTCCGTAACGTTCAAAACTCAGGAAGCATGACCACCTATGAATCACTCGTAAGTCTTACAAGCAACATCAGTAAGCAAGAACATAAACTGGTGAGACGCTACCTCATCGGTAAATCCTTGCCGGGACAATCGACGAGCAAAAGTATAAAGCTGTTTGATTTGCTCATAAGTGAACGCGGCAAGAACTTTACTTCGGCTCAAATCCAGAAACGCCTGGGGCTTGCGCGTCATCACGCAACTTTCGGTAGACTCGTCGCACAACTGCGAAGGCGAATTCTCGAAGCATTATGCCTGCCGATTGTTGTTGCCGGCAATGAAAATTATTCGGAGCGCACCAAAGCAGAAATTCATTTTCACCGGCAATATCTCAAAGCAATCATTCTGTTTGAGGCTGGTGATTATGCTGGCGCAGATGAGATATTACTGACTTTGATATTCTGGACTGAGAAGTATGAACTATGCGCCGAACGAATGGCCGCAGCAGAATTTTTAATGCGCACGATCAGAATATACGGTCACCCGGATGCATTGAAACATTTTAAAGATGTACCGGGACATTCGCGTAACGTTTTGACGGTTATAGCCTGTGCGGAACACATCCGTAGAATAATCGATGCAGGAAACTACGAGCAAGCGCGAAAGAAATTTTCGGCACTGAATGACAACCTGAAAGGTGTGACCACCATACGCGCACTGTTTGTTATTAAAGGTATAGAAGCTATAGTCGCAGCTACAGCAGGCAACAACAAAAAAGCGGAAAAGTTATTTTTCGAACAACTAGGTTATTGCAATCACGATGCAGTAAGAAGCGAAGAAGATCGCGCACAGGTGTACACAGACATTGCACAAGTTTCAGTACGCCTCAAGAAAGAAGATGTGGCGAGGGAATACATTGCAATGGCGCAACGATGCAAGAGGAGATTTAAGAAGACGGTTGGACAGTTGGAGAAGTTGCAGAGTGATATGAAGAATATAAACGCGTAATGAATTCGGCCCTCATGATTCAATGGAATAAGAAAAATATTTCAATTCCGATATATCTGTCGTCAACTCATATTTAAAGTTGCCAACAGGAGACAAAAATATTTTTAGTTAAACACAATATAAATTTTGTGAAAGGGCTTGAAATAAATATTGAAGTCCTTTATGTTTACAGAAAGGTAACCCGCTGAAGCAAATTGCATAACCCCATCCCCACAAAGCATCTTCTCCTTACGGGTTAATAAGCTCGGACTAATAGTGAATCTAAAATTCAGTTGATGGCATTTCATTTTTTTACGGATATCGATCTTATTGCCTCTCAGCAGAGCAACCAGTCGTTTGGGCCTGCCGGGACGACCACGATAGCTAGTGTAGTATATGATCAGTATCGATTAACCAGCATGCATAGTGCAAGTGCTGATTTAAACGCTTATGCGATTTGCTCCGGAATAGTATTTGTTCAACAGGATCTTGGCAATAGCTCTTTGGTGAACCTGATATTGCTGCCTAATGAGTCCCCTAATTTTGATTTTCCGAAAATTCGATTTTTCATCTACAAAGGGATTTTAAAAAGTTCTCTCATTAACGGAACTGACATTGCAGCGACTGGAACCAATGATTTGACTACAAGCATCTGGGATTCCCAAAATGCCAGAAATGCAAGCGCTGGAACAAGTGATAATCCTCCAGCTGAATCATTAGGAATTGACTTAAGTTCCAGTGCGCTGAATACGGACTTTATTGAAGATATATTTTATCGCGACGGTGTGAACTATCAGTTTCCGAATGTTGTCGCTGGATGGTCCATAGGTACATTTGATAATACTCAATTTGGTTTGGAAATTGTTCTGGAGAACGGAGCTTATGATCCCGTACTGCTCGTGGCACGGACGATGGAAAATTACGTGAAAGTACCAGCTTTGACAGGATCAGAAACCCAGCCCGAGGAATTTGAGCACTGGCATGACAAAGAAGTAGTGCTGAACTATGTTGATCCTTGCGCTTTCTTCGGAATGTTCTATCACGACAGACTTCTAGTCCACGATTCTTTAGCGCAGGTGGAGGAAAAAACCGGGGACGATTTGTATGATGATGTACTTATAAAGTTCTTCAATAAAAATGTCATTTATCTTGACGTCAGGAATGAATATGGGTTTTCTTATAATTATTTTAAGAACTACGGAGCCTCATTAAATCTGGCGACCGCAAATAATACGATAGGATCAGTAGACTATTATTCCAGTCTTTGGCCAATTTTGACTTTAACCACCGGAGATTTTCCATCTGGAAATAATGATGCGCAAAACATTGTCAGAATCGCGATGCCTGATGCAAATGGGGAAAATATGCTGCCTGCTTTATTTGTATCGTCAGGTTTTTTATCGGAAATGTATCCTGAGCGGCCATTGGAAAGACAAAAACTGCTACACCTGACTGTTTCAAGTGGATTTACGGAAGAAGTGTCCTTTTCTGTTCCCAACCCTCCCGGCTTGAATACAACAGCACCTGTAGGTGGATATACGAGAGTAAAATACCTTAAGAGGTTTGACCATACACAAAATCCTCCGGTCTCTTCAGGCACTGTAATTCGTGCAGCCAGTCCATTAGATCATATTTTCACCATTAATGGCATGAGGGTAGTATTCTCTTCCAATAATGTTATTAGATCCATTGTATATGACAGCGAACACTATTGTGACTTTCAGCAAGAATTTGGCAAGGAATTTATTCTGCGTACGGGACTTGCAGAAGATAATCTTAATGCAACGTATTTTGCTTATCCGGAGGTTGTAATTGCCGAAGAGGGAATACCTGTTAGTTCACCACTAGCTCTGTCCGGTTTTGTCCACCAAGGTTCTGACATATTTCTCAATACTGTAATCACAAAATACCAGAAATCATTGGTAAAGAAAGAGTACATATTGAATCCGTCGAATGTGGAGTTTCTAGATATTGTCACCCCAATCGAGGCTCCTCAACTTACTGGATTTGATCAACCAAATTTTGACGAGTTACTCTCGCTCGCATTGGACAAAGCAACGGAGTTTGCAACATTTCAATCAATAGTGGCAACTAATTTCATTGCTAAGTATCCCGTGTTCATTGGCATTGCTAACGAAACGTCAGGTATAGATGAGGATGGTTATGCTTTTTCCTCCTTTGATATAGTTCTGCGGGGATATGAGATAACGTCCAACATTTTGCAGGTAAAAGAAGTCAATACTAATACTAAAATTTATGGCTAGAGCGCTCACATATAGTTCTCAGCAAGCCGCTGCGAATAAATTGGGTACAAGTGAAGTTAAACCTGCTTGCGCATACGTTGACTTGGATCTTTTATATTCTAACATCGGAGGCAATCAAACCTTGACTCAGATTTATTTGACCTTGCATGACATTCGTGGGCCTCTTCCTAATGCACCTCGTGCTGAACTTCTGACGTACCCGTTAGGATGTGACTTAGCTGAGTACGCAGGTTTTTATCTTAACAGCAGCGGCGTCAACAGTTTTGATGCCAATAGAATTAACCTTGCTAAGCTGACTTACTACATAGCATTTCGTACGCCATTCCAGGTTATGAAAAATGGTAAGAATAGCGCTAAGTATTTCGATACATTGGATTCTGCAAATAATGGTAAGTGGTATGAGAAAGCAAATAATATCCGTGTAGTGAATTGGGCGCACAGTCACTTTACGCCAGTTGTCAAACGTTTGGCTAAAAACGGTGAAGAAGAAATTTATCCTGTTGAGGCCAATTCACCTGCGATTCCAACAGCTACGACCCCTGAAATTTATAGTCACAGAAATACTACGCTTACAAAGTATAATTATTTCGGCGAAAAAATTAACAGTAAATTGGCTGAGACATACTTTACTGCCCCAACCCCGCCTCTGGAGCATTTAATGGTTACGAACCAGGAAACTCCATATTTTGAGCAGTTCATCCAAAATCGAACTTCTGTTCCATTTTTTATTATTGGGCTTTTTCCAAATGCAACAACGCCGCTGACTTTTCCAATCACTTTCAATGAATCAACGGTGAAGTTTTTTACAAGAGGCACTTCTGGTTATTATTATAGAAACACCCGTCAACGCTTTGCGAAAGTTGTAGGCATTACAGATTTGAACTCCACCACAATTCAACTCCGGATATTTGGATACAAAATAACTAAGCGGAACTTTTATCTTCAAAATCAGAGCATAACATTAGGGGATGGAGATAAATTTGGGTTGGTTGATACAACCGGCGAGCTGTACTTCAAGCTTAAGGCACATACTAGTGATAAGACCAACTTGCTAAAAGACATAAATATTCATACAAAGAATTACATTCCAGAATATGAGTTAGGAGAAGTACTCTATGATAATGATATTGGAAATGATATTAATGGTTTTTATATCCAAATACTCGCCCCTCAATATTACACCGCTGATGTACCTCTTTCTCAAATTACCGCTTTGGGCTTGAATAAATCAGATTTGTATGGTTGTCGTGTATATGAAATCGAAGATCAAACTGTTCTTGAATACGTTACTTCCAATTCAACAACGACCACGGAGGTTATTGGCGGAAGTGGTTTTTCAACTGCTTGTGGCTTGGATTTAGGCACAGGTGTATACGGTGCTAATACTAGATCATATAGAAGCCCATCTACTCCCCAAAATAACCAAGCACTTACCTTCGATGAATTTATGCGCAGCGTGTGCAGCAACTGGAGTAGGACAGATATTTTTGGGCCAATGATCGATCCTAATAATCCCGTTGTTTCGAGTCAGCGCAAAATAATTTTCGACATATTCGGAAAAAGGGACATTCAGGCACGTGACTATTGGATTAAGCACAGGGGATTATTCGAGCTGCTCGATTTTGACTACCCCCCAACGGCCAATAAATTTAAAACAGCCTTGGCCACTGCAGGTATTCTCAAGGAGGATCAATATTACATTGAAAACTTCGAACAGGTAAAAGGATACTATGGTCTTGCTGCAGCACCGATCATGAATCAGCTGGTCAAAGCCGGTTTAAAAACTGAGCCCAATATTGTAGAAAAGTATACTATGTTGGCGCCAACGTGGAATATTGGACATCTACCTAAAGGAGCAATACCCTCCCTGGTCGAAGCAATCAACAAGCATGATTTATCGTTGCTAAAAAAGGCCTCTGAGAATCATCTTACCGGTACCTATGATGATGCAATTCCAACCAAGGTTAAGAATTTTCTAAATAGAACCGGAGTTCAAGAATACTACGAGGATGTACATTTTAACTAGTCTGATGATTAAACGAAGCCTATTACTGATAGTCTTGGGGTTTGCTGCGTGCGGAGGTAAAGAAAATGGGAACGATCAATCGACGTCGGAGCAAAGCTCTTATAATGACAGCGTAACTACGCAAATCATATTCCAAGTTGACACAACTCGGTTAGATATAATTCCTTTCAAAGCATTAAAGGAATTATGCCTGGAGCAACAAGTTGCAGTTTCGCGTGATGGACGGATTATTTATTATGTGTCCTGCTTAAATGATGAGTACCCAAGTGGTGGCGAGGCGATTGTTTACAAATATGATAGAATTCAGAAGAAATCCCTTAAATCTTTTTCTCTGAAGGACATCTTTCAGAAGTACGCGCAGGAACGTATATCCGCTCCGCCCTGCGGCAGGGAAGCTGACGTAGATGCAGATCCTGCGTTCAATGTATATGCCGGTGACAATGGAATAGGAATTCTTACTACTTCTGCACCATTTTCCAGCGGGAGTGCCTATAGTCAGTCAAAATTAGATTGCCCTATTGGGCTGTGGATTGAACTGGATTCGTCGCTTAATCTTATCAGTGACTCTCCTGTCTGGAACGATTTTCCTATGGGCAGGCGTAGCAGCTATTATTATAGAAGCCAAGATTCGATTTTCATTAATCAACTTTATGGATTACCTGGTGTTGTTTCAAGACGTGAACTAATTCTCGGAACATCCTTGATTGATTCCTCAGCAAAACATGCTTATCTGGATCCAGTGAACCACTCAACATTATTACTTAATTACCCGGACACTTTGCGTATTAAGGCTGGATTATACAGCAACGGGAAACTGCTTGATGTGGAACTTCCTTATCATATAGCAGATCTGCAAACCGGTGCCAATATTTATTCTGGTTCCTTGTTCGTAAATCTAAAGTACACCCGACCTGATACTACAAATGGGAAACTTAAATTATCCAGTTGGGTGAAAATTGACCTTCACACCAATAAACGGGAAGTTTTTGAAATCAGTTATTCAAAATACCTGTATGATTTGATTCCCTATTCAGGTGGACTAGTTCTTTTTTTTAGCAATGAATACGGAGATCCTTTAGATGGTCCAGATTCTATGGCGTTTTATGAGTTTGAAAATTGAACGTGATTAATAAACATTATCTGACTGTTGCGAGCTAAGTAAAGAGCTTTCTGTATTCTAACCCTTACATGTTATGCCTTCTTCATTCTTCCCTTCACTTTCCTCTTTAATTTCTATTGATAAAATTCCTTCTGATTTAAGTATTCTCAAAGAGGGAATTGAGCAAATATTTCAGAACTTATACTATCGGGACTTGCAACAAAACCGAAGCAATTCCGGTGATGTTCAATTTTACAGTTTGAAATTGATAACCTATCGGCGTTTGGGGATTGAAATACCAGGCACAGATGGAATGGCATTAGTGATAAATCCATCATTTGTAAGTGGAAATAGTTCCGAAATTCCGATAACGGCCGGCTACCAATGGAAAATTCTGAAATTTGTCAAAGGATTCAGAAGCGAAAATTTTGATCATTCTGATCAAGCCTATTTCGATCTGTTGCGGAAGATTACCGGCGTATCTGATGTCCATTTGCTGAGTCAGGGAATTCAGCAGCTAATTTTTGAGGAAGACCCTATTCAATTTTTCATCGATGA
Organism: Bacteroidia bacterium; assembly: GCA_023151315.1. Lineage (GTDB taxonomy): Bacteria > Bacteroidota > Bacteroidia > Palsa-965 > Palsa-965. The sequence continues at coordinate 73,838 of JAKLJE010000020.1, forward strand.
TTACAATACTGCATTCAGTCCTTCTCCATCCCTAGTCAGAAGTAATGATCCTGATGAGAATGTGGTTCTTGCGGACCTCGTAACTCAGATTGACCAACTCGTTGTTGCCAACCCTTTATTACCGAATACGCCTGAAGCATTATTTCAACGATATATCAACCTTGCTAATTCAACAGATATTGCTGGCCAGATTCAGATTTTATTTCAAAAGCATTTGGGCGATTTCTCGTTTGAAAATATAAGAGCGCTGTTAGTTCCCCAGGCATTTGCCTCTATCGAAAACATAGATCTTGCTTTGGAATTTCCGCGTAAGTATCTAAAACCAATCGACCCCAATACAGGAGAGGTTATTGACGAGAATTCTCCTTTGCCGGAAGATCAACGGCAAAAATCAAAGCTCGAATTCCATGTAGGATCGGTGGATTTCAGTACCCAGCACGGAATTCAATTTGAAGCGTTAAGCACGTTTTCACTCTCCCCTTCACAGATTGGCGATACGGGCTTTCGAGTTTCCGTGACCGGGCTGAAGCTTGATCTTAGCAGAACGAAAAACATTCCGGAAGCAACTGCCGATGGTAGACCTGCTGATTTTATCGGTGCATACATTACAGAAGGAACTATCGGTTTTCCGTTAAATTGGAATCACAACGATCCAAACTCCATAAATGATCCTTCAACTGGAGAATTGTTTGTAGACAATCTACTGATTGGTACGGGAGGACTATCGGGGAATATTGGTCTGAGGGCGATCAATCAAAATAATCCTTCACCTTTCCTTAAGGGTACTTTTGGCCAAAACATAAAGTGGACACTCGATACATTTAGTATCACTTTCCAGCAGAATTCTATCACGGATTCTGAGATTTCAGGTACACTTACGGTTCCAGGTTTTACAAATACCAGTTCAGGCCCCGCAATACTTGATATTAAAATTAACGTAGGCGGTAGTGGAGATTTTTCTGTTACAGCCAGTGACCTTGTTACACCACCAACCTGGGCCATTGCCAACGTCCTCACAATTGCAGTTTCAAGCGCGTATGTGGGAAGAAAAAATGGCCGCTTTTATCTCGGTGTCACTGGTAAAATAGATTTCATTGCAGAAGTTCCTGTCCTGGGTGATGTTTTACCAAAGGGTGTCGAAGTCAAGAAACTCATCATCTGGGATGATGGTTCAATCGAATTTGAAGGTGGCAACCTGATCCTGCCAAATGCAATTGCGCTTAAAATTGGTCCCGTAAAACTTTCCATCACGGCACTTTCAATGGGATCGTATGAAAGAGGAACCCGCAAGTACAAATATGTTGGTTTCGATGGTGGAATAAACGTTTCTCCTGGTGGAGTGGATGCGCGCGCGAACGGAGTGAAGCTTTACTATTCAGTCGACAATGATCCATTGGATATTTTTGTTCGCATAGAAGGAATTGCGATTGATCTAATTATACCGGGGAGTGCTAAACCCGAAGATGCAGCTGTAATCCTGAGCGGATTCTTGTCGATGAAGGACCCCGATCCAAATATTCAGGATTCAGATGCGGGCTCAGAATACGCAGGTGCAGTCTCATTTTCTCTGCCACGCGCTAACATGACCGGAAGCGCAGCCATGCGTTTCCAGCCGAACTGGCCAGCGTTTATTATTGACGCCAGTCTTGATCTATCCACACCAATTCCGTTAGGATCAACTGGACTCTCGATCTATGGCTTCAGAGGATTGCTGGGCTTGAGTTATGTTGCAGCGAGAGATGTTCTTGCTACGGCGGTTACCAATGAGTCTCCGTGGTATCAGTATTATAAAGCCAAGACTCCTTCTTACAATACAGAAGGAATCAATATTGAGAAGTTTGCGAAGAAGCCAGGTTTCTCATTAGGTGCCGGCGTTTCTCTTGCAACCGGTGCGGACCAAGGAAAATCTTTTTCCAGTAAATTGTTTTTCCTCCTGTCGTTACCTGACGTTTTTCTGTTGCAAGGACAGGGAGCAGTTCTGCGGGAACGTGTTGGTCTCGATACAGTGAATGATCCTCCATTCTCTGCATTGATCGCAATATCAAAACAATCAGTAGAAGCTGCATTCGGAGTGAATTACAAATTGCCTGAAGATTCAGGGAAAATTGCTACCGTAGATGGGCTCATTGAAATGGGATTCTTCTTCGGCAACAACTCTGCGTGGTACATCAATGTGGGTCGCGATCTACCGGTTGAGAAAAGAGTGCAGGCCAGAATTCTTTCACTGTTCAATGCGTATTTCTACCTGATGCTTTCGTCAGGTGGCATCAAAGCAGGTGCTGGTGCAAGTTGGGCGTTCAGCAAGAGTTTTGGTCCTGTTGGAATTGAAGCGGGAGCTTACATTGATCTTGCAGGCAGAATCAGTTTCAAGCCAAAACAGATTGGTGGTTCAATTCAGCTCGGCGGATACGCGCAGATCAAAGTTTTCAAATTCAAGCTTGGAATGAGCATTGCCGCTTCCCTTGCTGCCGAAGCTCCAAAACCATTCATCGTAACAGGCGCTGTAGAAGTTGCAATCAATCTTCCTAAGCCGCTTAAAGATTTAAGCGTAAATGTTGATTTTACATGGACATTTGATGCAACATTGAATGCTGCAGAAGAAGAAATTATCGATGCTGCAGATTTTGAATTAAAACCTCCGGCCAAAGCCGTGAGCATGGTTACGAACGAAACGTTCGCCCTGTTCTACTCCGACACTGCTTCGCTTCCGGGGCCGAGTACAAGATGGGCAGATCATGTTATTCCAATGGATAGCTACATCGATATTGAATTTACGAAAGGCGTTTATCCGGACATCTCGGTCGCTACTGTGAATCAGTTCGGAGGTGTTACTACTGGCACTAGTGCGCACATCGAATTAATTCCACCTCAACGTGGAAAGTCGGATCAGGTCAAACACACGTATGAAGTAAAGAACATTGAAGTATTCTCATGGAATGGCACTGCATGGGTAGCTTATGATCCATTTGACGCATATGTCGATCTGAACGACCCGCTGTTTCAGCAATTGACTCAAACGCAACTCAATGCTTTGAAGTTTGGTTTCTGGCAAAAGGACAGCAACGACAAGTACAACAAGCTTCGCGTGCTTGCACAAAGTCCTTTGAACTTTCTTTCACAAGGCACTGGTAATCTCCCGCCGGAAGAACTGGGAGTTTTTGCGGAATCACTTTTCTGCGATGACACACCGTTAGAAAATATCTGTATAGATTTTAATCCTTCAGAGGCATTACAAACAATTGCAGAAGTACCAGTTGACAGTCCGGTTAACTATCGCGGTGTGCTACTGAAAATGAATTCCATTTCGGGAATTATTTTATTGAACAGTTCATGGGGCTCAGACTATGCTCTATCAATTCCTACGGACGATAGCCTTGAAATTATTTTCCCTGAGCCGTGTGCAAATGTTTACCTGAACTTTGCACAGAATAATAACGTAACAATTGAGTTCTATCGTCGTAGTCTGCCGGTTGCAACAACGAACAGCAACCTGCCGGTGTACGAGTGGGAATTGATCACATCCGGTTCCCAAACGACCTATGAAGATTCAGCGAATCCAGTAGACCGGGTTGTAATTATCAACGGAGCATGCGAGCAAAGTAATTTCGATTGCGGCACAGAACTCACACCGGAAGCACAACAATTGTTGACTTTCTTCGATGCGTTGGAGAACAACACTGACTTAACTGAAACTTTCAAACTGTACCCGCACGATACTAATGCTTACGATAATATTTTCCAAGGCACGGTACTGTATGATCCACCTTACGAATACAACGACATCAATTACGTTGTTGAGTTAGTGACGTTGACGCAATTGATTGTCACTATCAGCGATGATCAAGGATTCTCCTGCGGATTTACGCTTGAGCTTGCAACGTATGATCCCGATTTTGACATGAGTGAAATTACCAAGTTTGAAAATCTGGTTGCCGACCCTGATTATGCGACAAACGGAGCTAACTATCATTTCCTGATAGAGGCAACTACACCCGATGGAACTTTCACGTTGAAAGGCACTTCTTGTTATCCCATCAATTATTGTTTTGACAGTTGCCATTCGTGGCTGTACAGTATTTGTCGATTACCTGTAAGTAGTGTTGAATTTAATGCAACTATACCAACGCAAACACAAGTAACTGCCGATAACAACTCTATGCTGGATGGTATTTTAAAAATAACACCACCAGTATGGCGTCCGAATACTGATTACTTTGTTAAGATCGAGACAAAGGATACCATCACTAACATCGACAGTCCGCCGGGGCCATATACAAGTTATCATGGTTTTGGTTTCCGCACTGCAGGGCCAGTCGGGCATTTTCATGAATTGAGAGCTGAATATGATGATCTGGCTGCAAAAGATAAGGCTGATCAATTCCGATTAGCATCATTGAAACCATATATCGATTATACAACTTCCTATCCCAATGCAGACGGAAACATTCTTAATGCGAAGCCGTTGTTTTATGAGAATCCGAAATTGCTCCTTTATTATAAATACGCTCACATATACACAATGCTCAGAAATTGGGATGCGTACAATGGAAACGATGGAGTAGATATTGAGCTAACCTCGCTTGTAAAAGACCCTGCTCTTGCTGAATCTTCACCTTCATTGCTAACAGCAACTCTGGATTCCAATAAAGGTCCGCAGTCCATCGATATGCAGGTATTGAATAATATGGTTACTAACGGTGATCCATGTTCTGGAATTACAGGCCCGGTTCAGCCCGATGGTATTCACAGTGAGATTGCAACTGGAAACCTACTTCCTGAAAAACTGTACACCGCAATTTATTCAGTGCGTACAAAACCTGCTTCCTCACCAGCATCTGCATGGGTATCCAGTGAAGTTCATCGTTATCCGTTCCAGACTTCCCGCTATGCCAATTTCGGGGAACAGGTACAGAGCTATGTGTTATCAGACGAACTCAATAACGAACGTTACGCTGTATTTAATGTAGATGTAGCATTAACCACTGGACAGTTAAGCGCAGTGCAGGCTGTGATTGCCGGCACCGAAACGGCATCAGATCCCTTACTACAGCAGTTTGCTGATCCATTTGATCGTATCATTAACGGGATTCTTGGGCTTCCGCAGCTCCATCCTGCACAAACTACAGAGTTCAATATCATTCGTAACACTAACAATAGCAACGCAATCGTTGCGATTCTGATTCGAAATCCGGAAGCGTTTAACGATCCAAAGCTTCCGGTAAATGAGCTGACTTCCACATTGACATTATCTGTGAATTCGGGCAGCACCTCGGGTTACCTGAACGTTTTCTCGAAAGACCGCTCTAAAATTTATATGACTCGATCATCATCTTTGATCAGCACAGGTTCAGGAGAATTTACTTTCCAATTCAAGTTGTATGATGGAGCGGCATACGCCGTGGTGTCAACAGAAACAGCAACAATTACGCTAGCATAAATTTCAATTATGGCAACTATTCCAACTGGAACATCGGGTGTAACCGATTATATACAATCAGGATATCTTCATCTTGCCGCTGCCGGATCAAACGGAAGCGATAATTCTGCGCACGGCAACCACTTGCGTTGGCAATTGCTGGGTAACCTGGGTAAAAAACATCTGCCCAAAGGATTGCTTTCGAACAGCGGCACTTATGCCACTACAATCGCTTATAACAGAAACAATGATTATGTAACGCTGTACAGAGCGATTTATATGATTGATCAATACCGGACTGCTGTAAACATGTTCACGACAAATCCTACAACGATTGTAAGTAGTGGTGACACTCGTGAATGGCAATTTGCCGGTATAATCCCCGTTGCCACCGTGACCAGCAACACCAACACTATTGTCGTTCGTTTCGTTGATGTGGCACAGTATGATTATTGGGCCGGTATTTACAATCCCTCATCTGCAAGAGAAAATTTTCTCAAGAACTACTCCGGTATTATTGAGGCCTGGGTTGTTGGCAAAGTGTGTTTATCTGCGTGGATAACGCCTAATGTAATTAATTCAAATGCACTCGCCAGAATGAATTGCGAAGGCATCTCGGTTCCCGACACAACAGATTCTGCTAACAAAGTTCTGAGTCATCGCAAAACAGAAACAAGCACTTCTGCAACACAGGTTGAGCTGAGAGGAGAAAATATTGAGTACATCCGTTTCTCATATTCAAATCTGCATCCTAAAACACTCAGTTTTCAATGCTACTCAGATTACATTCTTGGCATAAACAAAGCCAGTAAAAACGGTAACTGGACGGAGGTAGGGAATTATTCGTTGTCAATTACTGACACAGAAACGGCTGATCGCCTTGAAAAAATAACCAGCTACGTCATCGATCAGACATGGCCTCGATATTACGGTAGCAACCCAACTACGGGTGCGTACACCGTCAGCGTTGCGAATTACCTCAACAAATGGTCTCCCGGTGGCTCAGAGCAGGGCGTGAAGCAAGCCGTAATGGCATATCTCGACAAAAGTAAAACGGATGTGTTTGCTTTGGATTCCCTTGAATCCGATACGCTGAATGATCAGGCACAGTACGATCTCAGTTATCTCGAAACATTAAAGCTGATTGCTCTTGACTTTCATTTTGCGCGAATGCTTGGATTGGGATGTATTGATGTGCCGAGTAGCGGTAGTACGTATGTTTACGCGGCTACTTTTAAGACGGCAAAAGATCCTGCCGATGAAACTCAGACGCTGGCCACGCTAAATGTATTCATGAGTTTACCGGTTAGTGAATCAATTCACCGGACGCCTGTGTCGCCGTATCTTTTACAACCCACTTATGGCCTTGCGATCAATAATGCCACCAATTCTCCGACCCAACTTGCCGATGAATATGGTTATGCATTGTACGATGACGTGCGATTTATTAACCTGGAGAAAAATGCTTATCCATATGATAGGGCCCCGGGAATTTTTTATGAAAGCGCTACAGACTTTTGTATGGCGGATGTTACCCGTCCTGTGTTATTTGGTGTAAAGTACAAATTAGGTTCTGAAACTGACTGGCGTTCACCGGAAATCAGTGCTGATCCTGACTATCAAGACGATGCTGATATAAATGAAGTTGTTCCTTTTCCGGAAACTAACGGCCCATTCTTCACGCATCTCGAAAGAGAGGAAGGTATTCATGAGTACGCAGTATATGGAGTAAATCTTTTTTCGCGGGTATCTGATCTGAGTGCTCCGCAGTCAACCAACGAGACTGAGTTTCCTGTTCGTAACACATTATTACCTCCATCCAATTTTCAGATTCAACTGATACAAACTGAAGAGCCTGCTTTACTCACTACAGATGACGAGCAGGACGATCTTCTTCAGATTTCAGGCAGTGACAAAACAATGGTGCGCGCTACTTTTGAATGGAACGAAGCACATAATATCGCATACCAGGCTGCCGATAAAGTTGATTTTTACTTCTGTGATCATGCCCCTCTCACAGTTCGTGGAATGATCACTTCCGTTACGGAAGCAGGAAATAATCAGATCCAGGTTCAATTGGGCTCATTCACCATCACAAGTTCAAATCCGGCCGAAACAATTCAACCTACGATCAGTTCAGGTAACGCATCACGATTTGTTGGTAGTAACCTTGCAGCAGGACAACAGCTTTACCAGGTGGAAGGCATTGTGTCTACGGGAAACACTCCAGTATTGTTAATTAATAAAGTTAAACAAACACAATCCCAGGAATACCCGATTGGCAGCAACCAGTTTATTACTACGGAGTCTTATGTAGCACCGACTAGCGGAGAGATTATCATGCTTGTCGAAAATATGAGCAATACCGCAAACTGGAGTACACATCTTGCCAAACAAGTGAGTATAATTCCGTTCACGCCGTTACACACAGAAACCGTAACAATGGCAGATGGTAGCCAGCAGACGCTTAATTATGGCGGACTATTTGCTTCTGCCGATATAGCTGAAGTGCTTGAAACGCCTTCTACGAACCATACAGGAATTTATACCATCACGTTTAGCAATTACAGTCTCCCGACGATAACAGATAGTGGAGTGAGCTGGTATAAAGGATCAGTCCGTATTGCGTCGGAGCTCGCGCCTTCGGTAATTAAAAAGCTCGAAGTTTGGAATATCGACAGCCAGGGAGGCGATTTGATACTAACCGTTTTCGATCCGGCGTTTCAAACTGATGCTATTATTGATCCTGATAATTATGTTCGCAACGGTGTAAACGTAAATTTCCATCCAGGCTATAAGGTGTATTTGTATAAGGATAATGTTAGTGGAAATAATTTCACAGCTTCTGCTATTCTTCCAGCTACTGGTGAAGGATCGAAGATCACTTACATGTCTGTCCGTTCTATGGACACCACGTTGACGCCTGATTTGACATCACCGCTTTCTGTACCTGTTCCGCTGCTTGCAAGGGAAATTGTAAGTCCTGTTGCTCCAACTGCGCTGAACGGTCCGCAATATGCTACACGTCCTGATGTTTACGGAAAATCGACCTATACATTCGATGCACAATTGGACACAACCGGTGGACGTGTTCCGTTTGGATTAATGTTCTTCAGGGCGAGTGATCGAATCATTCTTGGTACGTTGTACAGTCCTACGACTCTGGCCACCGTTCTTGAAGATCTGAACTCACTGACTGGAGATGACGCAACAAATTACGAGCAGCGAATTCTGGATGTAATCAATGGTACGATCAATACAACTTCTGGAACGTTTAAAACTTATGGCACCGGTACTTATTTTTTACCTGTTCCGGATAATGAAGATTTCCTGATTCCTGATCCCAACAGTACATTATTAAATGATGTGCTGATTGCACCGTTTGATGGTACATATACTTTA
>JAKLJE010000021.1:0-10517 GCA_023151315.1 Bacteroidia bacterium
GCAGCGATGCAGCCTTTTTTGTTTCGTAGGGATTCGAGGATCCGCTGCCGCGGAATCATCGCCCGCTAAAAATGTCCACCGGACATTTTCTTCACGCAGCACTTCGTACTGTTGCCTTCCGGCAATCATCGCCCGCTAAAAATGTCCACCGGATGTTTTCTTCACGCGGCACTGCGTGCAGTTGCCTTCCGGCAATCATCGCCCGCTAAAAATGTCCACCGGACATTTTCTTCACGCGGGCTCTCCCAACAGAACCAGATGAAAGCTGCAGCAATGCAGCCTTTTTATTTCGCAGGGATTCGAGGATCCGCTGATGCGGAATTATAACGCGCGTATCATTTCGGATGTTAGGATGTATGACCTTGGTTTCTCGCAATTAAGATCCGATTAGGATGAAAGTTCTCTTTCTCGTGTGGGGTTGAAGGTGTGGATTAATCCACACCTTCTGTGTAAAGTTCGCCAACTCCATCCACAATCTCAAGAATTCTACCGCCAGTAACCGAGTGTAAGTACTTAAAACGATTGCACTCAAATTCATAAACAAGAATTCACCCAGTATTCTCAACCCCGCACTTGTAAAGGTTCCGGCCGCGGAGTCATCGTGAACTTAAAATGCAAAGTGGATATGTTTAACGCTGCTTTTACTGCAATTCACATTTCTTATCACAAGCGTGTACTCATTACACGCTCGCAAAATTTGCAACACGCTCGCAAAGTATCGATTTGAAACTCCGGGCAACTGATATTACTTGCAATGGTAATTCAGTTGATCCAATGAGATTAGAACGTCGTTTATATTATACTTTTCTGGTACTGTTGATGCTTTTTGCGAAGCATAAATTAACAGGACAGAACTTCAACTACTCCGTCACTTCAGATTCCGTTGCATGGAATGAGTTGAATGCCCAGACACTGCTTAATGCTACAGATACGGCCTGGCGCTTTGCATACAGAATTCCACTTGGATTCAGTGTAAACTTTCTTGGGCGTCAGTTTGATTCCGTAACAGTAGAAACCAACGGTTACGTTGTATTCGATCACGAAAGGAATTACGCGATGATGATTTTCAATCAACTCGGCGATGCTGTAGATACTGCAGGACATCATTCCGTAATCAGCTATGAAACACAAGGCGCAGCAGGAACCCGTATCACAAAAATTCAGTATCTCAATTGCGGCGAGAATGGAGATAACACAAGAACTCAATCATGGCAGGTTTGGATACACGAGAACGGAACCGTTGAATTCAGAATCGGTCCGGGAACACTTCGACAAGTCAACAATGCTATTACTGTTTCAGATTCTGTAACCGGACTCGATTCAACCTATATGGTGCTGGCGGATGACACTTCCAAAAGTTGTCATGCAGGATTGATCAATATGAATATGGACACAGAGCAACGCGCTCAATTGCTTTCCGGTTCACCGGAAAATCCACAATTGATTACGGTGACGGAAAATACCGCCGAACTGCCTTTTCTGCTGCTCATTCCTCGCAGAGGCTATCGTTATTCATTCACTCCGAATTCCAACTAATCATGAAAAGAGTTCTTTCAATTGCAGTATTCAGTCTGCTATTAATTCTGATCAGCAACAGCGCATTCGGTGCGAAACGGTATTGGATAGCAAGCAGTGCCGCTAAATGGAATAATACTGCCAATTGGTCTTCCACAAGCGGAGGAGCAGGAGGTTCAAGTGTACCCGGAGCAAGTGACACCGCATACTTCGATGGTAACGGTACGGGCAATGATACACTTGACATGAATGTCAGTGTGAAGTATTTAAATGTTGCAGCCGGTTATACAGGCAAAATAGTACAAGGAACATACACAGTTACCATAGGAACAACAGGTGCAGTACTTGCAGGGGGAACTTTTGAAGGAGGTAGTGCAAGTATCACTTTAACCGGGGCATTGACGATTTCAGGATGCGCGTTCACGAGTTCGAGCGGAACGTTAACAACAAACTCGAATATTACAGTAAGCAGTGGTTCATTTAACCATAACAGCGGCACAATTGAGTTCACATCAACAATGACTCTTACCAGCACGATTACCGGTGGAGTGACTTTCTACAATTTCACATTTGCACCCACGGCAGCAGACGCAACATTTACAATTACAAGCACAACAACTATCAACGTTAATGGATCACTATCCATTGCCGGAACCAAGTCGAGCACATTCAATACCGGAACGCTCAACCTAAAAGGTCATTTAACAGCTTCATCTGCTTCATCTGCTCTAGGTGGCGGTTCTGCAACTTTTGTTATTAATGGAACCGGTACGCAAACGATTACAGGTAACAGTACCAGCGGTTCGACCAGACTTCCCAACTTATCAATCAATAAATCTTCGGGGACATTGTACTTCAGCAACGTAATATCAGTTGCAGGAAACTGGACATACACCAGCGGAACAATTGCCCCTCAAACCAGTACCGTTTATATGTTAGGGACTAAAACGATAAGCGGATCAATGAGCTTTAAAAATCTTTCCTTTGCCGCAACCAGTGCCACTTACACTATTTCAACTGGCAGTATTCTGGGAGTAGACAGCACACTCTCAATCAGTGGCGGCGGAGTCTGGCCAATATTCAACACAGGGGCAATACATGCCCGCGGTAACATTAATTTAAACACTACCAATACCGGTGGTGGCGGAGGCTCAGCCACACTAGTTATTAATGGAACATCAAACCAGAATCTTACCGGTCATCCAACCGGATTCTCCAGACTATGTAACGTAGAAATTAACAAAGCAAGTGGCACTCTTAACATTCAAAACAAATTGCTCATCCTGGGAAATTGGAATTATGTTAGTGGCACTGTGGTCGCAACAGGATCTACGATTGAATTTAATGGAAGCAGAACAATAACCGGATCGCATCATCTTGATAACGTAATATTGAATGGGAGCTCATCAACAACAATAACGGTTACAACAGGCACAACACTTACGATTGAAAGCAGTTTGACAATTAGTGGGGGGAGCAACAGCCTTGTAATTAACAACGGCACAATCCACTTATTGGGAAATCTCACGGTTACTAATCTTTCAACTTCCGGAACAGGCGGAACCTCAACACTCGTTATTAACGGTACCGCGTCTCAAACACTAACCGGTTCCGGAACGGCCAATGCCGGTAAGCTGTGTAATCTCAGCATTGATAAAACCTCCGGCACGCTCAATCTGGCCAGCGTAATCTCCGTCAACGGCAACTGGAATTACATCAAAGGTGATGTCGACCCTGGCACATCAACGGTAGGATTATATGGTACATTCCAGCTGGATGGACAAGAAGAAGGAACCAATAATATGATGCCGTTTTATAATTTGGGAATCGGATCCGGAACAAGAACGCTAACCGGCAACATTGACATCAACAAAAATTTCACAATTCTCTCAGGTGCTACATGTAGTGCCAACGGGAAGAATATGAATGTTGGAGGAAACTGGAATTGTCAGGGGACTTTTACATACAGCACAGGCACAGTAACATTCGACGGAAGCAGCTACAACAATATCAGAGGCACATCCGGCACAACACTAGGCTTCGGTAATGTTGCCTTCAATCGTGATACAGGTTCCGTAACGCTGCAGAATCCAATGCGCGTTAACACATCAATGACAATCACGAAAGGTCGAATCAAAACAACTTCCTCCAATTATCTTGAGTTCGTTGATAACGCCACCTGCACTACTGCAACCCACAGCGCGTATGTACACGGACCTGTACGCAAAACAGGCAACGACGCATTTACCTTTCCGCTTGGAGATACTACACTTAATGACACAGCAGCGTTTCATCCATTGGCGATAACCGCGCCGGGTGCAACGGGAGACAGATTCGAAGCTCAATACTTCGCGAGCCAACAAACGCTTGGAGACTCGATTGCGGATACACTTGAACTACTTAACACGTGTGATTATTGGGTGCTCAGTAGACAACAAGGAACATCCGATGTAAAAGCAACAACAGGATGGAACGTTAATTGTCCTCCAGCTTCACCTTCGGATGGAGAAGTAGTTTGCTGGGACGGCAATAAGTGGGTAGGCACGGGTTCTACCGGACAAATTGTGAACTGGCCATCAGGAACTATAACTAGCACATTGAATCTAACTTTTGTTAGTGGTGTGGCAACGATTGCAACGGCCGTAAAGAAACATCCTTTCAGAGGCTATGCCGTTCTAAAGAAGAAATTGGACGGCAACTATTATCGAGCTTATAATACTCTTTGGTTCAAGTTTGATGACGAGTATAATGACGCCGCGACTACTCTCATTTATACAATTCGAAATGTAAGCAACAACAGTTTGGTTACATTATCGGGAACCACCAATAACTTACAAGGTGCAAGCTTTGGAGATAACAGATTCAAACTTGATTTATATACCAGTTCGGGCCCTCTCCCCGCCGGTTATTATGTATTGGAAGTGACAAATGAAAAAAATGAAAAGTGGTATCTGAGATTCAAAAACTAATCACCATGAAAAAAGGAGTAATCATATTCATCGTTGCGCAGTTCATTTTACTGGCTTCAATTGGAACCATTGTTGTTCTTCGCACCGGCAATCAAAATAAAACGGCTTACATAGAAGTTGCTGCTGTTTACGATGCCTTTAAGATGAAAAAGGAACTGGAAGGAAAATTCTCTAAGGTTGAAATGTTTCGAAAATCAATACTCGACAGTCTGGAGCTAAATCTGCAGCTGTTGAATAACGAATATCAAATCACCAAGTCCGAAAATGCGAAAAACGTCCTAATTAAAAAGAAACAGGAGTATCTAAGTACGAAGCAAAAATTCGAAGAAGATAACGCCGCTGTATCGCAGCAATATACAGATCAAATTTTCAAACAATTGAATCTATATATCACGGAGTATGGCAAAGAACATGGCTACAGTTACATCTTCGGTGCGGAAGGCAGCGGATCACTCATGTATGCTAATGACTCTGAAAACATCACGGCAGACATCACCACTTTCATTAACGAAAAATATAAAGGAGTAAACTAAGATGAGATTATCGTTACTCGTAATTGCACTTTGCTTTTTCCTGGGATGCATCGAATCCAGTAAAACTATTGGTGAGTACGTAAGTTGGGTCGAAAATCCGGATAACGGATTGCGCGTTAGTAAGGAATCCGGAGACCTCCAAATAATTGCTCAATATCGGCCGGTCGACTATATCATTTGTTCGGAATCAAAGAACAAACCAATTACACAAGAAGCAATTGTCGAACGAAGGAAGGAACTATCCGGAATGGAATACTTTCAGATCAGACTGTATTCTGCAAACAGCGATCCTTTAATGTACGCGACAAACGATAAAAATGTCTATCATATGCGAAACAACTTTCTGATGTTCGGTCAGAAGGATTACATCTCTTTGCTAAGAGGTACAGATACAATTCCGTGTCAACTTTATCACTTCGTCAACTATCAAGGTCTCACCCCTTACGCAGACATACTTGTTGGGTTCAAAGCCGATACTCTAGCTGAGACCGATAGGGAACTAATTTATGATGATCAGATTTTCGGATTTGGACCATTGCATTACACATTCCTTTCAAAAGAAATTGAATCAGTACCTGAATTAGAACTGAATTAACATGACACCATTAGAAATTATCCGTCGTAAAAAAATCTTCCGGTTTGTTTCCGCTTTCATGGCGCTGAACATACTTGCAAGTTACTTGTCACCAACTGCGGCTTTTGCACTTACCTCCGGCCCGGCACAGGAAGAGTTTGCGAGTTTTGAACCTGTCAGTACCTCTGACATGGTTGACCTATATTCAGGTGATTTCAATTACAACATTCCAATAATGTCTGTACCCGGACCTAACGGTGGCTATCCGATTAACATTGCTTATCACTCGGGAATAGGAATGGAACAGGAAGCAAGCTGGGTTGGTTTGGGTTGGAATATTAATGTAGGAGCTATCAATCGTCAAATGCGGGGGCTGCCCGATGATTTTAGCGGGGATGTGATTACGAATAAATACAGCGCTCGCCAAAATGTTACGGTAGGCGTCGGGTTTGATGTTAATAGAACAGTCTCGGAATACTTGGGAATCCCGCGACTTTATCAAAATCAAGCAGGTGTTTATACACAAATATATTACAACACATACAAGGGATTAGGTTATAGAATTTCAAGCTCAACAACACTTTTCAGACACAATCTTGGATTTGCAGGAGCTTCTGTTCAATACGATTCACAAGGAGGCGTAGGAATAGAACCAACTTTATCATGGACTCAGAACGGATGGTTCAAGAGATTAAATATTGGAGGCGGCTTGACCATCAATTCACGTGAAGGTCTTCAGGGCTATTCCTTTTCTCTTTCAGGTAATATTATGAGTGGAGGGGGAAAATCTAGTGGATCAGGAATAGGATTTCAAGGAGCTTCAACCTTGACATTCAACACGGCTCAAGGTGTTCCGAACTCTACACTGCCATCGAGCAACCAAACATTCGCATTTGATTTAAACTTGGTTGGAGTTGCCGGACAACGGACAGATGGTAACCTCACAACTGATAATCTGCCAGGTTACTTCGAGAACTTTGGACTCAGTTTTTGGGACGGATTTGTGAATATTTCCAGTGTTGAGCCAGTTGCAAACAACCCTTCGTACGGTTATCTATATGATCACAACTCCAACCCAGCAGCAGTAAGAGATTTTTCACGCGATCCAATTGAATACAGTAAGCTGACACCAAATCTTCCAACATCTTCAACTACATACGATATATTCAATATGACCGGTCAAGGTGTTGGGGGACACTTCAGATCTATGCAGCAGTCAGTAAGAAGTTACTCTTCACAAAAATATGAGGGCCTTTCAAGACATAGACGAATTAATATTGAAGCCGGAATCGATTGGGATCCAGCAGATCCATTGGATGAATACCATGTCGGACTCGGCTTTTCCAATGGTTGGGGCGGAACATCAACTGGTGTGTGGGAAAATATTGGTTCTGCAGATGCAGAATTCCTTTCTGATCTAGAATTGTACGATGCAACAAACGACCCAATTAAAGAGTACGCTCCGTTTAAGCTGTATGGTGAAAAAACAGCTGTGCTATTAAATGATGAAGACCAACTCGGCGAGTGGGACGCTGAAAACGCAGTTCGCGTTGAACTCGGTGTTGAAACGACAGAGGGCGGTTGGCTTGATGCTCATTTTGAAGCTTCAAGTATGATGAGCGATGGAACTTCTACCTACACTCCATTCGACTTTACTGCAGGAGCTGCCCAGCTAAACAAAGATCAGCGTGAACGACGCGCTACGAATATTGAGTACTTTACTAATCAGCATGCGCAATTGTTTGGTTTTACCAAAAACATTGGATATGAAGACGCACAAGACGATAATGATCTTGACAATATCTCCAAACCTTATCCAACTTACGCCAAATCACACCACATCTCCGAAATTAGCGTCTTGAAGCCCGATGGTATGCGCTATACCTATGGTCTGCCGGCATATAATACTGAACAGACTGACGCTTATTTTTCAGTTCAAGCAGCCGGTTCTACGTTCAACACCACAACAGTACCTGTCCCAGTAACGAACAGTGAAATTGATCCAGCCGGAACACCGGACAATTTCCTAAGTGAACAAGAATTACCGGCTTATGTGCACTCATGGCTTCTGACTTCGGTTGTCTCTGCAGATTATCTTGACCTGACGGGAGACGGGCCTTCCGATGATGACTACGGATATTGGGTGCGTTTTAATTACAAAAAAACATCTGGTGATTATAACTGGAGAGTTCCATATGCGGATGCCTCTTTTATTGTCGGTAACGCCAGCGATATTAACGATGATAAAGGGTCATTCAGTTTCGGTAAAAAGGAATTGTACTATATCGAGTCGGTAGAAACCAAAACCCACATTGCTGTTTTCACAACAAGTCGCCGTGAAGATGCAGTTGGAGCCGATGGAAAGTTTGCCACCAACCTTCCCGCAGTTACTCCTCCAACAGGAACAATCACGAACAGTATGTACAAACTTGATCAGATTGCGCTCTATTCTAAAGCGGAGTATTATCTGAATATCACCAACCGAACATTACGGTCAAATCCCATCGCTATTCAGAAAGCCCATTTCCGTTACACATATGACTTGTGTCCAAATGTACCTAACAACACCAATGCCAATGTGAACGAATTCGGTGCAACTGTTCCGCAAAATGATCCGAGTAACGTGAATGCTGCGCGCGGCAAACTGACTTTGAAAAAGTTATTCTTCACCTATGAAACCTCTTCAAGAGGAGAATTCAGTCCGTACATTTTTAACTATGACAACAGCAACCCTCAATACGATAGAAAGAACATGGATCGTTGGGGGCATTACAAAAACAATGACAGCTATTCAGTTTACCCCTATGTTGATTTTCCATATACAGAACAATCCTCACCACCGGATGCCGGCGTATGGTCACTGAGCAGTATTGATTTACCAACAGGTGCCAAGATGCAAATCAGTTATGAGTCCGATGATTATAAATATGTTGAAGGCAAGAAAGCTGAGCGGATGTTCGATATAATCGGAACCGAAGAATCGACCAGTGGTTCGTATCAAACTTCTCGCCTATCAACTGGTGCCCCAATGAGCCTTAATGATTTATATGATAATGATAATGAGTTCAGAATATATATCAAATTAGAACACCCTTATACAAGTTCATCTAATCATGTCGACTTTTTCCGTGATTATTTGGATAACGGTAAACTCGATACAATATACTTCAAAGTGAATGCTGAAATCAAGAACACGCCAAATAGTTACTATGATTATGTTAGTGGATACGCTCGCGTTTCCTTTGATGAAAAGCCGGGTATTGCTTCTAAACCTGACTACGATATCGTTCTCAACACGAGCACCGGACTATACGATATCGGATACATTACACTAATAGGCGAAGATTTACAACGTTCTGATAATAGTGGGCTGAAGGTACATCCTTTTACGAAAGCAGGGATTGAACATTTGCATTACAACCGACCGGACATTGCTACGACGCCGGTCCCGCAAAGCCCGAACGCATTCAATCAGGCAGTAAACTTTATTTCAACGTTAGGCGGCTCTGGTGTAATGAATGATATGGCGAGTATGATTGCGGGGTATAATACTTGGGCATTTATTAAAGGATGTAGCAAGAAAATCAAGCTCAACGGTTGGTCTGTCATACGTTTACAAGATCCCGATGAAAAATTCGGAGGTGGCGATAGAGTCTCGCAGTTGACCATTGAAGATACATGGTCTAATGATGGCAATAACAATAATGAAGACCATTACAGCTATGGCCAGAAATACAGTTATAAACTCGAGGATGGTACTTCAAGTGGTGTGGCTTATGAACCTCAAATCGGTGGAGAAGAAAGTGCATTGCGCACACCACGACCTTATGAATATTCTATTCCAGTGAAAGGTGCACAACATCTGTTTATAGAAAATCCGATTATGGAAAGTTACTACCCGGGCGCTGGTGTTGGCTACAGTCGTGTTGAAGTGAAAAGTATAGGGCCTGATAACGCGATTGCTGAAAGTCCGAACCCATCACTACCGGATAATCGCTTATTGCATACATCTGCACCTCTATCCATATATGAATTCTACACACCTAAAGACTTTCCGGTAATAGTAGATGAAACACCGATAACTGCAGATGCATCCATAGTCAGACCAATAATGATACCGGGTATTTACACTAATTATAAAAAGTACATGGCACGAAGCCAAGGTTATTCAGTAGTACTGAATGACATGCCGGGTAAGTTAAAATCAGTGGAAATACGTACACGACCTACCATTAACGGTAATTCTAATAACGCAGATGGCAGTTTAATATCGCGGCAAACTTTCATTTACAATACAGAGGCACCGTATTCAGAAGACAAAGTAAACAAACTCAGTTCCAAAGTTCAGGTACTGGCATGCTCGAGCGGAACAGTACAATATCAAACAGCTTTGATTGGTCAGTCTCATGATATTTTCATTGACATGAACGAGAATCGTGAATATATGAACACAAGAGGAGCAGATTTTAATCTTGATCTACAATTTAATGTGAGCTCTGGATTTCCCACCTTCTTTTTCCTAATGCCACTGATTCATGTATCAAGAAATGATGTCCGGCAACGAACAATTGTAACGAACAAAATAATTCACAGGTCGGCTATACTGAAGGAAGTAATTACAACAGATCACGAGTCTACCGTGAAGAGCACCTATATCGCCTTCGATAAAGAAACAGGCGAACCATTGCTGACAAAAATCAGCAATGAATATGAAGATGATGTATACGGATTTACATATCCGGCACATTGGTATTATCCGGCGATGAATGGATCTTATAAAAACTTCGGCGTTGAAATAAGTCCGGTTACGTCACCAGGGTCATTCCCGATCAATGCATCAACCAACGGAAGAATCAATCTACAGAATCATATTCCGTCTTCCAAATCTACAACGGACTATTTCACTCCAGGTGATAAGATATGGAT
>JAKLJE010000021.1:10527-76551 GCA_023151315.1 Bacteroidia bacterium
CGGCACTGATGCCATTTACACAGTAATAAAAGTCGGAATCAGCGGTACAGATGAATATATTGACTGCATTGACGAAAACGGAACTTTCATTTCCACCACATTGGATATTGAACGCATCCGGGTTATCCGCTCCGGATACCAGAATTTGCAGTCATTGGCGGCAGGTTCACTTACGTCCAAGGTATTCGGCGTTACTCCATATGACGCATTTAACGGAACCGGAATACAATTAACTCCTGCCAACGTAACTATCTCCGGCGCAAATCAGATCATCAATGCATCAGCGGTTGAGTATACAGATGTATGGCAAGCACCTTGTAAGGATTGCAACGGTACAACAGTTCCGAAAAGTGCTGTAAATCCATACCGCTGGGGAATACGCGGCAAATGGAGACCGTTACGCTCTTTTGCGTTCTATGTTGGCCGCACACAGTCTGACAACATTGTCGAAGACGGCGTTTACACGGACTTTGAAGAATTCAAATGGCTCGATCCGTCCAATGCCAATCCGAAATGGACTAGCGCAATGACCGTAACCAAATACTCACCACACGGTTACGAATTGGAGAACAAGGATGCCATTGGTAATTATTCTGCAGCTTTGTTTGAATTCGGTGAGTCCGTAGCAACAGCAATTGGATCAAACAGCAAACACAAAGAACTCGCGTTCGACAGCTTTGAAGATTACGCTTACCTTAACACGTGTAACGTCCAATATGATCATTGGGGCTTGAGTACGACAGACGTTGCCGATGTAACATCCGCACAACATCATACCGGAAGTTATAGCCTGAGAATTACACAGGCCACAGGTTCGCGTTCTATATCACGCCCTTTAATGAACAGCGACTGTGAAAGTTTTCAATCGAGCAGAAAACTCGTAATACCGCCAACCGACGGTGCCGCATCCAGTCCATACAGCATGGACGACTGTGATTGCATCGGAAAATTCTCCCCCGTGATTGGCAAGAAGTATGTCATCAGCTCATGGGTCAAAGAAACTTCCGCAATGGGTCTGAATACCACTTCATACACTCATGCTAAAGTTAAAGTTGAGTTACTTGATGCAGGAGGTACTGTATTGCCTGGCGGTTCATACACCTTCTCGCCTTCCGGGGCGATCATTGAAGGTTGGCAAAGAGTATACGGAGAATTTGATGTGATCACTGGAACTGCAACGATCCGTGTGACATACCTCAACACTGCAACTGCAGGAGAAGAGTGTTTCTTTGATGACACTCGGATGCACCCGTTCGACGCCAATATGGCCACTTACGTTTACGATCCTGTATCCTTCAAACGAGTTGCTGAGCTGGATGCAAACAACTATGCAACCTTCTACATCTATGATGAAGAAGGTCAATTATCGGCAGTAAAAAAAGAAACCTCAAAAGGAATTGTTACCCTGCGCGAAGGTCGCTCGGTAATTAAACAAAACAATTAGAGACAGATGAAACAGATTTTGTTGTTAGTCCTTCTTTTACCCGGCACCCTGTTTTCACAGCAAGATCCGAAGTCATTGCTCAAGGAAACAACTCAAGCCTATCTCAATGCGAATGACTTGTCGATGGATGTGAATGTCCAAACCTATTCAACAAGTACAGGGCAGGGCACTTTACTCGGCAAAGGAATGATCCGAAAATCCGGGAACAATTACTATTCAAAGTTTCTGACTGATGAATTAATTGTGAACGGAAATTGTACAGTAGTACTGGATCACAATGAAAAAACTATCACGTGGTACGATGCAAACGATAAGAAAAAAAAGGGAGGCAAGAATCAAGAGCTTCCCAATATGGACTCGCTTGCATTTCAGGATTCAGTTGCGTACAAAGGCCTCGTTAACGGGCAACGTCACTTCGTGTTCTATTCCAGAAGTGCTGCATCCGCAATCAGTATGACCGAAGTTTACATCAATGATGCATCCCGTTTTATCGAAAAGATTGTTTACTACTACAGAGCGAATAACACTGATGAAGCATATGATATGTTCAAAGTTGTAATTGATTACGTGAACATCTCCACAACGCCGCCATCCAAAACGTACTTCTCGGAATCAAAATACCTGACATACAGTAAGGGCTTACCTGTTCTTACTTCTGCCTACTCCGGTTATCAATTAAATGTAGCCCGTTAATTATTATGAAGACATTCAGACAACTACTGGTCATCTGCACTCTACTTGCCCTCTCCGCAACTCCGGCGCTGGCAGGTCTGTCCGCTTATTCCATGAAGGCTCAGGGTAACGGAATTGTTAACGGGGCTCTGCTCGAGGTTGAAGACGACATGTTTTCATACATGAACACTCCACCTACGAACGGAACATGGAGTTCTGAATTTGCGAACTACCGGGTGAACAACTACGTACGTTTGAAATTCAACGAAAGCGCAAGGATTCATTATACCGCAGGCTGGACCGTTGCGGTAAACTGTCAACTCCAAAAATGGGATGCTACGGGCAACGCTATCCTTCCAAACGAAACATTCACGCTTACCCTAACATACAATCCCAACGCAGGAACGCAATACAATGATCTGGATCAATACATTTCTTCAGATCCCGGTCATAGAACACGTGTTACAATTACCGGTGTAACGGGTGCAGTTCCTTCAGATGTTATGATCGAGAATATCGTTGAAGTTGAACGTTATTATTTTTTCGATCACACTGCGATTCCTGCGGTTAATCATCAATTCAATCCCACTAATAATTCATTAACATTTTATTGGGACTACCTCACGGGAGCCGAGGAATATGATCTGGAATGGACATTTGTGAGCTACTTCGATGCAGTGCAAACGCCCGACTACAATCGTGCACGTCGTGTTACGCTTAGCGCTCAAAACTACACGATCAATCTGCCGTTCGATGATGGCAAAATATTTTACCGGGTAAGAGGAGTCGGTCGATTCGGAACGGATTTCGAACTGCGCGAAGACGGTTCATGGGGAACGTGCGTCTCGGCGTATACTGTTTACAACATCGACCCCTCTAGAAACTGGACGTACAACGCAGTTTATGCAGAAGATGGAAAGCGTAAAGAGGTCATTACCTTCTTCGATGGCAGTTTGAGACAACGACAATCCGTTACCATAAATAATAGCGATAACGTTGCGATGCAAACGGAAACCTTTTACGACTATGAAGGTCGTCCGGTTATTCAGACACTTCCTTCACCTGATGCTGCATTCGGCAGTCAGCTCAAATTCTATACTGTGCAAAGTGCCAACGCGGGAACAGGTTACCAATACAACCGTCGTGATTACGATCGTGATGCTTTATTTGCATCCAACTGCTCAATGAGTGCTCCTGTTGGAATGAGTGAAAACAACGGTGCATCCAGATATTATTCACCTTCAAACAATCGTAATGCTTCCGGTTTCAATCAGGCTATTCCGGATGCGAACGAATATCCATTTACACAGGTAACATATGATCGTGAAGGTCGTGTAAAAAAGCAAACAGCAGCAGGCGAAGACTTCAATATGGGAAGCGGTCACGAAACAGAATATTTCTACGCCAACCCTTCTCAGGAAAGATTAGATCGTTTATTCGGTGTTGAAGCCGGCGAAGCAGAGCACTACAGCTTGCGCGCAGCTGAAGACGCCAACGGACAATTATCTCTTGCATATATCGATATGCACGGGCGTGTTGTAGCTACTTCGCTTGCCGGAGCTGCACCGTCAAATCTGAGCACGATAGAAGGAAACTCACTGCAAACGTACACGCAGAACTTCGCTACGCAGAACTACTACGACCCGGCAGAAGAAGCATGGATTATCAACGCAAATCTTTTGGTTACTAACCCGGGATCTAATTACAATTTCACATACACTCTGGATCCGCAGCAATATGAGGCAATGTGCAATAACTCCATTAACGGAGAATGCCAATATGATCTTGAGATCAGAATATTTGACCAATGCGATGTTCCTATAAATAGTACGGGCAACATTTCCTTGCCCTACGCTCAAACTGTAATCGGCCCGAATAATCTGACTTATAATTTCACCGTTCAATTTCCGAAAGTCGGAACATACCGGATTGAGAAAAAACTCAAACTTTCGCAGGCTGCGATGAATGCTGCATTGACAGCATTCACAAACGCGTTACCCGGAACATGCATCAATACGGAAGCTTCATTCCAGAGCGGATTATACGGCCAATACACTTTTGATTGCAATGATTGCGAAACATGGTGCGAACAACAGGCAACAGCACAAAATCTCACGGGAGAAGCCTGGACGAACTATGTGAACGACTGCATGGACGACAACTGTAATAATACCATTACAGCAGACGAAACAAACTGTGATGCGTTCCTGAATGTTTTGAAAGCGGATATGAGCCCGGGTGGACAATATTACGAAGCCAACAACTGGCTGTATGATAATCTGGAAGATACAGCTTCACCTTATGGCACAGGCTTTAGTTGGAGCGGATTTGACAGTTATGTTATCAATACATGCGGACTTCCCGATCCGAATCTGACCTCTTGGGCTCAGGTAGACGCAACCTGGAATGATTGTTATGCCGGTTATCTCGTGCAGTTCCATCCGGAGTATTGTCAGTACACATGGTGTACAACTCTTGAAACGAGTACTGTTTACGACATACAGATTTTCGGTGACGGGTTGAATGACGCAAGCACACTCACATGGGCTGAGAACACTAACATTCCAAACTCCAGTCCGGCAGTTGTGTACATTGATCTCGCTACATCCGGAACAGTTGGCCAGAATATTCTTGACAACGACCCATTCTTCGTGACCGGCGGTCCCGGCAATGCCTATCAGACAAACATGCAGAATGAATTGGACGACTATCAGGGTAGTTCGTTGAGCATGTGGGACTATGCATTAACGTTAACAACCTGCACCACCGCATGTGATGAACAGTGGCAGGCTTTCCGTGCGTTGTACATTGGTACAAAACAACAATTCGTAAAGGTGTTGAAAGAAGCGAATGGATGTTATCCATTACATGACTTCAGCACTCCGGTAGACAACATTGCAGATCAACCCTACTGCAGTTCTCCGCTTCCCATTCAGCCGGCATGTAATCCTACGGGAGTAGCAGGCTTTATAATCCGATGGCCCGATTACACAGATAACCTGAGTGGAATTGACACTCAAACGGAAGCCGATGATATGGCCAATTCACTTGCAGATGCATTTGAATTGTGCAAAGTTCCTGCGTACGTTGAAATTGCAACCACGTCAGCTTACTACAATTTCGATCAGCCAACAGAAACAGTACTGATCTCTGTAAATGATGGCACTACCACAGTAAGTGCAATGGCGGCGCCGCTTTCCATGATGGGCAACATAGATGGTGCAACTTTAGTTGTGCAGCTCGTTCAAGCTATCAATGCACATGTGAGTGTTCCGGATTACACTGCCGCTATTGATCCAACTGATCCTTTGAAATTCAAAGTGTATGCAGCTGCTTCGTTAGGTGCAACTCCGAACGGGGTTTATTCTGCAGTTATAACCAAACCAGGCGGACTCTCACTAAGCGCACCGGGCAAATTCGGAAACGGAGCAGATAACGGCAACTGTCCACAGAATGTACATTGCCTCTGCGGCAAAATAGATCAGTTGGTACAACTGTGGAATACTTCATACGTGGATCCTTCCAACCAGCAAACGTACTATTACGTAAGCCATACAACTTACCCGTACGAAGAAAACTACGTATTCCACATCCTTCACGGAATTGATGAAAACGTAACTGCTTCAATGGTGAACAACTGGATGGACAATTGTACAGCCTCTGGTGGTCAGAATCCGGCCGGAGAGGAAGGCACCGGAACTTACCAGACATTAACCGCTGGAATTGACTGCGAAAATCCACCGGTAGATTGCGACGAAGACGCAAACAACCTGACCAACTTCTGGGGCACTTATCTCTATCAACAAACGTACAATACGGCGATCAATAATTTCATCATTGAATACAAAGCCGACTGTTGGGCTAACGGTACTATGATTGATAGTTTGTCCGTGACCTATCAGGAACGTGAATACCATTACACTTTGTATTACTATGATCAGGCCGGAAATCTGACCCGAACAGTGCCGCCATCAGCGGTTACTCCGCTTAATCTTACTGCTTCGTATGTAACGGGGCCAAATACCATCGGGCAGGAAATTACCGACTACCGTAATGGCATTTCAGGTGCAGATTACGTAGTGCCCGAACATTCACCGGCTACTTATGTAGTTGGTGCAACAGCTCATCTGCTGGTTACTTATTACAAATACAATTCACTCAACCAGTTGGAGCAAAGCACTTCTCCTGATGGAGGCACAACGGTTTACTTCTATGATAAAATAGGACGGATCGTGGCTTCGCAGAATGCCAAGCAGGCTGCCGCCAGCAATGGTGGTGTGTATTACTATTCATATATCCTATATGACGCACTCGGTCGTGTTACCGAATCCGGACAAGTGCAGAAATCCACCGCGCTTACACACGGCACACCTCAGGATTACGCCACATTTGTAACGTGGGTTACTACTACAAGTTCACGCGAACAAGTTACCGAAATGCACTATGACAATACTCTGGACCCTACCATTAACGCATTGTTCAGTAACGGGCAGGAATTCCTGAGAAAACGGGTAGCTACGGCTTCCTATGAAAGAGATTACGACAGTGATCCTTTAACATACGATCACGCCACACATTACAGCTACGACGTGCATGGCAACGTAAACACCTTGATACAAGAAACACCTGAACTTGAGGACCTGGATCAACGTTACAAGTACATTACTTACAATTACGATCTGGTTTCCGGAAATGTACATGATGTTCACTTCCAGAACGGAGAGGCCGACCAGATGCACCATCATTATTTCTACGATGCAGACAACCGACTGACCAATGTGTTTACCAGCACATTTACAGCAAGTAACAGCAAGGCTACTCCAACTACGTTGCAAGGAGTTGCCGCATACGATCAGGATAGTAAATACTTCTATTACCTGCACGGACCGATGGCACGCACGGAAATAGGAGACAGCAAAGTACAAGGACTTGATTATGCGTACACCATTAATGGTTGGATAAAAGGTGTAAACAGCAACACACTGGTTGAAACGCAGGATCTCGGTAAAGACGGAACTACTCCTACAGATTATTCCTACATCAGTTCACGCGTTGGCTTACACAGCAACGTGGCGCGTGATGCATACGGCTATGTACTGGGATATTATTGGGACAACAACGGCGCAAAAGATTGGGAACCGATCAACACATCAGCACAGAGTCTTTACAGCAACTCCAACACCCTCTCCATCACAACCGACGATCTCTTCAATGGCAACATCAAAGAGATGAGCACAGCGCTCATGAAACCAAACACGGTGTCCGGCCCATCTGCTGTACCGGTAATTTTCAACCGCTATCATTACGATCAGTTGAACCGCATTGTGTCGCAGAACAGCTTAACGCACAGCAGTAACACCACAACGTATGCTTCGCACACCAATACCGGTGAATACAACAATACATTCAGTTATGATCCGAACGGAAATATTATACATCAACTCAGAAACGGAAACAACACTTCCGGCTTGAGCATGGATGATCTGGGGTATAATTACTACGCCAACTCGAATAAATTATCGCATGTTATAGATGGAGGAACAGCAGGCAACTACAACGACGATCTTGAAACACAAAGCAGCGGTAACTACGATTATACGCCGATAGGTGAATTGAAGTCGGATGCAAGCGAAGGAATAGATGAAATTATCTGGGACATCAATGGAAAGATACACTGCATCAACCGCATCACGGGTTGGAGTCGTCCGGGAAGCAGCCCTGCCGTGTACCCGAGCGATCTGGAGTTTAAGTATGATGCCATGGGCAACCGTATCTGTAAGATTGAGAAACCGCGTGATGTGAACGGAAGACTGAATGAGAAGGACTGGATTTACACCTACTACGTGCGCGATGCGAGTGGCAATGTAATGGCGGTGTACAACAGAGACTTGAGCGAAACAGGCTCGAACTACGTTGACCAGTTTAAGGTAGAAGAGACATACCTGTATGGTGGCAATCGTTTAGGACTGCGCGATTACACGGCGCAAAGCGGAGTAACGGCAAGTGTAACGTATGTATTTAACGGATACAATACGCAGGCAGGAGACGATTACGGAAAGTTTTTAAGTGGTGCGCAGGTGAACAACAGTGTGATGCCGAAACCGAGCAGCACTGCATATACGAGAAACAAAGGAAGAAAAGTGTACGAGCTGGCGAACCATTTAGGAAATGTGCTGATAACAGTCTCTGATCGAAAAATATCGGTTGATATTAATGCAGATAATGTTACGAATTACTATCTTTCAGATGTGATTACAACTAGTGATTATAGTGCGTTCGGTTCGAGCATGCCGGGACGTACTGCGAATGCGAATTCTTATAGGTACGGGTTCGGCAATAATGAGAAGGACGATGAAATCACAGGAAGCTCAGGGACAGACTATAACTTCGGTGCTCGCATTTACGATGCACGGATAGGCAAGTTCTTGAGTGTGGACCCTGATGCTGTTAAATATCCACCTCTTTCGCCTTATTGTTTTGCCGCAAATTCTCCTGTTGCTCTGATTGATGCAGATGGTCGAGGTCCTAAACTCCCTACAAATTCAGATGTCACTTGGGCAATGTTTACAGCTGATCCAATGTTTTTCCTTAATCTTGTTGCTTCAAACAATTCATCTCCTTATGATTTTGCTAATTGGGCTACCGGAAAAGGTGGCTCTGGTTATGGAAAGTTTAAGGGCTTAATGGGGGAAGTTGTTTTTTACAACAGGTTAATGACTACCTACCATATGCCACAAGTTATTCGGAGACCTCAGGGACCGGCTATAGGTTTCTATACTCCTGATGTTGCATTTATTGGTAAAAATTGGACCTATGGAGGAAAACTATATCAGGTGGATGTTCAGACACAAACACGTATTGTCAACAATAGGCAATTCCCTAGCCAATTTAATTACGCTTACATAGACTATCATGACTATGCAGGTGCCTCGCATCAGGATATTATTGGCATGAATGAGCCAACCGGCACCATGATTACGGTGAACTATGAGGTTAAGACTCTTAGTGGGGAAACCGATGCAAGCGTACTCTTCGATCAAATTAAAACGGGTGTTCAGCAGACTATTGATAGAGGACAAGGAGATTATACATATGGTGTTCTTGTTATTGATCGTGCTGCGTGGTTCAAGGTGCAGAATGATCCTGTATATGGCCCTCAGTTACGTGAACAATATGAGAGATTAAGTACCTCTGGTAATTATTTGAGATTGGAAGACGGATTGTCTGATGATGCGAATGAAAGACTATTTGAATTGCAGGAAGAAGTACAAGAAGCAGACAACTAATCTATGTCACAGATAAAAATCCTTTGGAGTAATCCAGATGCAGTCGTTGCCTTTGAAGTTCTAAATGCGGAGTTTGTTAGGAATCCGGGCGCATTTTATAGTAAGCATTCTTCATTGTTTGAAGAAATGATCAGCACCATAAATCAACCTATTCAGGATGCAGTCGTGGAGATGTTGCAACAATTAAACAGTGAGGTGCAGAAAGAAATTGTAAGTAGTTATAGCGTAATCAGTCGCTATGAAATTCAAAAACTGTCGGGGCAGATCCAAGCGTCAATAAGTCCCTACGCCATTTCAACTCTTCTATTATTTTTTCTCACCACTCCTAGTGTATTGAAACCAATATTCTACGCACGTCCCTCAATTGATCTTGACACTTTTGAGCGTGGAAGTAATTATGTCGACTTGGAGGAAGAAATTTTGCAGGGTGATTTTTTAACATCAGCCAAGCGCTTAAGTGTTTATGATCGTGATGATGCACCTTGCTTTTATTATCAACTCACTCCATTGCAGATACTTTCCGTAGATAACTTATTAGTAAATTCGACTGCAATTATGGATAAGACTTTGTTTAATTTTGTTCATTCAATTGCGAAAGAAAGTCAAACTATAATACTACAAATAAATAATGAATAATATTCTCGGCTTTGTAGGTGTCTCATTGGACACATTTGGTCTCTTTGTGTTGGTTATTACAGGCGTTAGCTTGGGGTTGTATTTTGTCTTGAGAAAGAAAAAGAAGAAATAAGCTCGATCTTTCTATACACTTCTCGTTCAAATCGCTTTAAGCTTCGCCGCTTTAATGAGACTATCGATTATATAGAGAATATGTTCCCGGTCTTCTTTTGGCGGCTTCTCAATATCCTGTAAACGCTTTACATTCTTCTTATCAAAATCATGTGTAGTTCTTCCTAAGAGAAGATCCACGCTCACCTCGAGTCCCGCATTCCTCGCTTTCCGAAAATAAACCCTTCAAATATTCGAAGGTGTATAAAACGGGGGAATTCCACATTTAGTGTCAGTTGTTGCTCTCAGCACTTAGCAATGTGAGGTGACTTGGATTTAAGTGAAAGCGGGTGCTTTTTTCAATTAACGCTTCAACTTATACAGCCTATGTGCTTAACGCAACTGAAACGACTATTTTCCTCAACGCGATTCTGCTTCGCCTGCAGAATTTCTGCCGTGAACCGTTTTTTATCCGGCTTTGCTCCGTTGTGTACTTCGTTGCATGTGTAGCCGTAATGTTCGATTGGATAACGTTGGTTATTGTGATAGTGAACAAACCGCTCAATGGCAGATGGAATGTCTTTCGGCATTTTTCCTCCGAGAAACTCATTTTTCAGAATATGATGCACGCTCTCCGACATTGAATTTGATTTCACGTCAATGCCAGCCGTGAGTTTTTTCACTACCGGCAGCACACGCTGCGCCATCCACACCAGTAGTTCGCCTTTGTTTTCTGAGCCTCCATCGCAGACAATACTGATTTGTTCCGGATGCGCATTCAAAGCGTGCTCGGCAAATACCTGCTCAAACAATTCCCGGATGTTTGCAGAAGATCGTTGATGAAATATCCTGTATCCCAGAAGAGCCTTTTAATAGTTATCCTTGATAAAAGCAATGTAATGTTTACCTACATGGTTGATCATTTCGGTAATATCAACATGCAGGTATTGGAACACTTTTGCAGCTCGTAGTGTTTCTCTTTTTGCAGTATGTCTTCTGAAAGCATCTGATTTACTTTTCGTATAGGTGTAAAACGTGGAATGCGAACAGTATAATTTACCCGAATTGAGCAGGCGAAAGTATAACGTTGATTTGGGAACCAGAAGGTTATTGACATTATTCACTGCTGAATCAATCAACTAAAGTTCACGCACTGTAAGTTGTTGCGGATGTAAGCGAAAACAACGCCCGCGACGAGAGTTCTTGCATACTAAACGGTTTTTCATTCGATAGTACGACTGATAACTGGTATTCAGCAATTTTACCGCTACACTCACCTTTACATACTTACTTAAATGCGACACGGCTTGGTGGATCGCTTCCGCAAATTCTTTGGACTTTTTCTGAGCTGCTGAAAATTTATCCATAACACGGGAATACGCTTCGTATATACTACAGGTGAATTTAACAAAGCGTTGTAGTTGTTTGGATTTGTAAATGGCAACTAAATTCAGATTCGTTTGCATGAATTCCTGAGCAATATCGTACCCGAATTGCTTTTCCTGAATTTGTTTACGCCATGAATTCCTGGTAGAATAGGGAACATTCTTCAAAAACTCAGTATCGAGAATCTGCAAATGAAACATCACGATGATCAGAGGGTGATACGAACGCTTGGCAGGATACATTGTAGGATGTATTAAGAACAAGGATAATGTGTGGCCACGGTTTCACTTTGACACCAACTTACGTTCTCGATTCCATTGCACGGTTATCTGGTTTGCAGCAATATTGTCCACCCTCACTCCACCAACCTCATCTCCCTCCTTCACAAAATAACTGACACCATTCACACTCAGAAAACCTAGCATCTTTCCGCTGGAAGGTTGCTTCACTAAACCAGAATACACAATGTTCGGCCATTGGGTTTGTTCCGGTACAGGTGCTGTTGTTTTAGGTTGAGTAATTTGTGCTTGCGACTTTACGTTCACTTTTGGTTTTGTATTCTGTGCAGCGAACGGATCAGGATAATCGAGAAGCAGCGAGAATGTGTCCGGAACAATTGTTTTGTTCTCTCCGGTTTCAGTACTGATTACTTTCGGAGCAGCGTTATCCTCATCTCCTTTCATTGCAGCGTACACCTGCCAGCCGATTGCGCCCCAGATACCGAGCACGGCAGGAATTAAAATCCACAATGTGGTTTTGCCTTTCATCAGTTCACTGTAAATCGGAATACGGAACTGTAGTTGCTGCGATTACCTGCGGCATCCGCACTGCGTACGCGCCAGAAATACGTTGTACCGGCTTGCGCTCCTGTCCAGGTGTAGTTGCTCTGCGTGCTCAACAGCATCTGTTGAATGAGCACACCGCTCGTGAATGTGGAGTCTGTTGCAATCCACAATGTGTCGTTGTAAGCTGTGGCATCATTGCTCCAATCGAATTGCAATGTTGCAGGTGGTGTTGCATAGAATGAATTCGTTGCCGGAGAAATCAATTGCGGAACTGTAGGTGCGGTTTGATCTACACTGAAGGTGCGTGAAGCCCATGGTGTAAACGATACGGAGTTTTCTGCGCGCACTTTGAACTCGTAACTTCCTTGTGGTAACGCAGCAGTGTACGCGGTGGTGCTCGTGGTCAGCGTAATGGTTGAAGTTCCCGTAGAGCTGTTGATGATGTCAACGCGATACAGACTCGCTCCGCTCACTGCATTCCATGTAAACGATACAGACGATGAAGAAGTAGCATAACCGTTATTCTGCGGCGTGGTGATTTGAACATTCTGAGAAGCCAGACTCGCGCTGCTGTCGATAGTAAGTTTACGCAGTACCCATTCTCCTTCGGATGATCCGTTCTCAGGACGAATGCGCCACCAATAAGTATAACCGGGATTCAGGTTCGGATAGAAACGATCGCCCGAAACGGCAGTGTCGTACAAGAGTTGTTGCGGTGCTGAAAAATCAGGATAAACAATCTGCACTCTGTACTTCAAAGCTCCGCTCATTTCATTCCACCAGAACAGCGGTGAAGAATATGGAACGGTATCGTTGTCTGCCGGTGCTAATATGCTCACGCTTTTTCCGGTGAGATCGTCCTCAATGAAATCGCGCTCACAGGATGCCGTGAACACAACGAGAGTTACAATCCAAATTGCTGCGAATGTTTTCTTCATGGCGCTGTGATCATGTTCTGAATGAATAACTGTGCACGCGTTGAGCGTTTCTTACTTTGCTTGTCGGTATGATTGAAAAACGTAACTGACACCGTTGTGCCGGAACCTTTGCGTTCGATTTCGTGTACGGCTTGCAGCATGGCGGTGAATTCTCCTTCTATAATTACAGGATGTGTTTCAATCGTCCAGTCTTCATTGCTGTATCTTCTGCATGTGCTGAACTCACGCAGAATCACTTCATGATTTGCACATGCTGTAGTGACTTCCTGCAGAATACTTTCTCGTGTAACGGTTTTATCTCCCGACAATCCGTTCAGTGAAGCCAGATGCAGCAACTCCTCCTCTACCCGATCCTGTCGCAACGGCAAATCTGCTATGCTGTCGTTCAAAGCTTGAAGTTCATTCACCTGTGCGCGTAGTTCCAATGTCTTCGCAATGGTCAATGGATAAATCAGCCAACATACCATCAGCAATGCTATCCATGTGAGGCGCAACTTAACTTTTGGCGAGAGATTTCTGATTCGGTTTTTCATTTCAGCTCCAGTTCTATGAAAAACGCTCCTGAATTTCCACTGGCGGTGTTGCCATAAGATTGCAGCTTGACTTGCTTCACCCATTCGGTATACTGCAACTTTTCAATCCACGAATTCAACACTGCGTTTTCGCTGCCGAATCCGCGTATGCGCACTACACCCTGATCAAATGCAACCGTATCTTCCTGCACCAATGGAAGCACCGGAGAAAGTTCCAGTTTATCCAAGCGAATTCCGGAAGGCATATCGTGAATGAGTCGGTCGGCGTACCACGACCATGAACTGCGTTCGTATAATCCGGTTTCCGTAAGAAACAATTTCTTTCGCGCTGCTTCCTCTTCTTTCAGATTCAGTTCCGCAATGGCATTTCGATAACCGCTTACATCACTCTCCAGATTCCCCAATTCATTGCGATACTGCGAAAACATTGCGTAGTTGATTCCCAACACCCC
The DNA here is from genome assembly GCA_023151315.1 of Bacteroidia bacterium. GTDB lineage: Bacteria > Bacteroidota > Bacteroidia > Palsa-965 > Palsa-965. The sequence continues at coordinate 24,750 of JAKLJE010000021.1, forward strand.
CAGCAACCCTGCCAGTGCAGCCTTCATAGTAAAACGCAGCGCCTGCTTCTGATAGAATGCATCATCCGCTTTGGGGACAAATGCGACGCTGCCCGGAAATTCATTCAGATGAAACAGAATACCTTTCAATGCGGCAGCACATGCCAGCAAAGCACGAGAGGGAATCTTTTCTCCTCCAACATCAACCTCATCATCTGTAGCAGCCTGTGCGTTCTTCACAGATGCAAGTGATCCATTTTGTAAACCCAAAACATAATTTCCGGCTTGCACTTCCGCTCGCTCCGCATGAAACAAAGGCAATTGATGCACAATTCCTGCTCCGGTGAAACCCTGTACAATTGAGAAGCGTTGTTGCATTTCATCCAGCGCCTCTTTCACTGTGTCTTTCCGCACGACTGAGATCATTGTGGATGCGTCGCTCAATGGAACAAGTGAGCAGAAAAAGTCTGCCGCCGAAATGTCGGGAAGGACTTTGCGCAATAACTGTTGCGGCTCTGTGCCAGGACCCTCAGGCAAGAACCGCGTTATCACACCTTTTCCTGTGATCACGAGAACCACAGGAATATTCTCGTTACAGAATCCGGATAATTCCGCAAGAGAATGAAAGTCGGCAGAGACTTTTTCTGTTTTCACTTTATTTCCCGATTTCTTCAGAATCACACAACGGTAAATCGTTTGCGCGCCGTTGAGATACATCTCCACGCCTGCAACAACGGAACCGGTCAGATATTTTCTGAAGAAACTCATGCGTTAATAAATAACCGTCGGTCGTATCAACACGCTCAACTTGGTTTTTGATTTTGATTTGCTCCGCGTCCCGAAGAAATACTTCAACACCGGTATGCGCGACAAGAACGGAGTGCCTTTCCCGCTTTCATTGGTATTCTCTTCTTCCAATCCTCCTAGCAAAATCATTTCTTGATTCTTCACACGCACCACACTCTGAAAACTGCGTTGTGTTGTACCAAACGGACCATCATCTGTAACGCGATTCGTAAAAGTGGATTGCTTCACCGCAATATTGAGTGTCACTTGTTCATCACCCGAAACCATTGGTGTGATGGACAAAGAGAAATCCGCATTCAGCGGTTTGTACGTATTCGTGATCTGAGTCTGAGGATTCTGTGTTCCGATAATATTCGTCGTACGCTCGAGATAATACTCGGTGCGACCGATGCTCATGGTTGCTTCAGAACCGTTTAAAGTTGCCAGCTTGGGAGTGGAACGTATTTTCAATTTACCATTCTCTTCAAGCGCCGTCAGACGCAAATAGAAATCCGGTGTAACAAAACCCAGATTCAAAAATCCGAAACCGTTAAGTCCTGCAATCAGGTTGTTGATCGCATCGGCGTTCAGCGTTACATCCGTTCCGGGCGTAATGGTTCCGTTATTCGTTGGCGGCGTTCCTATGCCGGCATGAATTCCCGTTGCGACCGTGTGCGTTTTGCTGATATCAAGAATAATCACTTCTATCAACACCATCGGCACCACTTGATCAATCTGCGCCAGAAAGTTTTCAATCTCCATGATGCGCGGTTCCGATCCGCTGAGTATTATTCCGTTGAGATCAGGGAAAGCTTTAACATCAACTCCTTTCTTCATCTCAGCAGGAATGTAGTCCGGAACTTTGTCTGCAGTTCTGAATTTCAGACGATACAATCTTGTCACGCGCAATCCTTCAATGGTTCTGTCTCCAATGAAATACACACTGTCTTTCTGACGGAAGGTATAATCTGTGTTGCGCAACACATTGTTCAGGAAATCTTCATACGTAGCGTCTTTGATATTCAGCGTGGTGTTGCCTTTCAGTTCGGTGTACAGGTAATATTGCTTACCCAATTGATCGGAAACAGAGTAGACAAGATCACCGATTGGTGCGGCTGTTGCATCGAGCGTAATCAAACCGTTGGTAATGCTCAGCTGTGTTCCATTGGGCAATCGGCTCTTCGGCTTGGACCTATCGGAACCGGAAATAGTTCCAGAATTCGTCGGAACTTTCTCCTTCGCTTCGATGATAAAGAAATTGCTATCGGGCTGCGACACTTTCAGATCATTGGCAAATCCGAGTTTGTTCAATGCAGCGTCCAACGGTTGATCCTGAATGAAACAAGTAATCATCTTACCGGCCAGCTCGGGAGCGAACACCACATTGTATCCTGTTTTACGTGTCAACTCTCGCGAAACCAGATACAGACTGTCGTTCTTCAGATCAAGGTTCACTTTGCGCGTTGTTGCATTCCATTGTATACTCGGCAATCGCGGAGAATACGGAACCACCACAGGCGGAGGCGGAACATATTGCGAAAAAACCATGATGTTTCCGATGAATGTAATATCGAGATCGTAACGTTTGCATAAAAAGAGAAACACGTTAGTAACGGTCACATCGGTGAAGTTGTCATAGATCTTTTTATCCAGTCCGGGCTCAACGCTTACGTTCAGATTATTGGTGATCGCCACTCCGCGTATGAATTCATGAAGTGCAACGCCGTTCACCGACAATTCAACTTTGTTGTTCAGTCCCGGAACTGTTGTACTCAGATTTGTCAACTTACTTTCAAGCTCTTTGAAACGCGGATGTTCATCTTGCGGCGCGTTGGACAACAAAAGCGGAACCACTACGGCAAGTAAAGGCACGAGCGAGAGGCGCAACAGTTCTTTCAATTTGAGTTTCTTCAATGTGCGCATGGCTCAATGAGTTGAATTGGATAATATGGAATACACTTCATCGGGACTGGTCAAACCGGATTGCAGCAAAATCAAAGCACTGTCATGAAGTGAACAGATGCTCTTCTTTCGGAAAAGTTCTCCTGCAACCTGTGTTCCGTTTCGAATAGCTTCTGCAAATTCAGAATCAATCGGTATCACTTCGTAAATCGCTTTACGTCCTTTGTAACCGGTATGATAACACTGGTCGCAACCTTTGGCAACAAATACTTCCTTGATTTGATCAGCATCAAAACCGGAAGGAAAGAACTCCCGTTTACTTTCTGTCTTTGTTTTGCAATGCGGACAGAGCAGTCGCACGAGGCGTTGCGCAACGGATGTATTCAGCGTATTGGCGATGAGAAAAGGCGGAACACCCATATCTGCCAATCGGGAAACAGTTCCCCATGCTGAGTTGGTGTGAATGGTTGACAATACCAGATGCCCGGTTAATGCGGCACGCACTGCCATCTGCGCTGTTTCTCCATCGCGTATCTCACCGAGCATGATGATATCCGGATCCTGACGCAGGAATGTACGCAAGGCACCTGCGAAAGTGAGTCCGATACTTTCTTTCAGTTGCACCTGATTGATACCTTCCAATGTATACTCAACAGGATCTTCTACCGTCAGAATGTTTGTGCCTTCCTTGTTGAGCAACTTCAATGTGGCATAAAGCGTAGTGGTCTTGCCTGATCCCGTGGGACCGCTGATCAGCAATATGCCGTGCGGCTTTCGTATTCCTTCGGCATAATCCTGCAACTGCTTTTCAGAAAAGCCTAACGTGCGTATATCGATATTGGAAGCGTCATTACTGAGAAGCCGCAATACAACCTTTTCGCCATGCAACGTAGGCAAGACGGAAACACGAATATCGAATCTCGAGCCTTCGTGATTGAAAAAGATGCGTCCGTCCTGAGGCAAACGTTTTTCGGCAATATCAAGGTTGGCGCGAATCTTAATCTTATTAATGAGCGAAGGATACTCTCCCGCTCCGATTGTGTATCGTTCAGCCAGCAAACCGTCTATACGCATACGCACCCGCGCTTTGAGTTCATACGCTTCGATATGAATATCAGAACTGCGCAAACGTCTCGCTTCCGCAATAAGGCGTGTGAGAAAATCTGCATCACCACCTGCATCGGAAAGTGCAGTTTTCGGTTTGCGTTCTTCCTGCTGATCAGGAGTATGTTCAGACCGGGTTTGTTTGTACAAGCGACTGAGTTCTGCGTTTACAAAATCCGCATGCGACTTCTCCAGAACAATTGTACTTCCCGTAATAGCTTCCAGTTCGTCCTGAAGATCTTCCCGCCAATAATCCGCATCTACAAGTATAACAGCAGCATCGTTGCGCAATTCCTTGGGCACAGCGTGATAGAACAAAGCCTGATCACCGGTCAGCATCTGATGCAGTTGCTTGGTCGCCATTAATTCTCGATTGGGTTAAGCATTATCATGATATCATCATTGCTCAGACGAAACTGACCTGCACTGAACAATTCAAACACACATAGCAGAATTAAAAACACACCCAATATCCCCGCGAGCGGGATCAATCGCTCAGAATCTGGTTTGATGAGATGCAGTAAACCGTAAACCAATAACGCCGCAATCGATCCGGCAATAAAAAACAGCATGAAATTGAACGGCGCAAACACAGGTGTGAGTAGAAGCAACAGCAACAAATCTCCGCGACCGATGTACACATCATCCAATCTTACCCAACGTCGTAAGCGAATGGAGAACCAAACTGTCAGCGTCGTATACATGAACAGCAACACAATTACATTCATAATGGTGTTATGCGCTATGACCTGCCATTCGTTCTGTAAAATTTGCGTAACCGTTAATGAAACACAAATCAACGGTAGTAGCCACGCACTGATACTTCGCGAGCGGAAATCCTGAACGGACATTATTCCGGTCAGAATCACAGACATAATATGTGCGGCGATATACATTAATCCGGAGTCACTTCTTTCAGGTTCTTCTTCTGATCGATTTCCCACACATTGATTTGTCCATCGTTGTCGAAATCAGTGAGTGCCGTTGCTGTAGCCTTGAATGTTGCACCCGAGCCGGATACTTCGTAACTGTATTGCGCTTCTTCCGCATTCTCCAGCTCAAATCCGATTTCTTTCAGATTGCTGCTGTACTCGGAATGCTCCATGTACCAGGATTTCTGCAAGCTGTGTATGTATGTGAGGTTTTGCTTCGCCTCCGTACTTCTTGTCTTGCTGATCAGCGGCATCAGATTTGGCAGCGCGATCAATAACAGTATACCTATGATGGCGAGCACCACGAGCAATTCGGTCAGCGTAAATGCTTTCAATCGCAGAGCAGTCGCGTTTTTAGAATGTTTCATCTGCATTAATGTTTCTTCAATCTGGCATGCAATTCAAAATTGTTTGCATTAGCAAACGCGTTCAGATAAAGCAGAAAATCAACACGTCTTCGTGCTGCTACTTTATATGTTGCCCCGCTGTTTAATAAAACCTGACCGCAACGCCCGTCTATGTACTGTTGCAATTCTCTGATGTTGATTGCTATCGATCGGTCGATCCGGAAGAACATCAAAGGATTTAAAATGTCAACGACCTTTCCGATGCTTTTGCAAACAACAAGTTGACTTTTCTCTTTCCTGTGTATAATAGTGTAAGAGCCCGATGCTTCAAGAAATTCAATTTCCTGATGATAAACCAAATGTTCATCGCGGTGGTCAACAATACGAGTGAATTCTCCTGCCCGTGAATTGTGAGTCACAGGAACAAGCTGATACACTTTTGCTCGCCATTTACGGCCGGAAGACAATTTATTCTCCATTTCAGTCAATAAAAAAACCCAGGCACCAGAAATGAAACCTGAAGCATGCCAATACATGACCTGCATCAGAATTCACCCAAGGGTCCCGGGTGGTTAACGCTGATTTATTAAGCTTTGATTGAGATGTTCAATCGGGGGAGTGACTGAATATCCGGTCTCATTAAAAGCTTTAACGAACATATTAAAACGACACGCTCATCGCAAAACATATTTTGTAAGCGTGTACGAAACGCGCACAAGTGTTAACATATGCAACTAATGGTAACGAATAATTCACGCTCACAAAGTATTCAGCCATGCAAACGTTACACCTCATAATTTAGTGTAATGTCATTTAGATATTTTATCCAATACTCTTTCATCGCCATAATCGCACTTTCTGTATTAACTGGTTCCAAACGACCTATGTTAACACGAATCACTATCAATTCAGCGGATTCACTTGTATCTACATGGGCTGTTGCTACTGATAAAAGCATCAAAACCAAGACAGGCACTTGCTATTTCTGGTATTATAATAATATAATCCACTTTACAGACGGAGGCTATTCAGGAAAGTTGCTGCACGGAACTTATGTATCCAAATTCCCGAATGGTCAATTGAAAATCTACGGGCAATTTAAATACGGAGTTAAAGAAGGGGAATGGAAGCAGTGGTACGCTAATGGGAATATCAAAGAAATAGCTGAATACTCCAATGGTGTAATGCATGGCAAGCATATTCTCTATAACACTTCAAACGCAACCATAATCAGACACTATAAGCACGGTTCAATTCACACAAAAAAGAATCACAGAACAACGGCAAAGGACACATCGGTTCACAAACAAAATTCCGGCGGAAATAAACATGTCAAGAAAACAGACAGTATTGATAAGCGGTCAAGATCCAAGAAGTCTCGCGACTCCATTGAAAGGAATGTGGAGCGCACTGATACAACAACAAAACTGAAATCTAAAAACAGGCCAGGAAATAAGTCTCAGAAGGATTCCCTGAAACAAAATCAAAGAAACAAAACGGCACATCATAAAAAAGCTGACTCAATTCGCAGAAAATGAAATGCTGAAACGCAAACTCCAGGCAGGCGCGTTGTTCTATGCAACAGGGATCAGTATTGTAATTGCAATGCTGGTTATGTCAGTGATTTTGTGTTTTGATCTGAACGCTCGTCTTGTGATGAAAGATAAAATCAAATTCACAGTTTTGAATAATGCAGAATCCGGAGTAATTGCTGCATTACAGTTTTCCGAACCGGGTATTTACAATATCGATCTGTTTAATACTGGCCGCGATTCTGTGACGTTGTCTGTTATTCCATGGGGATTATTTGATATATGCGAATCGGATGCGCACACAGGTAACGAACATTTCAAACGTTATGCTTTGCTGGGCAATCGTATTTCAAGTGAATCCGATTATGCATTGTGGCTCGCAGATATGGATCGACCATTATTCTTATGCGGTGCAACGCAAATAAACGGAAAATCTTATTTGCCGAAATCCGGTGTGGAGCGCGCTTACATCGAAGGAAGTTCGTATGTAGGCAGTCAACTGATATACGGTCCGCAATTGCCTTCTTCACGATATATGATCGCTCCGAATGAATATTGTAAATCGCGTTTAGAGCAATTAAAAAATGGCATACGTTTAGAGACCGACTCAATTCTATCTATTGATGTCGTGATGAAAGGTGATACAATCCGTAACAGTTTTGACAAAGCGACTGTAAATATTCAAGCGGATTTGTTTTGCAATTTACATGACATGACATTACAAGACAACATATGTATTGTTGCCAAAAAGAGAATACAAGTCGAGTCATGTAATTTGCGGAATGTAATTTTAATTGCACCTGAAATTATCATTGGTCGTGGCACATATGAAGGACTCCAATGCTTTGCAACGGATTCAATTCATTTAGATTCTGCAGTGCAACTGCAATATCCCTCCGCGCTCGTTTTGTTACCGGAAAATTCCAAAAACACAGACCCTTGCATCGTGATTGAAGCAGATTCAAAAATCGGGGGAGATATTATTGCATACAATGCAACACCTGCTTACAATGAACAGACCGGAATTATTTTGGATAATAATTCTCAAGTGTACGGTCGTATTTATTGTTCGGATTGGATCGACCTTAAGGGACATGTATGCGGCTCGGTTGCTTGCGGTAGATTTACATTGAACACAAACTCGGCACGCTACAACAATCACTTGCTCAATGCCACTATCGATAATTCCTCATTCAGCAGGGATTATGCGTCTACAGTATTTTTTAATTCTACCGCGACAAAACGCGGTATTGCAAAATGGCTCAATTGATCGGATCATACAAAATGTCATTAAAGGGATTCGTCCTGCTGGAAGGTATATTCGCTATGATCATTATTATGATCTGCTTCGGAATTGCAACATCCACATTAAATAATATTGCCCAATCGGAAAAACTGAATAAAAGAGTTGAAGCACGAATTGCGGTCTACAATTTGATTATCGCGACAAAACACAATAATTCAAGTACAGACACTTCGTACACTGTTGGTCGACTCATTGTACGTCGCACATTGTTAATCAGAAATGATATTCCGGATTGCGGAGAATATGTTTTTACAATTACCGACCCTGATAATTCAGTAATTGACACTTATCATTTATTAAGATACAATGTGCAGGAAAATTAAGGCATTTACAGTGCTCGAATTACTTACAGGCATGATTGCATCGGCAATCGTTATTGCTTCGGTATTTCTTGCGGCGCAAATTGTATCTAACATGGCAAAGCGATATTCAGATTCAATTAACAATTCCCATGAATTGTCAATATTCCAGTCTCGCCTTGCCGCCGATCTTTCCGGAAGCGATACGTGCTTAATCTCGATCGAAGAACAGAAATTTGAAATCATCCGTAATTCAGATATCATAATTTATCATTGTCTTGATTCGTCTCTCGTTCGGCAATGCAATGCAGAAAAAGCTGTTTTCAATTTATTTGCACGAATCTCTCAGGAGCAATTCGCCAATCCCTGTACATTGTCCATTCAATCAACCCATACATCAAATGTCCACAACGTAACGTTGGATAATTCCCGGGCGTACTCCAGTATAGATATTGCCATTAACTCATGGATGAACCAATCTGAACCGAAATGATTGATCTGAGTAATTTTAATACGGCTTCATCCCATTACGAAAAACAAAAATCTCCGGGGATCTTAAATCGTGAGATAAAGTTGTTTGAACGCAATGCGCTTTCGGATAAAAGTAAGGAGCGATTTTATGGGGAATTGTCGGTGTTGCTGCACGCGGGTCTGGATATCAGGACGGCGATTGAGCTGATTATTGACGAACTCACTAATCCTAAGGAAAAAATTATTTTCAGCGATATACTTAAAGCAATAATTGCAGGTTCAAATCTTGCTGATGCAATTAATCTATCGGGAAAATTCTCAACTTATGAATATTATAGTCTGCAGATTGGAGAAGAAAGCGGACGTACGCGGGAAATTCTATCCGATCTCAATAAATATTATACAAAAAAAATAAAACAACGTCGGAAAGTAAGAAGTGCATTATCATATCCTGTAATAGTAATGCTGGTGGCATTCGGCGCGGTATTCTTTATGCTCCGTTTCGTAGTTCCCATGTTTGGAGATATGCTGCAACGCTTCGGATCTGATTTGCCGCCTTTGACTCAAATGATTATTTCCATGTCGGATTGGATTGCACGATATGGGATATTCTGCTTGCTGCTATTACTCGCAACTGCGTTTTTTATTTATTTATCCAGAAATGAAATATGGTTCCGGAAATTATCGGCGCGCTTAATAATGAAAACTCCGGTCATCGGTCCTGCCGTACAAAAAATATATATCGAAAGATTTTCCCATTCCATGCAGCTCATGTTAAGCGCAAAAACCGGATTATTAAAAGCATTGGAATTGAGTTCAAAGATGATTGGTTATTATCCCATTGAGTCATCACTCAAGGAGATTCAACACCACATCACGCAAGGTCGATCTTTGCATGATAGTTTGTCGGATTTTCCCATATATCCCAAACGTATGGTTTCATTAATACGAGTGGGAGAAGAAGTCAATAAGCTCGACGTAATGTTTGAAAGAATTTCCCAACAATTGGTGGATGAAATAGATCATGACACATCGGTACTCAGCAGCATTATAGAACCCGTAATGATCATTTTTCTGGGAATCATGGTCGCTACAATTCTTGTTGCAATGTATTTACCGATGTTTAAAATCGGTACGGCTTTCGGATAAATTATCGCGATACATCGCAACAGGAAACTATTTCAATTCCTGCATCAAATCTGAATTCAGTAATTTGTAGAATTCCCGCTCGTTGGTGGTGTCCGGAATTGAGTTTTCTCTATTATGACATTCTTCAATCAGGCGATTGACACACCAAATTCTCTGAGCCTTTGTTTTTTCAAGAAGATAGTTTCGCAGATTATTGCGAAATACCCGCAACAATCCATCGAAGTCTAATATGTCTCCGGAAGGCGCACGTAAATTAATCGGACCATAAATCAATGTATCCAAATCCATTAGTACAAAGCCCTTAAGCTTGGCACCGGGATCTTTTCTTTGGGAACGAGGAGCGCGTCGAACCATATCTGTTATTTTGCAATCAACATCTTTTGTTCCGAAACTTCAAACCATTTGGGGCGGACGGTTATTATCAGTTTCGAAAAGCACAGAGGGTCCGAAAGTGTGTACACTGCTCAAATGAGCAAAAATCATGCACAAGTACGAATTTCCGAAAAAGAAATCAGATGATCTAAAGATTGCAATTTCCGGAAAACATAAATAAAAATCAAAACACGCTTATACCCTGTTTTCGGGATGTTTTAAACGTTCACGAACTATTTACGAAGGAAATGATGTATTGGTTTGGGACTGGGATCTTGATAATGAAGGATCGTATCCTCATCAATTCCAATATATATAAAACACATTCCTCTCCTATGAAATACCTATAACTACGTTGCTTGTTAGCATCTTCTCAAAAGTTATCAGCACCTTCATGCTTGTTTCACCTTACTGAAGAATCAATTTTCAGTGATATGTTTTTCAAAACATTACGAGATTTGATAGAATTCCTGCGGGACCACACGAAAGCTGCAGCAATGCAGCCTTTCATATTTCGCAGGGATTCGAGGATCCGCTGCCGCAGAATCTTCACTCACTAATATCAACCACTTGATAATTTTCTTAACCCTGCGCTCATAAAGTTGACAACCGACAATCATGCGAAGGATAATCATTCCATTTGTCCCAAGTCGAAAGACCTGACAGTGTTTTATAAATCGTATGCTCATTTTCGTAACTTGCCAACTGGCACCGACACACCTGAACCATGAAAAAACTTTACACAATAATTGCAGTTGCAGCATTATCATTAGTTTCAACACAACTCCTCTCGCAAATCACTTGTAATCCGAGTGGCAATTTGTGGGTCTACACTAATTACGACGGAGGTGTTCTCAACATTAACGTTGATGTGAATATTCCGAACATCAAGATCGGAGTGTGCACTTATGAACCTGTTACGATTAACATCGCCGGCACATATGCAAGTAATGTCACAGAGGTTCGATACGCAGGCTATGTAAGTACCAATAATTTTCATTGTTCTAATTCCCCTTCAACCACTACGATCAATACTCCGTCGGGTACAACGTCAGTGAATTTTCTTCCGCCCAGCACATTGAGCAATCCGAACGGATACACCAGTATTGTTTGTGGTTACTCGTGTAATACAACATCCAGTCAAGGTGGTTGTAACACGGCGGATCAGATTAAATCGTACTTCCAGGCAACCACAGGCGGAACACTGGTGAGTTACTTTACACAATATGGTTGCTGGAGCACAGTACCGTATGCATTGAGTGCAGGCGGAAATTGTTGTAATGCGGTTCCTTCGTGTTTCATTTCCGCGAACGCCGGCAGCAATCAAACCATGTGCGCAGGTGATCAGGTGACTCTCTCCGGTTCTGCAACAGGCGGTGCAACAGTTTACTTATGGTCGCCGACAGCAGGACTGAGTAACCCGAACAGTGCAATTACAACAGCTTCACCAACTGTTACAACTACGTATGTATTAACTGCAGGAGACGGCTCAAGTTGTTCTGATGTTGATTCTGTAGTGGTGACTGTAAATCCACTTCCGGTGGTGAATCTCGGAGCCGATACAATGGTCTGCGGAAGTTCGTTGCTGCTTGACGCAGGCGTACAGCCAAATGGCTCTTTTCTGTGGAGCAACAGCAGTTCAGGACAAACACTGAATATTGCAAGCTCCGGAAGTTATAATGTAAGCGTAACGAATACCGGAACAGGTTGTACTAATGGCGATACAATCGCAGTCACTTTCAATTCTCCGCCATCTGTAAATCTCGGTAACGACACCAACATATGCGGAGACAACCTTCAGCTGAATGCCGGCAATCCGGGATCGACGTATCTCTGGAGCAACAACTCTACTCAACAATCCATTGTTGCATTTATAACCGGCACGTATTCTGTTGTGGTTACCGATGTAAACGGATGCACGGCCACTGATGTGATTGATGATTCAATCAGATTCCTGTCGTTTCATTTTTGTTCGGACTTCCGGTTGTCTGCCTCGCAGATCAGCCCTATACTTTAAATACAGGTTCACCTGCAGGAGGTACATATTCCGGCACGGGAGTAAATGCAGGAACTTTCGATCCGGCTGTAGCGGGAATCGGAACATTCGGAATTACATATACTTTCACCGATAGTGCAGGATGTACATCATCCGCGACGGATTCCGTTATGGTTGATGCGTGCATGGGAATTAACACTCCGCTCAGTATATCCAACGCTGTTTTCCCGAACCCATCCAGCGGCATATTCAACATCAATGTGTCTGCAAACTGCAGAGCAACGCTCTTCAACAGTTTGGGAGCGGTTGTACAGGAGAGCTCATTGCGAACCGGAACCAATCAGTTGGGTGATTCAAATCTGACTCCGGGAATTTACTACCTGAATTTGGTTTCAAACAACAACAGCGAGACCATACGAATCGTTATCGCCGAAGAAAAATAAACTTCAGTTATTTCGAGTCCGGTGATTTTGAAAAACCAGCCTCGTTCTGCTTTTTAATTATGAAAACGGAACAACAAACAGAACAGGCGAATCAACTTCCTTCGCTTGAATCACCGAGGTAATTCTCATCATGCCGTCCATGACTGAGCAAACTGTTCGAACCTTGACGAGTACAAACCTGCGACACGAACAAGTAAGTTGCTATAGTCTTTCAGAAATAATAACCGGCTTGCTGACTACGCTGCCGTTTTCGAGAACGCATTGCACAGAATAAATTCCTGATGCGAACTGTGAAACGTTGATTGAACTGTGGTTCGTTTGAACATTATCGTTCGAATACATCAGCGCACCCGTAGCAGAGAACATCCTGATCTGTTTGATTGATCCGGAAGGCACTGCAATTATAATTTCCTCATTACCTGCCGGGATTGGAAAAATGCTCAAGTCGTTTGTCGCTGGTAGTACTTCTTCTGACTCCGATGAAAACAATTCTTCACTCAGGTGAAAACGCACCACAAATCCATCTCCACTGGCAATGTAACTCTGCTGAAATGCTCCGGGCGTAACATCGAGATTTGTGCTATAAGTAACCCCGGTACAAGTTACCATTGTATCTCCATTCACCGTGATACCCAAAATATCATCAGCACTGTTGCCTCCTATGTAAGTTGATGTGACATAGTTTCCTGCAGTATCCATCTTCAATACAAATCCATCACTGTATCCTGCCATGGTATCCTGTGGTGAAGTTGTATTCATCATTAGATCTGAGCTGTAACTCACTCCTGCCACGTACAGATACTTCCCTCTCATGTCCATAGACCAAGTCTTATCATCATCTGCTCCTCCGTAAAAAGTAGAGAAACGAACCGCTCCTGTACTGTCGAACTTCGCGATCCAGGCGTCATTCATTCCTGAATAATTACTCTGAATGGTAACGCCCGCTGTATTGAAATCGGGACTTGTAGTCAGACCCGCCATGTAAACATTACCATCTGCATCACCGGCAACTCCGTAGCAGTCTTCATACATTGATCCGCCATAGTAGGTCGCATACTTTCTGTTGCCATTCATATCGAGAACTACAAGATATGCGTCGCAGTTGCCCAACCTGCCGGCCTGAACGGCATTCGGTGTACATGGGAAATCAATACTGAAACTTCCTCCGGCAAGTAAGATTGTTCCGGCATCACTTACTGACAATTGATGTACATCTTCAGTACCGCTGCCTCCGTAAAATGTAGACCATATCGGCGCGAATGAATCGTTCATTACGCAAACAAAACCATCGATAGCACCGGCTCCGTTCGGTTGAAAGTTTCCTGCGCTTTGAGGAAGCGAAGGAGAAGTGGACGAACCGCCGATTACCAATCTTCCTGTACTGTCTGTATCAAGACCGTAAATGAATTCTGCTCCTGTACTGCCGAAATAAGTGGATTGCACTATATCTCCGTTGAAATTCAATTTCAGCACAATGGCATCATAACTTCCCGTGGTCGAATCCTGATACGCATTTATCATTGGCACATCGTTGCCGTTTGTTGCACCTCCGACATAAATGGATGTATCATTAACTGAAATAGCATTTGCAGTTTCATAATACAAACCGCCATACACTGTTGTCCACATATGCTGTCCGCTGCTGTCGAATCGCACGATCACCATATCATAGGAACCGCGCAAGGTATCGCCGGCATTCATTCCCGGAAAAGTTGTGCTCTGCGTACGCCCGCATAAAACCACGCCGCCATCAGGCATATCGTCAATGGAGAGCAGATCATCAGAATCATTTGCGCCCAGGTAAGTAAACCATTCCACCGCAAAAGTTCCGGATTGAGTTGTAACAGGAACATGATATCGCAAGTCGCGACTACCGCGTTCAGCAGAAGCAAGTATTTCCGGTGTTTGAAAAAATCGCTGAGCTGAAAATTCGTGAATCATATTGCCTCCCGGAGTCAGCACACGAACACAACCGGCAGCATCACCGCCGTAGCCTGCAGGAGGAAAAATCATTTCCGCATTAACAGTGCAAATGAAAATGTATTCATCTGCTTGCGACGATCCGTAAAGCTTGCGGAGCAATTTCCCGTTATCAATACGAAATTCAAGATGTACATTGTTTTGCAGATCATGATAAGCGATTCCATCAACACATGTTGTCTTCGTTACCGCTACCGCTGAATAAACATTGTAAGCGTAACGTTGACCGGTTTCAGTAAGCGAAACATTGTCCGAAGAAGAGAACGGTACATACTTCACAGACTCCCCATTACCGAAAACAATCTGATAACTTCTGTCCGTGAAAATCCATTGGTTAAGTCCGTCCTTCAATCGATACTTCCACTCGCCTTCCCCTGAAGAATTAACTTCAAATATTGAATGAGCAGATAGCGCCGATCCGACAATAACAGCAATCGCTAATAGAAACTTCTTCATAAAAAAATCCCCCCAGTAGTTTGTGGGGGGACATTTTGATTTTATCGAATCAGGTTAATATGCCCGATGAACTTGTGAGGGTTACCGGTAATGTCCTTGAAGCGGACTTGCCAAACATAAGTATCGATCTGACAAAGCGGTCCGTTGTTACGTGTTCCATTCCAACCTTTATTCATGTCGGTGGATGTGAAGATCATATTGCCCCAACGATCGAATACATACATCTCGAAAGTGGTGTTGTCGATTCCTTCGCCGAACACGAGGAATTCATCGTTGCGACCATCGCCGTTCGGAGTGAATGCGTTCGGTGCATAAAATGAATAATCAGGTTCGATGTAAACGTATTCGGAATCCCATGCTGAACATCCATACTGGTTTGTAACGTACTGTACAATCCAATACACTCCGGTATCACCGTATTCGTAATCGAATGTTGTCACCAGGTTCGAAATGTGTGTATCAGCAGGGTCGCCCATCCAGTAATGCGTTGTATCGCAATCAATACAGTTAGGAGTGATTGTGATAATCGGGTTCAGAATATTGGTTTCCTGCGGACTTGCTGTGAAACCTGCAACCGGAATCGGATATACTGAAATCATGTTAGCATAAGTAATTGTATTCTGACATCCGTAGATATCGGTTACCGCATACGTCACCGTATAATCACCAACTACAGTGTAACAGTGCTGAGGATCCAATGCTGAGCTCGAGTTGCTGTCACCGAAGTTATAAGTCCATGTAGCTGCCGCAGGAGTTGAACTTCCTGTGAAGTCGACACAAACCGGATTACATCCGCTTGTAACAGATGGTGTAACACTTAACGTTGGCAATGGAAGTACTGTAATAACAACACTTGCAGTTGCTACAGGAGATCCGCACTGATCAGACACCGTTACTACGTATGTAGTGGTAGTTACAGGTGAAGCTGATGTTGTTGCTGAGTTAGGGTTTGTCAAACCTGCAGCCGGAGACCAGCTGTAAGCATAAGGGCCACCGTCACCACCCGAACCAACAGCAGAAACAGGAGCAGTTCCGCCCGGGCAAATTGAATCGTTAACCGAAGCAGTAACGAGAAGCGGAGGATAAACAGTCACTACAACCGAATCGGAACTTTCACAACCGTTTACGTCCTGCGACACCACAGTATATGTTGTGGTTACCACAGGTGTTGCTGAAGTAGTAGCGGTGTTCGGCGAACTCAATGAACCAGCCGGAGACCACTGATAGTTACTTCCACCGGATGCAGTAAGAGTTGCAGAGTTACCGCAGATGAATTGATCGGCACCAGCACTTATTGTTGGCAACTGCCAGATGTTTACGGTAACAGTGTCCGTATTCACACAGTTGTATTGGTCTGTAACTGTCACAACGTAATCTGTAGTAACAGTAGGATTTACAGAAATCATTGCCTGCAGGTTGTTGCCAATGATGGCGTTACCGGCCCAAGCATACGTTCCTCCTCCTGTTGCATTAAGATCCGTGCTGTCGCCTTTGCAGATGGAAATATCCGGACCGGCATTCGCAGGTGGGAGATTTCGAACTGCAACAGTAACCGTATCATATCCGTAACAACCGAACTGGTTCGTTGCGTAGAGATAGAAATCGGTTGTTACCGAAGGTGCCACTGTTGGTGTTGCGGTGTTACCATTGGTAATTGTTGTAGAGTTACTTGCCGTCCACGTATAATTGACAGCTCCTGAACCGGCAAGCTGCGTAGGCGTATTCGGACAAATACTGTCATCAATACCTGCACTTACAATAATGTTACTGCTGATATCAACAAACACTGTTGCGGTATCAGCGCATGTACCGGATGAAGTTCCGATTACAGTGTAAGTTGCAGGGCCGACAGGCAGGAACTCCACCTGATCTCCGTTAGGAGAAAGGATGTTGTAACCACCATTTGGCGGGCTCCATGTGTAATTGGAAGCTCCTACAACTGTAAGTGTATCAGTTGATGAAGGACAAATGGTTAAGCTGTCATCAGACAACACGAGTACAGGAAGCTGGTTTACGGTAACCGTGAAGTTGTCGGTAGCCGTACAACCCTGAGGAGTAGTTGCAGTTACATTGTAAACAGTAGTTACAGCCGGAGACACATTAACTGAATCCTGAGAAGGAGTCAACGGGTTCACCGCAGGCAACCATGTATAGGTGTTGGCGTTTGTGCCGGCATCAATATCCACATCCTCTCCAGCACAGATTGTTGCTGATGGCGGAGAGAATGTAATAATCGGAAGAGGGTTTACAACAACGGTGATTGAGTCAACGCCCGGACATGCACCAGCTGAAGAAACAGTATATGTTGTAGTAACAGTTGGAGAAACCGTGATGTTCTGTGTGCTGGCCGTATAAGATGCAGGACCTGTCCATGTATAACTGTTCGGCGAACCGGAACCGTTAAGAGTGATACTTTGTCCAATACAAATGGAAGCACTGCCCGGTGTGATTGTAAGATTCGGCACCGGAGTAATACCAACTGAAATTACGTTGGAATACAATGGAGTTGCCGGGTTACATGGATTCGAAACCGAAGCACGGAAATACAATGCCGTTGTTACAGGACAATACGTGTACGGATTCGTTGTTGCTCCCGGAATATTCGCCCATCCGGTAACACCGTTAGGAGAAGATTGCCATTGAATGGTTCCGACAGTGAATGATGACAGGGTCATTGTAACACAACTTCCCTGACAGACGACAGGAGGAGTCAGCGAAGCCGTTCCGATTGTTGGTGAGGCGTTAACTGTTACAGGAACCGTTACAGGTGCAACCGGATAGCAAGTAAGATATCCGCCTGCCACTGTAATTGTGTAAGTTGTTGAGGTTGCAGGTGCAACGTTGAAAATACCTGTTGTATTGGAAATATTACCAGGGTTCAAAGTAAATGTAGGTGTACCTGATCCGCAACCGCCGCTTCCTGAAATTGTAGCGGTAATTGTTACGTTCTGGTTAGGGCAAATTACTGCCGGGTTAGGATTCGGAGTGGCACTCAGAATGAATACAGGCGGAACTCCAGGCGTGGTGAATGTATAAGTTGCTGACCATGGTCCGGCACTTCCTGAACCGCATACACGTTCCCGCGCACGAAGCACATATTGCGTTCCCGGACACAAAGCAGAAAACGGAACTGTCACCGGTAAATACGGTTCGAGAACACAGTTATCCGCCATCGGGTTCGGAATATTCAGTGCGCTTCTCCAGAACGGATATGTGTTCCATGTTGTAGCGTTACAAGCAGGAATTGTTGCAGTGAAGTTAGCCGCAGAAAAACATGCGACCTGAACCTCCATGTAGTAAGGACCGCAACCACAGGTCGCCGGATCCGAACTTCCATTTACAATAATGCTGCTCCCGGTATTGTTGTACGTTACGCCTACCAGCGCAACTCCGTGACATGCTTTTGCCTGATTGGTAAATCCAAGCAATGCAGCCACAACAAGTACAACTCCAAAAAGTAGTTTTTTGGTCATGTGTGAACTCCGATAAAATAATTAATAACTAAGTGTTTGCCTTCAGTAAATGTACGCATAATTTAAGCGTAAGTTGCATTTTCTGCAGGAATTAATTAACAACAAATTAAGCCTTTCGGAAGATGGATTCAGAGGTGAAATCGACAAGCGGAAGGAAAAAGACGACAAAGGAATTCAGGTCAAAATATGCAAATATTGCAGATTCTGACGACCCTATAAACACTGTTTATTTGTCGACTAAACTCAGTATTGTTTCGACTAAATTAATCGCACTCGCCATTTTAACATTTAGCGGAAACATTTTCAGGAATCAGCGCTCGAGCTCTGCCGTTCCGAATCTTCATTAACAGGCCGGTAGATTATGTCCAACAACCACGAGGTTATAAACAATCTGTTTACTCAATAATCAAATCGGGACGTGCTTTTTTAAGAGCATCTAACCTCGAATCATTAGGATTCGGCACCTGAACAGTTTTCAGATTCGGCATTTTCAGCAAAGGTGAAAAGTCGTGGATTTCATTGCCGCGAATGTTCAGCCATTGCAGCTTCTGACACTTCTCTATTCCATTCAGAGAATCCAGAAGATTATAGGATAAATCGGCTTCCTGCAGATTCGGGTAACGACCAAGTTCTCCAACCTGAGTGAGATTACTGTGACCGAATTCTATTCGTTCTATGTTGGCAAATCCCTGATAGTAATAGATGGAATTGGTTTCACAATATTCAAGGAAGAGCACTTTATCCTTACCGAATTGCTTCATGGCTTTGAGCTCATCTGCTACGCGATCGCTGTGGTATACAGAAGATCTCCAATCGGTATTTCGTGTTGAACCAAGGTGATCGTAAATACGACGATACAAACGAACGGAGTATTCCGTCTTTCGCCCCCAGTTTCTGCTCATCATAAGATCAACCATATGCACCACATCGTCGCTTGTATCATAGTCTTCGTTGAGTTCCTTTTGAGAGAATTTCTCAGGATGAAGATTCAGATCCACCAGATAAGGCAAAGACTGATATGACATTGAAGAGAGGTAAGCGCGATTCACATAATCTGATTTGTACAATGAATACCAAGTAATAAATCGCGACCAGCTCACTAATGAAGAGAACACGAATACAGAGAAAAACAGCCATGTATTGATGCGGAACAACCATGTATTTGTACGCTTCTGCATAACCTTAACGACTGTTGTAAGAACACCGATTGCGGTAAGCAACAAATAAAAATACACTCCGATACGCTTGTATGTCATACCGAACATCTCGGTATACAAATTATTGCGTGCCGCAGTGAAAAACAGCATCGCTACATTCTGTAACAACCACACAACGGCAAGTATAGTCAGCAACTTATATCCCTTGTTGAAATTCAAACGTCCGCGGAAGAAGTACAACACAAGCAACATCGCCAGCAATACATTTATCACAAGCAATCCAACACCTTGGTGAACGTAACTGGTGTACGTGATTCCTTCCGGCAGCGATTGTTCTCCCAACATAAACAGCAAATCACCGCCATTCACGAATAACACCATTATGTTGAGCAATACCAGAAGCAATGTCGCGAGATAGCGTTCTGTTTCTTCCTGCATCAGTGAATCGAACCAACCCGGTGCTGCGCCGTCCTGTTCTTTCGGTTTCAAAGTTCTGTCATACTGTTCGCTTCCTTCCCCTATTCCACCGATCTTTCTCACATAAAGAATACCGTAAACTACCACAGCACCGATTGTCGTGAACACACACCATTTCCATGAAATCCAATCGAGATTAATGTGCTTCGTGAGCTCTTTGAAGAGTACGTTAGAACCGCGATATAAAGCGAAGAATACAATTACAATCAGTATTGCAACGATCGTAGCCCACATGCGTCCGGCATTACGTTTTTCCTTCGGAGGTGCGTCAACCGCCTGCTTTGAAGAACGACGTTCGAAGAAATCAATAATCATGAATACATATGCACCTCCCGCCGTGCATGCGGATAGAAAAAACGATACGATTAATGAAGAACCCGGGAGAACACTCTGCGCGGAAAAAAGCATCAATGCGGAAATATTTGCCGCAATAGATAAAGCAGAACTGTTCAGATACACTGCGAATCCTGATGCCAATGCCAGGATAGCAGACACCATCCAATGCCGCGTTTTAATTGCTGCAGGACGCATTGCGCCAAGTGCAACAACAATGAAAATTGTGAAGATGAAAAAATTCAGACCGGCACTTTGCTCATAGAACAGAAAGCTGTATGCAGCAATACCGAGGATGTAGATCCAATCGTTTCGTTTCATAGGGTTGTAATACGTCCGAAAGGTAATGCAGGTTCGCAGAACAGTTGAAGAGTACTGCGGTTATTGTAATCTTTTAACAGGATCAACCGCAGAAAGCGGTGCCGATCAAACCGGCAATGGCCACAATAAAATAACCCGTCAGCGAAGCAGCTCCGGCGTAATCCTTGGCAATACGTTGTCCCAACAACAGGCAAACAATTGTAAAAGCAGAAAAACTGCAACCGAGTATCATCCAGGTTGTTTGGCCGTTGACAAGTACCATGATCATTCCTGCGAGACACAACAATCCGCTGAGTAATTCAAACAACGTAAGTACAGGCAATAAAAAACCAACTGCACCGCGCAGTGGTGTCTGACCGAACTGTGAATTGAAATAATCGCGATTCCCTTTATAGTCTGCAATTTTGTTGCTGGCAGACTGAAGAAACGTTACCGCAAGAAAAGCGCTGCAGAGAAAAGCAACAATCGCCATCACAAAAAAAGTGCGCAATAATTCAACGGCATTGGATGCAAATGCGTCAACTGCAGGCATATCTCCTTCCATTGCGTTAAGTTACGAATTTGCAGTGACGACGTACGGAATCAGAATTTCCCGAATCCTTCCGCCTGCATCTGCATCGCTTTCAGAATAGGTTCGCTATGCACAACACCTTCGGCTGTCATGTGATCGTTGATCAGAGAAATGGGTTGTAAAACAGGATACACATGGAGTCCGAGATAATGAAAAGCTCCGGCCAGATGATCCATTCCGCGCAGATTTCCTGCACGTCCAGAACCGATTCCGGTTAAAGCAAGTTTCTTCCCGCGGATATCACGTGGAGGAACCGCATCAAAAACCATTTTCAGAATTCCCGGAAAAGTGCCTTGATATTCTGGAACCACAAGGTGATATTTATCCGCAGCCCGAAAATATTTGGCGATCAATTCCTGAACCGCGGGCGTCTGACGATCAGACATCCACACTGAAGAAAAGTCTGCAGGCAAATTCTGCAAATCGAGCAATTGAGCCTCTATACCCTGAGCCTGATAAAGTTGCAGAAACATCTGCGCAAAAACCTGGGTTTTATTGCCGGGGCGATTGGTGCCCGAAACGATTGTAATCATTGTTAACGAATCAATGTTTTTGTTCAAAAGTCGGCCTGACTCCAACCTTCATTTTCTGTACCTTCGGACGAAATTCCGGATCAGGCAACCGATGAGCAAAGAACGCAAATTTGGTTGTTATGACCGCATTTTGCATTTCGGTTATACAGAATTGATTACATGAACATTACGTATTACGGTCATTCCTGCTTCGGCGTTGAAATTGAAGGCAAACATTTACTGTTCGACCCGTTCATCAGTCAGAATCCTTTGGCTGCAGGAATCAATGCCGATGAAGTGAAGGCTGATTTTATTCTGGTGTCGCATGGACATTTTGATCACATTGCTGACGCAGTGAGTATTGCAAAACGTACGGGAGCGACAGTAATCAGTACGTGGGAAATTCACGAGTGGCTGCAGAAGCAAGGCGTTACCAATTCTCGCCCGATGAATATTGGCGGCAAGTGGATGACGTCATTCGGCAAAGTGAAATGTGTGAATGCGGTTCACTCCAGCAGCTTGCCTGATGGCAGCTACGGTGGAAATCCAATGGGCTTTATCATTGAAAGTCCTGCAGGAAGTTTCTATTACGCGGGAGATACTGCATTGACAATGGATATGAAGCTTATCGGTGAATACAGAAAGATTGACTTCGCGTTTTTACCGATCGGCGACAATTTCACAATGGGAATTGACAATGCGATAATCGCGTGCGACTTCATCGGTTGCGCAAACATTATCGGAATGCATTACAATACATTCGGGTACATCGTGATTGATGAGAACGAAGCCCGCAACAGTTTCAGCAGAGCAGGCAAAAAACTGACGCTGATGAAAGTGGGAGAAACCATTACAAAACCGTGATTAGTGCAGATATGGGAAAAATTATAGCAATAGCCAATCAGAAAGGCGGAGTAGGAAAAACAACAACTGCAATCAATCTAGCGGCAAGTTTTGCGGTGCTTGAGCATCGAACCTTGCTCGTGGATGCTGATCCGCAGGCCAACGCTACTTCAGGTGTAGGCTTTGATCCGAAAAATGTAAAAACGAGTGTGTATGAGTGTATCATCGACGGGAAAGATCCGCGTGATATCATTCTCCAGACTTCCACACCGAATCTTGACATTCTTCCGGCGCATATCGATCTGGTTGGTGCAGAAATCGAAATGATCAACCTGCCGAACCGCGAGCGCATGATGAAAGGCGCATTGGAGAAAATCAAGAAAGATTATGATTTCATCATCATCGATTGTTCGCCATCACTCGGATTGGTAACCGTGAATGCATTAACCGCTGCGGATTCAGTTGTTGTTCCTGTTCAGTGTGAATATTTCGCACTCGAAGGACTCGGCAAATTGCTGAACACAATAAAAATCGTTCAGTCGCGTCTGAATCCTGAATTGGCAATTGAAGGAATACTTCTCACGATGTACGATATCCGTCTTCGTTTGAGCAATCAGGTTGTAGAAGAAGTGAAAACGCATTTCCAGTCTATGGTGTTCGATACAATCATTCAACGCAACACCAAACTCGGAGAAGCACCAAGCTTCGGAGAAACCATTATCATGCATGATGCAACAAGCAAAGGCGCGATCAATTACCTCAATCTTGCCCGTGAAATTCTGCAGAAGAACAACATGACGCGATTGAGTGATGAGGAGAAGATTATAAATATTACGCAAGGAGACTAGTCAGACTTTAGACGGTAGACTTTAGACGTTTGACATTAGACTTTAGAAAAAAAAGGAAAGCATGAGCACGAAGAGAAATGCATTAGGAAAAGGATTGAGCGCGTTGCTTGAGAATGCGAACACGGATATCACATCCACGAATCGCATGCCGGGAGAAATGTCGGCAGTGGTTGGTGCTGTGAGCAACATTCCTTTGAAGCAGATTGAGGCGAATCCATTTCAGCCGCGTACGCACTTCGAAGAAGAAGCGTTACAGGAACTTGCAGATTCATTGAAACAGCACGGGATCATTCAACCTGTTGCGGTTCGCAAAATGGGTTACGACAAGTTCCAGCTCATTTCCGGCGAACGTCGTTTCCGTGCAGCACAACTGGCAGGTCTGGAGTTCATTCCGGCTTACGTGCGCGTTGCGAATGATCAGGCCATGCTTGAGATGGCGTTGGTTGAAAACATCCAGCGTGAAAATCTTGATGCGATTGAAATTGCAATCAGCTACAAGCGTCTGATTGAAGAATGTCATCTGACACAGGAGCAGCTTGCTGAAAAAGTGAGCAAGCAACGTGCAACAGTTACCAACTATCTCCGTTTGCTGAAACTGCCTGCTGAAGTTCAGAAAGGCATCCGCGATAAAATGATCACAATGGGTCATGCACGTGCATTGATCAACGTGGAGAAGCAGAGTGATATGATTGATCTGTATCACCGCATTGTTGAGGAGAATCTTTCCGTACGTGAAGTGGAAGAACTCGCCCGCGACGTAAAGAAAATTGAACCGCGTATCAAGCATAAGAATCTTCAGGGCGATCTTGATGAAAAGTATGCTGATAAACTGAAGAGTCTTTCCAAGCAATATAAAACCAAGTTCTCTCTTAAGAGCAATGAAGACGGAGCCGGTAAGCTCATCATTCCTTTCATGACGGAAGAGGAACTTGAAAAGATTCTGGACGCACTGGATATTTAATCAGTTTGCTGTGATGCGATCCATCCAACTTCTGCTGTTTCTCGTGCTGTTTCTCGGTACGGGCGTAAACAGTTCTGCGCAATTCAACTTACGTCCGACGAATCGTTATTCGGGGCAATTCACTCCTGCGTTCCGTTTTTCCGGACTTCCTGCTGATTCTGCAGCGAAACCATCGGTTCATTCTCCGAAAAAGGCTGCTATCATGAGTGCTGTTTGTCCGGGATTGGGCCAGATTTACAATCGTAAATACTGGAAGCTACCTATCATTTACGTAGCGATGGGCGGTTGCGTTTTCGGATTCGCGTACAATCAAAATGAATTTGCGTACTACCGCGATGTGCTTCGTGTACGTTACGACGACGATACACTTACCCTGGATCCCTTGCCGCAATATTCAGACGCAGCAATTGTAGCTTACAAAAACGACTTTCAGCGTTATCGGGATTTATGCGTGATCGGGTTTACAGCGGTTTATCTGCTTCAGGTAATTGATGCTGCTGTAGACGCGCATCTGTACACATTCGATGTAGGTCCTGATTTATCGCTGCAATGGTCTCCGCAATTTTATCCGCGAGGAGCTCAATCGTATTGCGGAATAGGTTTGCGATTGACGTCGCGTTAGATTACGCGATTACTTGTTCCCGAAATAGTTTACTTCACGTCCCGTTTCTCTGACATCGAATGAAATCGGGAGTACGGACGTTCCCGCAACGGAATCGATAGCAGAACGGTGATAAACGTTACCGATCCAACTGAACTCGCGAAATGGAGTTGAATGAATTCTTCCAAGGCGCTGCAATGTTTGCTGCTCGGTGAGTTTCCATGAATTGCTCACGTACATTAAAGTCGGCTCCATATAGAATATGTACAGCAATTCACCCAGCGTGTGTTCGGGATGATTGGAGTAATTCATTTCCGTATTCAAACCTCTGCGATAATGCTCCAATCGCATTTGCATGGAATCCCTCATCGCAAGAAATTCTTCATTGCTGAGCATTCCTGATACAGGTGTATTTTCAATGAACAAGGTTTGAATCGAAGTTTCGTGACACCATAAACACTTCGCAGGCTTCCCTCCTTCTGTGAGTGTTCGCGGCGCACCGGAAATCAGATTTCCTGCTTCGTCATAAATCGCAAAACGTAATTGTCCGTTCGACATGATATCGAAGCATTCAAACAATTCAGGATGAAACCCGGAGCCGTTGATGGAATCTGTACTTTCCTCAGCGATGAAACCCACATTCAGAATTGATGTATCGCGTGAGAAACGCACCAATCGGTCACCATCCGAAATGGAAGAATTGGTAACTCCGAACAGCCATGCTGTTTGATCCACGTGATGCAACTTCCGGAACTCATCAATCGTTCGCGGCACACCGGTGATTCTGTAATAATGTTCGGAAGTACCGAGAGTTAATGCGATGAACTTTCCGAGTTCGAGTTCACCTTCTCTTTTATATTCTTCAGAGTTCCTGATACTGTCAGAGATCACGAGCAAAGCCTGGAGCGCCTCTTTACTGAAACCCAATTTATCCAAATGAACTTCGAGGTGCATGCTATCAGAAGAAACAACAGCTTCTTTCATGCATCCTTTCGGCAATTCCGCACCGAGCCATGAGAAACACCACACCATTCCGCGATACACGTGCACCGCTTTCTGATCCGGCAAACTCTTATGCCAATTCAAGCGGATCACATAGTCTGCTGTTTTGATCTTACTGCTGCTTCTGCACAAAGGCTTCACAACGAATACGCATAGTAACGCAACCAAAACAAAATATATCCGTCGTGTCGTCATTCCGTTTTCAGTCTGATAAAGTCCGTTTTGGGCAATGAGTACAGGTGAAATAATCCGGGACCTCTTCTGTAGTCTGACAATACCAGCAGTTCATCATTGCGTTCTGCAATCAGAATTACGTTCACGTGATTCAATTTATACGCTTCATTATTCCGGCTGATCCATCCGGCACCATTGAATCCGGGTTTCATTACCAAATTCTTTAATCTGAACGTGCCGTTCTCGTTGATGATGTAATTCAGACTGTCGTTACGAAAATAAGCTCCCGTAACGTAATCTGAATTGATCACTTCCGGCTTGTAGTAAGTCATGGGTAATGTCTCCGGACTATTCAACGATTTCATGCAAAAGAAAATGAGGAACATTCCGACTATTGCAGCCTGTTCCAAACGTATTATTCGGAAACTGAATGCAGGAAATGTTTCAGCAATTAAAATGGTCAACATAACCCACATCTTGTATTCTTCAAGGAAAGGATTGGTTCCGTCGAAGAGTCGGGACGGGGCAAGAAATACGATCGCATAAAGCGCAATTTTGATTAATGAAAGAGTGTCTTCCTTTGACAATAAAAACGGAAGAATGATCACAAAAGAATATGAAGATGTGTAACCAGAAGTGAGCAGCAAGAATAACAGCAGTATCCGGACGCGCGCAAAAAGACCTGTATTCTGATTCCATGAACCCGCGATCAAGAACATCAGCGTGCCGGTGAAGATGAGATTGATAAACTGTACTGAGCGTTCACTGCCGGACCACCATGCTGTAGTATTCAGTACATCATCATGCACCACGAGTTTGCGAAGCAACACGATGAAACTCTGAAAAGAAGAAGAATACGGATCAGAAAAATAGCCACCGGAAATCCGCATGAGTGAATGCGAATAAAACTCATTGAGTGACTGAAATGCGGCATTAAAAAGCAGACCGAATCCGAGAGTAAACAAAGCGAAGAATACAATGGTGGCAAATACAGGTTTCCACTCGCGCCTCGAAATAAAAATCAGTAACAGAAAAGCCGGACTCAATTTCAGAAGAATGGCAATAGCAAAAAACAATCCCGAGATCACGGGAGCTTTCTCTGATTTCAGAAATGCAAGCATGACCAAAGCCGTAACCAGCAACCAGCTTTGCCCCAGCTGAATATTGTAATGAATGGTCAATAATCCCGCAACTGTTAAGAGATAAGTTCTCCAATCAGGATCCGGGAAATACCGTGCAGCAAATCGGATAAACGCGAAAACAAATACGAGCAGACTGAAAATACCGAACACTGATTTAGATAAAGTGGCACCGGGAATCAGCGCGAACGGCACGTAGAACAGAATGGTTTGCGGAGTAACAGTGCAATGATTGAGGAAGAAATTCGCTTCACCCGCTTCCTGAACATTCGTGTTAAATGCACGGGAATCGTAAACTTCGGTGAGTATATTTTCTCCGCTCATTGCGATCCGTGCACCATAATAGTAATTGCCGTAATCGCCCAGCGGTTTATTCTGCATGAGCAAGACGGAAATCAATCCTGCGATGAGAAGAATCCCTCCAATGAGTTGCAATTTGAATGAAGGTTTCATCATTTGCTTTTCATTCTGAACCATGCATACAGCAGCGCAGGCGGAAGTAATCGCTTGAATGCGGATTTGATTTTAGTACCGAAGCTTTGGTCAGTCAGATAACGGAACAAATCGCTTTTCTCCGAATGTGAAAGTTCGTTCCCGATAATATAATCTGCCTCACTGAACAGTCCGGCCGAAGCCAGAATCAATGCACTGCGCAATGCCTGTGTTCTGTCTGTACCGAAAGAATCACGCACATAAATGGCATCACCTGCCACATTGTACTTGACAGGCTCATAAACTTCGGAGCCGAAGTGTACACTTCTTAATTTTTGAACAAACTCGGGATAAGTTCGAAGATCGACCATGTGGTATCCGAACTTTCGCATGAACTGATCAATGTCTGAAAAGTACGCTTGCTGCTTATAAATCGGAATGAATGCAACTTCCAGTTCTACGACATTAACAGAGCCTTTAGAAAGCAATTCTTCGCAACTTTTCAGGATTTCAAGTTCTGTTCCTTGCGTATCGATCTTCAGAAAATCAACCTTATCCCAATTGTATTGCTTCAGCAAATCCGGCAAGGTGCATAACGTAACATTCTGTTTGTCGGTTACGTGAAGAAACTCCGACCAGTGTGGACCGTATTTAACGCGCCGCATATGTCGATGGAATCCGTCAATATCCGGCTCCAGCATTGAAGACATGCAAGGTCTTTTTGTGATATTCAGGATACCTTCACCCGTGCGGCTTCCGATTGCCTGCCGTACGATGTGGTAACCCGAGAAGTTCATTTTTTCATAGAACTTTCTGAGTTCCTCAGCGGCTTTCGCTTCAGGCTCAACGGCCAGAATTTCAATTACACCACGCAAACCGGATAAAGCCTCAAAGCCTTCCCGCGCACCGATATCAACAACATGTAATTTGTTGCTACCGATAAATTGCTGTATAAAATCCTCTGGTGAAAACTTCAAAATAAATCGAGATGGTGTTGTAAATGTACAAACACTCATGCAAATCAGCTGGAAATGACGCATCAGTAAGGAATTATCCGAATACAGACCAAAATCACCAGCGATTTCTTGGCTGAATGAAGCCTCTTCAGTACTTTCGAGGTCTTAACCCTAATTACTTATTTAACCAATAAAACATGCGTAAACTTTTCATTCCGGCAATTACAGCAATTGCTCTTTCGTCATTCACAATGACATCTTGCGGCGGTTCAGGAGACACATCTGCAGCAGATTCTCTGATCGCTAAACTGAACGAAGTGAAATTCAATGAAGTAAAAGTAGACAGCCTCTACTCTATGTCACTTCCTGATTACCTCACAGAAGGTAGCGATCTGAATGATGAAGCATCATTGCAGTACCAGAATATTTACAAAGAAGTTTACGTAATCGTTATTGACGAGCCTAAGCAGGATTTCATTGACGTATTCAAAGAAATCGGAGAATACGATGAAGCGAAATCACCTATCGATAACTACGCTGAGTCGCAAATGAAATCCATTGAAGAAACAATGGAAAAAGTGAGCAAGAAGACTGAGTTTTCTAAAAAGAAAATCAACGGAAACGAAGCTCGCGTTGCTGATGTTGCAGGAACACAGGCAGGAATTGATGGCGAAATGGGCTTCAAAGCTGCATTCGTAGAAGGTAAAGAAACTCTTTACATGATCATGACCTGGACTTTCGAAAGCTCGAAAGACAAATACGAGGCTGACATGACGAAGATGATAGAATCTTTCAAAGAACAATAGTCGTCTGCACTAATTTGAAAAATATACCCTGAGTCTGTGATTCAGGGTTTTTTATTATGAAAAAACTATCACTTCTCTCCGTTCTCTTACTGTTGCTCTCAGTTCATCTGCTTGCCCAGAACAGTAATAATGACACGACAAGTTCCAGAATCGTTGATATCAATGGACGGTATCAAATGGCTATTCCCAATTACCTCACAGAAGGTAACGATCTGAATGACGAAGCCTCTCTGCAATATCAGAACATCTATAAAGAAGTTTACATCATTGTGATTGACGAGCCGAAACAGGAGTTCAAAGATGTATTCATTGAACTGGGTGAATACGACACCAGCAAATCAATTCTGGAGAACTACACCCTTTCTCAAATGGAAAGTATTAAAGCTGCTATGATAACGAGCACTCAAGGAACGCGGCGGACGATAAAATCTCAGTCATCTGAAGCAATAGTTTATGATGTATCAGGAACTCAGGAAGGAATAGAAGGAGAAATGGGATTCACCGTTGCATTTCTTGAAGGTCGCTTGAATTTATATATGATCCTCACCTGGACTTTTCAGAAAGACAAACCGAAATATCAGGCAGATATGGATGCGATGATCGCTTCTTTCAAAGAGCTTTCTGGTGAAATTGATTACGGGTATCCTCATCCATTAACACTGGAACCCGGAGCGGACTTTGTTGCAACAGAAGTAGATCGAAGTGCAGATCTCGAGTTCACATCAAAAGACAGAGTTCAATTCGTAACCGTTCATAGTGAACCATTGTACCTGTGGGACTCAATTTATGCGTCGAACAAGAAAAAACCTGCGACCATGCTTGACTTTTACAGCGAGGAGAAAACCAAATCCATGCGTGAGGGATTTTCTTCCTTTTCAGAAATCCAGAAGCTATCTGCAAAAAAGATCAACAACCTTGACGCCCGTGTTACTTCATTCTCAGCGAAAGACAAGTCGACCGGAGTACAGTATTACTATTATGTTGCTTATGTACAGGGAAAAAATGCGATGTACCGAATAACCTGCCAGGCACCGATTTCGATGAAATTCCAATGCGAGAAAAAGTTCGAACAGATTGCGGAATCTTTTAAGGAGTAAACTGTGAATCACATGAAGAGAAAGGGGCTGATGCCCCTTTTTTTGTTTGCAATCGTGGTAAAATGTTCAAAATTCAGCAGGCGTCAACATTTCCTCTCCATGACGCTTTGCGTAATTTTAAACTGATTTTTCACCTGTAAAAATTTAACGTAGTACAGCTTGAGCCGGCGGGTTACAGAATCCGCAGGTGCAGACTGACTTCGAATCTGAGGATAGCGAATAAAATGATTTTCAATCACCTTCACGTACATACACAGTTCTCTCTGCTCGACGGAGCTGCACCGATTTCCGATTTGTATAAAAAAGCGGTTGGCGACAACATGCGTGGAATCGCAATCACCGATCATGGAAATATGTTCGGCGCATTCAAGTTCGTTGCAGAAGCATCGAAATATAATACTGCGGACAATCCGAATAAGATTAAACCTATTGTCGGTTGCGAGTTTTATCTCGTTGACAATATGGAGAAAACGAAATTCACTCGTGAAGAGCGGGATGTTCGTTATCACCAGTTATTCCTTGCCAAGAACGCAGAAGGTTACAAAAATCTTGTAAAGCTGTGTTCCTACGGCTATATGTACGGTATGTACGGGAAGTATCCGCGTATTGACAAGAATCTTATTCTCAAACATCACGAAGGACTGATTGCAACTACTTGCTGTCTTGCAGCTTCAGTTCCGCGCACCATTCTCAGAAAAGGAGAAGAAGAAGGAGAAAAAGAATTCAAATGGTGGCTCGATCTTTTCGGTGAAGACTACTACATCGAATTGCAGCGTCACGATATTCCGGAGCAGAACACTGTGAACGAAGTACTTCTCAAGTGGGCGGTGAAATACAATGTGAAGGTGATTGCATCCAACGATTCGCACTACGTGAACGAAGAAGATGCAAACGCGCACGACATTCTTCTTTGCATCAACACGGGAGAAAAGCAAAGCACGCCGACAGCAAAAGATTTCGATGATGAATCGTCCATGAAAGGAAAGCGATTTGCTTTCTGGAATGATCAGTTCTATTTCAAAACCACTCAGGAAATGACGGAGCTGTTCTCCGATGTTCCGCAGGCGATCGACAACACCAATGAGATCGTTGACAAAGTGGAAATGCTGAAACTGAAACGCGATATTCTACTTCCGCATTATAAAATTCCAACAGGATTTGTGGATCAGGATGAATATCTGAAACACATCACGTTTGAAGGTGCGAAGAAGCGATACATTGAAATCACGCAGGAAGTTGAAGAGCGACTGAATTTCGAACTCTTCACGATCAAGTCCATGGGATTTGCGGGATACTTTCTCATTGTACAGGATTTCATCAACCACGGAAAAGACATTGGCGTATTCGTTGGGCCCGGTCGTGGTTCTGCTGCAGGATCAGCGGTGGCGTATTGCATCGGTATTACGAACATTGATCCGATCAAGTACAATTTGCTTTTCGAGCGATTCCTCAATCCGGATCGTAAGTCAATGCCCGATATCGATACGGACTTTGATGATGAAGGCCGACAGAAAGTGATTGACTACGTTGTAGACAAATACGGAAAGAATCAGGTTGCGCAGATCGTTACTTACGGAACAATGGCCGCAAAGATGTCGATCAAAGACGTTGCGCGTGTATTGGATTTACCGCTCGATCAGGCAAACGCATTGGCGAAATTGGTTCCTGAAAAACCCGGCATTGAACTGGATCGTGTGATCAATGCACCGATTGACGGAGAGAAATCGCTCAAAGACAAAGAAGGATTAGGCGGAGAAGAATTGGAGAACGTGAAGAAGTTGCGTCAGATTTATCAGGGCAACGATCTTCAGGCGAACGTAATCAAAGAAGCGCTGGTATTGGAAGGATCCGTTCGCGGGACAGGTATTCACGCCGCAGGAATCATCATTGCACCGCAGGATTTGACGGACATCATTCCGGTTGCAACATCAAAAGATTCGAATCTTTACGTGACGCAGTTCGACGGCAAAGTGATTGAAGATGCCGGTGTAATCAAGATGGACTTCCTTGGATTGAAAACGCTCACCATTCTGCGTGATGCGCTTTTGATGATAGAGGAAAATCACGGAATTAAAATTGATCTTGATACACTTCCGCTCGACGATAAGAAAACATTTGAGTTGTATCAACGCGGAGAAACAAACGGTACATTCCAGTTTGAATCTCCCGGAATGCAGAAGCATTTGATTTCTCTCAAGCCGGACAAATTCGAAGATCTCATTGCGATGAACGCGTTGTATCGTCCGGGTCCGTTGGAATACATTCCGAACTTCATTGCGCGTAAACACGGTCGCGAACCGATTACATACGATTTGCCGGAGATGCGCGAGTATCTTGAAGATACATACGGCATCACAGTTTATCAGGAGCAGGTAATGTTGCTCTCGCAGAAACTTGCGGGATTCTCGAAAGGAGATGCCGACGTACTGCGTAAAGCGATGGGTAAAAAAGACAAGGCCACGCTGGATAAAATGAAAGGCAAGTTCCTTGAAGGAATCCAGAAGAAAGGTCTTGATGTTAAAACCTGCGAGAAAGTCTGGACAGACTGGGAAGCGTTTGCGCAATACGCATTCAACAAATCGCATTCTACTTGTTACGCGTATGTTGCGTATCACACTGCGTATCTGAAAGCGCATTACCCTGCGGAATACATGGCGAGTGTACTCACGCATAACTTGGGCAACATCGACAAGATTACTTTCTTCATGGAAGAATCGAAGCGTGCAGGAATTCCGGTATTGGGTCCTGATGTGAATGAATCTGAAATCAAGTTCAGCGTAAACAAGAGCGGACAGATTCGTTTTGGCATGGGCGCGATTAAAGGCGTTGGAGAATCTGCTGCAGACGCAATCATTTCCGAGCGCAAGCAG
Organism: Bacteroidia bacterium; assembly: GCA_023151315.1. Classification (GTDB taxonomy): domain Bacteria; phylum Bacteroidota; class Bacteroidia; order Palsa-965; family Palsa-965. The sequence continues at coordinate 58,377 of JAKLJE010000021.1, forward strand.
AACGGACCATACAAAGATGTATTTGATCTGGTGCGTCGCATCAATCTGCGTGCTGCGAACAAGAAGACATTTGAAAATCTGATTTTCGCAGGAGCGTTTGATTCCTTCACAGGAATGCATCGTGCTACATTCCTCGCAGCGGAAGGCGATCCGAATTCACCAACTACATTCCTTGATAAACTTCTGAAATACGGACAAGCCTGTCAGGGTGCTTCAGATAATACATCGATCAGTCTGTTTGATGATGTTGTGGATGAAGCCACTCAGGTTCCTGAGCCGAAAATTCCTCAAGTGGAAGAATGGGGAATTCTTCCGAAGCTGAAAGCGGAACGTGAAGTAATCGGCATTTACATTTCGGGGCATCCGCTGGATACATACAAGATCGAGATGGAAGTTTTCTCGAAGCATAAACTTTCCGATTTGAAAGATCTTTCCAAATACAACGGATCAGATATGATCATCGGAGGAATGATGACCAGCGGACAGAAGCGTTTGACCAAGACCGGAAAAGAATTCGGAATATTTGTACTTGAAGATTATAACGACTCGCATGAGTTTCCTCTGTTCGGAAAAGATTTCATTGAGTTCGGTAAGTTTCTGAACAACTTCGATCAGCCACGATTTGTATTGGTGCGAGGCAAAGTGCAACCGCGTTACGGAATGCCGGATCAACTGGAATTCAAAGTCACCGGAATGGAATTGCTTTCTGAGCTCGGTGACAAAATCAAAACCTGCAGCTTGCAGATTCCGCTTTCCGCAATTTCAGATGACAGCATTGCACAACTTCAGGAAGTGGTGAAACGTCATGAAGGAAAAACGCAATTGCGTTTCTCGGTATTCGATGTGGCGGAAAATATTAAAGTTGAATTGCCGTCTCGCAAAACGCGTGTGAAAGCTGACAAGGCGTTCCTGGAAGATTTGCAGAGTGTGATGCCGGAGGTGAGCTGGAAGTTGAATTAATAGTACACGGATTAGATAGTACACGGATTTTACGGAAAATACAGATTGGCGCGGATGTATTGTCATCCTTCGGCTTCGCTCAGTCTGACATTAAGTGCATCCGGAAGCGGATTGGCGCGGATTAAATTCCATTGCTGGATTCGCTACTTTTCCACTCGATCTTACGCTCGAGTTTATACGCATAATCCGCAGCGCCCGGTTTCCAGTCGATGGTGGCAACACCGAAAATATTTGTCTTCACTTCTCCTCCGCTCCATAGCTTTCCGGCTTCACGAGTTGAGAAATATGTAATTGTGTAAGTCGATCTTGAAGCAAGTCCGCGTACCTGAAATTGTGTTCCGGATTTCAATTCACGCGGTTCGGTGATTGCCGCATCGTCGCCTGTCTTCGAATTGATCTCCATTGTTTTTCCGTTGCGGTCTTTGCACGCCTGAGAAATATTTCCCCACCAATAGGAAGCGTTGTGTACCCAACCCATAGCGCGGGAACGATAATCATCATCACTGATGATATAGAATGTTTCAATGGAAACTTTGGACGGCTTTCCTGAATCTTCCCAGTGACCGGAATTCAAGAAACGTACTTTCTCGAAGTCAACATCTTTGAAGAAAGCCGCAAGCGCAGGAAAATTTGCTTCGCGATAATCGCTGCGGTTCCATTGCCACCAATACAATCCGCAGCTTGCTGTGCCCATAAATGAAGTTGCCCAAATGGTGTTGTGAAATGTAATATCGTTGTACGCATCGATATCGTTCGGATCTCCAACGAGCATTCCGAAACCTGTTTCATCAATAATAATGGGTTTATCAGGAAATAAATCCGCAACACCGCGTTCGAAACGTGAATAAGAATTGATTTCCTTCCAGCGTCTGAGATTATCGTAACGCTGTGTGAAATAACAATGCTTCGGCGCAACCACGTCAATTGATGGAAGTGAAAACGTGTTGGCTGAAAAGTCCCGAGGTGGACCAGCATAAGATGTTGATGTCAGCAATGGTCTCCACGGCAGGCGGTTCTTCACAAAGTATGCCATCTGATTGTGCCAAGCCATGAACTTCATTTGAACATCATTATTACCATCAAGATCTGACTTGCCGACTTTATCATCTCTCAATTGCCACAAGTCCATTTCACTGATGAATTGAAGCACGCCCAGACTTGTTGAATATCCCCAACGGGCAATGAAGTAGCGCAACTTATTCTGATACACCTGAATTGCTTCTTTGTTCGTCAGCCAATCATCGGGCATATCAACACCGGGAATGTATTTATTGTATGGATGTTTTCTCCAGTCGAGATGCTCTTCATTCTGAGGTGGAATTCCATACGTACCGTGTTCCAAACAAAAAATCAATTTAACACCCGAAGACTCGCAAACAGAAAACAACTGATCCAATTCCCAGGCGCGTTCCATGCGATACACACCAACAGTATCCCATTCCAATTCATACGACCATGGCACATTCACAACGCGAATTGTATTTCCACCGGTTGCACCAACATCTGCCGCCCAATCATTCACATCTAAAAATCCACCGACTACCATTTTCGGAAAATCAGGATTCTCTCCTCCGCGGAATCTGCATCCATCCGGCCACGCAATATCCTGACCTATCATGAAGAATGATTCCTTCGTGCCGCTGTAACGGAAGTGACGTTTATCGTTTCCGATTTCGAGAAAACCTTTGTTCTCCATTTTCCCTTTGCAAACCAAAGTCATTTGTTCCGACTTGTAAGTAAACTTTGTCATTTGAGGAATCTCTACTTCTACTGTTACATACCAATTCCCTTGCGACGGAGGTGCAAATCGAACGCGCCATCTGTATGTCGTTTCTTCTTTGTTCCATTTTGCTTCGGGGCAAGAATGAAACACAGCGCGAATAGAAGCACGATCACGGGAGTATTCTTCGTAATAAAAAGCGGGAACGGAATATGATGCTGATCCGCTTCTGAATGTTGCTATGGCATTGATCTGTTGAGGATCATATGGATTCAATCCCTCTTTATGTTGCAGAAAATCTTCCACCGACTTTTCAGCGAATTCCGGAAGATTGAATCCGAGTTCTGCTTTGCTGAAAGGTGCAACTTCAGAAGGAGTAACCCATGCAGCGGGAAGCGGAGCCGCAAATGCTTCGCCATTGATCAATACGAAAAGCGTAAGTAAAATGAATCGGTATGTATTCAAACGCATGAACGTAAGTTTAGTTGTGAATATTCCGATCACTCAACAGAAGCGTTTTCTGCTTCAGTTTATGCGCCTAACAGAGTCTTGCGTGTTGCTTCCAGAATAGCGAAAGCTTCTTCACGACTTGCCGCTTCAGCGTATGTGCGAAGAACAGGTTCCGTTCCGCTTGCGCGAATCATTACCCATGTTTCGTCGTTCAGGAAAAACTTCCATCCATCAAGATCTTCGAGACGTTGAATGTTGTATTTGCCGAATGCTTTCAGTTTGCCTGATTTCACTTCTTCAATCACACGGTTCTTCACCGCTTCATCCAGATGCAAATCGATGCGCTCGAATGAGAACGGACCAGTAATGTCATACACTTCCTGAATAAGTTCTTTCAGTGTCTTTCCGCTCTTCGCCATGAATTCCCAGATGACAAGACCCATCCAGATTCCGTCGCGCTCAGGAATATGTCCTTTGATTGCGATGCCGCCGCTTTCTTCACCACCCAGCAACACGTCTTCCTTCACCATGATTCCTGCGATGTATTTGAATCCGATTTTCACCGTTTCCAAATCGAGGTTGTAGTGACGGCACATGTTTTTGATTTTTACTGTTGTGCTGAATGCCGTACACACTTTTCCATTCATCTTCTTGTATTTTACGAGATAGTGAATGAGCAGAAGAATGATGTGATGTGAATCCACAAACTTGCCTTCGTTGTCGAAGAGTCCGATACGATCTGCATCACCGTCAGTAGCCAGTCCGCAGTCAATATCACCGGAAATGCGAATCACATCAGAGAATTCCTGAAGGTTGCGCAGAATCGGTTCAGGAGCTTGTCCGTCGAATGAAGGATTGTAATCGCAATGCAGAAGTGTTGCATCCGGAAACAAACGACGAATTACATTTTGTCCGGCACCGTACATGGCATCGTAAGCGAGATTCAATCCTGAATTACGGATTGCATCGAGATCAAAATGCTTCTCAACGTGTGCAACGTATTCATCTTCGAGATTCACCCAAACGAGCAAACCTTTTTTCTCGAAGTCTTCGAGTTTCAGATTCTCCAGTGGTGTTGAAGAAGTATCCGGAATGAGCGGTTCAATTTCAGCAATAGCTTCAGGGCTCAATGGTCCGCCGTAACCTGCTTTCAGTTTGTAACCGTTGTATGCAGGCGGATTATGGCTTGCAGTGAGAACGATTCCGAGATCTGCGCCGTAATTGCGAGCGCCGAGAGAAACCATTGGAGTGCTTACGAAATCCTTGGCGATGTATACTTTGATTCCTGCATTGCAGAAAGCCTTAGCGGTAGTTTCAGCAAAGAGTTCACCGGCAAAACGGCAATCGTGCCCAACTACTACAGAGCGGAGTCCGGAGGGCGGAGTTGGGAGCGCATGCAACCATTTGGCAGTGCCTTCTGTTACACGAGCAACGTTCTCAACAGTGAATTCTTTTGCGATGATGGCACGCCAACCATCGGTGCCGAATTTGATTTGGTACATAGGGTGAAAATAGACGTCAAAAATAGTGAATTTAACGGCAATGTAACGGTTTGATTTACAGAGGAAAGAGCATCTCTATTGTAATGCTTATCAACTCAGAATTAAAGATGATTGCAGTACTTGCAATTACATTAAACTAATCAGCAGGAAGCCAGCTTCAGAATCTAAGGAAAGACCTTATAAATATCCTTTCGGTGAATGACTCTTGCGAAAATGACTTTATGGTTCTCATAGAAAAAACAACTATTTAATCCCCGATTCGAACCCGGTAAGCTGACTTGTGTCCAGCCAGCTTCTTAAGACTGGGTATGCTATTCAAATTCTCTTCTGACTCTATTAATTGAATCAGTTTCGACAAATTAGTTTTAACCGATTTAACCGAAATGTTATCAATGTCTTTCGAAAATTTGTTTAAAAACTCGACCTGCATTTCACGTTAATTTCTGCATGATCGACTTTTTGCTAACCTTTTTTGATTTGTCTACAGCCTTAAGCAATTTCGACAGACCGATATCTTCTAATTCTTCTTCCGTCATTGTTGCAGAGGAAATGCCCAGCTTCTTCAGTAAGTTATTGATAAACTTAAATTCACTTTGATTTTTCGGTGCAATAACCATTGCTTTCATCAGACGAATTTAAGAAAACTGAACGAATCTTTGATACGAAAACGATTGGCAACCTGACACGCACTCCATCTATATCAGCACATTTACCACAGAGACCGAATATATGATGCGCAGGATGTCTCCGACAAATCGACCAAAACCTCGAGAAAGCCTTGATCGTTACACTTTATCCGCTGCAGAGCCGTTTTCAAATGTTTATTCCCGACTAATTGCTTGTTGTCATTCTATATTGCGGCCATTTAGCGTTTATACTATGAAAACAATTTATTTATCGAGAGAAGAAAGTAACGGAAAAGCAGTATTGAAACTGGTGCATGCGTACGATGCAGAAATTTGGAATTTGCTTAGAAACACAAAACGATTTCAATGGGACATGTCCCGAAAAGTATGGACAACATCTTACTCTGAAGAGTGTGTAAAATTGGTGTCGGAGCTTTTCGAGCACCAAGCCAACGTCAATCTGGATTCGTTACATTCACACAATGAAAACACACCGCGATTTGATGTAAAGCTCGTGAAACTGGACGAGCATAAGCTGAAGGAAGTGGAAGCTTTTATCAAGTACATGAAATCGAAAAGATATTCGGACCGGACGACGGAAGTGTACAAGGATGCATTGATTACATTTTTGAAGTTTCATCATTCCAAATCATCCGAAGAAATCACGAATGAAGATGTGATCCGTTTCAACAATGAATACATACTGAAGAATGATTTATCGTCCTCGTATCAGAATCAGGTGGTGAATGCGATCAAGTTGTTTTATATGGAGATGAAGTCAAGGAAGATGAATATTGAATTGATTCATCGTCCGAAGCGCGAGAAGTTATTGCCTAATGTATTGAGCAAAGAAGATGTACAACGCATATTAACGGCGAGTGCCAACCTTAAACACAGAACGATGTTGTCGGTAATTTATGCATGCGGTTTGCGGAGAAGTGAATTGCTGAACATGAAACCTACGGACATCAATTCGGAGCGGAAACTACTAACTATAAAGCAGGCGAAAGGGCGCAAAGATCGTGTGGTGATGCTATCTGATAAGATTATTGAGATGCTGCGGGAATATTACAAATATTACCGTCCGAAAGTCTGGATGTTTGAAGGTCAGACGCCCGGCATGCAATACAGTGAGAAAAGTCTGGAGCAGGTGATGAAACAGGCCGTTGCCAAAGCGGGCATAAAGCGACCGGCGACCTTGCATTGGCTGCGTCACAGTTTTGCCACGCATTTGCACGAGTCGGGCAGCGACATACGCACGATACAGGAGTTATTGGGTCATTCGAGCAGCAAAACGACGGAAATATACACGCATGTGAGTAATCGCGCGATTCAGAACATCCGCAGTCCGTTTGATGATCTGAATATTTAGTGTTTTTTCTTACTTTAGTTAAACCCTAAAAAAGCGGGCCAGTCGCACCGATACGGGCGCATAAGGCGTATTTTATTGGGGCAATAAAATAGTTAGCGGTAATTTTAAAAAGACAACTATACATTAAAGAATGGAACGATATGAATACTTTAAACTTTTTCACGACCTTGGCACGGCTGACTATGATTTATTGACAAAAAACCTAAAAACAAAAACCTTTAAAAAGGGCGACTTTATAACAGTTGCAGGGCAAATACAACGAGAACTTTACTTTGTAAAAAGCGGTGTTCAAATGGCATACTTTGACACAGATAATAAGACACACGTATTAGCTTTTGCATATTCACCAAAATTTTGTGCAATTGCCGAGTCATTTTTGTTTCAAGTCCCGTCAAAATACTTTCTAACTTGTCTTACAGATAGCGAATTTGACTACATCACTTTTGAAGAACTTCAAAAACTATTTGATCAATCACAGCAAATTGAACGACTTTTTAGACGAATGACGGAAGTTGTTTTGGCAAGTGTTATTAATAGACACATTGAACTTCTCAGTTTGACGATTGAGGAGCGTTACAAAACATTTTGTAAGCACAGCCCTCATCTACTTCAACTTGTGCCACACAAGTACATTGCGTCTTATTTGGGAATTAACCCAACAAATTTTAGTAAATTGTTTAATACAGTAAAAATATAATGTTGGTATAAACAAACATTATATTTCCGAACATTTAAGACTTTTGCAACAAATATTTTGAGTATTGTAAACTTGAGGTTTATGTTTTGGGTTTTTCAGACATGGACTTTAATAACAATCTTGAACAATTAAAATTTAGAAATGAAAATATATAGTAAATCAAATTTTAAAGAAGAAACAAAAGATCTAATCTATTTTGAAAATTGGGTAACACAATTAGAAAAATTTAATAACAGACAATATGAACGTTATGAGATTAGAACTTCACTTGGTAAGACTCACATTTGGGGCCTAAATACAAATGACGAAAAATTAGATACCCTTGTTGTTTTTCCAGGAGCAAGAACAACTTCTTTGATTTGGGATTTTGATAAAGGTCTTGATAACTTAAATCATAAAATGAGAATTTTTATGGTAGAGACAAACGGTCTTCCAAATTTAAGTGACGGTTCGACACCAGACATTAAATCCTTGGACTATGGATTATGGGCAGCTGAGGTTTTCGAAAAGCTCAAAATTGATAACGCATTTGTTGCCGGGGCCTCTTTTGGCGGACTTATTTGTATGAAACTTGGAATTGTAAAACCGGAAAAAATAAAAGCCGCCTTTTTATTAAATCCCGGTTGTTTACAACCTTTTTCATTGACACTTAAAAATCTATATTATAACATTCTTCCTTTAATACAGCCAAATGAAAAAAACGTAATGAAATTTCTTGACAAGGCAGTTTTTTCTAAACCAAGTCATAAGTTATCTGACTTTTCTGAAAAAATGCTTGTTGACTATGAAGTTTTTGCGATTAGCCGATTTAAAGACAAGACACAAAAACCATATTATATGGACAAACAACTTGAGGATGTAAAAGCTGAAACATATTTGCTTGTTGGAGACAAAGACCTATTATTTCCTTATCAAAAATCAGTTGATAATGCACAAAGGCAAATTAAGACTTTGAAGGAAACAAAAATTTATAATAACGTAGGACACGGAATTGAGACATACGACAAAGCGTTAAACTATATTGGAGAGAAAATAAAAAACTACCGCTAACAGGCGTTTGGCTCAATAGCGGGTGACGTGGTTAATTGAACATTCTACCTCGCATCAAACATTAGTGCAGTTTGACAGTTTTGTGCTTCGAAATCGCCAACTTCCTATAGCTGCAAACCGTTATGCGTTATTGCCGCGTAAAAGTTTACCCAATCTGATCTGCAAAGAATGATGCATGCAACTTACGCGTGCGTCACGGGTAATTGAAGTCCACACCTTGCGCTAATTGGACGTCCACAACTTCAGCGGTAATTAATCAGAACTTATGTGCTACTCGAGAAATCTCGTGCAACCAATTCGCGATTTCCGGTTCACGTGATTTTTCGTGAAAGGCGTTAATTAAAATTCCCGTTCCTGCGCGACTCATTCTTTGCAGCGGCAACAAACGCATAACAGCGCCTTGGCAAAATGCGCTTGCATTCTGCAAGGTCGTGGCGGTTTGTGTTTTAGAAAGATGATTCTAAATTGGATGTGAGTTAGAAAATTAATCCGCCCGCCACTCCCCGACCTTCACCGCTTTTAATTAACTTTCGGTGTAAGTAAAAACATTAAAAGCGGCAAAGCGCACTTCGCCAAGCCGCAAAACGTTATGCGTCATTGCCGCGTAAAAGTTTACCCAATCTGATCTGCAAAGAATGATGCGTGCTACTTACGCGTGCGTCACGGTTAATTGAAATCCACACCTTGCGCTAATTGGACGTCCACAACTTCAGCGCTAATCAATCAGAACTTATGTGCTACTCAAGAAAACTCGTGCAACCAATTCGCGGTTCCCGGCTCACGAAAATATTCGTGAAAGGTGTTACTTAAAATTTCCGTTCCTGCGCGACTCATTCTTTGCGGCGGCAACACACGCATAACAGCGCCTTGGCAAAATGCGCTTGCATTCTGCAAGGTCGTGGCGGTTTGTGATTTAGAAAGATGATTCTAAACTGGATATGATTTAGAAAATTAATCCGCCCGCCACTCCCCGACCTTCACCGCTTTTAATTAACTTTCGGTGTAAGTAAAAACATTAAAAGCGGCAAAGCGCACTTCGCCAAGCCGCAAACGTTAGTGCCAATAGCATGTCGACCAACAAGCCAATAAAATGCGTTTCTAAGGAATACAATAAGGAGCCTTTCTTTCTATTACAATCCAATGGTTCAGACAAGCGCTATGTTGTTTCGTTCCAACAGAAAGACAACATAAAATCATTCATATTTGATTTCATATCACGTTCACAGAGTGATCTGCAATTAAAAGTCAGAGATCTAAACGATCCAGATCAACCTAGAGATTTCGAAGGCATGTCATCTAAGAACGCACTGCAGACTTTAATTGACAAGTATGACGGAGTTGTCTTTCATGATGGCTGCAACGAGCTGATGATCCGAATTCCTGAAAGTGGTGAATACATGGCGTTCGATGAACACGGTCTTGTATTTATTTACACGCAAGCTGATTATTCAAATGACCTTGCGCGTTATGAAATAAAATACAAACCGAAAGAAAAGCTCATTTATGAGTTCGATCATTGGCATTACCGTCCAGGAAACGCGAAAGAAGATTTGGCTTGTTTTATCAGCGACCTCGGACTCCATTAGAACCTACTAGGCACTAACAGCGCATTGGCTCCACGCGCTTTTCACGTATATTTATTAGAAGGAAAAGCGCGCGGCGCCAATCCGCAAAACGTTAGCGGTAATAGAATGAAATCCATTAGAAAGTTCTGTTTCTTGCTGACATTTATCGCAATGTCAGTCGCAGTTTTAGCGTTCAAGCCACGCGATACCAGAAAGTTACTTTCCAACACGAGGTGGTCATTGAATACCCCTGTTAGTCACATTGCACCGGGCGACACAGTAGTCTTTAAGAAGAATAAAGTCTCTGGGAATATATTCTTCAAGTCCAATGGTTCGCTTCAAGAACATCACTGGCTTGCCTATTGCGGAAACAGCACACGCAGGGAGCGTCGAAAGATGAACCGGCGCGAATGGAAGGGTATTGGTCGCTGGGTTGTTATTGAAGAAAATGCAAAAACAAGTTTGAAGTTGGAACTTTCTAATAAGGACATCATGCTTGAACGGTTATCCCAATGCAAAGACAGTATAGTTTTCTACACGCGTTCCGTTCAAGCCGAGTGACAACTACTACCGCTAACAGCGCCTTGGCGAAATGCGCTACTTCGTGCAAGGTCGCAGCGTTTCAATTTGGAACGTAATTTTCTGTTCGCTGCTCCCAAACCTTCACCGCTTTTAATTAACTTTCGTGAAAGAAAAAACTTCAGAGCGGTGAAAGCGCACTTCTCGCCAAGCCGCAAAACGTTAGCACCAATTTAGGACGACAACAACCAAATGACAGAAAGACCAAACATATTAGTAGTTTGTGGACGAAATAAAAAACGTAGCAGGACAGCGGAACACATTTTTAAAAATGACGACCGTTTCAATATTCGATCTGCTGGACTAAGTCCTAAAAGTGACAGGAAAATTTCTGAAAATGATTTGAATTGGGCGGACTTAGTTTTTGTAATGGAAACTGGACAACGAGCAAAAATATGGGGGCTTTATAGACACTTAGAATTGCCAACAATTGAAGTTCTTAATATTCCAGACGACTACGAATTTATGAACGAAGAACTTGTTGAGATGCTTTCTGACAGAATTAACGACACATTGAAAATTGTTTACAAAATCTAAGTTTATCCAATGACAAGCCACAAGCCTCTAAAAAGTGTTTCTCACAATTTTGGACATTCATTTATTAGTTTAATGAACTACATAAATGACGACTATTTTATGGGACACTTATTAAAACAGGCTCGTAAAACAAATTGTAATAAATTGACAGTTGACATTTTGCAAAATATAGCAGAGCCAAAAGAGCTTCTAACCGACCAAATAAAACAATCAATTGAATATTGGAATAAATGGTTTCCTACTTTAGTTGAAAGTAGCGGCTCGACAATGGACTTTGTAAGTTCAGCGACAATGACAATTGAATTTGATTTGAAACAGACAAGACCTTACGCAAACAATTTGGACTATTTAGAAAGTCCATTTATTTGTGAGATTGTAATCGTTGACGACAGAGGGAAAGAGTATAAACGAAAACACGAAGGATGGTGGTTTCCAGAGACGAGATAAGAAAAACTGGTGCTAACAGGCGTTTGGCAAAAAAGCGGGTTCAGTGCTTAAATGAAGCTTTGAGCTTCGTATCAAGTTCAGTTCTGGCAGACAGTCTAGTGCTTCGAAATCCGCTTCTTCGCCAAGCGCCAAAACGTTAGCGGCAAGCATGCGTAACACAAGAAATATTGCTCTGTTACTTTTTCTATTCGTTGCTTTACATTCGTGTGAACCACTGGATAGCCCTGGCGGCGGTCTGGGATCGGTTGCCGATATTTCAGATTACAAATACAAAAGTGAATATTACCACAAGTATTCGGACTCTCTGTTTTACTACTGTCCGGAATTCCGCATTCCAGATACTATCAAAACAGGCGGAGTTGAAGTTGCATACCCTCACCTCAGCATGACATCATTTTATCTGAATTCACCGCCATGAGAGATATATTGTGTACAGTGGAGCGGACCAGCATTTATTAGTATACGATTGGCCTATGATGTTGATCAACAAAATGAAATTGTGGAAAACAAAAAGTTGAACCTAGCTGTTCCGCAGAATGAGAAACAACGAATAGAAAAACGATTTCGGCAAACTATTCTTGCAAAACTAGATAGTTTAATCGCTGCATCGCCAGATCGTGACAGCGCAATATTTATTAAACCATTATAGTGCCATCCGCTAACAGCGCCTTGGCGAAATGCGCAACTTCGTGCAGGGTCGCAGCTTTTCAACTTGGAATGTAATTTTCTGTTTCGCTGCTCACCAACCTTCACCGCTTTTAATTAACTTTCGGTGTAAGTAAAAACTTCAACGCGGTAAAAGCGCACTTCGCCAAGCCGCAAACGTTAGCGGTAATTTTACGAAAACGACATAAATACTAAAAAACAATCCGATGAAGCTATAAGTAACTGTTTAAAAATAAAAACAGAAATAAATCATTACTCTCAAAAGTTATGATGATTTGTATTTATCAACAATTTAAAATTTACAACAATGACACAGTTACAAATGATTAACAAAACCAAATCAATAGCTCAACAAGACGAAAATGTTTCCGCAGTTTTTATGTACGGTTCATTTACTAAAAATGAAGGCGACAAATATTCTGACATCGAATTTTACATCTTTCTAAAAACCAAAGAAAACTTTTCGGCTGAAGAATGGGTAAACCAAGTTTATCCTGTCGCTTTATATTTCATTAATGAATACGGAAGTGAAGTCGCTATTTTTGAGAATATGATTAGAGGCGAATTTCATTTTTTAAAAACAGACGAAATAAAAATCATTAAATCGTGGGAAGGAATTGTTGCGTTCAGTGATTTTGACCAAATGAATTTAATTGACAAAGACGGACTTTTAACGGAAACGCTAAATCAAATCAAAGTAAAATTCCCTGATAGAACCACAGACGAAAATATTTTGTGGCTAAGCCAATCATTACTGAATGTTTTGCTGACAACGAACAATTTAATCAAAAGAGAAGAATTTGCCCACGCCCACCAAAGCTTGACGACTGTTCAAAAATACTTACTTTGGCTCATCAGAACAGTAACAAATAAAACTCAACATTGGGAAAGCCCGACGAAAAGTTTGGAAAAAGATATTGACCAAGATTGGTATTCAGAATTTATACTTACAACATCTGATTTAAACCCTAAAAACATAAATACAGCCTTTCAAAATTCATTGAAAATATCTGAAAAGCTGTTTGACAAACTAAATGTTGGACTAAAACTCAAAGAAATATTAAAAAGAATTGAATAAAAAACTACCGCTAACATCGCATATAGCCAATGGCGGGGGAAGTGGGTATTTGAAGCTTTGTAGCCCGCATCAGCTTCTGTGCTGGCGGACAGGTATGCAGCCCGCAAACCGCCACTGGCCATATGCGTAACCGTTAGTGGCAAGGCTATGACGACACAACCCGACAGACAAATCGGGTTCTTTTTGATATTTTGTATTTTAGTATTTGCTTATATAAACAAATTAACTATCTTTGCAATATGGACAACAATTCTTGCATACGACAACAAGCGGACATTAAACAAATAAATCGCTGTAAAGACCGAGTTTCAGAACTCAACGGCTCGTTTGACTATTTATCGAACGGACTTGAATTGGCAGGAAACAACGTAAGACTGAAAATTCTATTTCTGCTCTATGAAGAAAAACGACTTTGTGTTTGTGATATAAGCGACATTCTCGGTATGACAATTTCAGCAGTTTCACAACACTTGAGAAAACTCAAAGACCGAAAACTAATTGAAACCGAACGAGAAGCACAAACCATTTTTTACTCATTGACAAAAGAGTATGAAAAAATGCTGAAACCGTTTTTTAAAATACTTGACGAAAACAAAATTTTAGAAACATTATGAAAACAGACAAAAAACTAATCGGAGCAGGACTTTTAACAGCAATTGCAGCTTCATTGTGTTGTATTACTCCAGTCTTGGCTTTAGTAGCAGGAACAAGCGGACTTGCTTCTACTTTTTCTTGGCTCGAACCTTTCAGACCGTATTTTATCGGTTTGACAATTTTGGTTCTTGGTTTTGCCTGGTATCAAAAGTTGAAACCTAAAAAGCAAATTGACTGCAACTGTGAGACAGAAGAAAAACCAAAATTCATTCAGTCAAAAATGTTTTTAGGAATTGTAACAGCATTTGCAATCGTTATGCTTGCCTTTCCATACTATTCAAGCATTTTCTACCCAAAGAAAGAAAAGCAAATCAAAGTAGTGGACAAATCCAATATTCAAAAAGTAAAATTTACGATTAGCGGAATGACTTGTGCGAGTTGCGAAGAACACGTAAATCACGAAGTAAATAAATTGACAGGAATAATAAGTTCAAACGCTTCATATGAAAATGGAAATGCAATCATAGAATTTGACAACTCAAAAACAAATATTTCTGAAATCGAAAAAGCAATAAACTCAACAGGATATTCTGTAACCGACAAAAAAGAAAATTAAAATGGAAATCAAATTACAATCAACAATAACTTGCCCCAACTGCGGACATAAGAAAGAAGAAACAATGCCGACAGACGCTTGCCAATATTTTTACGAATGTGAAAAATGCAAACAAGTTCTAAAACCAAAACAAGGCGACTGCTGTGTTTATTGTAGCTACGGAAGTGTTGCTTGTCCACCAATTCAGCAGGACAAAAAATGTTGCTGACAGACGGAAAACAAAGAAGCCCAGCCACTAACAGCGGTTTGGCAAAAGTGGCGGTTCAGTGCTTCGTATGACAGTTTTTCGTAAATTTGAAGTGTGTGCTTCGTATGAACATTTGTGGTTAAATCGCCACCTTCGCCAAGCCGCAAACCGTTATGAGCAATAGAGCGAAACGCGTGCAGAACTTGCACGTTTTTTTTTGTTGCATTCGCCAGAGCGAATTCCGGATGTAATCGTAAGTAAGTTTCCTGAAAAAGTATGTAAGCACTTGTGCGCGGTTGAGTACGCGGCAGCGGACGACCTGAGATTTGTGAGTGTGGCGAGTGAAACTTGTTTCGAAGAGCAACAAGAACAAATCTCAGGCAAAGTTCGGAGTTGCAAACGAGAATGGGCCGAGTACAAGTGCTTACATACGACTACAAGTACTTACAAACGGATAAAGTCAGATGACATCACTATCGCCAATTTCCCCTTCCCAATTGGCGAAATGAACATCTGACGCAACAAAAAAGCTACAGCTCATAACAGCGCATTGGCTAAACGCGCCTTTCGACGTATATTAGTTGCTAGGAAAGGCGCGCTTCGCCAATCCGCAAACGTTATAGCCAATGCTGAATGACGACATCAATAAAAAGAAAGAATAACTAAAATGGGAGCTTGGGGAACAGGAATAAGTTCAAACGACACGTATGCTGACATATACGAGCAATTTGTTGACTTGTATAATGACGGACATTCTGTATCGGAAATTACGAAAAGACTTATTGACGAAAACCAGGAGACAATAAATATTGAAGAGGATGCACCAAACTTTTGGTTTGCTATTGCAAATGCACAATGGGAATGCAAAGCACTTGACAGAGAGATATTTTTAAAGGTTGAGAATATCATCAATAGCGGGGAAGACATTAGAATTTGGAAAGAATTAGATGCATCACCTGCGGACTTAAAGACAAGAGAAAAAGTTCTTAACAAGTTCCTATCCAAACTTCAAACTGAAAAAGACAAACCAAGAAAAAGGACTAAGAAGAAATTATACAATTCCATTTTCAAAAAAGGAGACTGTTTAGTTTATAAGATGGACAATGGAAATTATGGTGGTGCTTTCGTTCTGACTGACGAACAAGAAACTGAATTAGGGACAAACTATATTGCAATAACAACAATTGACAAGTCAGACAAACCAAGCATTGAAGATTTTAAAGTTGCAGATGTATACGTGAAGCGTGTTAATGAAATAAGTTTCAAAGGAACAGAAATGAATAAAGAGTGGGTTGACCAACCACAAATTGGAGGCTTTTCAGCTTTACTTTTTAAAAATCACGGGGTAGACATAGAAATAATCGGGCAACTACCAATGCATAATGATTATAAAATTCGAATGGACAGACAGATGGGGTTTGGATGGATAGCGTTAAAATCGACCTTGCCATTTAAGGACGAATACATAAAAATAAATGGAAACCCAACTAAAATATTAAAACTTTCAGAGCTGACAGAAAGCACTGGCTATAACAGCACCTTGCCAAAAGCGGGGCGTTCGTGGTGGCAGAAACTTTTCGGCACCTAATAAACATTAGTGGTAGCTTGACAGATGGGTGCTCCGAAAGCCCCGCCTTCGGCAAGCTGCAAAACGTTAGTGGTAATAGTTTAAATCATGAAACAAGAAGTAAAAATAATCGTGAGCTTAATAGGCGCTATAGTCTTTGGATTTATATTCAACGCAGCTGATTCAGGTGTTCGGACATCAGCACATTACGGCGGGGTTGTTCTGCTCTCAGTTATCATATTTTTTGTTTTAAAATGGTTGTTAGGATTAGTTGGTGAAACTTCTTATGTAAAAGAGCATGTCGAGCAGAAAGAGCAAGTTCGTAGGGTTAAGAGCGATCTAGTAAGCTATCAAGAAAGTAAAAACTCATTCAAGTATTTCTCTAATGAAAAACTCTTAGAAATGTATCACCAGTTTCAAAATAACAAGCAGGAAAATTTGGACCGTCTAGCACTCGAGGAAGAGTTGGTTGATCGCGGGCTCATAGAGAATTCTCCGATGCATGAAAAATTATATATGATTAAGAAAAAGTTAATGGAATAGTTATTCACTTATCACACCCGAAGAATCGTCTATGCAACCCATCTTCACGGGAAATCCTGATTTCAGAAAGTCAGCTTTTCTGAATTGGCGCACATCAAAAAACGCAGATATACAAAATTTGCTGGTGCTAGCTGATGGTTTTCTTATTTCATCAATTGAACTAACAAAATTATGTTTGTCTAATAACGATGATAAAAAAGCTGATGTGCTGATCTTCCCAATCTTGGCGAATGCAAATCATGGCATTGAATTATACTTAAAAGCTTTGGTATGGACATTGAACAAGCTCCTTGGCACACAATATAAAATCGAAGGAAATCACAATATCAGCCAAATACTTTCTACCGTCAAGTCTAAGATTAAGGAATACAAGGGTCAGGAGGGTCTAAACTATTTCAATGATCAAACAGAAATCCTTCAAAAATATATTAAAGAGCTCTTCGATAAAGTACAAGCAACTCCTCAAAATGATAAAATGGATTTTTCGAGATATCCATTCGACAAAAAGTACGACAAACACTTTTATGTTGATGAACTTAATAACGTAGAAATAGACTTGGTCAATTTTCTTTCTCAACTTGAAACAATTCACAGAATTCTTGATGAACGAGCTTCGTACTTCTTTCATCAAGAACTAAATCAAGATTGGTAGAAGACCAGAGAACCCTACTACCACTAACAGCGGATTGGCTCCACGCACTTTTCACGTATATTTATTTCAAGGAAAAGCGCGCGGCGCCAATCCGCAAACGTTAGCGGTAATTTTACAGAACGAGACAGCACAACAGAAATGATAAATTTTGACAACATAAAAACCTATTCAACAGACTTCCCAAAGACTTGGAGTTTTTTATGGTCGCCAGAAGAAGCAAGTGAAATTTCTCAGGAGCATAAAGACCAAATCTTCTTTCTAAATGATGAAGCAAGCAAGTTCGTTAAAAACTACATTGACAGTTCAAAAATGGTTACAGGACCTTTATGGAAACCATTTAATGAAAAATACTTTAAGACTGTAGAAGAATTTGAAGTAACAGAAAACTGTGAGTCTGAAATTAAGAAATGGCTTTATATGATGCACCCTATTCTTAGGGCAGGAACTAAGGCAAACTTAGTGTGATTTTGTTGATGATGTAAACTTTCTTTTTGGTTCTTTTTCTTTGTTCATATCTGTTAATTTGTTGATAACGGTTTATGCGGCTCGTAGGTAGCGTGATGCAGGAGTTTGGTAGTTGAGTGATTGGTGCGAGCGTTCGTTGTTGTAGAATTGAAAATAATTCTTGATTCCTTCGTACAATTGAACACCATCTTCGAATACGTTGAGGTAAATGCATTCGTACTTGAGAGATCGCCACAAACGCTCGATGAAGATGTTGTCTATCGCTCTTCCCTTTCCATCCATGCTGATCGCGACGCCAAGCT
>JAKLJE010000022.1 GCA_023151315.1 Bacteroidia bacterium
ATGATACGCGTTGATAACGGACCTGAGTTTATCTCGTCGGCTCTTGACTGCTGGTGCAGAGAAAGAAATGTCACTCTTGCCTTTATCCAACCCGGAAAACCAACTCAGAATGCGTTCGTTGAACGTTGCAATGGAAACATCAGGAAAGAATTATTGAACGCTTATGTTTTTAGAACGCTCGCAGAAGTGAGAGAAAAAGCAGATGAATGGAAATACGACTACAACTTCAATCGTCCGCACAAAGCTCTTAATTACAAAACGCCAATGGATCTTGTACTGAACAAAATCGAATTAAAATCTCTAATTTAGATTGGTACGAATTAAGGGGAAGCTGACACTAAAATGTCGCGCGTTTAAATCTTAGACCATAGAGGTTAGTGCTTATTTTCTGTCTTCCTGTCGTCAGGTCAGGTCATGTTAGAGTGTCTTTTTGCATTGGAGTGGTTGATATTTAGCACCACATGACATAGAGGTTGGCCGTTGCGATTTTGCCAATGTCTCACCACAACCGTTGCTTATCGTCTGTTATATCTTGCAAAATATGCGTCAATTTCTGGTCTTAGTTCTAAACCGATTCGTTCAAAAATGTCAAGCAGGTCAGTATATGCACCTTGTCCGCCAAGAAAGTCCCAAAACTCTGCTGCAACTTTTAACTCATTGTCCAAGTCGAGCATGCCACGCATTGTCCAACGATTGTATGGTTGTGGTTCATAAGGATTGTAAGGAATTGCAATAATAGTCTGAACATTTGCTGTCGGATTGGCTGCTAATGTTGTGGCTACCCATTCTAAAAGTGTTCTTTTAAATTCTTTAAAGCCGCCAGCATTTGGTTTAGCTGTTTTTATGTCGAATAAATAAATTGTTCCGTCATGCCCAACAAGTTTTACATCAACTTTTGTAGGCTTCACCGTTTTCATTTCACCGGATTGACATACTCTTCTGATAGCATATATTTCTTCAATCTTATTTGGTGAAGAAGTTGCAATAGCAAGTCCGTCCATAATATTTTGAATTACTCTGTGAGCTTCTGAAGAAATTTGATTACCTGCTGTTTGTTGTGATTCGGCACTTGCAAAAGTTGATAATGCCAATGCTTTTGCAACTGGTTCAAAAATGCTTGTCCCAAAATTCGTGTTTAATGAATGGATAAATGAAAACAAAGCCATTCTGTCCTGCCCAAGCAGCCTTGTATGAAAAGGCATAACCGCTGGTTCCGGATTATAATTTTGGAATTTATGTCTTAAACTGTTTCTTAAAACTGCTTCAACTTGCTGTATTTGTTGTTGTGTTAGAGCCATTATTAATAAGTTTTATTCGTTTTCATTTTCTACATCACCTTCTTCATTATTTGGTTCAGAATGAGAATCATCTCTGCTCATCTTGAAAAGCATTGATAACTCAGAATAGTAAATTGAATGAGTTTTAATGAATGAGTATTTTGATTTTAATTTACTCTGAAGTCCTAATTTTTCTGATAATTCATCATCTGTCAATTCTTTTTTACGAATTAATTCGTTCAGGCGATTTAGGTCATTCGAAGTTTTAATGTTTTTTATCTTGTATTTTACTAACGGATTATTTGTTAAGCAACAATGATAATGATGGTGGTGACCATTCGCAAAAGGAAATTTCCATTTGGCATTCTTATACTTAAACTTCATGTATTTACAAACACCATTTAGTTTCTCATCAAGAGTATAATGTTCGCATTCAGTTAGGCACCTTATTTCATTGGTTAGTTTTGTTCCAGGCTTGCTTATATCACTTTTGCTAAAGTCATTGATTACTTTTGGGCATATCCCAATCCATTTACTACATGAGGGACATCTGTCTGAAATTCTTGCGTTTGTTGTGTCAATAGGAATAATAGGTATACCACTTGGTGCCATAAAACCACCGGACTGCCGCTCTTTTAGGTTGCCTATTTCAATACCATAGTATCTGTAAGTTTTATTATGAAGAATAATTAAGTCAGGTGGTGATAGCTTATGAACTAATGAAATAGGTTTTTGGGTTAGTAATAATGGAAAAATGTAGCCGATATTATACTTTAAAATAAAACAATAAACTAAGATTTCATGCCATAAACCGCCAGCGGTTTTTGGTAGTAAAGTATCAAAATAGTTGTTTGGTGCATCTTTTCTGTATTTAGGATTACCAGTTGATAAACCAACGGCATGTTCCCAAGCTAACATTTCATGTAAACCTTTCTCACCTGGAATTATTTCTTTAAGGTTGTTTAGAAAAGCATCTCGTAATTTTTTATCAACTGTTAGAGATTCGTATATCATTAGAAGATTTACGATTCTAAGATTAATTTCTAAAAATGTTGCGACTCTATCCTGTTTGAACTTGTCAGATTGAAAAAGATAATAAACTCCACGAGAAAATAAAACATATTCAATAATGTCAGCAAGCTTCATTTGCCTGTCATTCTCGCTATAGACTTCATCTGAAAATGAAAATGCAGTTATCTCCGCTTTATCACCATCCTTTGTTTTTAAATTGGCTGTCTTTAATTTTTCATGACTTGCAATCTTCTTTAGTATTCGTTCATTCTCAGTATAGATTTTATAGTCAATTGGACTTGAATAGTTTGCTTTAACCTTGAATGTTTTGTCTAATAGAATTAAGTGTTCTGCTAGTAATTCAATTTTTTCGAAAAGTGACTTCATTTATTTCGCTTTCAAGTGAAATATTATTTCAGCATATGCACCTTTATCTTTTTCAGTTCGGTTTAATACTGGTCGTTTATATTGATTAATTATTTGCATCCCCGCATTTTCGGCAATTGTCGGATACATATTGTATTTGTCATTTGCTACAAGGAAAATATCAAAATCATCAACGAGATATTTTTTTGCGTTATTCAAAACATCACTAAGCCCTTGAATATAGCTTTGTTTCGCTTCCCTGCCTTGTCCTTTGAAAAGTGGCCCGATTTCTAATTCGTCTTTTCGTTCAAAACCAAACAAATCATAAGCGTATGCATGTTGCTCGTGGTAGTCAATTAAACCAACATAAGGTGGTGATGAAAATATTCCTTTGATTTTTTGGTTCTCTACAAGTTTCGCAAATTCGGGATTGATTTTACTAAGTCCTTTTACAAGGTCAATGTTTCTGCTGTCACCTGTCAAACAAGTGTGAAATGTGTCTTTTCTTAGCTTGTCATATTGAGCTAATCTTTTTACCGTGTCCTTAGAATAAGTTTCCCACCACTTCAAAATAGAAAACAATGGCTTGCACATTTTTCCATGTTTACCGCAGTAATAAGTAGCTGTGATTGGTTCAAGTAAGGTCGCTAAGTCTGCATGCGTAGTTGCTCTGCAACTTCTAATAGTGCGACTTAGAATAACACTAACAATTTTTTTGGTGTCGGGATTTTTAATTTTTTGGATTTCTTCAAACACAAATTGAATTTCATCTCGAATGTGTTGCGTATACCATTTGTCAAGGAAGGAATCTTCTTTGTCTTGAAGCAATTTTATTTTATATTCCTTTACGAGTTTATCAAAGGTTGGCAAAAATTCCTTTTCCTTTTCTTCGCCATAAGCCTTTTCGTCAATCTCTTTGCGTTTTACTTTGTATTTGTATTCCGGAACTGGAAAATACTTGTTGTTGAAAACATACAACTCTTTTAAAAGTCTGTTTTCAAATTCAAGCGTTTTGTGGTCAGCTAAAAATGATTTTAATGCTTTCGAAATTCTGTCTATTTCAATTTGAACATCAACAAGGTTATATTTCGTAACCTTACAATTACCAATCATTGCATTAAATGCGGATACATCATTTCCAACAGCATGAATACCTAACTCACAAGCTTGAACCATTGTTGTTCCGCTTCCTGAAAATGGGTCGTAAACAATGTCGCCCGGTTTGAAATAAATTTCCTTCTTGAATTTGTCGGTATGGTCATCAAGGAAATATTCAACTAACTGGGGAATGAATTTTCCTTTGTATGGATGAAGTCTATGAACATGCTTTGTTGTTTCGGCTTCCTTGTATTGTTCAAATGATAAAGCCCAATTCAAATCTTCGCCAAGCTGTTCTTTCCATTCTTCTTGTCTTGATTTTTTTTGGTCTTTATAGTATTCAATTAGTTCTTCTTTGATTACTTGGGTTGAACCATTGACGCCAATTTTTTTTATCCTTCCGTATTGGATAAGATAGGAAATGTTAGAAGTAGTAACATTCTTGTCCAAATACTCTGTCGCCCACTGGCTTGCTTCTTTTATTGATAGTAATTCTGCCATCTTATTTGTATTTAGTTAGCCCGTATTTAATTGTTTTCTCAGCAACTTTTAGTGCTTGAATTCCCAAGTCTTCGTCTTGAATTTCATGAAGTATTTTCTCACTCAAATATTGAATAATCAAAGATTCTTTGTCCAGGTCAAGTATGTCAGCCAACTTCGCAATTTGTTCTCGCGTGGCTTTTCTCTCTCCACGTTCAATTTTACTGAGTATAGCTGTGTCAATGTCGAGTTGAGCAGAAACGTGTCGCAATAGCAACCCTTTTTTCTCTCTTTTCTCTCTGATTATTTTTCCGGTCGTTTTCAATTTGAAAATATTAACTTGACATTTATTGTCAAATTTAGAAGTGTTTCTAGACTGTTCACTCTAAAATTTAAGGATTTTATCAACAGTTAGAACCATATTAACGAAGTGAGTGGTATTGATTCTTGAGTACGGCCAGGGAAAAATAATGTGCTACAAACTATGCTGATTTGTGTTTGGATTCAAGCTTCCCTAATCTTAAAGATGTTGGTACATATTCTCTTCGTTGTCACGAAGTGGCTGGTTGATAGTGTCGTCCTTATTCATGACAGGTGCCTCCAAAACTTACTAATATCTAAAGCATAACGCACGTTACCCATAATCCGTTGACTCCCTCCATTTTCCTTCCTACCCTTGTCGGATGCAAATACCCATCACGACAACCCCGAAATTTATCAAGCTCGAAAATCTGCAATTGATTAAAGTTGAGTTCGAATGTGAAGTTGATTTTACGCGAGAGAAAATTAAGATCAATGGTATCTCGAACCAGTTACTGCGCCTGAACCTGAAGCTGGTTGATTCTAAGTTTCCTGAAATATTAGCGGAAGCTGCTTTAAGAGCAAATACATTGGAACAATGTACGCTCGAGCAAATAGTGGCCGAACTGATCTCACATTCTCATTTCAGCAAAGAATATGCTGCACGCTACTACCAGCACAAAATCAATAGTTTCCTGCAACTGCTCCTCTATTCAAATCTCGCTACAAATGAAGACTGTAAAGGTGTAATCGATTCTTCACTTGTTTATTTGTATAAAACCAAACAAGGTGATTTGCGTTACTTCTCCATTTACGATCAGAACTAACTTTTCGATCTGATTCAGCAGGAGTGCGTATGCAAAACTTGGATAATAACTGATGCAGGAAGCACCAAGAAGATCATTCTCAACTTACGCATGCCATCTCTACTGAGATAGCTTCACCTCTCCCCCACCAACCCACTCACCACAATCCCCACACCCAGCAAAATAATAATCGGTTGCAGCATGAAGTAGGAAGTCATCATTTGCTGAACGGCAATCCAGATGATGGCGCCAACACCGGAATACAATGCCAAGGTGTTTGAAGAAGATCTTGCAGGAAGCAGATTGATACGCTGTGCCCATTGCCAGTTGCGTTTGAATGCGATTCCGGTAAATGCAAGAGCGGGCAGAACGCCCATGAAGAGAAACAACAAACAACCCGGGATAAAATAACTCGAAAACGGAGCGTGCTCGAGCCAGACTTGCGGCAAACCTACAAGACTTCCGTCCGGCACTACTATCAGCAAACTGCCCGCAGCAAGACCGTTGAGAGAAAGCACGGCCAGTTGAATGAGAAGAAGAATGCGGAAGATCTTTTGCATGATGCAAAGTTAGACCTACATTGAAAGAGTCCGCATGATGCGCATCAGTTTTCCGGTTACAGATTACAGGGATGTCTATAATTGTTTGACGGGGACCACATCTGTGCTTTCTGCGACATCTGTGGCAAGTTTAATCGCCACAGATTACGCTGATGACTCAGATTTATTATGCACGATAATTATCTGCGGTTCTCTGCGACATCTGTGGCTTGCAATTTCTCGCGTCCTGTCATTTGCAAATTGAATCATTTGAACATTGACTCATTTGCACATCGACTCATCTGCAATTTGGATTATATTTACTCATGCGCTCTTCCTCCCTGCTGATCTTCATTTTTATTCTTTGTCTCTCCTCCTGCTCCCGATGCGGTGTCGATCGTATTCAAAATTATTTGGATTCAACTTTGAAAGATGCGAAGCTGGGATTGAAGCAGGATTCTATCGATAGAGTTCGTCAGGAACAACTTGAACTTCAGATTGACAGCATCATTGCTGAAAACTTCGTGCCGTGTAACGGAATCAACGACGCGGTGATTCATAAAAACTGGAAAGGTTCTCCGGATGCGGATCGTAATGGTCTTGCTGCTGTGTTGTATCCCGAAACAGGTGCTATGGTGCTGATCAGTACGCTTCCTGAAATTCATGATCATCTTCATAACACCGTTAAGATAGAATTCAGGGATTCATCGTGGACGACCGACTCCAATTATACATATCCGCTCACAGTTCCCGATGGTATGCAATACACTGCAGTACCCAATGCGAAAGGTGAAGTGCTCTACATTCTGGAAGAACAAGCGATAGTCCTGATACGCGCTATCGTTACTAATCCTACACTGAAAATAAAAGTGACCGCTTCATTCGGTAATGAGATCTATGTGTCTTATGTGCTCAGTGAAGAAGACAAAAAAGCGATTATCGATACGTATCAATTGCAGCAACTCATCCTGGAGAAAAATGAGCTGGAAACAAAGCACGTGGATTGGGACGATTGATTCGAGTCAGTTGCGTTCTGACTGCAACCGAATGAGATGGTGTAATTCATCCGCGCTTTCCGCGATTTCTGATGCAAACAAATCATCAGCCACAGATTACTCAGATTGCACAGATGGTTCCTCAACTAATTCTTCTGAGCCCGTTGCGCCTATTTAAGGAGACACATCGTTTCAGCGCAAACAACCTATGAATCTGCGAAATCTGCGTTAAAAATTTGAACACTCTTTCGTCGCAGATTACGCAGATTTTTACGCGTCAGATTTCAACTGCGCTTTCCGAGAAATCTTAGGCGAACTTATCGCGTTTGTTCCTATGCAAATCGAATCATTTGCAAATTGACTCATATACACATCAACTCATTTGAGGATTGAATAATTTGCGCATTGACTCATCTGTAAATTGAATTATATTTACTCATGCGCTTCCTCACTATTTTATTTGCTCTCGCCTTTACAGCTTGTTCTTCTACTCAATCAACAGATGATGTTCTGATGAACGCACATCCTGACGATTACCACGTTGTTTACGAAGGATCGTACGGATACTTCGTGGTGGTGCACGATGAAAAGTGTGACACTATCGCACTCAATGAAAACTGGCTCTATGCGTTGTATCGCTACAGGCAACAGGAAGGTGATGTGAAAGAATCTGTGAGCTACGATGAGTTTCTTAAATCGAAATGGTTTTGTCTTCCGGGAAGTGAAATTGAATTTGAATTGCTCAATAAGAATCCTGATTCTGTTTACGGTTCTGCAGATCATCCTACGCTCTGCGAATGCATAGATGAAAACGGACTCTACATGTCGAACAATCCGATCTGCGAAAGAAAGTTTCAGGTGTATCGTTCCTCATTCAACGATTCTATGTCGTGGTACTATTCATTCTACCGCGATGTTTGCACCGGAATTGACTCCTCAAAATCATTTACTGCCTATCGTGATACAGTTCTCACACGTTCCCAAAGAGCAGAAATGAGATTGCGTGAACGTCAACGCATCGAAGATTCCATTTATGCAACTTATCCATTGGTGCGTTGCTCCGGGCAGGATTACGTTCCGCCGCACATGCGCTCTTCTTCATTCAGAATTTATGAGCAGTGTCGGGCAATGACGCGCAATCCGAGCGGAAAGTGCGGACGACATTGATTCAGAAATAGACTTTAGACGTTAGACTATAGACCTGGAAACACGCCAAGAGGCGCTAATACGCACAGTGGTGCGATATACCAAGAATCTGCGAAATCTGCGTTCAAAATTTGAACTCTCTTTTTTCGCAGATTACGCAGATTTTTTACGCGCGAAATTTTCGTCTACACTTTCCGGGACATCTGAGGCAAACTTATCGCGTTTGTTCCTCTGCACACCTACGCATTTGAGCATTGACTCATTACATCCCGACATACTTCATCATCTCCTCCTTCTTCGAATCAGAAGAGAATTTTCCTCCGTAAAAAGAAGTAACTGTTGATGATGACTCGTCTTTGATTCCGCGTGATGATACACACAAGTGACGTGCATCAATAATCACAGCAACATCTTCAGTTCCGAGAATGCGCTGCAACTCCTGCGCAATCTGCATCGTCAATCGTTCCTGTACCTGCGGACGCTTTGCGAAATAATTTACAATGCGATTGAGTTTCGACAATCCGATTACCGTTCCCGAAGAAATATATGCCACATGCGCTTTCCCGTAAATCGGCACGAAGTGATGCTCGCAATTACTGTAGAAGCTGATGTTCTTCTCCACCAACATCTGATTGTACTTGTACTTATTGTCGAACAGTGCCACTTTCGGTTTCGCAGCCGGATTTAATCCTGAGAATATTTCCTGAACGTACATCTTCGCAACGCGATCGGGAGTTCCTTTCAGACTGTCATCTGTCAAATCAAGTCCCAGCGTTTCCATGATCTCACGAAAATGAAACGAGATCTTCTTCATCTTTTCTTCATCGTTCATTGCAAATGCGTCTGCCCGCATCGGCGTATCCACCGACGTACTCGCGTGCTCATCACCGATTTCTTCTGCGGTCATCTCACTCAGTCTGATGCTGCTTCCGTTCAGTAACCCGTTTATGCTGATTTCTTTAGTCTCCATATCTCGTTCGTGTTTCATCTTTTTTGAAAATACTTGTACAAACATAGTATTTTGTTTGATCTTTTTATACTTTTGTTAAACATTTTAATTTGAAAGAAAAAGGCATATTCGGAATTTTCAGATCAATATTAGACTCATTTGTCTGATTTTCAGAGCCTGAAAATAAATTAATACTGTTTAACTTTAATACTATATCCATAGACATGAAACTCGAACGAATGGAGTACCGGCAAGTGCTGAAAACCGACCTTAAAACGGCCTGGGAGTTTCTGAGCGCTCCGGAAAATCTGGGAAAAATCACGCCGCCTCACATGCAGTTTGAAACACTCAGCGGAGGTGGAATTCCTATGCACGCCGGACAAATTATTCAATACAAAATCAGTCCGTTTCCGGGAACACGCATGAACTGGGTTACAGAAATCACGCATGTAAAAGAAGGAGAATTCTTTGTAGATGAACAACGTTTCGGTCCCTACGCATTCTGGCATCATCAGCATCATATCAGTGCGCACCCTGATGGTGTAGAGATGCTCGACGTTCTGCATTACCGTGTTCCTTTCGGCTTCATCGGAAAAATTGTAAATGCAATTCTGATCCGAAGTCAGGTGAAAAAGATTTTCAGTTATCGTTATCAGATTCTTGAAAAACTCTTCAACGGAAAATGAAACAGTTAAAAGTGTCTTCACTCTCCGCAGAAAACATCGACCGCATTATTGAAATGGCGTGGGAAGACCGTACTCCCTTCGATGCGATTCGTGCGCAATTCGGAATTACTGAAAGTGAAGTGAAACGAATCATGCGCGCACAACTGCTTCCGAAGAGTTATTCCAAATGGAGAGAATGCGTTGAAGCCTGCAAAACCAAACATGCAAAAACAAGAAGTGAAGAAATCTCCCGATTCAAAAGTTCAAGACAACGTGCAATTTCTTCCAACAGAATTTCAAAAAGCAAATGATGAATAAACGCAAATACATTTTCGCAGGAGCTAATTCAGCAATCGCCAAATCAACAGCTCAAATGCTGCGAAATGCAGGACATCATGTCATTGGTTTGAGCCGTACAGATGTTTCCGCACATTATGATGAATCGTTTATCGTGAATGATTACAACGATAAATCCGCTTATCCTGCGATTGAAGTACCGATAAACGGACTTGTCTATTTTCCGGGAACGATACGTCTGAAACCTTTCGCGCGTATTTCTGCTGAAGAATATCTTGACGATTTCCGCATTCACGCCTTGGGCGCGGCAATGTTCACACAACAATATCTTCCGAATCTGAAGAACGCATCATCGCCTTCCGTTGTGCTGATCAGCTCAGTTGCTGCACGCACAGGACTAACGTTCCACACTTCCGTTTCAATGGCAAAAGGCGCGGTGGAAAGTCTGGCGCTTTCATTGGCCGCAGAACTCGCACCGACAATTCGTGTGAATGCTGTTGCGCTTTCCTTAACTGAAACTCCGCTTGTAGGATCGCTACTGAACACCGATCAGAAAAAAGAAGCGTCCGCACAGCGACATCCCTTAAAGAAAATCGGAAGCGTTGAAGATTCTGCCAATGCAATTGCATTTTTACTCAGTGAAATATCAGGATGGATCACAGGAACGGTAATGCCTGTTGATGGAGGAATGAAAACGCTTCGCGTATGTGCACAGTAAAAACAATTCAGCTTTCCGATTTGTCGGCAATGGAACAACGTTTTCGCGCCACGTTCATTAATTCTCTCGGCGGATTTAAAAGTCTCGCCCTGATCGGAACAAAAAGCAAAAGCGGACAAACCAATCTCGCAGTGTTTAATTCACTGTTTCACCTCGGCGCGAATCCTGCCATGTTCGGATTTATTGTTCGTCCTGATTCCGTTGATCGACACACACTCACCAACATACGTGAGACCGGCTTTTTCACTGTGAATCATGTCAACGAATCGATTTACAAAAAAGCACATCAAACATCAGCGCGCTATCCTGAAAGCGTATCTGAGTTTGATGCAACACAACTTACGGAACTGTATGAAAACAACTTTCATGCGCCGTTCGTAGCAGAAAGCAATGTGAGAATTGCCGCAAAGTTTACGGGCGATGTTCCGATTGAAGAAAACGGCACCATCATGGTGATTGCCAAATACAATTCCATATCGCTTCCGGAAACAAGTATAGGACATGACGGATTTGTTGACCTGAACGCGGTTGGAACAATCACGTGCGCCGGCCTTGATGCGTATTACAGAACTGAGCCCATTGGTCGTTTGTCCTATGCCAAGCCGGATCGTCTGCCAGAGAATATTTAACGCATGAAGTTGAACGGCAAAACAGTGAAGAAGCAAAACCTGCCGGAGAAAATCTGTTTGCGGTGTTCCCGTCCTTTCTCATGGAGAAAAAAATGGAGTCGCTGCTGGGATGAAGTAAAATACTGCAGCGACACTTGCCGCAATCAGAAATGAAAACACTGCGTCTCATACTCGGCGATCAACTGAATTACAATCATTCGTGGTTTGCACGTAATGACGATAACATCACGTACGTGCTCATGGAAATCCGTCAGGAAACAGACTACGCACATCATCATGCGCAGAAAGTAATCGGAATTTTTGCGGCTATGTACAATTTCGTGCATTATCTACGCAAGCGGGGACACAAAGTGATGCACTTACTGATTAACGATCCGAACAATACACAATCGCTAACAAAGAATCTGGATCAGATCATTAAGCAAGGAAACTTTACGCGTTTCGAATATCTCCTGCCGGATGAATTTCGTCTTGATGAACAACTGACAGTGTATTGCGGTAAACTAACGATTGCTTCAAGTGCGTTCGATACAGAACATTTTCTGAGCTCACGTTACGAATTGAAAGAACATTTCGGTGAGTCGAAACATTACCTGATGGAATCGTTCTATCGCATGATGCGTCGCAAGCACGGTGTAATGATGGACGCCACGCAACCCGAAGGCGGCAAATGGAATTTCGACAGTGAAAACAGAAAGGCGTTGGGCAAATCAACTTCGGTTCCCGCTCCGTTGTTGTTTGATCACGACTTCACTGAAATATGGAATGAAATTCAACACTCCGGCGCAAAATGCATTGGTAATCCGGATGCAGAACATTATTCGTGGCCTGTTACGAGAAGAGAATCGTTGCAACTGCTTCGTTATTTCACGGATCATTTATTGCCTTTGTTCGGAACGTATCAGGACGCCATGAGCACTCAACATTGGTCTTTGTTCCATTCACGCATTTCATTTGCGATGAATATCAAAATGATCAGTCCCGCTGAAGTGATTGATGCCGTTGTAGCTGAATGGCGGAAACGTCCGGAAGAAATTTCCATTGCGCAAACTGAAGGATTCGTGCGGCAGATTTTAGGTTGGCGTGAATTCATGCGAGGCGTTTACTGGGTAAACATGCCGGAGTTCTCGCAGATGAATTACTTCCGTCATGAAAACAAACTTCCGTCGTGGTTCTGGAATGCAGAAACAAAAATGAATTGTCTGCATCATGCAATCAAGCAAAGTCTCGAACACGCTTACGCGCATCATATACAACGATTGATGATTACGGGAAACTTTGCGTTGCTTGCCGGAATTCATCCTGACGAAACCGATGCATGGTATCTCGGCATTTATATTGACGCATTTGAGTGGGTTGAAATCACAAACACGCGCGGGATGAGTCAATTTGCCGACGGAGGAATTGTTGCAACCAAACCGTATACGTCATCAGCGAATTACATCAATAACATGAGTAATTACTGCAAGAGTTGTGCGTACAATCACAAAGAAAAGGTCGGTGCGGATGCGTGTCCGTTCAACAGTTTGTATTGGGACTTTCACGCACGACATCGCGAAGTGCTCGAGAAAAATCCGCGAATTGGAATGGTATACAAAAACTATGATAGAATGTCGCCGGAACTGAAAGCGGAAGTACATGAGCGTGCGGCGTGGTGTATTGATAATCTTGATAGGCTTTAGAGCGCACTACGTGCGGATCGGGATTCCTTCGGAATGATCGGGGCGCTTTGCGCTGATCGGGATGCTGCGCATCGATCGGAAGATCTTCTGAGTCCCGATCGACGCGAATGCGTCACTGATCCTCAATGTGAAACCTATGCATTCCTATGTTCCTATGTGTTTCAAAATGCGTAGTACGTAATCCGCAATCAGAAATTCGAAAAATATCGCCTGCGGCAGCAAGGAAATATTTTAATCAACCTAAATTAAGTTCTACGGAGATTTCGCCCCGAGGGGGCTTTTCAGACGGTAGGCTTTAGAAGTTTGACATTAGACCTGGGTAAATCGTTTTGCATTATGCGAAACTTATGCACTCCTATGTTTCTATGTGTTTCAAAATGCGTAGTACGGAATTCGGAATCAGAAATTCGAAATATATCGCCTGCGGCAGCAAGGAAATATTTTAATCAACCGAAATTAAGTTCTACGGAGATTTCGCCCCGAGGGGGCTTTTCAGACGGTAGACTTTAGAAGTTTGACGTTAGACCCGGGTAAATCGTTTTTCACTATGCGAAACTTATGCACTCCTATGTTTCTATGTGATTCAAAATGCATAGTACGTAATCCGGAATTCGTAATCCTCAATGCACACCATCTCTCCTGATCGGATATTCCCCATACAATTGAAAACGCACACTGATTATACATTTTCTCGCAATCGGTTTCCCGTTTCTTGTTGCCGGTTGCCATGGCGGCATTCCTGATACAATGCGCAGAACTTCTCCGGAAAGTCCTGTTGCTCCCGGAACATCTTTAATGACTTTTACGCTGTCAATACTTCCTCCCGTAGTTACTGTAAACTCAACATACACGATACCTTCAATTTCGTTTTCGAATTCCATCATCGGATAACGCATGTTCCGTTGAAAGTATTTCTCGCGCGCTTGCTCTCCACCGATAAATGAAGGAACATTGCCGGGCCTTTCCCAATGAGGAAATCCGGATGAGATTACAACAGGACCCAGACCATTCGACTCTCTTGAAACACGAAAAATCAATGTCGGAAACAGCACCGGTGCATTGGGATCAAATCTTTGAATAAAAGCTGGCAGCAACTTCAGTCGTTCTTCATATTCTGCTGTTCCCGGTTTTAATCTTTTGCCGTTGTCACTCCACGCCATTTCAGGAATTGTATCTCTGCCATAACATGGAAATGCCTTCAGAATAACTACACCTTTCTCATTTCTGAGCATGTAAACGGAATCTGCTATTCCATCCTTCCAATACATTTCCTCTGCAATCTTACCATTGCGATGATACGCGATTTGCTTCCCATGTCTCGCTCCGCTTTTTTCGAAGTAAACAAAGCTGTCCTGTGTATCACTGTATTTGTAAGTGTGTCGATAAATCAGCTTGCTTCGATCAATAATTTCCTTGACGTGCCAAATCAACAACGGATAACGCACATAATACGAAGTGTCGACAATACCATTGGTATAAATATGGTGCTCGCTTGCCAATCCCTCAGGTGAATCATTAATCCATTCGTGACCATGCTTATTACCGCCCAGGTAATTCGTTTCTCTGAAAAGGTTTCCGTTACGACGTTCGGTCTGTTTCCCCTGCAGAACATTGTTTACGTATGTTGACCAGTACTCAATTCCGGTTTTCGTATCGTAGATGTAGGCAACATCATTCTTCAAACCGAAATTGTAAAACGTTTTTGCAACAACGGTTTTTCCTTCATACTTAATGGTCCATCCGTGCAGATTTCCCATGTGATATGCACTCACTTCTCTGTAAAATGTATCTGACGTTCCGGGGATGTAAGTGTATTTACACGTCGTGCCGTGCTGCAATCCATTCTTTACACTGTAACGCGCAATGATTCGCGCAGTGTCGTCGTAGTATTCTACAATTCCTTCACGCGGAGCAGTATACAACTCGCGAAATAATACGCGCATCTCCGAACTGTAACTTATCTGTTCACCAACTGGATTCGACAAAGTATCCAGATGCTCAATGCGCATTATAGAACCGTTCGGATAAAATTTCCTCCAGCTACCGCATTTCCTGTTTTTGTAATATTCGCCGGATTCAAGCGTGTCTCCCTTTTCATCAAAAGTTACAGTGATGCCATGCAGTTGTCCGTTATGATAGTTCTCGATGGATTGAACTTTTCGGTGTAAAATGTTTAATCTTCCACCGGAAGGATAGTAACATTTACGAACGCCGTGTCGCATGCCGTTCCGGTACGTTTGTACGCTTTGAACTCTGCCATCACCATAAAAAGTGCGGAATTTTCCATTTTTTGGAATAGACTGGTAAGTACCGCAGCTGAAACCGCCCGCAATCAGGAAAAACGACAACAGTAAACGCATCGAAGACATCATTCAAACTTATGACGAAAACCAGACGGAATTCCATAAAGTTTACAACTGAACTTGATAACTGCTCAACGCTGTTAATGTTTTCTTAACTTCACACTTCGCTCGATTTAACTTATGAAATCACGTTTACTTACGCTTGCTGCTCTTCTTACATTTGTTGCAGCTCAATCACAAACCAATCATTGGGAAACTGCTGTTTATGAGAATAATAATTGGCGCTATGTAGTTCCGACTGCTGAACCGGATACTAACTGGCGTAAGATCAGTTTCAATGCTTCTTCATGGCAACAAGGTCAGGGTGGATTCGGATTCGCTGACGGTGATGATAACACCGTTGTATCACAAACCGTTTCTGTATTCATCCGCATCACTTTTAACATTGCAGATACATCCAAAATTTCTGCAGCCATTCTGAATGCCGATTACGATGATGGTTTCGTTGCGTATCTCAACAACACTGAAATCGCACGCACCAATATGACCTCACCGGGAAAACCACCTTACAGCGATTTGGCATCAGCGAGTCATGAAGCCGTTATGTACAATGGCGGGAATCCGGATTACTTTTCCATCAATGAAAACACGTTGGAAAATATCATGGTTCCCGGGACGAATGTTCTCGCGATTCAGATTCACAATGTAACGGCAAACTCATCAGATCTTTCCGGAAGATTCTGGCTGAGCTTCGGCATTCATGATGCAACGGTGTTCTGGACATCTCCTCCGTCATGGTTCAATGCGCCTGTCGATTTCACTGATTCAAATCTTCCGATCGTTGTAATCAATACCGGTAATGGAACAATTGTGGATGAGCCGAAAATTATGGCCGACATGGGAATCATTTACAATGGTGTCGGCAATCGCAACTACATGACGGATCCATTCAACCATTACAATGGCAAAATCGGAATTGAATACCGCGGTTCATCTTCACAATCCATGTTTCCGAAAAAGTCTTACGGATTCGAAACATGGGACGTAAACGGATTCGAAATTGATTCCTCACTTCTCGGAATGCCAAAGGAAAGCGACTGGATACTTTCAGCCAGCTATTCTGATAAATCATTTCTGAATAATTTCCTTACGTATGATCTCGCCCGCACGATGGGATGGTACGCTCCGCGAGGACAACACGTGGAGCTGATTATAAACGGACAATATCAAGGCGTTTATATCCTGATGGAAAAAATCAAACGTGATAATGATCGTGTAGATATTGCAAATCTGCAGGTAACGGATATCAGCGGAGATCAACTCACTGGCGGTTATATTATCAAGATTGATAAAACAACCGGCAACGGTGGTGGCGGATGGACATCTTCATTTGCGCCTGACACCAACCTGAACGGACAAACAATTTTCTATCAATATGAATATCCTTCAGATCTGAATATTGTCCCTCAACAGGAAGCTTACATACAAGCTTATGTGGACAGTTTCGAAACAGCACTCGCCGGACCTAATTTCGCTGATACTTCAATCGGCTATGCACGTTATATCGATGTGAACTCATTTGTAGATTACTTTCTGCTCAATGAAATTTCACGCAACGTAGACGGATATCGACTGAGCACGTATTTGTACAAAGACAAAAACAGTAACGGTGGCAAACTTACAGTTGGGCCATGCTGGGATTATGACATTGCATGGGGTAATGCGAATTACTGCAATGGAAATGACACAACAGGTTGGGCAATTGATTTCGCTTCTGTTTGTCCGGGAGACTACTGGCAGATTCCGTTCTGGTGGGATCGTTTGTTGCAGGATACTACATTTCAGAACAAAGTAAAATGTCGTTGGGAGGAATTGAAAATGTCATGTCTCTCTGTGAACTACCTCAACAACTTCACAGATTCCATGCAGACACTCTTAACAGAAAGCACCACGCGCAATTTTGCTCAGTGGCCTATTCTAGGAGTTTATGTATGGCCGAATCCTTCTCCGTTTCCTGCAACTTACGCAGGAGAAATTGACGAGCTGCAAAACTGGATCAGTGCACGTTGGACCTGGATGAACAATAATATGCCGGGAACAATGAGCGGTTGCAATCTCACGTCGGTAACAGAAAGCGGTAATAACGATAACGCAAGTGTGAGCACATATCCGAATCCGTTTACCACTGAAATTAATTTTTCATTGTATCTCGCAAGACCGGATGACATCACCGTTACAGTTTATAATTCCTTAGGTCAACCTGTTGCGCCTTGCACATTGGTTCAGGGAAATCAGGGTACGAATACTGTTTCCGTTCCTATGCCGGCTGATCTTGCTCCGGGCATGTACATGATGAATATTACAAGCGGAGATAAAACGTGGACGCAGACGATCATCAGAAACTGATTGTAATCCTGCTTCGAAATCATTAATATCCTTTGTATGAGAAACATTTATGTTGCTATCTCGATTCTGATCTGCGGCATGTTTGCTCCGGGTGTGCAAGCGCAAACGTTTACTGCCAATCCAAACAGTGCAATCAATGACTACGCAACAACGGAGTACAATCTCATTGTTTCAGGCTTGTCTCCATCAACAATTGATACAAGTAACTTCGGACTTGAAACTGTGTGTATCAACCTCACACACACATGGGACAGCGATCTGAATATTTATATAGTCGCACCTGATGGCACAACCGGAATGCTCACGCTCGGCAACGGAGGATCGGATGATAATTACACGAACACGTGTTTCAATCCAGGTGCAAGCACTCCGATCACAGCAGGCTCCGCACCATTTACCGGAACTTTTCGTCCGCAAGGACAAATGGGTCTTGTAAACAACGGACAGAATGGTAACGGTACTTGGAAATTGCGGGTTGTGGATACATATCCTGCAGATGCAGGAACTTTGATTTCATTCAGTATTACATTCGGAAACAATCCCGCAACATACATTCCGTTCACAGATTCGAATTTGCCGATAGTTGTCATTAACACCGGCAGCGGTGTAATCGCTGATGATCCTAAAATCATGGCCGACATGGGAATCATCTTTAACGGTGCGGGCAATCGGAATTACATGACCGATTCTTTCAATAATTACAACGGAAAAATCGGAATTGAATACCGCGGTTCTTCTTCGCAGGGAATGCCAAAGAAGTCCTACGGTTTCGAAACATGGGATGTAAATGGTAATTCGATTGATTCCTCGTTGCTCGGCATGCCGAAAGAAAGTGACTGGATTCTGTCGGCGAGTTACAGCGATAAATCTTTACTCAACAATTTCCTCACATACGATCTTGCACGCTCGTTGGGTTGGTACGCGCCGCGCGGTGTACACGTGGAACTGGTTGTAAATGGAGAATATCAGGGTGTTTATATTCTGATGGAAAAAATCAAGAGAGACAATGATCGCGTTGACATTGCCAATCTGCAGCCAACAGACATTACCGGTGATCAATTGACCGGAGGATACATTATCAAAATTGACAAAGGCACAGGAAACGGAGGCGGTGGATGGACGTCGCCTTATGCTCCTGACACGAATATCAACGGGCAGACTATATTTTATCAATATGAATATCCATCTGATGTAAATATTGTTCCGCAGCAGGAAGCATACATACAAGCGTATGTCGACAGTTTCGAAACAGCATTGGCAGGACCGAATTTTGCAGACACCGCTATAGGTTACGCCAAGTATATTGATGTGAATTCATTCGTAGATTACTTTCTTCTCAATGAAATTTCACGAAACGTAGACGGATATCGATTGAGTACGTACTTGTACAAAGACAAATTCAGCAACGGAGGCAAACTCACCATCGGACCATGCTGGGATTATGACATTGCGTGGGGTAATGCAGATTATTGCAGAGGTAACGACACGACAGGTTGGGCAATTGATTTTGCTGCCAACTGTTCCGGTGATTATTGGCAGATTCCTTTCTGGTGGGATCGATTGATGCAGGATACATCGTTTCAGAACAAAGTGAAATGTCGTTGGGAAGAACTGAAAATGTCTGTTCTCTCAGTTCAGTATCTGCACAACTATTGCGACTCAATGGAAACGTACCTCACTGAAGGAGCAGGAAGAAATTTTGTAACGTGGCCTATTCTCGGAACTTATGTGTGGCCTAATCCCTCACCGATTCCGGCTGATTATCCGGGAGAAATTGACGAACTGAAAAACTGGGTTTCTGCACGATGGATATGGATGGATAACAACATGCCGGGAACTATGAGCAGTTGTAATCTGACGAATGTGAGTGAACCCGGTACAGATGCGGCAGAAAACTCCAATGCATATCCGAATCCTTTCACCACCGAAATTAATCTGTCCGTATATCTCGCACGGGAAGAAAGCATTACCGTTACGGTATACAATTCACTCGGACAGGAAGTAATCGTGCCTGTTGTGCAACAAGGTATGCAAGGCACAAACAACATTCGTATTCAAATGCCTTCTGATCTGCCTTCCGGTATGTATATGCTGAAAGTGCAAAGCGGACAAAATTTCTGGACTCAACAGTTGATTAAATAAACCAACAAACAGTATGAATAAATTCTTTTCCCTCGCATTTCTTTTAATCGGTACAGTGTGCTCAGCGCAAACTTACACAGCTACACCGAACAGCGCGATAAACGATAATGCAACAACAGATTATAATCTTACCGTTTCCGGTTTATCCCCTTCAACGATTGACACACTCAACTTCGGTCTGGAAACCGTTTGCATCAATCTCACACACACCTGGGATTCTGATCTGAACATCTACATCATCGCTCCTGACGGAACATCCGCAGCGTTAACAATGGGACAAGGTGGTTCGGATGATAACTACACGAACACCTGCTTCAACGAAAATGCATCTCAATCCATTACTGCAGGAAGCGCTCCTTTCACCGGAACATTCCGCCCCATGGGAGAAATCGGTCGCGTGAACAACGGACAAAACGGAAACGGACTGTGGAAACTGCGTGTAATTGATACCTATCCCGCGGATGCGGGAACCGTTATTTCATTCAGTATAACGTTCGGTAATACTCCTGCAACTTACACACCATTCACCAGTTCGAATCTTCCGATTGTTGTAATCAATACCAACAATCAATCGATTCCGAATGAACCGCAGATCATGGCTGATATGGGTATTATTTATAACGGAGTCGGGATTCGTAACAACATGACAGATCCGTTCAATCATTACAACGGGAAAATCGGAATAGAAATCCGCGGTAACTATTCCGCAGGACTTCCGCAGAAACCGTATCGTTTTGAAACGTGGGACGTAAACGGTAACTCCATTGATGTTCCGTTGCTTGGCATGCCTTCAGAAAATGACTGGGCCTTGCTAGCAACTTACAACGACAAGTCTTTTGTCCGCAATACTCTCGCCAATCATTTATTTGACACAATGGGACATTATGCAGCGCGCTCCGAATTCGTAGAAGTTATTCTCAACGGAGAGTATCAGGGAATTTATATGTTGTCGGAAACAATCAAGCGCGATAATGATCGCGTTGATATTGCGAAACTGAATCAGACAGACATTACATATCCGCAGATTACCGGCGGATACATTATCAAAACCGATTACTGGGACAATACGAACTCGTGGCAAACCAGCTACAGCCCGATTGATCATCCGGGATATCAGATTCATTTAGTTTACGACTACCCGGCGCCGGACATGATTGTTCCTCAGCAGCAAACGTACATTCAGACTTTCATTTACGATATGGAGACTGCACTGTACGGACCGAACTTCACTGACACTGCTAACGGTTACAGAAAATATATCAGTGAACGTTCGTTCATGGATTACTTCTACGTGAATGAGTTGGCGCGGAATGTTGACGGATACAAGAAGAGTTGTTTCTACTACAAAGAGAAAGATGATTCTGCAGGAAATATCGGTAAGTTGAAAGCAGGACCTGTATGGGATTTTGACTGGGCGTGGAAAGACATCTGGGATTGTTCCATCTTCCAGGCAACAGACGGATCGGGATGGTCGCATCATATCAACGATTGCAATACCGATAATTATTCTCCGGGCTGGATGATTCGTTTCCTGCAGGATACAACATTCGCGAATGAACTGAACTGCCGTTGGTTTGATTTACGTCGCAACATTCTCGACACTGCTTACATGTTTAATTACATTGATTCGATGGCAGCCTACCTGAACGAAGCACAGCAGCGCCATTATGCATATTGGGGACACATGGGTGCCGCAACAGGTACGCCTGAAGTTCAGGCTCCGCGTCAATCGTATCAGGAAGAAATTGATTCACTCAAAGCATGGATCACCCGACGTATTGATTGGATGGATGCCAACATGCCGGGAACACTTAACGGTTGCAGTTTTACATCTGTGAATGAAACACCAGCAGTAAACGCAGCGCCGATCAATACTTATCCGAATCCTTTCACTGACGAAATTAACTTCAGCATTTATCAGGACAGTCCGGAACAGATTTCCGTAACAATGATAAATGCGTTAGGTCAGGAAGTAATTACACCGGTAGTTGTGCAGGGAAATACAGGAACGAACAATGTGACGATTTCCTTACCGGCGGAACTCGCAGAAGGCATCTATGTACTGCAAATCTGCAGCGGCAACCGCATGTGGACGCAGACTCTGGTTCATTGATGATTTGTCATCTCTGCAATCAGGATTTTTTATACTTGCTGCGATGAAGTTCTTCCGCTTCCTCAATGGAATGCGATACAGACAAATCTTTTTCCTTGCGCGACATTTCGCTCAGGCGATGAAAGTACTTGCTTAGTGTAAGCAATTCTTCTTCGCTCATATCTTCTACATCAATCAAACGATTGCTGGGTCCTTTCAGCGAAGCGACGAGTTCGTTCAGCTTCAGGTGAATGGCGCGTGAATCTTTATTCTGTGTTCTTTGAATCAGAAAGACCATCAGAAATGTGATGATCGTTGTTCCTGTATTGATCACCAACTGCCACGTGTCTGAGAATCCGAACAAAGGTCCGGTAATCAGCCATGCTGCAATTACTGCAAGAGCAAGTATAAATGCAGCCGTTGTTCCGGTGAAATAGGTTGCCTTCTGAGAGATTCGTTCAAAAATACTCAGCTGCTTGTTCTTTGCATTTCTCATCTGATCAGTTTTTATCCTCACAAAGTTACAGCAACAAAAAGCCTTTTATATTCTGCAAACAATGCTAAATAATGATTAACTTTAAAAATGGCTGCATGTATTCGCCAATGCTTACTGTTTGCTTATCTGCTTACCGGTATTGTCTCGCAAGCAAATACTGTTGTAAAATTTCAACCGGCAGATTCCTGTGGCAAAGATGCATTACTTGCCAGCTTGTGGCCTGATAATAATTACGGTAATCATTCCGACTTTATAGCCTGCGCCTGGACTAATCAGTCAAATCCAAGCACTACACGAGCAATTGTAGAATTCGACATCAATACAATTCCATCCGGAGTTACAATTGTGAATGCAAGTTTGGAGTTGTTTCATTACACAAGTCCGTTTAACACCGGGCACTCCAACATGTCGGGTCCTGCAGATGGTTGGCTTGAACGAATCACGCAACCATGGACTGAGAATACGGTAACATGGAACAATCAACCTGCAACAACAACATTAAATCGTGTTAATGTAGTCGCACCTTTTTCAATGAATCAGAATTACATCTTAGATGTAACGCAACTTGTCCGGGACATGTTGAATAATCCTGCGTCATCTTATGGCTTCATGTTGAAGTTGCAAACCGAATCATACTACCGCAGTCTACTGTTTGCCAGCAGCGACATGAACAATCCCGTATTCCATCCGAAACTGACCGTAGAATATACCGAAGAGATTCTTCCTTTGGCCGGTTGCTGGACGAATGCGCTAATCACTCCTGATTCCATTTACACCAATCCGGTTACCGATCCTTCTCTGTTCGTACCAAACGTATTCACTCCAAACGCAGATGGAATGAATGATGAGTTCTTTCCTGATACATTAGGCGGAATAAGCATTAAAGAAATTTATGTGTACAACCGCTGGGGACAATTGATATATCAATCAATTCCTGCTCAACCCTGGAACGGAAAAACAGGAGAGAGAGAATGTCCTGACGGAACATATTACTATCTGATCACAGCATCTATGCCTTCAGGTTCAACCGGAAAATTCTCCGGATACTTCACGCTGCTCAGGTGAACTCAATAATGAAGAAGTTGTTTGCCTAAAAACTCTTACCTTCACGGAGCAAACAATTGATCACATCTCATGAAAAGATTTTACCTGAAAAGCTCAGTGGTGTTTACATTGCTGAGTGTCGGAGCGTTAACTGCTCAGACCACAACATTCACTTACACAGGAGCCGTTCAGACCTACGTGGTTCCTCCCTGCGTTACTTCCGTTACTATTAACGCACTTGGTGCACAAGGCGGCGGCACATCGGGCGGATTAGGTGGCAGCGCAACTGCTACTGTTCCTGTTACACCGGGCAGTACCCTGTACGTTTATGTTGGCGGGCGTCCTACAGCGCAGCTTGGACCCGGAGGATTCAACGGAGGCGGAGCAACATTAGCGTTGCCATGCGGCGGAAGCAGCGATGGCTTTCCTGGCGGTGGTGCATCAGATGTCAGAACATCAACCAGCCTTAACGATCGTTTAATTGTTGCCGGTGGCGGCGGTGGTATGGGCTGGTCCAATGGTGTTGGCGGTGCAGGCGGGGGTACCAATGGTACAGATGGAGCGGCGAGTTGGATCGCAGGTACACATGGTAAAGGCGGTACTCAATCAGCAGGTGGTATAGGAGGATATTATTCCGGTAATAACCAATCAGCTGGTAATGGTTCATTCGGTCAGGGCGGTGATGCCGGTCCTCCGAATACCTATTGCACCGGCGGTGGTGGCGGTGGTGGTTACTACGGCGGCGGCGGCGGTTATGTGAGTGCGGGTGGCGGCGGATCAAGTTACGTTTCGTACCCGGGCAGCACATCAACGTCAACAGTTGCCGGTACCAACAGCGGTAACGGTTCGGTAACTATTACAGCTATTCCCGGAACACCTGCAGCACCTGCTCCATTCTCCGGCAGCAATCTGGTTTGCGCAGGAGCAACTGCAACGTACACGATTTCTTCGGTTGTCGGCGCAACAGGTTATACCTGGACAGTTCCTTCTGGATCAACAATCACTTCCGGTCAAGGAACAACGTCAATCAACGTAACATTCGGCAGCACATCAGGAAATATCTCTGTAACTGCAGATAACAATTGCGGTTCAAGTTCTCCTACTACTTATTCCGTTACGATCTCCTCCGCTCCATCTGTTACAGCGAACACAACCGCATCTGCAGTTTGCGCGGGCACATCAATTACACTTACCGGATCCGGAGCAACAAGTTACACCTGGAGTAACGGAGTGACCGATGGAGTTCCATTCGTTCCCGCACTGACCAACACATACACAGTAACCGGTGTCAACGGCGCAGGATGCACGAATACCGCAACTGTTACAGTTACAGTAAATGCAATTCCATCAGTTGGCGCAACAAGTACCGCCAATGCAGTATGCGCAGGCAATAGCGTAACACTGAATGGCACAGGAGCTTCAACCTACACTTGGTCTGCCGGTGTTGTTGACGGAGTTTCATTCCTCCCAGTTGCAACAAACACTTACACCGTTACAGGAACAGATGCAAGCGGATGTTCAGATACCTCAAGTATTACTGTAACTGTGAATGCACTTCCTTCAGTAGTTGCGAACGTAACTGATGATACAATTTGTTCGGGAAGTTCAGTTGTGTTCACCGGTAGCGGTGCTGCTACCTACAGTTGGTCAGGTGGTGTTACCGATGGTAACTCCTTCACTCCCGTTGCTTCCAACAGCTATACCGTTACAGGAACAGATGGTAACGGATGTGTTGATACTTCATCTGTCACAGTTGTTGTGAATCCGATTCCGAACGTAACAGCGACAGCTTCATTCAACATTGCATGTCTGAGTGATGATACAGTTTCTCTTTCAGGAACACCGTCTGGCGGAACCTGGAGCGGCCCCGGTGTAAGCGGAACAAGTTTCAGTCCTACCAGCGCAGGCAGCGGTTCTCATGTCGTTACTTATACCTATACTGACGCGTTCGGATGCACAGGAACTGCTATCGATACGATCACTGTTGATCTTTGCCTTGGAGTTAACGCTTCAACTGTCACCAACGGTGTAAGTATCTATCCGAATCCGAATAACGGTGTATTCAACATTACACTGAGTAACGCGAACACAAAAGTTGTGATTGAAGTATTGGATATGCAGGGACGCATCATCAATGTAAGCGAATCACATAACACTAAATCCGGATTCACACAGCAGCTGAATCTGAACAACCAAAGCACAGGAGTTTATTTTGTGCGTGTAACTGCTGATGGTTCAGTAACAACACAACGTATTACAGTTTCCGAATAATACGACAGGAGTTAAATAAAAAGGGAGAAGTTTATCGCTTCTCCCTTTTTTATTTTACTGATCTGAACTTCGGTTTTCGTTCATTACAGAAGTTTGTTTCCGTATCGATGACTTGTGAAGCAACTGACACAATTCCGTAACAAGTTCTTTATCGAGTCCGAGTGATTCTCCGGCAGCTACACGTGTCTGCAGAATTTCCAGCCAGCGATCCAGTTGCAGAATTGTAATTCCATGTTCGCGTTTGTGCGCTCCGATTTTCCGGATCACCTCCATGCGGTGTGCCAGCGCCTGAATGATTTCGTCATCAATCGCATCGATTACCTGACGCAGTGAATTCAATTGTTCGCTGAAATCAGAATCATTAGTAGATTGGTCTCTGACAACCAGCTTCATCAGTAACTCTTCAAACAATCGAGGTGTCAATTGCTGTGCTGCATCACTCAAAGCTGTGGCCGGATCACGATGTACTTCAATCATGAGTCCGTCCATATTG
This sequence comes from Bacteroidia bacterium, assembly GCA_023151315.1. Classification (GTDB taxonomy): domain Bacteria; phylum Bacteroidota; class Bacteroidia; order Palsa-965; family Palsa-965. The sequence continues at coordinate 26,206 of JAKLJE010000022.1, forward strand.
AGATCAAGTGCTTTCTGCGCAACAGACGCAATCATATCGCGACGACCGCAAATGTGACTCGGATCACAGAATACAGGCAATTCCTTGCAGGAACTTTTCAATGCAATTGCATTTTCCCACAACGGTTGATTTCTGTATTGTGTTTTCACCCCGGTATGAAACCCACGGTGAATCGCTCCCAACTTCCTGATGCCGGCACGGTTGAAACGTTCCAATGCGCCCATCCACAATTGCAAATCAGCATGCACAGGATTTTTTACCAGTACGGGGACGTCAGTTCCTTTCAATGCTTCAGCAATTTCCTGAACTGAAAACGGATTGACGGTTGTTCTTGCTCCTATCCATAACACATCCGTCTTGTATTTCAGTGCCAGTTCAGCGTGTTCAGTATTTGCAACTTCAACAGTGAATGGCAATCCTGTTTCGTTGCGCATCGCCGTCAACCATTTGAGAGCTGTCTCTCCGTTGCCTTCAAACGCACCGGGACGTGTACGCGGTTTCCAGACACCGGCACGGAATAAACTTACATGACCTTGCTTTGCCAGCTGTCGTGCTGTATCCAGAATCTGATCTTCACTTTCCGCGCCGCACGGACCTGCAATGACAGGCTTTTTCCATTTGGAAGGAAGCCATTCCGAGAGCGGAACAAGATCGAGTTGAAGTTGCGATTGAGTCACACACAAAATTACATCTAATTCAGGCAGAGCGCACCTTAAAAAAGGACAATATCATCGCAACATAGTCTGCATCGCGTTCATTGTTTTACGGTATGCCCGCCGAAGCAATCGGTTCTTCATCATTTCAGGATGTGCGCGACGTACTGATGGCGTATAACATGAATCGCGTCCGATCATCGATTGAAAAACCGTAGGATGATCCTTCACATCTTCAGCCGTAGAAGCTTCCGCGTAAATTTCACGCATTGCTCCGGTGTAATTGTCTGTAACCGTAATCATAATTGCACCCTGAAGATCGCTCACCGAGTATGAAATCGTTTGTGTTCCAGTATCGCAAGGATCATCAACTGATGTTTCGAAACGATTCTCTGTCAGTCGAACCGACTGAACTGCTATTGTAAATCTTGCATTGGAGCTAACGATTTCGAGATCATTTCCCTTCTCGTTAAAATCATTGCGCAGGTCATTGATGAGTGATTGTATCTGATATGCGGAATCACTATCACTGAAGTAAGAAGCAAACAGTTCGTCGCATCCGTAATACACACGCATGTCTGAAGTTTCCAGAATTGCAGTAGTATCTTCAGGCAATTCACGTGCACACGAAATAAACACAATGCTCAGCACCGCAGCGCTTGTCAGCCAACGCATGCGAATCAAATTGCAATTGACAATCCGATGTGACCGATATTCCCGAAACTGAAATCCAACATTGAATACTTATTACGAGTCGGCTTTACGTCTGCGCCATTGTAGTAGAAATCCTCGTGCACATTATAGAGAAATGCTTCTGCACGGTACTCAGCAAAAACAGAAATCCGTTTCGTTGCCTTGAATTCGGCACCCAGAGAAGTCACTAACCCGCCACCGTTCATTCTGCGCTGTGAAATTCCCAACGGGCCGAAACATCCTGCTACATCATGCTCACTGAAAACATTTCTATAGGCCAGATCTGCCGCAGTATAGAAAGTCCAGCGCGGCGACACTGCGAAGTTTCTTTGAATACCGAGACGCAATGTAGTCCGGTTATCAAATCCATCACCGTAATGAATGAGCATCGGAATGTCAGGCTTGAATGTGGTACTCACGTGCTCCACTCCGGCTCTGAGTTCATACTTGCCGATCATGCGATTCACTTGTACGCCCGGTAAAAACGCCGGATGAAATCCATACATGCCTGTGCTGTAATGTCCGGCTGCGATTATCCCGATTTTCCATTTCGGCGCATTGTCGTCGGATCCGCCAGTGGCGAAGGCTGGTTGAAAGAAACACAGCAAAAAGGCGGCAAAAATGACATTTCTCATGATCGTTGTTTAGTATAAAGTCGCTGGATCTGGATTGCGGTTGCCTCTTTACCTACAAATAGGTATTGTCGGCCGTCGCCGGATTGCCTTGCTTTGTACCATGCAACAGGATAATATCAAAGGATTTCACCCTTCACGACCACAGAACGTGCCGTGCATTCTGTTGCAGTTATTCCCGGATGCCACTTCCAAGAAAGGCAAATGCTGTAAACGCTACAAGAAAGAAAAGCGTTGTAAGAAATGTCCGAACGACTGAGATCAATTACTGTTTGCCGGCCGTTAGGATTTTCAGATCACTGATCAGACGTTCGATTTCTTTATCCTCAGTACCATCGTAAAGACCTCTGATGTGACCATCTGCATCCACCAGTGCAAAGTTCTGTGAGTGTACAAAATCTTCTTTGCTGCCATCGCCTTCAGTATCGGAAACCAAATATGATTTTCTTGCGAGACGATAAATTTCAGTTTTCTCTCCGGTAACAAAATGCCACTGCTTTACATCAGCACCGTATTTCAAAGCATGTGCAGCAAGTACAGGAACAGAATCGTTCTCAGGATTCACAGTGTGTGAAATAAAAGCAATCTTGTCGTTGCCTTTGTATGCTTCATACACTTTGCTCAGATTGGTATTCATGATCGGACAAATGCCCTGACAGTTCACGAAGAAAAAATCCACCACAGTAATCTTGCCGGCGAAATCTTTTCGGGTGATCGTATCACCGACCTGATTGATCAGTTTGAAATCGGAAACAACATAATGCTTACCCGGATCAGTGCTCTTCTTCAAGCCCGCTTCCAAAGGATCGTAATACGGTATTTCACGCAACGCTTCATCATGCGGAAAAACCAACCACGCCCCTACTAAAATTGCAACTCCTGCTCCTGCAACCGCAAGTGATCGTTGTACTGAATTCATCGGTTAATGATTGTGTCCGTCATGTTCATTATGTCCGGCAGGAAGCTGTTGTTGAGGCTGAGGATTTGTTTCAACCGGTTTAGGATTAGGATGAGCTCCTGTAAATGTTCCTGAAACAACCTGACCGCCCTTGTATTTGACTGTTGCCGTCTTCTTTCCTGCTTCTGAACTTTCTGTCCAAGTACCTTCACGCAAGCCGTTTTTAAACTGACCTTGTAAATAAGGACTTCCGCTTTCGTAGAATTCATTCCACTTACCTTCTTCTTTACCCTGCACGTAAAAGCCTTTCACTTTTACTTTCCCGTTTTCATGAAACTCAACATATTCTCCTTCAATTTCATTATTCTTATATGTGGCTTTACTGTAAACGTTGCCGTTCTCGTAGTACGTGGTCATCAAACCTTCAAGACTTCCGTTTATATAGTTTGATTCTGTATTGAGTTTCCCGCCGGAATAGAACCACTTGTTTACTCCGTGGCGCACACCATTTACAAAGTGTCCTTCTTCAACCATTCGGTTCTGTGAATTGTACACTTTCTTCGTACCATGAAGCTTTCCGCCCTTGAATTGTTCTTCCGTTTTAAGTCGCCCGCCTGTATAGTATGTTCTTCTGTAACCATCAAGTGAATCATTACGATAGAATTCTTCTTTTGTGATATAACCCGCACGATCTGCAACAAGAAACAAACCGTTCTTCTTGCCCATGTCATATGTCTCAATGAATGAAAGCAGAGTAAGCCCTAACGGATAAGCCACGAAAGTTCCGTGCTTCAATCCGTTTACGTAATAACCTCTCCACTCGTAACCGGTAAGTTTCTCCACCCACAACCCGTGTTTTTGTCCGGCTGCGTTCAATTGATTGGTGTCTCCGCCTCCGGCATTAAAAGTTTCATAAACCGGAGTTTGTGAAAGTCGGAAGTAGTGATTGCCTTCAGTATCTGATGCATTAAGCAGAGTTAAGGCTGAAGCGAAAAACAGCGTAAACAGAGTTTTCATAGGATAATTTTATAGCGTTAAAAGTACAGCAAAAATCATGCAGAAATTCCTTCCTGCTCATCTATTTGCTCTCGTAAATTATTTCAAGTTTAGGTGAATTATAAATAGCGTCCGGCGATACCGCTTCGTCCTTATTGCTCACAGTACCTCCGTAAGTCGATGATAACTCCTTCTGCTTTTGTGCGGAAATGTCGAAATCAGCCACGGTTCCGGTTGGACACAATTTCAACATCATCGATTTATCATATACTTTCCAGACTACTTCTGAACTGTAAACTTTCGAGTCATCCCAATTAAGAACAGGATCGAAAGGTTTCCGCGCATATGTGCGCACGGTTTCGCGCATCGACCTCACTTTGCTTTCATTGAGCACCTTACTTGCATCCTTCAAACGAAGCAGACACACCGAGCCGTCGGCAGATGAAGCCACGAAATCTGTTAATGGTGTTGCACGAACCGAATCCTGTACATCCATCACCATAAGCAAACCATCTTTCTTGCGCTGTAAAACCAGCCCCACGTGATTATACTTTCCTCCAACAAGCTGATGCAGTAATTCTGCCTGCGGACTTCTGCTGTTAATCATGATAATATCGCCGTCAAATACCGGAGGCAATGCTTTACTGAATACAGTGTCACTCTTCGGAGCTGAATTGATTGCTTGCGCTACAGCTCGTTCTGCAGAATCAGCAGAGGTGTTTACGGTTTCGTTTTTATCTGCTGTATCCGGAGATCCGCATGAGAACAACAGCGTTAACGCTGCGAAGGAAATTACATTTCTTAAAGCCATTTCTTGATTCGGAAAAAGACAAACAGAATAACAACAATCACAATCATTACCAACCATACAATGTAATAACCGAATTGTGTATGAAGTTCCGGCATGAACTCAAAGTTCATTCCGTAAACACCCACAATAAACGTCAACGGCACGAAAATCGTAGTAATGATCGTCATCGTTTTCATGACTTCATTCATACGATTGCTCATACTCGACATATACAGATCAATCATGCCGCCGATGAGATCACGGTAAAATTCGACTGTATCAATTACACGGATAATATGATCCTGTGCATCCCGCAGATACACAAAGGTGGAATCCGAAATCAAATCTGACTCACTGCGTTCAATATTGTTCACCATATCACGCATCGGCCATACCGATTTACGTAAATATGAAATCTCCCGCTTCATTTCATGCAATCTGCGTATGGTTTCATTTTTCGGATTTCCCACCAACTCGTCCTCCATGCGCTCCAATGCATCACCGAAATGTTCCAGCACTTCAAAATATGAATCAACAACAGCGTCGATCAAACAGTATGCGAGATAATCAGCGCTGCTTTTACGTATGCGACCTTTGCCCTGACGAATTCGTGTGCGAATGATATCAAACACATCTCCGCCGTTTGCTTCCTGAAAAGAAATCACAGTTTTCTTATTCATCAGCAGAATCGTAAGCTGCTCCGAAACGTACATTTCATTTTTCGATTTGCACTCTTCATCCTCGTAAATCATCCGCATGATGTTTACCAGATAGTTATCGTACTCCTCGAACTTCGGACGCTGATTTGTATTTACAATATCCTCAAGTGTCAACGGGTGAATGTCATACATCTTCCCGATCTTCTCTACGAGAGCAGTGTCATGAACGCCTTCCACGTTGATCCATCGGATCATTCCGTTTCGTACGTTGACCATGCTCGCTTCAATATCCGTGTGACGCGTTTCGGAAAAATCAAACTCGTTGTATTCTAGAATGGTTACAACAGGCTGAGCAGTAATTCTCTTCCCGATGTACGTTAACGTTCCGGGAGGTGCGCCAATAAGTTCTGATTCTTCACGCATGAGAAAGGAAAATTACGAAATATTAGCAGAGTTTATTACAACACCGCCGAGCTTACGATTCCAACCCGAACATTCAGCATAAAGTTACGACCGTAATCTGCGGACAATCCCGCTGATTTACGAAGGGGATTGGTCATGCTGATTCCAGTGCTTACCATTAAACAGCGATCCGCTCCCAATGGGAAAAGCACTTTCGAACCTGCGTCAAACGTCCACGACATCATGCGACCCGAACTAACTTTCCACAACTCCAATCCTAAGGGGTTGCCGAAAAAACCATAACGGATTCCGTCTTTACGCTGTGCGGGAACGTAGTAAGTTACACCGTGAGGACACATTAACGGACCCAGGATAACAGTTAAGAGTTCTTCTGCTGTATTCGCATGCGATAAGTTCCACCACTCCGGCTGTCGATAGAGCAATAGCGGTATACCCAATCGTCCGTAAACATCGGATTGCTCATTGCCTCCGATTCCGAAATGCCAGTTGAGATAAAGATTTTCCGCACCCGTAATCCGCACTTCTGCATCCAGCCCCAATCCGTAAACTCCGCGTGTTCCGAAACCGGAATTAAAATCCGCAGTAGGACCGAAGTAACCCTCCTGCGCCTGCGAAGGAAATACGGTACAAAGCACAAATAATATGACAACCAGATTGCGCACTAATCGCAAGTTAATCAACTTCATTGTCATCGGAAACATCATCCGAACTCTCAACAGCGTCCGGACCGATAATAATCACGATTTCTCCTTTTACCGTTTTCGAAGAGAAGTGCTGATGAACCTCTTCCGCCGTTCCGCGGAAAGTTTCTTCATGAAGCTTAGTGAGTTCCCGGCTTACAGAAACGCTGCGCGTTGCTCCGAAATACTGAGCAATCTCTTCCAGAGCTTTCACTAATCGGAAGGGCGATTCATAGAGTATCACCGTTTTACCCAGCGAAGCAAGATGTTCAAGACGGGTTTTTCGGCCTTTTTTCTGCGGAAGAAATCCTGCAAAGTAAAACTGATCACAAGGCAATCCGGATTGCACCAATGCAGGTACAAATGCCGTCGGGCCCGGCAAACATTCCACCTCAATGCCTCGCTTCACGCATTCACGCACGAGTAAAAATCCGGGATCGGAAATTCCCGGTGTGCCCGCGTCACTCACCAATGCCACGTTTGCGCCAGCGGCAATTTTATCCGCGATAAACTCAACAGTTTTATGTTCGTTGTGCGCATGATGCGAATGCAAAGGCTTGCTGATCTCGTAGTGCTTGAGAAGAAACCCTGTTGTGCGTGTATCTTCCGCAAGAATAAAATCCGCTTCCCGCAAAATACGTAAAGACCGAAGCGTGATATCTTCCAGATTACCTATCGGTGTCGGAACCAGTGTGAGCTTTGCCATCTTCAGTTCATCAATACGTTGGTGAAATCGCGAAGCAGTCGGAAAAGATCGTCAAACTCCGTTAACGGAAGTGTTTCTCTTCGGTCGCACGTATCGTGATAGGCTTTGATACCGCCAAGTGTGTAAATGTAAAATGCAGGCACACCGCGCTCCGTAAAAAAGTGATGATCGCTGATTGCAGCTTTACCCCGCGGTTTTATCTGAGGCAGATAATTTGAAGAATCATTGAGCGATTTAAGCAGCGTGAATTCCTTATTGAACAAGGTTGCATTAACAACAGTGATTCCTTCATCACCTGTTCCGAGAATATCCATGTTGATCAGGAAGCGGATTCGGGCAAGCGGGAACAAAGGATGTTGCACGAAATAGGCAGAACCTATCAATCCCACTTCTTCTGCACTGAAAGCAATAAACACGATAGAATATTTCGGTGCGTTTTCGGGTTTACTGTAATGCTTCGCAAGATTGAGTAACATAGCAACACCACTTGCATTGTCATTGGCTCCCGGGAAATACACTTCTTTGCCCATGTGACCAAGATGGTCATAATGCGCAGTGAAAACGATGAAGCTGTCAGGCTGTGCCGTACCGCGGATGTAACCTGCAACATTTCGTGATGTATACTCTTTCAGAAACTTTGCACCGATACGAATATCAATTTCCGTGGCAGCAGATAATGAAGGATCTATTTCAACAACCGGCACAGTTGACTGCACCATTGAAAAGTCCCACGCCGTTAATTTAGAACACTGATCCGTTCCTTCAATGTGATTCATCTTCACAGGCAGAAGGATTCCTTTCACATTCAAAGGGTATTTCACGAAGTTGATCATCTTCGCCAGATCTTTTTTATCGCGCACTCCGGCAGTATCTACCAGAACAAAAACTTTCCTGTGATCTTCCGCCATGAATGCATCCCATTTAGATGGAACCGATGCGATGGAAGAATCCAGTCGTTTTACTTTGTAATGTCCTTTTATGGATGGAGATGAACTGCGCACGAGAAATTTTTCTCCGGGCATGCACTTCTCGGCTGCACGATCACCGAAATGAAAAGTCATTTCCACGCGCCCCGGAAAAGTGTTGACCGGGAAACGGAATTCCTGGAAATAACTTCCTGTTTTTTCGAATGACAGCAATCCGAATGATTTGAACTCATTGGAAATATATTCCGATGCTATCTTGTCGCCATTGAACACGTAGCCTCTTCCATGCATAACAGGAGAAGCGAGTGTATCCACAACCTTACGTGCATATGCTTTATCCTGAGCCGCAACAAATCCGCCGCTCAGAATCAAGAATAGAAATCCGTTAAGGATGCGTGAATGCATTTAGTTGAAGCGTCGTTTAACTGTCTGGAAGAAAATCTGAACCGCCTCGTTGTCTTTATTCCAATTGTGCTCCTTCGACGCCGCTGCGAGAATAGTCTGAGCTTCTGATTCAGTTGTAGCTGCATTCAGTTTGTCAATTGCCATAGCATACGCATCAGCGTTTCCGCTGAAACACTGGCGGATATACATGAGCTTTTCATTAAACCCGATAAAGCCGCGAATGTCTTTTAACTCTTTCGCCGCAGGTTCAGGTTTCGCAGGTTCAGGTTCGGATTTTACAACAGGCTCAGGTGTATTTTCAACGACAGGCTTTACTTCGTCTATCGGTTTTACCTCCGTAGCAGGTTGCTTTACCTCTTCCACGGGAGCGGGCTGGATAGGTTCCGGTTTTTGAACAGTTTCGGTTGGAACAATAACCTCCTGCTTTATCTCCGGTGCTTCCGGTAATGTGTTCAGGTAAGACCACACAACGGTTTTGCGGTGCAGTTCTTCAATGCGATGCAGAATAACATCAAGTTCCTGTTGCGGAATATCTCGTTGCATTCCGATTCGGTCGGATTGCTGTTTGATCTGATCAATCAGTGCAGCGATCTCTTTTCTGACCTCGTTTTTATTCGCCTGTTGCATGTGCCTCAGTGGAAATTCCGGGCCTTTTTTGGTTAGATTTGTACCTGCCGGAACGGATACAAATGTACAACTTCCACACCTTCCGGCTGCGAACCTGAATATGTTTCTCGAAAACGCGCAGTACAATCAGAATAAACGCGGATGGATTGAAGTCGTCTGCGGTTCTATGTTCTCGGGAAAGACGGAGGAACTGATCCGTCGCATGAAAAGGGCGCAGTTCGCTAAAATGAAAGTGGAAATCTTCAAACCGGCCGTCGACACCCGCTATCATGACGTGAAAGTGGTTTCGCACGACTCCAATGAAATTCACAGTACTCCCGTTCCGTCTTCATCCAATATTCTGTTGCTGGCCAATGAAGTTGACGTTGTCGGAATTGACGAAGCGCAGTTCTTCGACATGGGATTGATTCAGGTATGTAATCAACTTGCTGCTCAGGGCGTGCGGGTGATAGTAGCCGGACTTGATATGGATTTCAGGGGCGAACCGTTCGGACCTGTTCCTGCACTCATGGCCACAGCTGAATATGTAACGAAAGTTCATGCCATCTGCATGCGTTGCGGTCACCTGGCGAATCACTCCCATCGGATTACCGGCGGAGATGCTTTGGTGCAACTCGGCGAGAAAGACAGCTACGAGCCGTTGTGCCGCGAATGTTTTAATCGCGCTGTAGCGAACGAACCTGCAATTCACCCGATCAAGTGAGATATACGCTTAGCGAAATAGGTGCCGCTTGCGGAGCTGTAACTGTTCACAGTTCGGATCCCGGCACGGTTATCACATCTGTACTTACCGACAGCCGCAGCGTTACGCACACGCAAGGTGTTCTGTTCATCGCATTAACAGGTGAAAGACACGATGGTCATTTATACATCCGCGATCTTCACGCGAAAGGAATCAGAAATTTTCTGATCAGCAGAAATGCTGACAACTGGATCAGCACCTTCAGTGATTCATCTTTCATTGTAGTTAACGATTCGCTGGACGCATTGCAGCAACTCGCATCTTCACATCGTAATAAATTCAAGTTCCCTGTCATTGCCATAACCGGTAGTAACGGAAAGACCATTGTAAAAGAATGGCTGTGGCAATTGCTGCGTGATGAATACAACATCGTAAGAAGTCCGAAGAGTTACAATTCTCAAACAGGAGTTCCGCTTTCGCTTCTTCTTATGGACGACTCCCACAATCTTGGAATTTTCGAGGCGGGTATTTCACGTCCGGGAGAGATGAGCAGACTGAATAAAATGCTGCACCCCGATATAGTGTTGTTTACTAATATCGGTCCTGCGCATGATGAAAATTTCACTTCGCGTTCCCTTAAAGCAAAAGAAAAAGCAGTGCTGGCAGAAGGATCATCCAGAGTGGTGTTCCCGAAAGATGATGCAGCGCTGAACGAAATATTATCTGCACACAATAACAGATTTGTCTGGTCACGCAAAACCAACGCAGATCTGCTCATCACTAAGATTTCAAAGGAGCGGAATGAGACTCATATTCAGGCCGTATTCAATAATTCATTTCATAACATCAGCATTCCGTTCATCGACGATGCTTCTGTAGAAAATGCCATTCACTGCCTGTCCTGCCTTTGCGTGCTGGGCAAAACCGATGATGCAATCCTCGGCAAGTTTGCGCATCTGACACCGGTTGCAATGCGACTTGAGTTGAAAGCCGGAGTGAACAATTGTTCTGTTATCAACGACAGTTACAATTCTGATATCGGCTCACTGGCTGTTGCTCTGGATTTTCTGAATCAACAACAGCAACACAGAAAACGCACGGTAATCCTTTCAGATATTCTTCAGTCAGGAAGAGATGAACGTGAATTGTATGCTGAAGTTTCTGCGTTGATGAAAGCGAAAGGTGTTTCACGATTCATTGGAATCGGAGATGCATTGCTTCGGCAACAGTCGCAGTTCGATAATATTGAAAGTGAGTTTTACAACTCGACAGCAGACTTCGTTCAACAATTCGTTCCTTCCCGTTTCCACAACGAAACTGTATTGCTCAAAGGCGCTCGCTCCTTCGAGTTTGAAAATATCAGCAAGCTGCTCCAGCAGAAATCTCACGAAACTGTAATGGAGATTGACCTGAGCGCAATGGTTCACAATCTGAACTATGTGCGTTCGCGTCTCAATCCGGGAACGAAGCTGATGGTAATGGTGAAAGCCTTCTCCTACGGAAGCGGCACATTTGAAATTGCCAACCTGTTGCAGTTTCATCGCGTGAATTACCTCGCTGTTGCGTATGCTGATGAAGGACTTGAACTCCGCAAATCAGGAATTACATTACCGATCATGGTAATGAATCCTGAAGAACAGAGTTTCGATTCAATGATTGCGCACGGACTTGAACCGGAAATATATTCCTTCCGCATTCTGCAGCTATTCGAAACAGCAGCGCGCCGCTATCGTCAGAGTAATCCGCAAACAGAACCGGTTTCCGTTCATATAAAATTCGACACAGGAATGCGTCGTTTGGGTTTTGAAGAGCAGGATCTGAATGAGCTTGTGGTGCGTCTGAACAATTCACGAGACCTGCGAGTAGCTTCTGTGTTTTCTCATCTGGCCGCGAGTGATGAAAGTGAACACGACGATTTCACAAGACAACAGGTGCGTTTGTTTACCGGCATTTGCGATAAAATGCGTGAACACATTCGCTATCCATTCATGCGCCATATTCTGAACTCTTCAGGAATTCTGCGTTTTCCGGATGCCCAGATGGAAATGGTGCGTCTCGGAATCGGATTGTATGGAATTTCAGGAAGTGAAGAAGAACAGAAACATTTCCGCAACGTAAGTACACTGAAGACCACCATTTCTCAATTGCGACATGTTGATGCAGGCACAACAATAGGATACAGTCGAAGAGGGAAAGCAGAACAATCAATGACTATCGCAACTGTACCGATTGGTTACGCTGATGGATTCAACAGAAATCTGAGTCGCGGGAAAGGGAAAATGTATGTAAACGGAAGACCTGCTCCTGTTGTAGGCAACGTTTGCATGGACATGTGCATGATTGATGTTACCGGTATTCAATGCAAAGAAGGTGACGATGTGATTGTATTCGACAGTATAGAAACAATTACTGCGCTTGCTCATGACATGGGAACAATTCCTTACGAAGTGCTTACATCGGTTTCTCCCCGCGTGAAGAGAATCTACTGGCAGGAGTAAAAGAAATCAATATTGTTTCAGATCCTCAATCTGTTGATTGATCCTTTTTATCAGCTCAGCTGAATGCAGATTTATATTCTGCCAGGCCTCATGTACGTATTGATGTTTGTCACTTTCCTCTGAATGGTCTTCCAGAATTTCCATCCACTGCGTAAATTCCTTTTCTCCTGCGAGTGCGAGTGCTGATTTAAGGCGATGCGCGACAGATTTCACCAAGGTGAAATCTTTATCGGTGATCGCTTGATTGAGACGGTCAAAATCCTGTACGAATGACGAAGCCATTGTACTCAACATGTCAAGTTCGAAATTTCTGTCACCTGCGGCCAAAGCTTTTAAAGGCGTTGAATATTGTTTTTCGGTTTCTGTTCGGCCTGATTCCGACTCGGATTTTCCGCCAATAGCCTTCGTGATTTTGTAATACAACTCTTTGGAACGATACGGTTTGGTCATGTAATCCGTCATTCCCAACTCCAGACACTTCTCGCGTTCTCCGGAAGAAGAATGTGCGGTGAGTGCAATGATCGGAGTAGTTAATTGCATTTTATTGCGTATCACTCGTGTGGCTTCATATCCATCGAGTTCCGGCATCTGCAGATCCATCAGAATCACATCGAAGCGTTCTTCTTTCAGTACTTCAATTGCAGCTCTTCCGTTGGATGCAAGAGAGGCTGTAAAACCGAAATCACGAATCAATCGCAATGCCAATTGCTGATTAAGCGGATGATCTTCCACTAAAAGAATATGAATAGTTCCCGGATGCTCTATAGGTTTCAAAGCCACGTCTACATCATCCACTGTGTCGCGATCAATTTTTTCAACCGGAATAAGAACTTCAAAACGCGAGCCGATTCCTTCCGCGCTTTGCACACGCACGCTTCCGCCCTGCAGTTCCGCGAGATCCTTCACAATTGTTAATCCCAATCCTGTTCCCGCGTATTTTCTGTTTGAGGATGCGGAAACCTGACTGAACGGATCGAAGATGATATTTAATTTCTCCTTCGGAATTCCGATTCCTGAATCTTCCACCCAGAATCTCAATGTGAACTGCTTTTCTGTTTCTTCAGCTATGTCGCAACCGAAACTCACAAAACCTTTCTCTGTGAACTTTACGGCGTTTCCTACCAGATTCATTAATATCTGGGTCAGTCGCAGATCGTCGCTCACTACAAAAGCAGGAAGTTTTTCGTCACAAGACCATGTGAAGCGTATTCCTGTTTGATCTGCTTTCGGAGAAAGCAACAAGTGTGTTTTGCGCAGAACCTCACGAACTTTGAATGCCCTTCTGTCGAACTCGATTTTCCCCGCTTCAATTTTCGCAACATCGAGAATGTCATTAATCATTGCAGTGAGGTTATCCGTAGCCACTGCAATCGCATCACTGTAATCTTTCTGATCCGGGTCCAACTTGGTTTTACGCAAAAGTTCAGAGAACCCGCCAATGGCATTCATGGGAGTACGCAATTCATGACTGATATTTGCCACAAAGCGATCTTTCGCAATCAACGCCTCATCCGCCATCTTCTTCGCTGCACGCAATTCCTTCTCCATCATATATCGACTTGTGATCTCAACGTTACTTGACAACACAAAAGGATTTCCTTCCGGATCTGTAAGACGTATATTGCTGTACATCCAGATACTTTCCTGTCCGTCACGCATCGTCATTCGCATCAAGCCCGAATGCATACCGTGATTCCGGATTTCAACGATGTACCTCTCAAATTCCTGACGGTATCTTTCAGGAACAAGTTTGGAAATCTGTCTGCCGATCAGCTCTTCCGGTTCGTAACCCAGAGCGTGCGCTCCGGCCGGATTAATGGAAAGAATCACACCCTCCAGATCATGCATGCAAATCATATGCTGCGAGTGTTCAAACAGACTTCTGTACTGACGCTCAGCAACGCGCAGTTCTTCTTCGTTACGTTTACGTTCTGTAATATCCTGAATTGTACCTACAAGTCTGCGCTTTCCATTGGGTGCCAACGAAGATTGTCCGGTGAGAAAAAGATATGTTATCTGTGATCCTTTAACGATCCGGCAATCAATTTCGAAAGGCGCATTTCTGCGTAACGCATCTTCTGCGGATTGTCTTACGACAGGCATATCATCCGGATGAAGTATAGAACGCATGTGTGCAATCGGAAGTTCGTCGGTTACCGGAACTCCAACGAGGTGAAAATATTCTTCGCTGCAATTCAGTGTATCACTTCCTTCCGTCCATTCCCAGCTTCCGATCTTCGCCTGCCTTTGTGCAGCTCTCAGCAACTCACGGCTCCGGCGTAATTCTTCACTCGTGCGCTTGCTCTCCGTAATGTCTTCCTGAATTGCAACGAAATGGTGAATCTCTCCGTCAGCATCCGCTAGAGGTGTTACGTGCATCTGTAACCACAGCGGTGTTCCGTCTTTGCGGTAATTAATCAGTTCGTCGTGAAATGAAATTCCGCTCAGCTTTCTTTCGTTGATACGTTTAACTGTCTCCGGATCAGTTTCCGGACCACGCAGTACATCGGGTTTCTTTCCTACGATTTCATCAAACTCATACCCGGTGATTCTGGTAAACTCTTCGTTTACCCATTCAATCACATCATCACGATCCGTAATCATTACAATGGCATTCGCTCTGCTTGCCACCATTGCCAGAAGCTGATCGCGCGTTAAACGTTCTTCAAGAATTGCAGCGGTACGATCCAATTCCCTTCCTCGTTCCTCAATCTCCTGAGAGATGCGAACAATTCTTCCCTGCATGAGCCGTGAGCCCCATGACAAACTGAAAACCAGTATAGCACCAAGAAACAAACGCAGCAGAAACTTATCCGTGTCAATGTGCGGATTCTCCGTCATCATGGTAACGAACCACATCAGAAGCAATCCGGCAACGAGATAGATGATCAGATCGCGACCGGAACGAAAATACATGCTGCAGATTACGTATGCACCTATGAACGTAAGTGAATCATCAATTGTGAAGCTGTACTTGTAACAGATGAAACCGGAAAAGAGAATGAGCACTGCTATACCGGTGTAGGCGAGCCAACGCATTACCGGACGCGTGATATTGAAAATCAATGATGCGGCAAATGCTCCGCCACTCAGTAACGAGAAAGTGATCCTGACAATGGTTTCATCAGAAAGCGAAGTAAACGAGCCCCCGGCTAAACCGTCGATAATAAGTCCGCCTGCAATCGCCAGAAGCAATATCCGTTCAGCGAGATGCTGCGAAGTCAACTTACGAATGCCGGTGATAATCATGAGAGACTAAGTTAAACTTAGTTCGCGCAAAATCGGAAATATGATCGTAAAACATGATGAAAAAGCAAAGGGTGCCTTGCGGCACCCTTCTAACGAAAGTACAAAACAGCATAACCCCTACACATTTGTTTGCACTTCCGTATCCTTCCCACCTCGAGATCCTTGAACAATCAACAAGTTGTACATTTCGTCAACCTTGCGATCGCTGTAAGCAGAAAAATTAAAATTTGAGTACACCGGATGCGACTGACGAATCAGTGTTATCTGCATCTCTCTCTTCTCCTGCTGCAATTCTTTTCTGTAAACGTCTTCTCCCATGCACTGTCCGGTTGACTACAGTACAAAAGTAATGTCAAAAAAAACCGACAATGAGGAAAAACGATACAATGCAGGAGATTTCCGACGAACGGTTCCGAACTGCGGTTCAGCGAATCAATTGAGATTAAGACGACGGAAAAGATCGTCTTTGTTCGAGCGGCTGACAGGGATTGGCTTACCACCGATAGAAACGGAATTCTCCTCTATCTCAGCGATCTTGTCGAGACGCACAATGAATGAACGATGAATACGCATAAACTCCCTTGAAGGAAGTTTGGTTTCAATCGCTTTCATAGTGGAAAGAATAGTGTGGCGTCCGTCTGTTGTGTAGATGTTCACATAATCAGCCAAGGCTTCAACGTAAAGAATATCCTTGAAAGCAAGGCGCACAAAACGTGAACTCTCCTTCTTGATGAAAAGCGAATCTTCTCCGTTTTCACCTTTTACTTCCATGGACTGATGAATCTGCTGCGCTTTGTTTACTGCTTTAAGAAAACGTGCGTAATCCAATGGCTTCAGGAGAAAATCCGTTACATCGTAATCAAAACCTTCAGCAGCGTATTCTTTCTTCCCGGTTATGAGAATGATCTGAGGAATATCCTTGAAGGTTCTGAGAAAATCCATGCCGCTCATTTCGGGCATTTCAACATCCAGGAAAATAAGATCAATGGATTTACTCTTGATGATATCCAAGGCCTGCGAAATGCCGGAGCATGACGCGACCAGATTCAGAAACGCGGTTTTGGCAATACAATGTTCGACCGATTTACGGGCGATTTCATCGTCGTCTATAATGAGGCAGTTCATGGGGTTATGCGGTACTAAAATAAAGCACTTTTTCCGGAATAATCAAATTTTTCACTGGTAATATCCGCTGCAGAATCGATACAACTGAAACTTTCCGGATTTCAGTTCATTTTCAATGTTTTTCAGAAGCATTTCGCGATCAACATTCTGCATACGTTGCTGACTGATGATCTTCCAGGCTTTAATTGCATAAAGCTGCGCCTTGCGAACCGGTGTGATTCCGTGTTGCGCATAGCGCTCAATTGCAGCAGCCAATTCCGTTATTCCTTCACCGTAGTGCGCCGCAGTTTTTATTACTTCGCGATCAATGGCATGTGCCGCATTTCCATGCAGCAGACTTCCGATGTTTCTGATGAACGTATCAGCACCCGGACGATCGGATTTATTCACAACAAAAACATCTGCAATTTCCATTACGCCCGACTTCAGCGCCTGAATATCATCACCGGCTTCGGGAACAAGCACCAGCAACGTGATGTCCGCAAGACCTGCAATCTCCACTTCTGATTGCCCGACACCCACGGTTTCTATTATCACGCGATCAAATCCTGCATTGCGGATCAGGTCTGTTACCTCAACAGCTTTGGCTGATAATCCGCCGAGCGCACCGCGCGTAGCAAGCGAACGAATAAACACCAAAGGATTGTTGAAATGATCCGGCATGCGCAATCGGTCTCCAAGCAATGATCCCGATGTGAATGGTGAAGTCGGATCTACTGCAATTACAGCAACACGTTCGCCCGCTTTGGTGTAAAACGAAATCAGCTCGTTGATCAACGTGCTCTTCCCTGCTCCCGGAGGACCTGTAACACCGATTACAGGAGGAAGATTCTGCGTTTCAAGGCTCATCAGAATTTCTGAAGCACCTTCCAGATCATTTTCCACAATAGTGATGGCACGCGCCAGTGATTTTCTGTCGCCGGAACGCATACCTGCAGTAAGTTGATCTATACTGTTCACACAGCAAATGTAACAGATAGTTTCATTGTGCAGGTGCAGGAACGAGCCTTATTCACGGGGTTACAGCAGATTCAAACTATGCACTAACTTTGAGGTGTGACTGCCATATCACTCTCTGCTGTAATAATTACGTTCAACGAAGAACGCAACATCGAACGCTGTATTCTTTCGCTGAAAGAAATTGCAGATGAAATCGTGGTGCTTGATTCGTTCTCCACAGATCGCACGGAAGAGATATGCAGGAAACATGGCGTGAAGTTTTTTCAGCACAAGTTCGATGGACACATTCAACAGAAAAACAGAGCCATCACATACGCTTCTAATCCGCATGTTCTTTCACTGGACGCAGACGAAGCACCCGATGAAAAACTGAAAGCGTCAATTCTTGCCGCGAAAGTCAATTGGAATGCGGACGGCTACACGATGAACCGTCTCACCAATTATTGCGGAAAGTGGATACGCCATTGCGGTTGGTATCCGGATACTAAATTGCGCTTGTGGGACAGCAGAAAAGGAAGCTGGACCGGCATTAATCCGCATGATCGTTACGAGCTGCACGATAAGAAAGCACGCATACAACATCTGGAAGGAGATCTGCTTCACTACAGCTATTACGCAATCGAAGAACATTATCGTCAGGCAGACAAGTTTTCAGGAATAGCAGCGCAAGCTTTGTATACGCAGGGCAAACGTGCGGGCGCATTGACACCGGCTTTGAAATGTGTCGCGAAATTCATCCGCAATTTCATTGTGAACGCCGGATTCCTGGATGGTAAATACGGCTGGATCATTTGCAGAATCACTGCATATGAAACATGGATGAAATACAATAAACTCAGAGCGTTGTGGCGGAAAAACTAACTGAAAGAATCACGAAACGGTTTCCTTGGTTGCTGTCACCGGCATTTCCATGGATTCTGTTTGCTGGTGCGGCCTTGATCGCAACGGTTCACCGATTGATTCTCGGTCCTCAGTCGTTCAACAACTACGTGATTTTCGAACGCTCGTTTTTTCATCTGATCAACAACACAAATCTTTACATCGCTTATCCCGAAGAACAATACGATCTGTTCAAATACAGTCCCACGTTTGCTGTTCTGATGGCGCCTCTCAGTATTCTGCCGCGTTTCCTCGGAGTGCTCGTGTGGAATCTGCTGAACATGCTTCTGCCCGTGTGGGCCATTGGTAAAATGAATCTCGATCAGAAAAAGAAAATTCTGATTCTGCTGATTCTCTTTATTGAACTGCTGAGTTCGGTGCAGAATGCACAAAGCAACGGTATCATGCTCGGACTCATAGCAGGGGCATTTGTAATGTTCGAGCGCAACCGCAACGGAATGGCGATGTTGTTCATTGCATTCGGATTTCATATCAAACTATTTGCTGCTGTTGCCGGACTTCTTCTCTTCTTCTATCCCGGAAAAATAAAATCCATTCTCTACGGAATATTATACGTCGCGATACTCGGAGCATTGCCGTTGCTTGCTGTTTCTCCTGCAGAACTCATGCAGCAATATCAAAACTGGCTGGAGCTGCTCACGCATGATCCTGCGCACGAACTGAATTACTCTGTAATGACTTTAGCAGAACGTGTAGCCGGAATTCACAGCAGTGATCTTGTTTATCTGATTCCGGGAGCAGTGTTACTGATGCTTCCGCTCGTGCGATTTAAACATTACACTTCGTACGGATTCCGGTTATTGTTCACCGCATCTGTTCTTATTTGGGTCGTGATCTTCAATCACAAAGCGGAATCACCGACATACTGTATTGCGTTTGCAGGAATTCTGCTGTGGTATTTCACAGGAAACAAATCAACTGCAGAAAAAATATTGATGATTCTTGCTTTCATCTTCGTTGCGTTGTCGCCTACGGATTTGTTTCCGCGTTACGTGCGCGAACACTTCATTAATCCGTACAGTCTGAAAGCCCTGTTCCCCGTGATAATCTGGCTGGTTGTTACAGTTCAGCTTCTGGTACGGGAGCATTATTATTCCCCGATCGAAAAGCTGCGGATGCGAACGGCATAGCATAGAGGAACAATGCGTTGAAGAATGCATAAAATGTAACTCCCTGCTGCGTTTCAAGTGTATCGTCATCCAGAAATGAAAGAACTGCGATGAGGAAAAAAGACAGATACAAAACGCTGCGCAATTTTCTCATGGAATACGCAGGCCACCATAGCGAGAAAATAAAAAACAGTGCGGCCGGAATTCCAAGTGTTACTGCAATTGCCAGGAACTGATTGTGCACGTGCAACCATTGCCATTCATCCTGCAAACGGGAACCTGATTTTTCATAATAACCGTTATAAGCGTTTTTCTGACTGCCGGTTCCTGTTCCTATCCATGGATGATTTCCGATGGAGTGAATTGCAGCACCGGAAACTTCCAGTCGCATGGAAACGGAAGATCCGCTCGGATCGCCTCCGTAAGCATAATTGTAAATCTCCCAGAACACCTGATAAGCACGGCGTTCAAGAGTATTACGTTCTGCATCGCGACAATTGGTAACACCGTTTTCTATTGCACGTATTTCCGCATCGCTCAACTGCCATATGCCCGCGGAATCCTTCAGCAAATTACGCGAAGACATATAACGGGCAATCGTGTACTGAATAGGTCCGCCGTTACTGTCCACACCGCCGTGAAACGGAATCTTACTGCGTTTCACCCATTCTGTCATTACATCCGGCCAGCAAACATTCACCATCACTTTATTTCCGTTTTCATAAATCGGAATATCCAGATGATGTTCATAGTGAATTCCGGTTGCGGATTTCACATACAGTTTCGGAATCTCGTTTCCGCGCAGAGAATAAAAATCGCGGTACGCTTTGTAAACGGAATAACCTGCAAATCCGATCAGCGGCATCATGATCACCAACACTCCGGCGATCAGTTTCCGTTTCTTGTTCGCGCTCGCTACAATGGCAGCAATCACAGGACCCGCGGTGACCAATGCAAGGAGTCCGGTTAAGGACTGCATGTGTATCATGAAATACACCAGCCACAGCACGAAAAATCCGCTCACTGCGCGAATCCATAATGTATCATTGCGGTAGATCCATCGTAGTAAAAGAAAAATGCTGAGAGCGGAGAATAAACTCAATCGTATCAACGCCACGAGATCAGAGGCCTGACGCAAATCGGAAATCTGTTTGTCGATGACGGCGGTACTGATAAGCCAAGTGCGGAATGTGGAGATGATCACGCCGGCGATGAACATGAGCAGGACAAATTCAAATTTCTTTTTCTCCAGCGGTCGCGAAGTACCGATCACCAGCGGAAGTACCAGAAGCGGAATCTTAATTCGCACATCCCTTAGTCCGCTATTGAAATCGGAAGTCCACAGCAAACCGATAACATGTAAAAGAAATATTCCGATCAGGATGAGCACGGAGTTTCTCGCTTTCAGCAGTCGGAATTTATCTGCGAAGCCTCCTTCCCAAAGCCAGTTCACACCCACCCAGATCACACCAATGCTGATCACCACCTTGTTTACAGCAAGGCCGAACGCAATACCTGCGAGTCCTGCCAGGTACAGCCAGTTGTGGTATTTTTCAGGAAGAGAGATTCTCATTTAAGGCGTGCGCTGTAAAAATACGCACTAAATGCGGGAATCGGCGTGAACGCAGGAAAAGGGAAAAGATTGTGTGGGCTGAAAATAATTCTTCAAAAAAAATACCCCTGAACAAATCAGGGGTATTCAATGTTATTCTTCTGTATGCAGATCAATTCTCTGTTTCGGTTTCTCCTTCTGAACTACCGTTGTGAGAATGGACTTGTATTTCTTGGCATCCTTCAAAACACTCAGTGCCGCCTGCAGATCCGGATCGTCTTTCAGCTCCGAACCAACACGGCCTTTCTGAAAGTAATAGCGTGATGCAATTTCGGCTTCGAGCAATACTTTGATTTCGAATTTGAACTCCGTGAAATCGTCTTCTTTGCCCTGCTGAATTTTTTTCATCAAAGCATCATGTTCCGCAGAAACCAGATTCCATGAACCGGATTTTGCAGAGTGCTTCTTGAATTTCTCCAGATCGGCTTCTTCTTTAGTTACGTACTTGTAATCCTGAGTTTTTACCCAGGCAACAAACTCGTCGTACTCTTTGTCGCTCAAACGGAAATCGCTGGACTTCGCAATGGTTTCGTGCTTCAGTTTGTATTGCGTCGCGTAATTGAAGATGAGCGATTTCATCTGCAATGTATCTGCGAGAACTGAATAGGTGCGCTCCGGAATATCAACATCAGGAATTACACCGAGTCCGTCCCACACCACGCGGCCGTTCTTCGTTTTGAAAGGTTTGATCAACGAATCGGAGAACCGCGTTACTGTTCCGTCTGCGTTACGCTCCGAAGCATAGTCAAGCGACTGAACACAACGTCCGCTTGGAGTGTAATACTTCGCAACAGTTACTTTGAAGAGTGATCCGTAGATCAATCCCATAGTTTGCTGTACGAGTCCTTTCCCGTAAGAACGCTGACCGACAATCACAGCGCGATCCAGATCCTGCAATGAACCTGAAACGATTTCAGAAGCGGAAGCAGACCAAGGTGAAACAAGAACAGCAAGCGGAATCTGTGTATCCACCGGCTTGTCATCTGTGCGGTAATATTTGTCCCACTCCGGAACACGACCGCGCATGGTAACCACCAGTGTATTTTCTTCCACGAAGAGATTCACAATGCGCACCGCTTCGCGAAGCAGTCCGCCCGGATTATCACGCAGATCCAACACGATTGAAGTCGCACCCTGCCCTTTCAGATCGAGCAATGCTTCTTTCACTTCTTTCGCAGCATCGTCGTTAAACTCTACAAGTTTGATGAAGCCCACATTGCCTTCCAGCATCGTGTAGAAAGGAACGTTCTTCTGTTCTATTTCTTCACGCACCACACGGAATTCCATTGGCTTTTCAGTTCCCGGACGCTGCACTTTGATTTCAGCGATGCTTTCAGGAAGTCCTTTGAGCAACTTACCTACTTCTTCGTAATCTTTCCCTTTGCAGGAAGTTCCGTTTACTTCGAGAAGTACATCACCTGCACGAAGTCCGGCTTTGTGTGCCGCGAAACCTTCGTACGGTTCAGCAATCACCATTTCGTCACCGATTTTGCGCACGATGCATCCGATTCCGCCGTAGCGTCCGTCCATCTGCAAGCGGTAATCTTCAATTTCCTCTTCGGAAATGTACTGTGTGTACGGATCCAATGAAGCGAGCATCGCATCAATACCGGTTTTCATCAGTGTTGCCGGTTTCGGTTCGTCAACATACAACTTGTTCAGTTGCTGAAACAGTGTTCCGAAAATTTCCAGGTTCTTGGAAATCTCAAACATGTGATCGTCGTTATCGCCGGCTGCAGCGAAACCGATCCAACCACCCGTTGCGAGTGAAAGCGGAATAACTGCAATGCGTGCTTTTCTTCTGATCGATTGAAGTATGCTCATAGTTGACTTATTTACGGTACAGGATCATGTCCGTGCCCTCCCCAGGGATTGCAGCGGAGAATTCTTTTGAGTGCCAGCCAACCGCCTTTCAACGGGCCGTGCTTTCGTATTGCTTCTGCTCCGTAAACAGAGCAACTCGGTGAATACCTGCACGATGGCGTAAGATGCGGAGAGATTGCACTTTGATAAAACCGGATCATCCCGATCATCAATCCCGAGAAAAACCTGCTGACAATATTTGGTTTAACCGGTTCTGCCATCACTCGCCGCCGCTTTTGACAAACGTTGTAAAGATAAAATTATTTTACGCTCCAGTTCGTCATGCTCCGGCACCACTTTACCTGTGTAAATGAACATTACGGAAATTTTAACATTCTTGCTGTTCAGCTCAGCGTAGAGTTCGTGTTTGTGATGACGATACGTTTCCCGCAGCAGACGTTTAATGCGATTGCGATCCACAGCCTTTTTGAAATTCCTTTTGGGAACAGCAAAGGCAATGCGTGCTGGAAATTTCTGTTCAACTTCTGAATACATCCAGATGATACGGAACGGATGTACAAAAAAGGAATTGCCCTTCGCTGCAAGATCCGTGAAGACCTTGAGTCCGGTAAGTTTTTCCTCTTTTTGAAATGTGAATCGCATGCAAAAAAAATCCTCCGACTGGCGGAGGATCATGTATTACTTTTTGTTTACCGTCTTGATGTATTCTTCCAGCGCCATCGTCATTGAAGGTGTGCCCGGTTTCGGAGCGTGAATGTCGAGACGAAGTCCGGCTTCCTCAATTGCTTTTGCAGTTGCAGGACCGAATGCCGCGATACGCGTTTTGTTCTGCTTGAACTTCGGAAAGTTCTTGTAGAGTGAAGTGATTCCGGAAGGACTGAAGAAAACCAGAATATCATAGAACACGTCGGCGAGATCGCTCAGATCACTGCAAACGGTGCGATAGATAACTGCTTTTGAGTAGCTGATTTTATGCTTGTCGAGAATCTCAGGAATATCTTCCTTGTGTACGTCGGTACACGGATACAGGAACTTGTCTTCTTTGTGCTTCTTGATGATTTCGATAAGATCGTTGATCGTTGCTTTACCGTGAAAGATGCGACGCTTACGATACTGAACGTATTTCTGCAGGTAATATGCTGTTGATTCAGATATGCAGAAATATTTCAGGGTATCCGGAACGGTGATGCGCATTTCCTGACAGATGCGGAAGAAGTGATCGACTGCATTTCGTGAGGTTAGGATCACCGCGGTATGTTCGGCGATGTTCACACGCTGCTGACGGAAATCCTGAGCAGGAACTCCTTCAACGTGTATGAACTCTCTGAAATCGATTTTCAGATTGTACTTTTTCTGAAGGTCAGCGTAGGGGGATTTGTCTGTCTCAGGTTTAGGCTGAGTAACCAGAATGCTTTTTACCTTCAGATCGGTGTTTTTCGGGGCTGCCACTCTTACTGTTTTTGGTACTGCATTAATGCTGTTTAATGAGCAACTTGATTATCACCAAAACTGGTAATATTTCAAGGGTGCAAAGGTACAGAATTATATAGAATATGGAAACACCCCGCACAGAAAACCCTATAAATGAGAGTCGTACGAGCCTGTAGAGCAGC
Source organism: Bacteroidia bacterium (assembly GCA_023151315.1). Lineage (GTDB taxonomy): Bacteria > Bacteroidota > Bacteroidia > Palsa-965 > Palsa-965. The sequence goes on from JAKLJE010000022.1 coordinate 50,866, forward strand.
GCCAAACCCCATAAAACGAGTCCTGTCCAGATCAGCCATTCTGCCGGAACCTGCCGGGCATAGGCCAAAAGCAGTGTTACAGGGAACAGAATAAGTCCGATTGTTTTATTAAAAAGCACAATGTTGTAGGCGTATTCTCTTGCAGCTTCTTTCACTTCAAAGATGAATCCCAGCACACGAGTTGAGATGATCTTCACGATGTAAACCGCAAGCAAAACCAGCGCGATCCACAGCACGGAGGAATCCTGTACTTCTGCTTCCATACCGTAAGCTGCAGATTGCCACAGAAAAAGCGAACAGACCATTACAAAATTCAGAATCAGAAAAAAGGAAACGCGACTTGTGAGTGCAGATTCTTCACGATACAAAGTTGCCACTGCAGCCGGTCTGACAAATCCCTGAACCAACATGGTGATACGGCGAAAATCATACACGCGCAGCAACACCAGCAACGTAAAACAAAGCAGTAAAACCGCGTGAACCCAAAGTCCGCCGGGCGGTTGCGGCACCGGCTTCGGATCAAATACCGCTGTGGTATCTGTCAGCCAACGCTGATCTGCGAAAGAACTTTGCAGAAGAAAGAAGAATGCGTTGACAGGCATGCGGAATGAGTGTTTCGCAAATATAGTTCTACAGGAATGGCTGCACCAGATGTGTTGAAAAGAAAAGCAGAACAGTTGTCCGTGATTTCATGCAGAAGCCAACGCCGGGAAATTTATTCGCTGCGCTTGGGTGTGACAGATGGTTCTATCTGAGTTAGTGGCAACTTCCAAGAGAGAAGCGATTCTGATGTAAGTGTTTTGCGGTGCAAAACACTTTTGTTCCGCCCTAGGAGATCGCAGCCGGGTACCCGCTTGCGGGTGGCGAGAGATCCAAGGCGGGAGCTTTTTTGCGAACTTTTTTGGCGGCACAAAAAAGTTCAATCATTTACCATCGATAAACTTTGCTTTTCTTTCTGATACTTTTTGTCGTGGCAAAAAGCCGAGTCACTCCATCGTGCTGGTGTCAGGACATAAGTCCTGACAATGCGTCCTTACAGCGCAGTTACTCCACCCACATAAAAAGTTTGGGATTGGCGAGATACTTTTCAAATTCTTCCCGATCTGATTTCAAAATGAAAATGAAATCTATCAGCGGCAAAAGTCCGAATCCGCCACCGCCGGTGCAGAGGTAAACAACCGGAACCCAGGGTCCGCTGCCCAGATAAATTCTGTGCATGCCGGTGAATCCAAACGGAACCGGAAATGCGAGTACAGCGGCGATGAACTTTTCTTTGCGGAATTCTTCCTGAGTCAGCGTATCGTCTGCAGCGATGGTTTCACGCTTCAATGAATCTTCGATAACTGTATCACGGTAGCAATAAACAGCATTCGCTTCCCCGGCAATGCAAAACTGCAGAGCAAGAAAGGCCAGAACAATGGAAACGGTTTTCGGCAGATTCACAACGGATGTATGCAAAAAGAGGGAAAGTTTCCCTTCCCTCTTCAATTAGATCATTCAGATGAGCTTAGTTTCCACCGAAACGAGCGTGGATACCGATGTTCATGTAGTAAGTTGGACCGAATGCGAATTCCATACCGATACCGATTGGCTCAGTGAAGAAATAACGTGCTCCGAACACTGCCTGAAACTTGATCGGGCTTCCGAATCCTTCGAAAATGTTAGTCCAGTCAACGTCAGTACGTGAAGAACTGTAGTTCCACCATACATAGCTGAAACGAGCACCGCCGTATACATCCAGATCATCATTGTCGCCGAAATGGAAAAGCGGGCGCAGACCGATACTCTGACGTGAAAGCACGTCTTTAAAATCGCCTGTAACTACTACGCTGGAAGTGTCAACAGTATAAGAGTTGTACTTCGCAGTCAAACCCTGATAGGTGTACACAGCACCAATACTGAAGCGATCGCTAACGCCGTAATCCAATCCCCCGATAATTACAGGTGTTTTGGTTGACTTCACATCAACAGCATTAAGTCCGTCAGAGATAGCGGTAAAAAGAATACCGGCTACACTGTAACCAGCAGCTCCAAACGGTACAATCTGCCCCTGGAACTTCTGAGCTTCTGCGTTTTTAGGCAACGCAACGCATACGGCCATCACAGCTGTTGCGGCAAATAACTTGAGCTTTTTCATTTTGTTTATGGTTTTTAGAGTAGGGTAACATTAAGCAGTTTGCAAACGACGTGCCACTTCGTCCCAATTAACGAGATTCCAGAAAGCGGAAATGTAATCCGGGCGACGATTCTGGTAATGCAGATAATATGCGTGTTCCCAAACGTCGAGACCGAGAATCGGAGTTCCTTTAACCTCAGCGATATCCATTAAAGGATTATCCTGATTTGGAGTGGAGCAGATCGCAAGTTTTTTATCAGCACCAACAATAAGCCATGCCCAACCTGATCCGAAACGGGTTGCACCTGCAGCGGCGAACTTTTCCTTGAAAGCGTCAAAACTTCCAAAAGCTGAATTAATTGCTTCTGCAAGCTGACCTGAAGGAGCACCGCCTTTGTTCGGACCGAGTACTTTCCAGAACAAATCGTGATTGAAGTGTCCGCCTCCGTTATTGCGCACTGCAACCGGATATTTTGAAATGTTACGGCAGATATCTTCAATGCTCATTTTTTCAGCATCGGTGCCAGCAATTGCGTTATTCAGGTTGGTAACGTATGCCTGATGGTGCTTGGTGTGATGAATTTCCATTGTACGTGCATCAATGTGCGGTTCCAGCGCATTGTATGCATATGGTAATTGAGGTAATTCGAAAGCCATATTATTTGATTTTAGAATGAGTTTCAAATATAGAAAACCCTTGCAGCATCTGTTGCCACTGTGAATAAAGATTTGATTATTTTAGTCGCTCAAAATCACCAAACATTCATGAAAAAGACATTTTCACTTATTGCAGCGTCCCTGATGGTAATGGCATTCGTTGCCTGCGGACAGTCAGAAGAAGACAAAAAGAAAGACTCCATGCAGATGGATTCTGTTGATAAAGAAACCGCAGCTACCGGTGACAGTTTGCTGATGATGATGGAAGCTATGAACGATTCAATTGCGAAAGCTGATTCAGCTGCAGCGAAAGATACTTCTGCCAAGAAATAATCCGTTGAGGATCCGAAAAAGCCGTCTTGCTGAAGCAGGGCGGCTTTTATTTTGTCATTAGAGCTGAAAGTGCTGCCTGCACTGCCGGATCTTCATCATTCCAGACCGGAAAATAGCCTTCATCATTGAACAACGATCGTGCAGCATAAGCTTTGATATATCGGCGTATCAGCTTGTCGCTTTGTTTTTCTGCATCAGGGTTACGTTTAACTCCGTTGGCAACAGCTATTTTAAAAAATCCGGAAAGAACTCCGTCGTTCACAATGAAGTTCTTGCGAAATGATTGCATGCCTGCATTCTTCCACTTATTCCCTTCGGTTTTGTTGAATTCGAGCGACCACAGAACGAAAGCGTTGCCGTAATACAAATCATTCAGGAATTTTGAATTCCCGTTTGTATCCAGCGGAACAAAAATATCAGGCATGATTCCGCCCCCGCCGTAAACGGTTTTCCCGCTTTTGGTTTTGAACTTGAGAGAATCAGGAAAGTGAATGCTATCGGCGTTCAGCAATTCTCCATTGTTGTAACGATGTACTGATTCCATTTCATAATCGTGAATACCGTTGCTGTATGGCTTCTGAATACATCTTCCGGAAGGCGTGTAATAACGTGCAATCGTCAATCGGAATGATGATCCGTCTGCCAACGGAATTTCTTCCTGTACCAGTCCTTTGCCAAATGAACGACGTCCTACAATAACTCCGCGGTCATTATCCTGAATTGCTCCTGCAACAATTTCACTGGCGGATGCTGAATTCTCATCGATCAGAACTGCAAGCGGAGTTTTCTCCAAATCACCTTTACGGGTTGCCATGACTTTTTCTTCTCCGTCTGCTCTGCCTTTGGTGTAAACAATCATGTTGCCTTCACTGAGAAATTCATCACAAATTTCAATTGCCGTTCGCAACAATCCTCCACCGTTACCGCGTAAATCAAACACCAACTTTGTCATTCCTTGCTTACGAAGTGTGTCGCTTGCCTTTTTGAATTCATCGTAGGAGGTTTCGGCAAATCTTGTAAGACGAATATATCCGGTGCTCTGATCGAGCATATAGTACGATTCAATACTGTAAATCGGAATACTTCCGCGAATAATTGTGATGTTCAGCGCTTGCTTCACGCCCGGACGCAGAATGGTTACGTTGACCGGTGTTCCTGCGGGTCCTCGCAATCTGCCTTTCACTATTTTCTCCTTTGCGCTGTCGCCGGTAAGATTGATTTTCTCCGCAGCGATTATACGGTCTCCGGTTTTCACACCTGCACTGTCGGATGGGCCACCGCGGATTACATTCAGAACAACAATCGTATCGCGGATAATGTTGTATTCAATTCCAACTCCCTGAAAATTTCCCTGAAGCGGTTCATTCATCTCTGCGGCTTCCGTTGCGTTGTAGTAGCCCGAATGCGGATCCAGTTGCTGAAGAATATCCTGAATAGACAACTCAACCAGCGCGTCTGTATTCACTGAATCAACATAATGATCTTCAACGTAACCGAGAATCGCTTTCAGTTTATCCATTCCGGTCATGTTCTCCGAATTGGAAAATCCGGGACCAATGAAAGTTCCGATGAGAATACCGACAGCGATACTTACACCGGAGATGAACGGAATCCAGGGCGCGAGTCGATTCATTACTTCTTCTGATAGCGGATTACGTCAACACCGAACTTGAGGAGAAAGTCAACACCTTCATCAGACGGGATTTTCTTGTACTCGGCGTACGAATGAAGGTAAATTACCTTCTTGATTCCCATGGAATAAATAATGCGAGCACAGGAAATGCATGGCGACAGCGTAACGTACAATGTACAATCTTCGATCGGCACATTATTCTTTGACGCATACAGAATAGCATTCATTTCAGCATGCAGTGCCAATGAACATGATCCTTTACTGTCGCGTGGGCATCCGGTTTCAGGCCACTCCAGATCACAATTGTGTGTTCCGGCGGGCGGACCGTTATATCCCAATGAAATGATGCGAGTGTCTTTGGTAAGCACAGCTCCCACCTTCGCTTTCACGCAATGCGATCTCAAAGCGAGGTTTTCTGCGAGATCCATATAGATTTCGTCGAATGACGGTCGTACTGTTTTATTTTCAGCCATGCGGAGACAAATGTACCAAGAAACAGGCATTCCCGCAGCGTTCAATACTACTCCAAAAGAGTGAATGGCTCTGTAAACGCTAGCTGTACTTGTTTATCTTTGCGTAACGCATTTAACGCTATGACGAGGGTTCTTCTCTCCATTTTTATTTCTGCAGTGATTCTGACTGGTTGTTCGGGTGATCCCGAAGTGAACAACAAGATTCTGATCAATCACTCCCCGTTTGTACAGTATATTTTTCAAAATGATGACAGCTTGCTTCACGGAATAACGTTAGGTCAGCATAAAAGTGAAGTGAAGAAAAATGCTGTTGCCCACGACAGTCTTAGTCTGGAAGAAAGCGACTACGTTTTCTACGAAGGGAAATTTGATCCGACGCACTATTACACTTATGAGTGCAGCTTTGACTCTGCCGGTGCATATTCACTGACACTTGATATTTACCTGACGTCCGACGAATCAGGTACCGGAGTTTTTCAGGACATCACTGCCTATTTCACGGAGAAGTATGGACCGGCAACAGACGACGGTTATTCACTGACCTGGGAAATAAAAAACACACGCAGACCATACCGCATAGAATTGCGTGAAGACACTGAATATCCTTACGGCAAGGTTACAATGGATTGTTATGATCTGAGTTTTGTGCCGGAGGAAAGAGAGCCATCCAGCCAAGATTCATTGTTTTTGCCTGAATCTATCTAATCATTCCTTTCGGATATCCTACATGTTTTTTCGCATAAAACGAGAGCAGTTATTTGATTTGGGTCTGTTCCTTGCAGCAGCGCTGGTTCTTTGCGCTTTCGCCATCTTCAATGGCTATCCTTTGGTATACTCGGACACGGGAACCTATATCCACAGCGGATGGATTAATGAAGTTCCTAATGACCGGCCTATTATTTACGGTCTTTTCATCCGGCATATCAGTTTGGCTGAAAGCTTGTGGTTTGTTGTTGCAGCGCAGGCTTTAATTACGGCTTATGTGCTGCGTAAATTCGTTCAGCTTTTTATTCATTCAAAAAAACAACAGAACATCGTTTTTGTAACAACTTGCATTCTCCTCGCAATCGGAACGGGAATATCGCAGAAGTGCAGCAATCTGCTACCCGATTTTATGACTGCGAACCTGGCCTTGCTTAGCATACTATTTCTGTTTCATCGACAGATGTCGAAAGCTGATTGGATCTTTTGTGTAGTCCTATTTTTGTTTGCGACGACGGCACACACTTCACATTTGCTGATCGCGGTTCTTTCCGTCTCTTTCCTGATTATTGTACGGCTCTTCAGCAAAGAACTTCAACAACATTTGCCGCGGAAGCGATTCGTCGGAATTTTCGTTTTGCTTTTCAGTTGCTGGTTACTGAGCGGAATTACCAACTGGCTTTACACCGACGAATTTACCGCATCCAAAAAAACATCAATTTTTCTTACCGGTCGCTTAGCTGATTCCGGTTTGCTGGACGAATACCTGCTTGAAAATTGTCCCGAAAAGCAATACAATCTTTGTGAGTGGGCAGGACAATTTCGGACGGTTGATTTTCTTTGGGATTTCAATAACAGTCCGCTGTATAAAACAGGCGGCTGGGACAACGCAGATTACAGTAATCTTCTTTCCGACTTCTATACCAACCCGAAGTATTTAGGAAAGTACATTTCATTTGCATGCGGAGCCACACTTAAACAGATCTGCGCTTCAGGACTACGTGTGGAATCTGAGAATTTTCAGCAACGGGAAAATACACCACCTTACGCATTAGTCCATTGGCGCTATAAGCATGAATTGAAGCAATACATGGCTGCGCGACAACAAAACGGAACCCTTTCATACGAATGGGTAAATAGTATACAATGGTTTTACATAATAACTTCTATCGTGTTCTTTACCTTGGTGGTGCTTTATCGGAAATGGCGTATTAAACTGAAAACTTTCTTCGGCCCGGTTATTTTTATCATGGTGTTTGTGTTGATGAATGCAACCGTTTGTGCGTCTTTTTCCATAGTGAATACCCGTTACGGCTCGAGGACCATTTGGCTCATTCCGCTCGCTGCCATTCTTATGATTGCTTATTTGCTGATAACACACAAGCGCAATACATCAACGGCTTCCGAACGAGGTAATATTTAACCCGAAACTTCTTTCGTTAGAACTAAACGGGGACTTGTAAGATCTTTTTCTGACTTTGACGTATTTTCCTTGTTACAATTCAGCAAATACGTATTTTTAACCTTCTATGGACAAGGGGCACGAAGAGCTTCGCAGAACAAGCGCAACACCTGAAGTTTTATTGGACATCAGGAATCTGGTAACAGAGTTCCGTACTGACAGTGAAACTGTAAAGGCTGTTAACGATGTTTCCTTTTCCATCAGGGCCGGAGAAACTGTTGGTATTGTGGGAGAATCCGGATCCGGAAAATCGGTTACGTCTTTATCGGTTATGGGATTGATCCCGAATCCTCCGGGAGAAATAACCGGAGGAGAAATCATTTATCATTCACGTAAGAACGGAGCCATTGATCTGACGAAACTTTCTGAAAAAGAAATGCGTCAATACCGCGGCAATGAAATTGCCATGATTTTTCAGGAGCCCATGACTTCGCTGAATCCGGTTTACACTTGCGGAGAGCAGGTGATGGAAGCGATTATCCAGCACAAGGATTTTCCTGAAGTATCTAAGGGTCGCAATTTTGCAGACAATTTTCTGAAGTGGACTTTCCGCATATTTTTCTTTTTAAACTTCTGGGCAATCAGAAGCTGGATCTCATCAAAGTATATAGGCCCACGAACCTTCTATACCAAGAAGCAGAAAATTGCGCGCGAACAGGTGCTTGAATTATTCAGACAGGTTCAGTTGCCCGATCCCGAGCGCATTCTGAATGCATATCCGCATCAGATTTCAGGTGGACAGAAGCAGCGTGTGATGATTGCGATGGCCATGTCGTGCAATCCTCAACTTCTCATTGCCGATGAACCTACAACGGCACTGGATGTAACAGTTCAGAAAACGATTCTGGAACTGATGAAGGATCTTCAGGCCTCACACAATATGTCCATCATGTTCATCACGCATGATCTTGGTGTAATTGCTGAGCTTGCGGATCGCGTGATCGTGATGTACAAAGGGAAAATTGTGGAACAGGGAACTGTGCTTGAAATATTTTCAAATCCACAACATCCATACACGAAGAGTTTGCTGGCGTGCCGTCCTCCGCTGAACAGAAGATTACATTGGCTTCCGACTGTGAATGATTTCATGCATACTGATGAAAACGGCAACATCATACAAAACGAGCAATCGGTACATGAAGTAACATACAATCTGGTTGTAACAGAACATGAACGTAAACAGCAGCACGATCATTTGTATGCCAAGGAACCTGTGTTGCGGGTTGAGAATGTAAGTACGCATTTCGTTACACAGAAAAGCGTTACAGGTAAACCGGTGAAAGTTGTGAAGGCGGTTGACGATGTTTCCTTCGATGTTTATCCGGGTGAAACACTTGGACTAGTTGGTGAATCCGGTTGCGGAAAAACCACGCTTGGAAGAACCATCCTTCGGCTGATAGAACCAACGGGCGGAAAAATATTTTTCCACGGTAAAGACATAACAAAGCTTTCCACTTCGGACATGCGGGCCATGCGCAAGGATATACAGATCATTTTTCAGGATCCGTATTCTTCATTGAACCCGCGAATTACCATCGGTAATGCAATTATGGAGCCGATGCGCGTGCACAACATCGGCAAAGACGACAATGAGCGTAAGCAGATTGTTGTGGATCTGTTGAAACGCGTTAATATGAACGTTGCGCACTTCTACAGATATCCGCATGAGTTCTCCGGTGGTCAGCGTCAGCGTATTTGCATTGCACGAGCACTCGCTCTGAATCCTAAGTTTATCATTTGTGACGAGTCTGTTTCGGCTCTTGACGTTTCAGTGCAGGCGCAGGTTCTGAATTTGCTGAACGAGTTGAAAAAAGAATTCGGCTTTACATACATTTTCATTTCGCATGATTTATCCGTTGTGAAATTCATGAGCGACAGAATGGTTGTAATGCAGAAGGGAAAGATTGAAGAGATGGGAGATGCGGACAGCATTTATGAAAATCCGAAATCGGAATACACAAAGAATCTGATCAACGCCATTCCTAAAGGAGAGCTTGACGATATCAGAGCGGCTATGTCGCAGAAACGGATGCGAATGAACGCATTCTGATTACTGCTACCGTCGAGTGTAAGCCGAGGCTGAAATATTCAGCGTTATCCAAAATAACCAAACACAATACTTCCGGTGGAAACAGCACAGATCAACCGTTACATACGCGTAATCTTCGCATTGCTGTTTTTCGTGCTTAGTGCCATTGCATTGCTTTCAGAAGGAATTTTCGATACGGGCGATGGTATTCTGCATTATCAGATCGCACGTTGGTCTTGGAAACACCCGGAGCTGTTGCTTCATCATTGGGGTAAACCGGTATATACGCTGCTTGCTTCTCCATTCGCGCAGTTCGGTTATAAAGGCGTTGTCATGTTCAATATGCTTTGTCATTTGGGCGCGGCGTGGTTAACGTGGAGAATTGCTGTCCGCATGAAACTGCCTCATTCAACTCTTGCTCCGTTTCTTGTTTTGTTCACTCCTGTATCGTGGGGCGTTTGGCAAAGCGGATTAACAGAACCGCTGTTTGCAGTAACATTAATGAGCGGAATATACTTCATTGTTGCCGGGCGATATCGCACGAGTGCGCTGTTACTCTCACTGCTTCCTTTTATTCGCACAGAGGGATACTTACTGCTGCCGCTGTTTGCATTATTCTTCCTGCTGCGGCGCGAGTTTTTTTCAGCCTTTCTTCTCAGTGCGGGATCGTTGATTTATTCAATAATCGGACTCATCGTTGTACATCATGATTTTCTGTGGATCATCAACAACAATCCTTACACCGGCGACAGTCGTTACGGAAACGGTCCGCTTCTCTATTTTGTGAAACAATACGAGCAACTCTTCGGGATTGCAATATCTGCATTGATATCCGTTGGCCTGTTAAGTTTTGTCCTGAAAAGAAAAGGTGATCAACCCGTTTCACTTACAATGGCGTTATTAATTTCAGGCTCATTCGTTGTTTACTTCGTTGCGCACTCCCTTTTCTGGTGGCAAGGTGCTGCAGGCTCGTACGGACTGATCCGCGTAATGGCTGCTGTTGTGCCATGTGCTGTACTTGTTTCGCTTTACGGATTAAATCAGCTTACAAAATTGTATTCGGAATACAAAGCAGCTGTTGTGCTAACTGCTGTGTCTATAACAGGGTTTACACTGTACAATGCATTGGATCAGCACGGGATTACCAGAGAGCGTGATGAAAAGCAAAATATCATTTTTTCGACTGCGGAACAGATTAAAAAGCTGAGGACTGCGGATTGCAAAATATATTACGGCTATCCATTGATAACGCACGCGCTGGACGGCGATCCGTTTAACTACAAAGAATTCACGGAAATGTGGGCGCTTGAATCAAATGAGAATTTCAAGAGCGGTGATTTAGTTGTTTGGGATTCTCACTTCGGTCCTTTACAATACAACATATCGGAACAACATCTGCTGGCTATTCCGCGAATGAAAGAAGTGTACAGGTCTGAAAAAGGAACAGACGGCAATAATCACTATTTCGTGATCTGCCGTTACGAATAATTTATTTTACGGCCTTGGTGTCGAAAATATTGTACTTGAGAATACAATAGATCGCACGGAAGCCATCTTTCCAACCGATCTTCTTTCCTTCTTCGTACGTTCTTCCGTAGTATGAGATGCCTACTTCGTAAATACGCACTTTCGGGATTCTGGAAATTTTAGCAGTTACTTCAGGCTCAAAACCGAAGCGGTTTTCTTTCAGCAGCAAGGATTTCACCATCTTGGCGTCGAACAATTTATAGCACGTTTCCATATCTGTAAGATTCAGATTGGTAAACATGTTCGAAAGGAAAGTCAGAAACTTATTCCCGATTGTGTGCCAGAAGAAAAGGATACGGTGCGGCTTACCACCCATGAATCGTGAACCGAAAACAACATCAGCAAATCCGTCGAGTACAGGCTTAAGTAAAATGTTGTATTCAGCAGGATCATATTCCAGATCGGCGTCCTGAATGATGATAAAATCTCCGGTTGCAATTTCAATTCCTTTATGAAGTGCTGCACCTTTCCCTTGATTGTAAGGCTGGTTGAACAATCTTATGTCATGATCCGGATGCTCTGCAATATACTTCTCCACTACTTCCTTAGTATCGTCTTTAGAGCAATCGTTAACTATCAGAATTTCCTTTTGAATACCACCGATAAGTTGAACCGCAAGCACTTTATTCAGTATGAAGTGAATTGTGCGTGCCTCATTGTAGGCTGGGATTACAATCGAGAGTTTCTGCATGAGTATTAATACTGTAGTGAAAAGTCCGTAAAAATAGTGTTTTTCGGCGAGGCCGGTTCGCATCTGAAGATTTAGCCTGCAAAGGGCTGGAATCAATAAAATCTGTACTGAAAAGTCGCTTAGTGTTTCTGTTCGTATACCTCAATCTCCAAATCATCAATCGATATTGGCACTCCGGATGGATTCCATACGTAAGTAGCGAAGCAGTCGTCGCGGTGCAGGTGAAGCGGCGGAATATAATCTGCCGTGAACTGAAACCATTGTCCGATTGTTTTGTTCAAGGTGTCGACGTGATACTGTTTGTACTTTCGCGTGCGTCCCTCTAATCCGAAATCAAAAATTAACATCGGTGGTTCTTTGCCGCTGAAAGAGGAATCGAACCGCATCCAAACTTTTGTACGAATACGGATAAGATCTTTGGAGGTCAGATTGTCGTATAATTCCTTATATACAAGAGAGAATTGATGAGATGAATCCAGCACCTGAATACCATTTCCACTATGCGGGGCAATTGTATCGAACTTATACTCGTGAGTACTTGTTTGATTCTCAAATTCAACTTTAGAGGTTAAAACTTTATTGAGGTTGCTGAAATCTGTAATCGTTTCATCAGCCAGCCAGTGTTCAGGCTCAAGTAATGCCTTATCCTCGTCTGTTATCCTGGTATTTAAAAACATTCTCCAATAAAATGCCTTTGTGATTCGCTCTCCGTCCAACAGTCCGTGATTGTACTGCCAGTGTTGAAAAAGATTTAATATCAGCAAAGTTGAAAGAACAACTATTGAAATTGTTTTAAGCAACATTTTCCGGTTATCAATGAGAAATGTCACCATATATCCTAAACCCACAGCCATGGCCGGATACATTTCAACAAGAGCGCGGTTGCTGAAACATGCGGCATACCACCAACATTCCCAACTCATTATTACCCAACAATTGAAACAGAAGAAAAAAAGTATTGAGTAAAATACTTCTCTTCTTCTCTGAAATATTATTACGAATCCCGCAATGGCGAAAATCATTAAAGGCGTGTACAGCAACCACCCTTTTTTATAACTGAAGAATGCATCGATAAAGAATGGTGATGATAAAGAAAAGTATCCTTCGTAGGAATAGTAGACCCAGCTGCCTGAAGTATACTTCCAATAGCTCAGTTGCAGCATGAGCATTGAGACCAAAGCAAGACTGAAGACAATGAAGTGAAGCTTATGTGTCCATGCTAACTTGATTTTGGAAACGAGTGTCGGAAAATCTTTTACATTCCACAACAGCGGAACAAGAATCCAGATGATCTCCGTTGGACGCGAAATAGTAGCAAGTCCCAATGACAATCCCAGTCCAATAGCATACTTTAATTTCGGGGACTCATGCCACTTGATTGTACACCACAATACAATAGTTGTCAGTGTAAACAAATTGCTGTGAGGCATCACCGTGTCGGATGCAACCTGCGCCCAATAATTTGTTCCCATGGTAATCAATACCATGGTAATCATTGTAACGTTTTCGCTGAAAAAGTGAAGCAACACCTTTCTCAGAAACCACAAACCAATGAATGCATAGATAAGTCCGCCGATAAGCACAGACCAACTATATGGCGGAGACAAACCATCAGCCGGGTATCCGAAACTTTCCGCGAGGAGATGACCTGCGAAAACAAACGGCGCCCACTGCACTGCCATTCCAACAGGATAGCGAATTACTGTTTTACCGTTTTCCCCTTTAGTAAATTGATACTGCGTGTCTGAAGGTTTGTATTTGTTGTAGAGCGTATCAAGCCAAGCCTTGTTCCTGATTCCCGGATCATCATAAATTAAAGTTGCGGGGATATAAGTATAATAACCGAAGAATCCCACTTCAACAAATCATTATTGTTGTATGACGGGCCCCATACTGTCCAGAACCGGTTTAAAACCAGAAGTCCGAACAAAACGAAAACCAGAATTCTTGATTTGGGAATTTTTGTTTTCAAAACCGTCAAACTCGTTTGTAAGTTGAAAGGTCGATCGGATCGTTTTCAACCAATGAAAATACATTCCGGAATATTCCCTACATCAATCGTGATCGCTACAAACTCATCGTCTTCAAGGAGGTTGCAGCCACCTTCAATTGATCAGATGCTCATTTCAGGGATATCTCCCTCAACGACCAATTTCCCTGCCGTGGCATTTTTAATTTGCTCAACGGAAACACCCGGAGCACGTTCAAGAAGAACGAAGCCTTTGCCGGGAACAATGTCAAACATGCCGAGTTCTGTTACAACTTTCTTTACGCAACGAACTCCTGTCAGAGGCAGTGAACATTTCGGAAGCAATTTTGATTCGCCTGCTTTGTTCACGTGTTGCATAGCAACAATAATGTTTTTCGCAGCGGCAACAAGATCCATTGCACCGCCCATTCCCTTCACCATCTTTCCTGGAATTTTCCAGTTGGCAATATCTCCGTCTTCACTTACTTCCATCGCGCCGAGAATTGTAAGATCAACTTTACCTGCGCGAATCATTCCGAATGAAAGTGCAGAATCAAAATATGCGGTTCCCGGAATCTCTGTAATGGTTTGCTTACCGGCATTGATCAGATCAGGATCTTCTTCTCCTTCGAAAGGAAATGGACCCATTCCCAACATCCCGTTTTCCGATTGAAGCATTACGTTCACGCCTGCGGGAATGAAGTTTGCAACCAAAGTTGGAATTCCGATTCCGAGATTCACGTAATAACCGTCGCGTAATTCCTGTGCTATGCGTTTTGCGATTCCGTTTTTATCTAACATGATAACAATGTGTTCAAAGTGTCAATGATTCAGTTTCTGCTCGAACTATGCACGTTTACGTGTTGTGCGTTGTTCGATTCGTTTCTCATACGATTTTCCCTGGAAAATGCGTTGCACGAAAATTCCGGGGATGTGAATCTGGTTCGGATCAAGTTCTCCGGGTTCAACGAGTTCTTCAACTTCAGCAATTGTAATTTTAGCTGCACCAGCCATAGGGTCATTGAAGTTACGCGCCGTTTTTCTGAAAATCAGATTACCGAACTTATCACCTTTCCACGCCTTCACAATAGAATAATCTGCACTGAATGCTTCTTCGAGCAGATAGTTGTTTTTCTCACCTTGAAATACAAACTCACGCGCTTCTTTCCCGTTCTGAATTTCGGTACCGAAACCTGCGCGAACCCACACCGCAGGCATTCCGTATTTGGCAGCCATGCATCGTGTTGCGAGTGTTCCCTGCGGAATCAAATCCACTTCAAGTTCACCGCTCAGCAACTGGCGCTCAAACTCCGCATTCTCTCCAACATACGATGAAATCATTTTCTTCACCTGTCGTGTTTGCAACATCAAGCCAATACCGAAATCATCAACACCTGCGTTATTGGAAATACAGGTTAGATTTTTAACTCCTTTCTTGATGAGTGCGGAAATGGAATTCTCAGGGATTCCGCACAACCCGAAACCACCGAGCATTATTACAGCTCCGTCGTTTATGTCTTTCACTGCTTCCGCAGCATCTGCAACAACTTTATTCATGTTGTAAAATTTATTGAACAAATGTAAGCATTGGTTAGAGATTCCCTCCCGGCAACCAGCGGATAATCCCCGGACTGCGGATATCAATGCGAAACTATGCACAGCTGATAAAGCAGAACAGCCCGGAGCACTTACGAAAGAGCAGCCGGAATCCGTTAACTTTGTTTGATACTGATTTGAAAAATGTTTCGTTTGAAGAAATTCGGAATCCTGCTCCTGTTTTCGTTGGTTATAATGGATGCTGGCGCACAATCCAACGGAAACGGTTATTATACCAAGTTAGGATTCAATGGTTATACCGCCGGCTGGCACAACATGAAAGCGGTAGTGAATGATTACGGCGGCACAAATGCCAATACAAGTTACAACCTTGCCGAATTAAACACACAACTTGGTTTCACCACAGCACTTGGTTATGCGTTTGACAATTGGAATGGCACCTGGATAGAAGCTGCTCATTACACCAGTCGCTGCTCGATAACGATGAATGAAGTCAGAAGTCAGAACGATACTGACGCGTCCACTTTCTCATTCGTGAGTCGCCAGTTTAATGTTACCTATGGAATAAACATTTACAACGAGGACCTTGTGCGATTCGGAATTTACACCGGTTTGGCAGGAAATCTCATAAAAATGCAAACGGTGGATTCTTACATTCCGCCCGGCGGACAAATGTTATTCAGAACGGTCGGCGTTCTTTCAGGTGGAACGCTGAAGAAAATCGGAGTAGTCTCCTACACCAGCATTCCGATCGGAGCAACATTTATGCTCGGTGAAGATTGGGGACTTTCTGTAAGCGGCTTCTGGAATATTCCGCTTACATCAGTTAGCATGATTGCATTTCGCAACAAAGTCAATCCAAACAATGCGGCACTTTTCCCAGAGAACGCATATTCATCACGAACGGGCGGTTTGGGCTTTCACATTGTAGCTTTTATCGGAGAGTAAAGAAGAATTTATTCTTCCCCGAACGGATCAATATCGTCGAATCCCGGGTCGTAAATCGGATTTGATTCCTGATCGTATTTGCTGCAATCCAAATCCATCAGCATTTTGCGTTTCGGTTTTTCGAAAGCACCTTTTGAAATCTTGATGGTCTTATCAGCGTAAACTCTCTGGAAGAAATATGCCCAAATCGGCAAAGCCATGCTTGCACCTTGACCTTCACTTGTATTGTCGAAGTGTACGCTTCGGTCTTCACCACCTACCCAGGCACCGCCAACGAGATCAGGAGTAAGTCCGATAAACCAACCGTCTGAGTTGTTCTGCGTTGTACCCGTTTTGCCTGCAATCGGTGTATTGAGATTGTATTTGTAGCGGAGTCGAACACCCGTTCCTGAAGATACAACACCTTCCATCAGACTTACCATGAGGAAAGCTTTCTCTTCACTCATCACTTCACGCGAAGAAGGAATAAATTCTTCCAGCACCTTGCCGTTACGATCTTCAATACGAGTGATGAAAGTCGGTTCAATCCAGGTTCCTTTGTTGGCGAATGTGCTGTTCGCTCCTACCATTTCATACAATGAAATATCAGCTGTGCCAAGGCACAACGACGGAACAGGATCAAGTGGACTTGTAACGCCAACGTTACGCGCAAACTCAACAACGGCAGCAGGACCAAATTGTTTCATGATGTAAGCAGTAACATAGTTAACAGAATTCGCCAATGCTTTTTTCAGCGTGAGCATTTGTCCGTTAAGCTTGTTGTCGGAGTTTTCCGGACACCATTCTTTATCTGCAGATTCTGTAGGAATGCACGTCTTCACATTCGGGATCTGATCGCATGGCGACCATCCTTCCTGAATAGCGAGCGCGTAAACAAATGGTTTGAATGTTGAGCCAACCTGACGACGGCTTTCCTTCACGTGATCGTATTTGAAGTGACGGAAGTTGATTCCGCCCACCCAGGCGCGTATGTAACCGGTTTGCGGTTCCATTGCCATGAAGCCTGCCTGAAGAAAACCTTTGTAATAGCGAATGGAATCCATCGGTGTCAATGTAGTATCAATGTCACCTTTCCAGGAGAACACGGTCATTTCTGTCGGCGTAAGAAACGCCATATCGATTTCTTCTTGAGAAGCTCCTGCTTTCTCCATGTTCTTATAACGTTCCGAACGTTTCTTCGCCGAGTTCATGATGTTCTCGATTTCATCAGGCTTGACCTTCCAACTAAACGGCGCGTTCTTTTTATTCTTCAGTGCTTTGTTGAATTGTCCCTGCAGATCCGTCATGTGCTGTGTCATGGCTTCTTCTGCATACACCTGCATACGTGAATCAATTGTAGTGTAAATCTTGAGACCATCACGATACAAATCGTAAGGCTGACCATTCGGTTTCAGATGTTCTGCGCACCATTTCTTGAGATAATTATCGCGCAGATATTCGCGGAAATACATGCCGTGTCCTTCGTTGTGCGTTTCCGGATTGAACTTTGTAACAAGCGGTAAAGTTTTGAGTGAATCGTATTGCTCCTTCGTGAGGAAACCGTTCTTCTCCATTTGAAAAAGAACAATGTTTCTGCGCTTCAGTGCATTCTCCGGAAAGCGGATCGGATTCCATCGAGATGGATTCTGACACATTCCAACGAGCATTGCAGCTTCTTCCACTTTCAGTGAATCAGCAGTCGTACTGAAATAAACTTTAGAAGACGATTTGATTCCAACTGCATTGTAAGTGAAGTCGAACTTGTTCAGATACAAAGCGAGAATTTCTTCTTTCGTGTACAAACGCTCCAGTCGAATTGCGATGATCCACTCTTTCAGTTTCTGAAAAACACGCTCGCCGAAAGAAGCGGTCTGCGATTCTTCCTGGTGAAACTGCATTTTCGCAAGCTGCTGCGTAATAGTGGACGCTCCGCCACCTTTGCCCATTTTTACAATGGCACGCACCAAACTACGTGCATCAATTCCTGAATGTTCTTTGTAGCGTTCGTCCTCCGTTGCAATCAAAGCGTTGATTACATCTTGATCGATATCTTCATATGCAACATTTACGCGATTCTCCGCATAGAAACGCCCGAGTTCCTTGCCGTCAGAAGAATACACCACTGTTGCCTGATTACTTTCAGGATTCTGCAATTCTTCAACATCAGGGAGATCCGAAAACCATGCTATGCCCAGCATGATTGCAACGAAACCGAGAATCGGGGTGAGAAACATGAACCAAAAAATACGCACAGCATATTTCTTCAGTCTGCTCAAACCTGAACCGCTTTTACCGGATGGTTTTTCGTTAGTGCTTTTAGCTTCTGCCATTGAGCGAAATTACAGAAAAACACTGGCGCTGCCGATGCGATTTATTAACTGTAAAATGTGAAAGGATAAGTGTAGGGTTGTGGCTATTTCAGCACATCGTGCATCACACGGCCGGTTCCGGTTGGCATAGGGAACATCATCAACTGACTGATCGTCTTCGGAATGTCAACCAATTCATATTGTTCAGTTGACGTGTAGTTCTGTTTGATGTCAGGGCCGATTGCGAAAAACTCAATGTGCCGGCAACCCACGCATCCGTCTCCGTGACTCACATAACCGTCAAGCCATCCTGCAGTATGACGTCCGTGATCGTTGGTTACGATAAGCGTTGTTGTTCCCGCATAATACGGATCCGATTGCAGATAACTCCACAATTGTCCGATATACGCATCTGTTGCAATGATACCGTTTACATATCCGATTGTGTCCGCTGCGTGTCCGCTTGCATCCGGTTCTTTGAAATTAATTACAACAAGATCCGGTTTGTCTGTCTGTAATTTCTGAATCGTGCGCGCAAATGTTGTGGAGTCGTCGCGGTAACCGGTAAAAGGACCGTTGATTCCGCAATCAAACATAGGGCGGAACATTCCCGCCATTGTTGTATCGACACAATCACTGAGCACATGCAATTTATCTTTTGAGGTGATCAGCCATGTTTTATTTGCCGGAGCATTCTTCGCCTTGCGGTAATACTGAAACATGCTCGGCCAGTTCGGCAATTGATAACCGTTATTGCTGATGGCTTCATTTACGCCGGTACAGCCGGCATCATGACCGCAACATGTATTGGTGATTCCGAGATTATAAAACTCAGTGCAGATTGCACCTTGTGTGCTCAGCGCTGCACGATTCGGAATCAAAGCAAGTTCTCCGTTACCCCAGGTTTCCGTATAACGTGCTCCATCCACAAAAACCAGAATCACATGTTTGGTTTTATAAACGTCCAGAGGCGGATCCTTTTTGCACATGGCGCAGAATCCGAACAGCGAAGCCGCAAGAAGTATAGCGGTGAGTTGTTTCACGTATTGCTAAGATAGGGAAATTCAACGGGCAATTTGCAGAATTACTCTGCTCGTTCTATCCTGATTCCAACGTCTTTCACACCCGGAAGCTGCTGCATACGCATGGCTTGCTCCACTTCCATGTGATATTTTCCGGAAACGGGAAAACGTACATTCTTGCGAAACAACAATTGACAATCGTGAAGATCTCCTTGACCGGTTCCTACCCATGATCCGTCCGGATTTACAAGCGGAAGTTCGATTGTGTCCGAACCTTTTTTTCCATTGGGAAAATCGATGTGTTGGAACACGTAAAGATTGCTGTACGGATAATCATCACTCGTTCTCACATTGTAATACAGATTGTAAGCCGTTGTTGTATCGGGAACATCGAACTCGAAAGTGAGACGCTGTTTCATATCCCAAACACCATCGGTAATCTCTCTGTTCTCTTCGAAAAAGCGATTGGAATCACACGAAGTGAAAAAGATTGCCAGGAGAATAAACGGAACAAGCAGCTGTTTCATAACTATACAGACGGTGGCGGAGGCGGATTATTGTTGTTGCCCTGATTACGATTGCCCTGTTGATTGTTGTTGTTACGGGGCTGATTCGGCTTCTGATTACTAGGCTTCCGCTGTTGCTGATTGTTATTCTTCTGCGGAGGACGCTGCTGCTTATTCTGCGGATTGCCCTGTTGCTGTCCTTGAGGACGCTGCTGGTTTCCTTGCTGCTGACCTTGCGGACGAGGCTGATTCTTTTGCTGTTGATTCTGCTGAGGACGTGGTTGATTGCCGCCCTGTTGGTTCTGCGGACGAGGTTGATTACCGCCTTGTTGCTGCGGATTTCCTGCTTGCGGATTGTTGCCTTTCTTTTTCTTCTTCTTGTTGCGGCTGCTCTTCTGCTTATCGAAACGTGTTAAGCTGTCCTGCCCAACCACATTTTCAAAATCAGGAGCTTTCACTTCAACTTTCTCCTTCACTTTCTCAACAAGAACTTCCGGCTTTTCTCCGCGCTTATTCATCTCGATGAGTTCTTTCGCTCTGTAATTCGGAACAGGAATAAACTGATCCGGTTCATCTGCGAAAGTGTAATACATCAAGCCTTTGAAAATATCTGTTTTCTGATGGCGTGCTTTCCCGCGAACAGTTTCAATGTCTACTGCATCCGGAAAATCTTTCAGCGCATCGAGATAAGAATCCAATTCGTAGTTGAGACAACACTTCAGTTTGCCGCATTGTCCGGCAAGCTTCAGCGGATTCAATGAAAGCTGCTGATACCGTGCTGCGGAAGTTGTAACCGAACGGAAATCCGTCAGCCATGTTGAGCAACACAATTCGCGTCCGCAAGCTCCGATTCCTCCGAGTCGTGCCGCTTCCTGACGTGCACCGATCTGACGCATTTCAATGCGCACGCGGAATTCTTCCGCCATCACTTTGATGAGTTCACGGAAATCCACGCGATCATCAGCGGTGTAATAGAAAATCGCTTTGGTCTTATCTCCCTGATATTCCACATCCCCGATCTTCATCTGCAAGCCAAGACGCAAAGCAAATTCACGCGACTTCACAAGAGTAGGTTTCTCCAATGCCTGCGCTTCCATCCATTTGTCAATGTCAGTCTGCTTGGCCCTACGGTAAACCTTTTTCATCGCAGGATCGTTCGCCTGCACATTTCTTCGTTTGAGTTGCGAACGCACCAATTCTCCAGAGAGAGAAACGGTTCCGATATCGTGACCCGGAGATGATTCCACAGCAACAACGTCGCCCATTGCCAAAGGAAGTTCATTTATATTCCGGAAAAATTCTTTTCTGTTGTTTTTGAAACGGACTTCCACCACATCAAACGGTTTCTGTCCCGGAGGCAAGGCCATATCCGCCAGCCAGTCGAACACGTTCATCTTGTTGCATCCGCCTGAACTGCACGATGCGCCGCTGCCATCCTCAGTTTTTTTGCCTGAAGTAGCCGTACTGCATCCGCGTCCGCTTGAACAACCTCCACATCCCATACTGGTTTGCCTTTAGTTTGGTAATCAGCAAAAATAAGGTTTCTTGCCGCATTGCAAGATACACTTGTAAACGAAGACCTGTGGAAAATCAGCCTTTTACCTTGTCGGGATTGGAAACATTTAACAGTTCATTGGCCTTAAACGACAAATCGAGGAACACAATCTTCGCATTTGCGTTGCGTTCAATGTGCTGATACGCACGATCCAACTCATTCATGAACTGTTTTCCATTGGCCGCATGCACAAAAGGGGCAAATTTGGCTATGAAGCTCCGCTCTTCTCCTGCGATCCGAATCATGGATTGATCCGCATAATTAGCCATAAGGCTCTCCCGAACCATTTCCAGAGCATACGTCAAAAACTGCTTCTGACGTTCGCGACCTGCAGTGGCAAAATTGTCAACGGATTCCATCACCTTGGAGATGTCGAACTTCAGGCAAGCCCGCATCCAGGTCTGAAAAACCTGAAAATTGAACGCGGCCTGCTCATCTTTTTCGAGCAATTGTAATGCTGCACTGTAGCTCCCATCAGCCTGAAAAGCAATTCGCACAGCTTCGTCCTGCGCCAGTCCGTTTCGCTCTGCTAACGCTTTCGCGAGCACATCATCCTGAATGCGCGGAATTTTCACCAACTGCGTTCTCGATACGATTGTTCTCAAAAGCTGATCTTCGCTTGTAGTTACGAGCAGAAACAAAGTTTTATCCGGCGGTTCTTCGAGAATCTTGAGCAACTTGTTCGCTGCCTGAAGATTCATTTTGTCGGCCATCCAGATCAGCATGATCTTATACTCGCCTTCGAAAGTTGTCAGCGACAATTTCTTCAGGATTTCTCCGCTTTCTTCCGTTCCGATCACAGGCTGCTTGTTTTCTGCATCCAGCTTGAGGAACCAATCATTGAGAGTGAGATACGGATTCTCCAGAAATGCTTCCCGGAACTCTTTGATTACCGTCGTGCTCACGCGCAGATCCTTCGACAAAGCAATCGGATAAACGAAATGCAAATCAGGATGTACGAGTTTGTCGTACTTCTGACAGGAAGGACAAACGCCGCAGGAATCATCCGCGCCACGATTGGTGCAATGCACGTAACGCGCATAAGCCATTGCCAACGGGAGCTCTCCGCTTCCTTCAAAACCGTAAAACAGCTGCGCATGCGAAATACGCTGTCCTTGCACGCTCTGTACAAGGCGTTGTTTTATGGGTTCGTGACCGATGATATCGCGGAAAAACATGAGGAACAAATGTAAAGAACAGAACGCGAGGTTGCGTGTATTCCGACGGATTTCATGGAATAATATCCTGCTAAATCCTATTTTTGCGCCCACACACAAATTGTTCCGAATGAAAACCGTTGACCAATTCAATTTTGCCGGCAAAAAAGCACTGATCCGTGTTGACTTCAATGTTCCTCTGGATGCTTCATTTGCCATTACGGATGATACACGCATGCGTGCTGCTGTTCCGACTATTCAGAAAATTCTGAAAGACGGCGGAAGCTGCATTCTGATGTCGCACCTCGGCAGACCGAAAGAAGGTCCGGCAGAAAAATATTCATTGAAACATTTGGTGGGTCATCTTTCACAACTGCTCGGCGGAGTGAAAGTTTCATTTGCGGAAGATTGCATCGGAGCGGCAGCTGAAAATGCTGCAGGTGCTTTGAAGAGCGGAGAAGTATTGCTTCTCGAAAATCTTCGTTTTCATAAGCAGGAAGAAAAAGGTGATGAAGCATTTGCGCAGTCGCTTTCAAAGCTGGGTGATTTTTATGTGAATGATGCATTCGGAACAGCGCATCGTGCACACGCTTCTACTGCTGTGATTGCAAAATTCTTCCCGCAGAACAAATGCTTCGGTTACGTGATGAGTGGAGAAATTGCTTCTGTAAACAAAGTGCTCAACGGAGCTGAGAAGCCTTTCACTGCTATTATGGGCGGCGCGAAAGTTTCCGATAAGATTCTGATTCTTGAGCAGTTGATGAAGAAAGCAGACAACATCATCATCGGTGGCGGTATGGCTTTCACATTTGCAAAAGCATTGGGCGGAAAAATCGGAAAGTCGTTGGTGGAAGATGATCGCTTGCCGAATGCGTTGGCCATTCTTGAGGCCGCAAAAAAATCAGGCGTGAATATTTATATTCCTGTTGATGCGATCTGCGCTGACAATTTTGCGAATGATGCGAACCGTCAGACCTGTGATGTTAATGCAATTCCTGATGGATGGATGGGATTGGATATCGGACCTGCAACAGAGAAAATTTATGCGGAGGTAATCGCAAATTCAAAAACCATTCTGTGGAACGGGCCAATGGGCGTTTTCGAAATGGAAAACTTTGCGCATGGAACGAAATCGGTTGCGCATGCAATTGTAACGGCTACATCGAAAGGTGCATTTTCATTGATCGGTGGCGGAGATTCCGTTGCTGCAATCAACAAATACAATCTAGCAGATAAAGTAAGTTATGTTTCAACCGGTGGCGGTGCTTTGTTGGAATACATCGAAGCAGGAACTTTACCCGGTGTTGAAGCCGTAAACAATGCAACTGTAACACACTAAATAGAAATCAATGCGGATTTTCGTTGTTGCTTTTCTGATGGCTTTGGTTGCGGGATGTACATCCGGTGGCTGGCGCGTGGTGGAAGGCGAAGAATTCTACATTGAATTTCCCGGCCCTCCGATCGATACAGCAACAATGGTTGGGGATGCAGCAGGAGCACGATTGTATTACGAACCGCAGGATGGAGGATTGGATTCCAACGCATATTATTCTCTTTCAACTTACATGCTCAGCGACTCCGCGGAAAAGATGGGAGATTTGCTGGATGACATCATGCTGAAAGATGCAGAGATCTATGCGTGGTCGATGGGCGCGATTCTCGCCGACAGCGGGAAAGTGGTAAACAACAACGGAACTGTCGGACGCGAGTATCAGATTTTCATGAACCGCAACGCGGGAGTAATTACAATGCGAAAATATTACCGCGGAAAAAATCTGTATACGTTGGTGGTGATTACCGGCAATCAGTTTCTCGGCAATTCGTACATCTACCGCTTCATGAATTCGTTTAAGTTTAAAGAAGCTAAGAAAGCTCAGTAAGCGTATCGCGGCTTATTGTTTCTCTTGCAGAGAATCTTCTTTCAACTTCACGTTCACATCAACCCCAACTTCCACATCATCTTTATCCGGAATCATTTTCCCGAGATCGCTGTCGCGCAGACCCGGAATTACTTTCGGTGCTACTGAAGCAACAGGACGATAAAGCAGAGAGTTGTCTTTGATTTCCGGAGGTATTACCGTTACACTTTTCTCGACTGCATCTACAACGAAGAACAGTACGCTGAGGATAAGCAGAAACTTGAATCCCCCGAATGCGCCACCGGCAAGTTTATTGAAAATCGTAAGTGTTGATTTTTCCATTGACTTATCAATGAATCTTGCCAATGCAAAAACTGCAATGAGAATTGCAACGAAAACCAATCCGAAAGCAATCAGCGGTACATACGGCGATTCGGTTGTGAACCATTCGCGGATGTAGCCTGCGATGAGATCGGAAAATTTCATTCCGCCCCAAACTCCCAGGAAAAACGCAACCAATGTTGCCACTTCCATCACAACGCCTTTCATAAAACCACGCCAGAATCCCCACAGAACCGGAATGATGATGAGAATATCGATGAAATTCATGCAACAAAAATAAACGCCCTGAAAGCTGTGTAACGGTCAATGATTTCCAGTTTTCAGATCGGCATTGTGAATAGCATTATGTTATTCATCCGAATATGCATTTCCTGAAAATTGTCTGCTTAACTTCGCACAATGATGAAGCGAGACGAAGTAATTGCGTCGATTAAAGTGGTGAAGGAAAAACTGAAACCGCAATTCGGCGACGATATCGATGTACAATCGATGCTGTTCATCATTGGTGTGCAGGAACTGGGCAAAGGCCGACAGAAATTCT
>JAKLJE010000023.1 GCA_023151315.1 Bacteroidia bacterium
TAGCTGAAAAATAATACTTGCGTGTTTAAACTAAATATTTATACATTTGCGACATAGACCCTGTTTTAGTCGATGAATTATATATTTAAAAGCACGAAAGATGAGTAAGTTTTGTATTGAATGCGGAGAAACGATTTCAGGAAGAGCCGACAAGAAATTCTGTTCTGATGTTTGCAGAAACAGTTACAACAACAAAGTAAACAGCGACGCCAATAATTACATGCGCAACATTAATCATGTATTGCGTAAAAACCGGCGCGCATTATCTGAACTCTGCGTAGGTGATAAGGCTACCGTACCTGCCGATAAACTTACGGAGCTCGGATTCTTATACAACTATTACACACATTCGTACCGTACCCGTAAAGGTGATACATACTACTTCTGTTACGAGTATGGATACATCCGCCATTCATCCGATATGGTAACAATCGTGATCAGAAGACCTAAAAACGATCAGGTTGATGGCGCTTCCGACCACGTTAAAGTGTCGGTGGCAGGTTAATCCTGACGCTGGCCTGACATTTTTGTAAATTCTTCAGATTCAGTGACGAATAGCTGCGCATTTCATTGCGCCGTGCAGCGCGTTGCCTTATATTTGCACTACAGTAAAAAAAACAAAACAGAACAACATGAAGAAAAATCTACTTGTTGCAGGGTCGTTGCTTTTGGCAGGTTCTGCATTTGCTCAGAATGATACACTGTTGTGGGATAATTTCGAAACAGATCCTTCAACTTATATGCAGTGGCAGATTGCTCCTCCGGGATCAACTACAGATGCAAACTGGTACAACGTTGACAACGATGGATTGCCTGACGGAAGTACGCAGGGAACTCGTCCGGGCGAATGGTTCTGGACTCTCGGGTATGCAAATGTTGACTCAACGAATGGTGTCCTCGGAGCAAACTCCTGGACTAACGATGCATCAACTCCGGTAGATAACATCCTTATCACGCCGCGTCTGGATATCATCGACGGAACAGCGATGCTTTCATGGAAGTCTGCTTCTTTCCAGACTCCACGTTACCTTGACGGTTATGTTGTTTTGGTTTCAACAACTGATAACAACATCGCTTCGTTCACTGATACACTTTTTGTAGCTGCGGAATTTGACGCAGTGGGTTCAAACCCTAATGATTTCGCAACTTACTCGTTTATGCCTGCTGCTACAGCGAATCCGTTGGATCCGTTTGTACATGGCATGGACTACACTTACATTGAAGATAACGCGGGCGATTCAAGCCGCTGGCGTGGTGTTTTGCGTCCGTTCTCTGTGAGCCTTGCTCAATACAACGGTCAGCACATCTTCATTCAGTTCAAACACAATTCACATGACGACAACCTGATTTCAATTGACGAAATCCTCGTTATGGGAACTGATCCTAACTCTGTTGAAGACAACTCCAACATCGTGAACTTCGGTCTTTATCCGAACCCTGCAAACGAAATCGTAAATGTGAATTACGACCTTGCTGTTGCGAGCGAAGTAACTGTTCGCATTCTTGACGTAAACGGTCGTGAAGTATTCGTACAGAACGAAGGAACTGTACAGAACGGTCGTGTAGCAGTTAACACTTCTAACCTCGCTGCAGGAATGTACATGGTACAGCTTGTTGCCGGTAACACTGTTACTACTGAGCGCCTGATCGTGGAATAATTTCCATCAGAAGATTTAGAGCCGTCTCCGATTTCCGGAGGCGGCTTTTTTATTTGCCGGCATTTCCTGATTAACTGTTATGAAATGTCTGTAATCTGTTTTTGCAACGTTTTTCTAAGCATCAATTAACTTTTAAGAGTTGAAAAAAACGCGATGATTCGCTAATATTACAGTAACTGTTGCGTTTCTTTATGAATAGTTAATGTGCACGGCGATGAGAAAATTCATTTTAACAGCAGCAATCGGTTTAGTAGCGGCAACGCAAGTTGTAAGCGCTCAGGAACCTGCAATGATCCATATGCGTAATCTGCAGGCCGTTTCTTATGTAGACGAAGCGCAGATCGGATATGTCGTTAACACCGACCAGATCTATCTGGAAGGACTCGATACAGTTCCGCAGGTACGTTTCTGGAGAAGCATCATGACACTGTCGCCGGATTCAGGCCTGCTCAGCATGCAGGGAACACGCACCATCTTCGCGAAATGGTCGAACGCAGATTGGAATAAGAAAACTGAAGTCCAGCAGAACGCATACCGCGACAGTATTCGTAAAGCGCATAATCTTGGCGATACTGTTCGTATTTTTTATACAGCTGGCAAAAACGATTTTTACAATCCGCACATTGTGCTGGATGATATACATAAAGCCGTTCCGATTTTTATGCAGGAAGGAGTAGACCCGTTCTACGCTCAAGCGATTCTATTGATTGAAAGTCCTGGAAAAGTTCGCAAGTCGAATGCCGGTGCAGTTGGCGCATTTCAGCTCATGCCGGGTGTTGCTCGAAGCATGGGACTGAAGGTTGGAAAGAAAATTGACGAGCGCCGCGATTTTTATAAATCCGCATGGGCTTCTTCCAAACTGATCCGCACTATTTGCGTGCCTCAGGTAAACAGTATGCTTTCCAAACGTGGGATTTCTTGTGACAGCACCGAATTATGGTACCGCTTGCTTGTTCTCCATGTTTATCATGCAGGAGCCGGTAACGTAGATGCAGCTCTGAATGTAATCAATCCGAAATCCGGAGGAATGTGGCTGATCAAACAGCTGTGGGTAACGAAAGCCGCTCAATTCGGAAACGCATCGCAGAATTATTCGCAATTAGCAGTAAGCGCCATGATAGAATTGGATTATGCGCTTTGCAAATGGGAAGGTAAGCAGGTCTGCCGAAAACCCGGAACCGTTGGAAACTGATGAAAACAATGTCCCGCCCGCAAGGCGGGATTTTTTTTAATGCCCTTTTAATCAGTATATTTACGTAACAAATTCCCTTCATGAGAAAGCATTACGTTTACTCACGGTTTCTTTTCTTTACCTGTCTTGTTTTTGTTTGCGGACTTACATCACGGTCACAAGTGATGATCAACGAATATTCATGCGCAAATATTTCCACTGTTGCCGACAACTTCGGTGAATACAACGACTGGGTTGAATTATATAACGCAGGCAGCAGCGCTGTGAATCTTACCGGTTATCACATGAGTGATAACGTCAATAATCCGACAAAGTGGGCTTTCCCAAGCGGTTCTATTCCGGCGGGCGGATTCATCCGAGTAGTATGTTCCGGACGGAACATGGTAAGCGGAATCTGGTATCATACCGGATATAAAATGACTCAATGCAAACCTGAAGAAGTTGTTTTCTCAGATGCAGCAGGAAATATTCTCGACTCCATGACCTTGCGACGCAATCAGACGGATCATTCCTGGGGAAGAACTACAGACGGTGCATCAACGTGGTCTGTTTTTATTAATCCAACACTCGGTTCTTCCAATAGCACGGCAACTGCTTACGCGCCTTATGCAACAACTCCGGTTTTCAGTCAGCAGGCCGGCTTCTATCCGGGTTCAATCAATGTCTCAATAACAAGTCCGGATCCTAACATTACCATTCATTACACTACTAACGGATTTGAACCTACAACATCTGATCCTGTTTATTCAGCAGCAATTTCTGTTTCTGCTACGCAGGTTATTCGCGCACGTGCATTCAGCTCTACACCGAATGTGCCTGCATCTTTCATTGAAAGTAACACGTACTTCATCAACAGCCCGCATACTGTTGCGGTACTGTCAATTTACGGCGACGGATTAATGTCTTTGATGAACGGTGCGTGGAGTGACGAACCTGTAACCGGATTGGAATACTTCGATAAAACAGGAACATTCCGTACTGAAGTAACAGGAAACTCTAACAAACACGGTAACGATTCATGGGCGTACAACCAACGCGGAATCGATTTCGTTTCACAGGATCAGATGGGTTACAACGACGCGTTGGATTGGCCTTTGTTCCGTAGAAAAGATCGCCCGAGTTTTCAGAAGATCATTATCAAAGCAGCTGCGAATGATAATTATCCGTTTGAGAACGGAGCACATATCCGCGATGCTTACGTACACGATATTTCACAGGAAGCTCATCTTAATGTTGATGAAAGAACATGGGAACCGTGTGTGCTTTATTGCAACGGACAATACTGGGGCGTTTATGAAATCCGTGAGAAAGTGGATGACCATGATTTCACCGATTATTATTACGGTCAGGATGAAAACCACCTGCAGTTTCTGAAAACATGGGGCGGAACGTGGGAAGAATACGGCGCTCCTAATGCAGCTCCGGCCTGGAACTCATTCGTCACTTTCGTTACAACAAACAATATGGCAACCGCAGCCAACTGGGCTTATGTTGACAGCGTTTACAACTGGAAGAGTTTGTGCGATTACATTATCCTTAATTCCATTTGCGTTACTTCCGATTGGTTAAACTGGAACACTGCATGGTGGCGTGGTACAGATACTACCGGCGACAAAAAGAAATGGCGTTATGCACTTTGGGATAACGATGCGACTTTCGGTCATTACATCAACTACACAGGAATTCCGGATACATCTCCCAATGCAGATCCATGTGACCCTGAAAGTTTACCGGATCCGGGCGGTCAAGGACACATTCCTATTGTGAATGCACTGATGGCGAATCCGACATTCAAGCAGTATTATGTAAATCGATTCGCTGACCTGATGAATACAACTTTCAGTTGCGATTCCATGATTACACGTCTGGATACCATGATCGCTGAGATTGCTCCTGAAATGCCGGGACAAGTTGCAAAGTGGGGCGGAACAATGCCCGGATGGCAAACAAACGTTACCACATTACGTACTTTCATTTCCACCCGATGCACCACACTTGTGCAGGGAATGATTGATTGCTATAATCTGACTGGACCGTACAATATCATTGTAGAAGTACAACCGGTAGGAGCGGGAACCGTTGAAATCAATTCTTTGTTCCTCGATCAGTTTCCGTGGACGGGAACTTACTATGGTGGAATCCCTGTGATACTGCAAACTGCTCCGACTTCATCGCAATACACTTTCGATTATTGGGAGATGGTGAACACACCAACGCCGTCAACCACCAGTGACAGTATCGGAGTGAATCTCACACAAGCCGATCACATCATTGCTCATTACAAGGAGCAGGAGATTCTTTCGAATGTTTTTATTCCAACGGCTTTCTCGCCGAACGGAGATGGCAACAATGATATGGTTTATGTGCACGGACTCGACCCGCTGCAGTCGTTCGAATTTGTTGTTTACAACCGGTGGGGACAAGTAGTGTTTACTACAACGTCAATGTCAAATGGTTGGGACGGAACTACTGACGGAAAACAAAATCCGTCGGACGTGTACGCTTACATGATTAAAGTGACAAATCCTGATGGTACAACAGAAAGCCGCTCGGGAAATATCACGTTGATGCGCTGATGACATGGTGAAGAGAATATTAACTGCTGCGTTTTGTTTGTCTGGGTTTATCACACAGGCACAGGACGTGCATTTTTCTCAGTTCAATGAAACGCCTATCAATCTGAATCCTGCTTACACCGGATTCTTCGATGGAATTTATCGTGTTTCCGTTCATCATCGCAATCAATGGATGTCAATGGGACATCCTTATGTTACATCTGCAGGTTGTTTTGACATCCAGCTCGGAAATCCTAAGAGCCCGGCGCGCATGGGTCTGGGAGTTATGGCATACAAAGATCAGGCGGGCGATTCCAAACTCGGAACGTTCAAAGGTTTGCTCAGTGTCAGTGGCATTGTACAGCTGGATGATCGCAGTATGCTTTCTGCAGGAATAAATGGTGGTTACGGTCAACGTTCTGCAACAATTGCAGAATTGCAATGGGAAAGCCAATACATTAATGGCGTGTATGATCCGAATGCAGCTTCCAACGAAGGGAATTTGCTGACTTCGTTTCCGTATGTGGATTTCGGAGGTGGAGTTGCTTATCAGTTCAGAAGTGTCGCGGGCAACATTGCAGGTAAAGACGTGTTTGAAATCAATGCAGGACTTTCCGCGTTCCACTTGAATAAGCCGGAGCAGAAGTTTCACGGAGGCGGAAGTGAGCGTTTGTATATGCGCATTATCGGACATACACATGTGCGTTATGATTTTCCAGGTACAAATTGGTCTTTGCGCCCTTCGTTAACGTACATTGTTCAGGGACCCGCACGCGAGTTTATTACTGGAAGTGCAGTGCGCTATCGAATTAAGAACGGTACGAAAATCACCAACTTCTTTTCTGAATCCGGAATTGGTTTAGGTTGTCATTACCGTTTAGGAGATGCAATCATCCCGCAATTGTATTATGATCTGGGAGACTTTTTCGTTGGGCTTGCTTACGACATCAATGTGTCCGATTATTCCACAGCATCCAAGTCTCAAGGCGGTTGGGAAGTAACTTTGCGCTATGCTAACCTGAATGGTGCTTTGTATAAAAACAGAAAGTAAATTTGCGCATGAATATTTTCCAGAAATCGTGGTGGCGCGAGTTTTATAAAAAGTATCTGACCCAGTTCCCTGATTTTCTTCAATACATCATTCTCTTGATCGCAGGGATCGTTACTTTCATTGCCATAATGTAATTATGAGTCAGGAAGTACAATTGCTGAAAGCAACTGCCGAAGATATTCCGGAGATTGCCACGTTGGCCGAGAAGATTTGGATGGTACATTATCCTCCGATTATCGGAATGCAACAGGTGAATTACATGCTTGGCAAGATGTATTCGCCTTCTGCTTTAAGAGAGCAAATGGAAAAGGGACAGGTGTTCTATTTCATTCGCTATTCAGGAAAAAACATAGGTTACTTCGGAGTAAGTAATGAACAGCCTGATGAATTGTTTATCCACAAATTCTACATCGATTCATCCGAGCAAGGCAAGGGAATCGGAATGAAAGCTTTTCAGTCAATCATTTCACTTTATTCCGCTTGCAGTTCGGCACGACTAACGGTGAATCGTCACAATTACAAATCCATTAACTTTTATTTCAAAGCCGGATTTGTTATCAGTGAAGTGAAGGATTTTGATATCGGAAACGGATATCAAATGAACGACTTTATCATGCTTTGGAAAAGAAAGTAAGCGCGCTTACTGATGTCTTTTCTTCAGGGCGTTAGTTACATACTGATAATCGAGGAAGTATAACACGCGCATTGAAACCTGATTCAACTGCGGGCCGCGCATGGTGTCAACAAGATTATGCTTGTAGCTGAAATTAATAGGCTGTTCTTCCATCATCGTATTCAGCTTGTATGCAACGGAAAGAATACTTCCCGGAGCGAATATCCACGAATACACGATATCCGCATTCACAGAGTTGAAACTGAAGTCGTGATTGTTGGCGTACGTAACGTAATCGTGCAGATAACCTTCATCTGACAATACATAGTAACCTGTATATTGACCTGTTGCCCAGTAATGACGCGCCGTTGCTGTGATCGACATGTCTTTCATGAATACATACGTTGCGCGCAAACTGCCTTCCGCATTCCGGATGTTTCTTCTTCCGATAACTATCGTTCCATCCGATTCAGTATTCACCCAGCCACGATCACCGAAATCCGTGTGAATGTATGCTCCGATGTTCGCAGAGAAACGGTCGCTGAGACGCAATGTAATGTTCGGTCCGCCACCGTACCATGGATTGGCAGGAATTGTTGGTCCTACAACATCCGTTCGTCCGGTATAAAAGTTTACACCAAAGCTCACTTTCTTGTTCGTGTTGCTGTTAAAGCCCATCCACGAACTGAACATTGGCGGGCGTATAATGAATCGTCCCGGTTCGCGAGGTTCGAAGTAGTCATAATTTTCAACCGGAATTCCTTCTACACCTAAATAGCAACTCCAGAAATTTCTGAATTGCAGAAACATATTGTAGTTCAGGCCCGCGTAAGTTGTTTTACCCGTTTCGAGATAGTAGTTGTAGTACCCGGACAATGAAACGTTCGCGTAATTGAAAATGCCTTTAGGGTTGAACAAATTGTATGAAACGAATATGTTGTTCCCTGCATAATTGTTCTCGAATGTAATGCCGAGATCGTTCGCATCCCAAAGTTTACTCAGTACTTCACGACCGATTCCGCCCTGCCATGTACCGCTGGTTTTGGAGAGCATTACGCTGTATTTGTAACCGATACTGCTTTGAAATTCTGATGTTCCTTGCTCAATCGGATACAAGACATCACTTACTGCTCCATGAATGTCGACACTGTAAGTGTTTGTTTCGTTGTTCAATGTGGCTCCTGCGCCCGTTACATTGGAACTTCTGTAACCATTGGTCCGAATAACATTCGTGTTGATGAAGTAAATGGAAGATCCGTACTTCAACTGCTTGTCGATGACAAAGATGTTGTAGTTCGAGCGCGGCTCCGTCAATACTTTTCTTTCGTTACCGGTAATCGTGTCCGTTGCGATTGCATAGGTATTATCTACGAACGCATTCAGTATTCCGAGTCCTAGTCCTGAATTGGTACGACCTGAAAGTTTCGTGGCATTCAGCAATCTGGACCTCGTCGGATTCTTCGTGATAATTTCATTACTGTCGGTCATATATTCCACGCCGTAAAACTCAGTGGGAGTCTTCCCGATTCGCCTTGAATAAAACAGATTGCCTCGCTGAAATAAATCAACTCCTTCAGTGAAGAACGGACGGAACTCCTGAAACTGCTGCTCAAAAGCACCAAGGTTTTTGATTACGTTATCGCTTTGCACCTGACTGAAATCGGGCAGCAAAGTCATATCAACGGTAAATGCTTCATTCACTCCGAACTTCAGATCCATACCACCCGCAAAACTCACAGACGGATCCGTTTCTCCAAAACGATCATCATCCTGCCAAATAGTGGTAAAGTAGGGTGTGAGCGATAAACGAACAGGAGGATCAATATCCTTCATGCCTTTAAGCAAGCCAAAATACTTCAGTGGATTTGCTTTGCCTTTCGGGGTAAGCGCCCACTGATCAAATTCAAATTTTCTCTGAAGATTACGCGTGATCTGCAATCCCCAGTCATGATCATTACCTGTTGGGAAGCGCAAAGCCGACCATGGAATCAGAATTTCGCAAGTCCAACCATCGCGTTGCAACTTCACTGCACTTTTCCACACAGCATTGTAATTGTAATCGGAAAAACGTTCGTCACTCTGCACTCCGGACGCTGAGACAATGAAAATGAATCCGTCCTGCTGTGTATTGTAAGTGTCGAAAACAAAACGGATGTTATCCGCGTTCAGGTATTCGTCCCGTAAACCCAACTGGCGGTTGATGCTGTCCGGGTTGGTGTCGTACATCTTGGCCGCTATATAAAGACCAATATTGTCGTACTTCATTTTTACTTCTGTGGGAAAAGTCACAGGAGCGTTTTCAACGGGGCTATTCTGTACGAAGTCTCCTGTAGTGTTCGCATCCCGCCACTCAGCGTCTTCGATCTCTCCGTCAATGTGAATAGCCGAACTGTTACGCACCGAGAAGTACTCCCGACGGACAATTACTGTATCGTCATCGTTACCCGCTGATAGGGTGGACAACGATAACAAGGAGAATAAGGCGAGTAGCGTTTTCAAAACAGAGGTTTATGGGCAACAAAAGTATTTTTCCGCGCAATCCCCGCAATTAAAGTTTGATTAAAGGATATTAATTAATGTGAAAGGGACTTTTACCGCTTTGATATAACGAAGCACATCCCCGGAAGTTGCATGTCGGGAAGAAATATTCAATGTTTTCAACAATTCGGGTTTACGGGCGTTCAGACATTGAATGATTATTATTTTTGTCCCTGCCCGTTTGAACGGTCATTCGGGACATGTAAAACAGAACTATGAATCTTCACGAATATCAAGGCAAATCGATCCTCAAGAGTTTCGGTGTTGCCATCCAGGAAGGAATTGTTGCGGAAACTCCGGAACAGGCTGTTGAAGCTGCAAAAGAACTGCAAAAGCAAACCGGCACAGGCTGGTGGGTTGTGAAATCTCAGATTCACGCCGGCGGTCGCGGTAAAGGTAAAATTGTTGGTACAGAGCAGCGCGGTGTTCAGCTCGCGAAGAGTCTGGATGATGTGAAGAACATTTCTCAGGCAATTCTCGGAAACGTACTCGTTACGCTTCAGACCGGGGAAAAAGGAAAGAAAGTGAATAAAGTGCTGATTGCACAGGATGTTTATTATCCGGGTCCTGAAGCACACAAAGAATTTTACATGAGCGTTCTGCTTGATCGCGGCAGAGGTCGTAACGTAATCGTTTACTCTACGGAAGGCGGAATGAACATTGAAGAAGTTGCAGAACACACTCCGCATCTGATTCACCGCGAAGAAATCGATCCTAAAGTAGGTCTGCGCGATTTTCAGGCGCGCCGCATCGCGTTCAATCTCGGTCTTGCAGGAGATTCTTTCAAGAGCATGATTTCATTCGTGAAATCACTCTACAAAGCATACGAATCAATCGATGCAAGCCTCTTCGAAATCAACCCGCTTTTCAAAACATCTGATGGCAAAATCATCGCGGTTGACTCGAAAGTTACTATCGATGGAAACGGATTGATCCGCCACAAAGACATCGCTGAAATGCGTGATACTTCTGAAGAAGATCCTACAGAAGTTGAAGCCGGCAGCTACGGACTCAACTACGTGAAACTCGACGGAAACGTGGGTTGCATGGTAAACGGTGCCGGCCTTGCTATGGCAACAATGGATATCATCAAACTTTCAGGTGGTGATCCTGCTAACTTCCTCGACGTAGGTGGTACAGCAAACGCAGCACGTGTTGAACAGGCATTCCGAATCATCCTGCGTGATGAAAAAGTGAAAGCAATTCTCGTGAACATCTTCGGTGGTATCGTACGTTGCGATCGCGTTGCTCAGGGAATTGTTGATGCGTACAAAAACATCGGAAACATTCAGGTACCGATCATTGTTCGTCTGCAGGGAACCAACGCTGAAGAAGCAAAGAAAATCATCACTGAATCAGGATTGAAAGTTTATTCTGCAATTGAATTGCAGGAAGCTGCTGATCTCGTGAAGCAGGTGGTGAAAAACTGATATAGTTCATATTGATTTCAGTGCCGGCAGTATAACGCTGCCGGCATTTTTTATTTTCTTTGAGGCATGCTATCTACCTTTTCCGAATCTACACGTCAGTTGCTGGAATCATCTGCGCAACACCGCAATCTCTCTAAAGGAGAAATGCTATTTCACGAAGGGAAACAGCCTTCGGCCGTGTACATTCTGCTTAAAGGGAAGATGAAATTGTACACCATCGACAGCAACGGTCGTGAGCAGATTGTGCATCTGGCAGCGCCTCAGGATCTCATGGGTTACCGCGCTGTTCTGGGCGGCGATACTTTTTCTGTTTCAGCCACAGCTTTGGAACCAAGCGAAGTACTCGTTGTTCCGAAAGAAGCATTTCTTCAGGCGCTGGAAGCCGATCCTGAATTTTCACATGCGGTGATCCGACTCTTAACCCAGGAGCTCCGGCATGCAGAACATCATCTGGCCGGTTTGGCACGTATGCATGTTCGCGCCCGTCTTGCGCAGGTATTGCTGATTCTTGGAAACAAATTCGGTTACGAGGCTGATAATCAGACGCTGGCAGTATCCATGAGCCGTGATGAAATTGCCGGATTGGTAGGTACAGCCACAGAGACCGTAATCCGCCTGTTAAATACGCTCAAGGAGGAAGGTTTGGTGGCAACTTCAGGTCGCAAACTTCGTCTGATTGACAAATCGGGCTTGCAGCGTTGTTCAGAAGGACTCTGAATCAAACCTTTTCACTATCTTTGCCCGCTTATTACGGTATGTCAGGACGGATTATAGTCGTTTTTTCGTTGATTCTCGCGCTTGTTGGCTCAAGTTGCAACGAGTTCAGTAAGATTCAGAAAGAACCTGATCCGAACAAGAAGTACGCGAAAGCGAAAGAGTACTACGCAAAAGGCGACTACGTGAAAGCGCAGATGCTGTTTGATGAGTTGTACATTCAGCTCCGCAATACCGACAAAGGGGAAGACGTTCTTTATCATCTTGCATTTTCAAATTATCACCTCGAGGATTACATTCTTGCAGGATATCAGTTCAAGGTATTCTACAGAAGTTATCCCTTGAGCGAGAAAGCTGAAGAATGTTTGTACATGAGCGCGTATTGCCATTATCTGGTGTCTCCCGTGTACAGTCTTGATCAGTACGATACCTACCTCGCTATTGAGCAGTTTCAGTATTTCGTACAGATGTTTCCGAAAAGTGATCGCGTGAAAGAGTGTAACAAACTCATTGATGTGATGCACGTGAAGCTTCAGAAGAAGAAGTTTGAAATTGCCAAACTGTATCTGAACATCAATGATTTCAAAGCGGCAATTACTTCTTTCAATGAGTTGCTGCGTGAATATCCGGATTCGAAATACAGAGAAGAATCCATGTACCTGCTCGTGAAAGCGAAATACGGTCTGGCAAAGAACAGCGTGGAAGAGAAGAAGGAAGGCCGTATCAATGATGCGTTGAAGCAGGCAGATTTGTTTCTGCTG
Organism: Bacteroidia bacterium; assembly: GCA_023151315.1. Taxonomy (GTDB): domain Bacteria; phylum Bacteroidota; class Bacteroidia; order Palsa-965; family Palsa-965. The sequence goes on from JAKLJE010000023.1 coordinate 12,513, forward strand.
AGTTTTCCGGAAAGCGAATGGACAGATGAGGTGAAAGGATTGAAAGATGATATTCTGAAACTTCAGAAAGAATTTAACGACGACAAGAAGAGTAATAACTAAATAATACAAGTAACAATGGTTGATTTCAAAAAAACGAATGCAGAAACAACTACGGTAACACGTGATCTGCGTAAGATGGATACTGAAACAGGTAACGTTTACGAATCTGTTGCAATCATCTCTAAGCGCGCAAATCAAATCAGTGCTGAACTGAAAGAAGAGCTTACCGGAAAACTGAACGAGTTTGCTTCTCACACGGATAACCTCGAGGAAGTATTCGAGAACCGTGAGCAGATTGAAATCTCTAAGTTCTACGAGCGTCTTCCAAAGCCGGTGAACATCGCTATTCAGGAATTCACTGAAGGCAAGGTTTACCACCGCAATCCTGCAAAAGAGCAGGAGTAATTGCAGGCTGAATAACATTTCGGACATGGTGGCTTTTGCTGCCATGTCCTTGCTGTTTAATAGCGTATGAATCTGAAAGGCAAAAAAGTCATTCTGGGTATCACCGGCGGAATTGCGGCATACAAAATTCCGTTGCTGGTGCGTATGCTCAAAAAGGCAGGAGCCGAGGTTCAGGTTTTACTTACGCCGGCTGCGCACGAATTTGTTACGCCGCTAACATTAGCTACACTTTCCGGGAATCCTGCGCTGACGAATTTTTCTGAAGGCGGTGAAGGAGTATGGAACAACCACGTGGAGCTTGGAATGTGGGCGGACGCGATGCTGATTGCTCCGGCAACAGCCAATACCATTGCAGATCTTGCACATGGTAACAGTTCCAATCTGTTGCTTACCGTTTTCTTATCTGCACGTTGTCCGGTAATCATTGCACCGGCAATGGATCTTGATATGTATCGTCACGATTCGGTGCGCGATAATCTGGAAACATTACGAAAGCGAGGCACGCTCATCATTCCCGCAGAAAGCGGTGAATTGGCCAGCGGACTCAGCGGAGAAGGCCGTATGGCCGAGCCGGAAACTCTTTTTGCTTTCCTTGAAACAACTTTATTGCACGGTTCACGTCTTACAGGTAAGAAAATTCTTGTGACCGCCGGACCTACTTTCGAGCCTATAGATGCCGTTCGTTTTATCGGAAACCATTCTTCCGGTAAAATGGGATTCGCGTTGGCTAATGTTCTTGCCGAGCAAGGTGCCGACGTTACTTTGGTTTACGGGCCGGGTTCTGCTCGCGATCTCGATCATCGTGTGAAGCGTATTGATGTGATGACCGCTGCGGAAATGTATACAGCCTGCGTCGATTGCTACCCGAAGATGGATGCGGCGATTCTTTCAGCTGCAGTTGCCGATTTCAAACCAAAGAATGTTGCAGCGAATAAGATCAAGAAGGAGCAAGGCGGCATTTCCAATATTGAGCTGGAAGAAACACAGGATATATTGGCGGCATTAGGTAAAATGAAATCCCCGGCACAGGTGCTTGTTGGGTTTGCGCTGGAAACGGACAATGAAATTGCCAATGCAAAATCGAAACTGGAGCGGAAGAATCTTGATTTTATCGTAATGAATTCACTTCGCGACACAGGTGCCGGATTCGGAACAGCAACCAATCGCATTTCCATCTTTACAAAGGATGGAAAAACACATAACTTTGATCTGAAGCCGAAGCGGGAAGTTGCTTCGGATATCGCAGAAATACTTTATTCCTACTTGAAGAAATGAAGAAGCTGATTGCAGTATTTGTATTGATGGTAAGCGCAGCACTTTCGCTGAATGCTCAGGAGTTGAATTGCCAGGTTCAGGTGGTTTCCCCTCAGATTCAGGGAACGATTGAAAAGCGCATTTTCGACAATCTTCAGAAAGCTGTGTTCGAATTCATGAACAATACGAAATGGACCACAGATATCTATTCAATCGAAGAACGTATCAGTTGCTCCATGTTCATCAATATCACTGAGAAACTTTCCACTGACGAATACAAAGCCACCATTCAGATACAATCTACGCGACCGGTTTACAAAACTTCATACAATACAGTTTTGTTCAATCACAACGACGCTGATTTCACTTTCCGTTATGTGGAATTTCAGCCGATGGATTTTACTATCAACCAGCACATGAGCAATCTGACTTCTGTGCTCGCATACTACGCGTACGTGATCATCGCAATGGACTACGACACTTATTCTTTGAATGGAGGAACTCCTTGGTGGCAGAAAGCGCAGACTATTGTTGCGAATGCACAGAATGCTCCGGAAAAAGGATGGAAGTCAATGGAAAGCACCAAGAACCGTTACTGGTTGGTTGAAAATATGCTGCAGCCATTGTTCGCGCCACTTCGTGTGTGCAGCTACAATTATCACCGCATGGGATTTGATATCATGTACAACGATGTTGCTGCGGGTCGCGCGGCTGTATTGTCTGCTTTGCAAACGCTTGAGGCCATTCACAACCAGCGCCCGTTATCATTTCCGCTACAGGTTTTCTTTAATGCCAAATCCGACGAAATCGTGAAGCTTTTCACAGGAGGATTACAGGAAGAAAAGTCTAAAGTGGTGCCGCTTCTTCAGAAAATCGATCCCGGTCATGGGATTGTGTACCAGAACATAAATAGAACGCAGTAGAATAATTGCATATTACGAATTACGAATTACGGATTACGAATTCCCAATCCCGATTTCCCAATCCCGAATCCCCAATCCCGAACTCCCGAACTCCCGAATCCCGAATTCCCGATCCCGAATTCCCAATCCCGAATCCCGAATCCCCAATCCCCAATTCCTCAACTCTCCGTCTCAAGTCTATTTCCTAACTTTGGTACGATTTTAGAAGCACCTCTCTCAAATTTAACTCCTATGAAAAATTCTACTTTTCGTCCGTTAGGAATATTTCTGGCCGCGGCTACCATTTTCGGAGCCCTGATTGCCACACCTTCCTGTAAGTTCGGACACACCAGTTTGCAGGTTCTTCAACCCGCAGACGTTACACTTCCTGCACACATTCAAAAATTCGTCCTTGCGGATCGTACTCGCCCTGAAAAAGGCAACGGTCAGCAGGCTCTGAATATTCTCGAAGGTATTCTTACCGGAGAAGGAATTTTCCAGGACAAATGGGCTTCTGAAGATTGTCTGGAAGGATTGCGTCAGAAACTGACCATGACTCCACGATTCACTGTGACTGTAGCTGCAATGGATACAGCATTGAAAGGCACCGGTCGTCGTCAGACGAAGCCACCACTGGCTTGGGACGTAGTGAAGAAACTTGTAGGAGGTGATACAACAACAGCACTCGTTGTTTTGGAAGCATTCGACTCCAATACCAACCTTTTTAATGAAGTGGTACAAACAACGCAGCGCGGACCCGACGGTGCAAACATTCAGGTTCCAGAGTACCGTGCACACGGGAAAATTCAGGTGTACACCGTTTGGCGTGTTTACGATTTGAAAACAAAAACGATCGTAGATCAGTTCACACAGGAAAGTTGGCAGCAGTACGACGGAAGCGGACGCACATTGGCGGAAGCAGAAAGTCGTCTGCCAAGTCGCAGCGATATGACAAGCCGCGCAGGTGTTCATGCAGGTCAGCAGTACGGACATCGTATTTCTCCGCAGTACATCTGGGTTGCACGCGAATACTACCGCAAAGGTTCACCTGAGCTCAAAACAGCAGCGCGTTATGCGAAGTATTCAAACTGGAAGCTTGCTTCCGATGTTTGGAACAAAGGAGCACAGAGTTCCGATCCTAAAGCAGCACGTCGTGCCAGCTACAACATGGCATTGGCCGCTGAAGTTGCAGGAGATTTGGATCTCGCAATTCAATGGGCTGAAAGAGCCGCACAAATGGGCGATCGTCGCGCTCCGGTATATCTGCAGAAACTGCAACAACGCAAGTGGGAAGCAGAAAAGCTGAAACAGCAAATGGACGGAAAGAAATAAATAAAAAAGGGTCGAGATTCTCGGCCCTTTTTTATTTTTGACCAGATCAGATTACCATGAGGCATTTCTTTCTATTACTGTTACTTGTAATTTCATTCAGGTCGAAAGCTCAGAGCGATTCGATAGTATTTAGTGATAGCACTGTAATTCGTTACAATCTTAAGCTGGCAAGCGGAGATAGGATGCCTGCGTTGCATTTGGGGTTTATGATTGCCGGAGTGAATGCTGGTTATAACTTTTATAAGGGTGCATATATTTCTGCTGAAGCGCGTACATCAATGCTGGAAGTTGGAATGGATATTTTCAATATAGACATGTTCATTCCATTGTATAGCACAAAATCGTTGATGAAGTCGGGTCGACTACTTGTTGGTGAAAAGACCGAATTGTACTCTAAGCGTCGATACTTTGTAGAGTTTGGTGGTGTAACGCGTAATATAAATGTGGGCTTGGTGTTTGGGCTGACAAGATTCAATTCCCCAAATTATGAATATCATATATTCGAAAACCAGGATCTTTCTGTTGGTGATTTTAAAGTTGTTAGCTTGAACTGTTATGAAGCAGGTATAGGATTACACTTTCGTTATGGTATTGCGATTAGCACTTTTAATAGGACAGTTATTAATTTTCGTGATAATAAATTAACGGCAAAAGTTTCTTACTGTTCTTCTCAAAAAGTGCAATATGGCGGAGAACATTTAAGGAAAGGGGATATACCAGCCAACTCACCGGTGGCTTCTTCAGAATTGTTCAAATCAGAAGTTGGTTTTCAATTTGGATGGAATGCCATTCTTGGACGAAGCTCCAAAGAAAGAAGTTCTAAGTTGGTTGGTGATTATTTCATTATTCCATGTGTTCATTTTCAAGTGCGTTATATTCCGCTTTTAACCTCCAAACAGTTTCTTTATATGGCTGGAATCGGATTTGCATTCGCATTAAAACCTCGCTATTATACATCGGAACTGGACACAAAGCAGTCAGTTCAGAATCGACCGATTCCACAAAACCCAAGGGTCAGTCAAGGTAAGACGGAACGCAGTACTAAAGTTAATACCGAATAGCTCGCGTTTGCCATTGCGAAACCATACTGGAAACCAAATTAACTCGGCTACTTTGAATTTTACCGATTCGAAATTTGTTATTGGTATTCCAGCCTTTCTATACGTTCGGTGTCGATATTAAACTCAAATCGTATTAAATACTCCCCTTATTATTACAAGTAATATTGAATTGGCGCTAAATGTAACGTTCAGCGGACTTAACAAAGAAGCTTCCTGACTCAAAAAAATATTCAACTTACACTTGAGTATGTTCTAAGAACTCAGTGATTCAGGCGGAAATAACTTAGGTCGTATAAATGATCCAAATATGTTCGTTATCCTTTAACGCTCTTTATCTTTGCCCCGTGTATCGCCTCATCTTACGCCCGATCTTTTTCCTTTTCGATCCTGAAAAGATTCACCATTTCGTATTTGGAGCCATTCGGTTCTTCATGAATATTCCCGGTTTGAAAAACATCGTTTCCTCGATGTATGTTGTGAACGACAAACGTCTGGAACGAAAAGTTTTCGGTCTGACTTTTTCAAATCCTGTCGGTCTTGCTGCGGGTTTGGATAAAGACGCTAAACTTTATGATGAACTCGGAATGCTCGGTTTCAGTTTTATTGAAATCGGTACGCTGACTCCGAAAGCACAACCCGGAAACGACAAGCCGCGCATGTTCCGACTGCCGGAAGATTCAGGACTGATCAACCGAATGGGATTCAACAACCACGGCATTGCAGAAGCTGTGGAGCGCTTGAAGAAACGTCGCACCAATGTAATTATCGGTGGAAACATCGGTAAGAACAAAGTCACACCGAATGAAGACGCTGTTTCCGATTACGAGAAATGTTTTGAAGCGCTTTTCCCTTACGTTGATTACTTCGTAGTGAATGTGAGTTCTCCGAATACTCCGAACCTGCGGGAGCTTCAGGATAAAGAACCGTTAACGGCATTGCTGAATCGAATGAAGCAGCTGACAATGGCGAAACCGAATCCGAAACCGGTGTTGCTGAAAATCGCTCCAGACCTCACTGATACGCAGCTCGATGATATTATTGAAATCGTGCAGCAAACGAAAATCGACGGAGTTGTTGCAACCAATACAACAATTTCACGCGCGGGATTGGTAACTGATAAATCCAGAGTGGAAAGCATCGGAGCCGGCGGACTTAGCGGAAAGCCATTGACTAAACGTTCTACAGAAGTGATTCGTTATCTGCATTCGAAATCAGGAGGATCGTTTCCGATTATCGGTGTTGGTGGAATTCACACGGCCGAAGATGCCATTGAGAAACTGAATGCAGGTGCAACATTGGTGCAATTGTACACCGGATTCGTGTATGAAGGCCCTGCATTGATTAAACGTATTAACAAAGCATTGCTGAACTCAAATGCGAACTGAAGAACTTCATCTCGTGGAATGTCCCCGCGATGCAATGCAGGGGCTGCACACTTTCATCGATACTGATAAGAAAGCGGCGTACATCAATCAGTTGCTCAAATGCGGATTTCACACTATTGATTTCGGAAGTTTTGTTTCTCCGAAAGCCATTCCGCAATTGCGCGATACAGCAGAAGTATTGTCGAAACTGAATTTATCAACGACACAATCCAAACTGCTGGCTATCGTAGCGAACGTACGCGGAGCGGAAGACGCTGTTAAGTTCGATGAAATCGCTTTTCTCGGTTATCCGTTTTCTATTTCGGAAACATTTCAGTTGAGAAATACCAATGCAACCATTGCAGAGTCGCTGAAAAGGGTAGAGGAGATGCAATCACTTTGTGTAAACAGCAAAAAAGAACTTGTGGTTTACATTTCGATGGCTTTCGGAAATCCTTACGGCGACGCATGGAATGCGGATGTTGCCATTCATTGGACAAAGCAATTGAGCGATTTAGGAATCAAAGTAATTGCATTGGCAGATACAATCGGAGTTTCGAATCCGGAGAATATCAAATATCTGTTCTCCAATGTAATTCCGGAATTTCCTGATGTAACAATCGGTGCGCATTTGCATACAACTCCTGAAACATGGAGAGAGAAAGTTGAAGCTGCATGGAATTCAGGTTGCCGCAGATTCGATTCTGCTGTAAAAGGTTTAGGCGGTTGTCCGATGGCAACAGACAAACTCACAGGAAATATGCCAACCGAGAAAGTGCTGCAATTCCTCAATGAAAATAACATCAAAACCGGAATAGATTCAATTCAGTTTGCTGAATCCATGCTGATGGCCGGAAACACATTCCCTGCGGAATAATCGCAAGTATGCATAAATGAAAAATCCTCCGCGATTACTCGAGGAGGATTTTTTATTTGCTGGGAATCAATTAGTGATTTCCGAGATCTTCAAATGAAACATCAGAACTTACTTCCTGATGGTTTTCCTGATAAGCACCGTGATTCGCTTCAGCAATATTTCCGTTGCGGTTCTTGATGAAGTTGATTGCTTCCATCAATCCGTCAGCGAACTTGTCAAAATCTTCCTTGTAGAGGAAAAGTTTGTGCTTCTCGTAATGGAATCGTCCATCGTCGCCAAAGCGCTTCTTGCTCTCAGTGATTGTAAGGTAATAATCATTACCCTTTGTTGCCTTCACGTCAAAAAAATACGTGCGCTTTCCTGCTTTTACAGGCTTCGAGAAAATTTCGCCAGCATCTCCAAATCCCTGGCGTTCTTCGTTTGTCATCGGTTATTGTGTTGGATACTCAACAAAGTTAACAAAATACTTGAGACTACCAAAAATAAGCGCCAGGTAAGAATCTGTCTAAATAGTTGAAATTCAGCGACTCTGTAGGCTGTTCAGTGAATTTCTTGCCGGATGGTTGTATAAATATAAACTTGATACTGCTGTTTATGTATTCGATTCTTTACATTGATTTCATACCGACTGCTTTCGTGCACAAGTTGTAATTTAGATGCGGCAAACTCAATATCCTATGAAATTATTTTCCCTGGTGGCAGGACTACTGCTGTCTTTTCAACTCTTCGGTCAGGCCGGATTCCAGCAGACTTTCGATATCAATGGTGATGATGAGTTTATGTCGTCTGTACAAACTGCTGACGGTGGTTACATCAACGGAGGTTATTCAACCGGAACACCATATGGTGGAATCGTTGTGAAGACAACCGCAACCGGAACTGTGCAATGGTCTAAAACGGTTGGCGGAACACGCATCACGGAAATTGCAGAAGCAGGAAATGGTTCTTATTACGCAGCCGGTGAAATCAATGTGAGCTCCAACACCAACTTTTACCTCGTAAAACTGAGTTCAAACGGAACGATTATCTGGGCAAGGAATTACGGAAAGTCTGCGGAACCGGATCAATTGTATTCAATGGCTGTAACACCTGATGGCGGTGTAATACTTTCAGGTAATGCTGATTCCACTGCAGGATCCGGATTTCTTCCTGTGGGCTATATCGTAAAAGTTGATTCTTCCGGTAATCACCAATGGTCACGTTATGTTTCAGGTGGCGGAGGTGAAATATTTTACATTACAAAACCGCTTGCTGCGGGTGGATATCTGTCTTGCGGTTACACAGGTAGTTTCGGATCTCAAGTAGGAACGGAAGCTTATGCTGTACGTTGGGATGCGAATGGTAATATGTTATGGACAAGTGTATTCGGCCACAACAACCGCTTCGATCGTATTTACGATTTTGTGGAGAAGCCGAACGGAGGATTCTTTGTAAGCGGAAACGGGTTGTACACTTCCACAAATGATAATTTGTGGATGGCAAGTCTTGATGCAGCTGGGGCTGTTGTGTGGCATCATTTCTACAGCATGTATGAAGGAACTCAAAAGTTGCTTTTGCTGAATGATGGCAACCTTGCGATGTGCGGTTATAACATTGATCTGAATCTCGGTATTTACAATCAGAGTTATCTGATCAAAACAGACACAATGGGTGCTGTGATTTGGGCGCGTCAGTATGGATCAGGAGGAGTTGTTGACGACAAGTTGCATTCAGCATTTGAAACTTCCGACAATGGTTTTGTGTTTGCAGGAAGCACATACGGAACAGGAATCATGCGCACGAGTTGGGTTGTACGTGCAGACAGCGCGGGGATTTCAGGATGTCGCGATTCGGCTCTTACGGTGATTGTAACCAATCTCGCAATTGCAAGTACACAAGGTGGAACAGTTACATCTGTTGCATACAACGGCACTTCTCCAACAGGACAATTGAACGCTGGGATGTCCATGCAGTTTTTCTGTGGCGGTCCGACTGCTATTGAAGAGAATATAAATGCTGCAGCGCGCATTTATCCGCAACCGGTAAGCGATTTTCTTAACGTGGAAACTGAATCTTCAACTGTAAGCATTGAAATATTGAGCAGCAACGGATCATTGATCAGTTTGCATCAGGTAAATGGAATGCGCAATCAGCTCGATGTATCCGGGTTGTCCGCAGGATTGTATTTCATTCGGGTGTACACAGAGCAAGGCTGCACAGTTCAGCGATTCATCAGAAATTAATTCTGATCGTTCTTCTTCTGAAGTTCACTTACCTGTTTATCGTAGAGCGTGCGGTAGATTCCGTGATGATGCATGAGTTCGTCATGCGTTCCCTGTTCCGCAATCGTTCCGTCTTCCATTACGATGATCTTATCAGCGTGGCGTACACTGGAAACGCGGTGACTGATGATAATCGTGGTTTTTCCCTTCATGATGCGACGCAGGTTCGTTAGAATTTCTTCTTCGGTTTCTGTATCAACAGCTGAAAGACAATCGTCGAAAATCAGAAGTTTAGGATGCGAAACAATTGCACGCGCGATGGAAATGCGTTGCTTTTGTCCACCTGAAAGCGTTACACCGCGTTCACCGACCATGGTTTTGAATCCTTCCGGAAACTCCATGATGCTGCTGTAAATCGCAGCATCTTTCGCTGCCTGTTCTACATCGTTCTGCGATTCTTTTCTTGCATTGAAGCGTATGTTTTCTTCAATAGTATCAGAGAAAAGGAAAACATCCTGTGGCACGTAACCTGTTGATGCGCGGAACGCATTCAGGTTAATATTGCGAATGTCTTTGCCATCGATAAACACATTTCCGCTTTGCGGATCGTAAAGTCGCAACAACAATTGCGCAACCGTTGATTTTCCTGATCCGGTGTGACCGAGAATCGCAACGGATTGTCCTGCGTTGGCAGAGAATGAGAAATTCTTTAATGCAACAATACCGGAATCGGGATACGTGAAACTCACATCGCGAAACTCAACGTTACCGTTAAACTCCATTGGTTCGTTCGTAATACTTGCGACTGCCGGCTTGGTGTTCAGGAATTCGTTGATCCGCACCTGTGAAGCCGCTGCACGCTGCACAAGAGATGTAACCCAACCAAGCGAAGCAATAGGCCAGGTGAGGCGGATCACAAATAACACAAACGCCGTAATCAATCCCACGCTCACTTTTCCTGCGTGAACTTCTTTTCCTCCAATGTAAATCGTCAGAATAATACTCAATCCGATCAACAGCATCATGAACGGTTGGAACAACGCTTCTGTTTTTGCCAGACTCATGTTTCTTGTTCTGTATTCTTCTGCTTCATTCGCAAAACGATCCTGCGTTTCATTCTCATGTGCGAACGCTTTTACAACACGCACACCGGAAAATGCTTCCTGCGCCCTTGTGGACAAAGTGGATAATTGTCCTTGTACACGCAAACTTTTTCGGTTGATGAGGTTACTCACGAAATAGATGGAAAATGTCAGTACCGGCAACGGAGCCAAGACATAAATGGTCATTTTCACATCTGCTTTCAGCATGAAAGAAATGGTCATGACCAATGTTACCAGCGTTGTAATCGTGTACATCACTGCAGGTCCTGTATACATGCGCACTCGGGAAACATCTTCACTGATTCGGTTCATCAGGTCTCCTGTATTGTTGCGCTTGTAAAAGCCTTGATCCAGTTTCTGATAATGTTCGAACACTTCATTCTTCATGTCGTATTCTATCAAACGTGACATTACAATGATTGTTTGACGATTCAGAAAGAGAAAGAACCCGAAAATCAGCGTGTGAATAATAATTTCCACACCGTACATCAGCAGGATGTGACTAACAGCGCTGATCGGCAGTTTGTGTTCCACGGCAAATGCTGCAAAATCGAGTCCCTGACCGACAAGATCCACCGGTCGCAAGCTGAACCACGTGGAAATCAGGATGAAAATGATACCGGAAAAGAAACGGAGTTTGTATTTCCAGAAATATTTATTGAGATAGAATAGCGCTTTCAATTGTGGTAGCTGAATAAGGGTCGGTTACAGAAAAAAAACACCTACTTTTGTGCGCTCTGAAACGACAGAGCAAAATTAAGGATTATTCAACCTTAAAACAGATTGAAATGCTTAAAGCAGAAAAAGAACAACAGGCAGTTGCAGGTCCATTGACACAAATGGGAGTTTTTGATCACGAGCAGGTGGTTTTCTGTAACGACAATGCAACAGGACTGAAATCAATTATTGCTATTCACAATACAACGCTTGGACCTGCGTTGGGAGGCACACGTATGTGGGCGTACGCCAATGAAGGTGAAGCGCTTACCGACGTTTTGCGCCTTTCACGCGGTATGACATATAAGGCTGCTGTTGCCGGATTGAATCTTGGTGGCGGTAAAGCAGTAATCATCGGCGATTCCCGCAAAGACAAATCAGAAGCTTTGATGCGTCGTTTTGGAAAGTTTGTTGACAGTCTCGGTGGTAAATATATTACCGCTGAAGATGTTGGCATCGGAACACGTGATATGGAATATGTTCGCATGGAAACCAAACACGTAACCGGTATTCCACCGGCATTGGGTGGAAGCGGAGATCCTTCTCCGGTAACTGCTTTCGGAGTTTACATGGGAATGAAAGCAGCTGCCAAAGAACGTTGGGGGAATGATTCTCTCAACGGGAAGAAAGTTGTTGTGCAAGGCGTTGGTAATGTTGGTTCACATTTGGTGGATCACCTCGTGAAAGAAGGAGCGAAAGTGAGCATCTGTGATATTTTCGAAGATCGTATCGCGCTCGTTTCCAAGAAACACAGCAGCGTTGAAGTAGTTGACGGGAATAAATTGTTTGACCTCGACATGGATATTTACGCACCATGTGCATTGGGTGCAACTGTAAATGACGAATCACTCGCAAAACTTAAAGCTTCCGTTATTTGCGGAGCAGCGAACAATCAGCTTGCAGATGAAAAACTGCATGGCCGTATTGTAATGGAGAAAGGAATCATCTATGCTCCTGATTTCGTTGTAAACGCCGGCGGACTCATCAACGTGTATTCGGAAGTTGCCGGTTTCGGTACCGATTACGCAATGAAACTCGCTGAAAATATTTACAGCACAACAGCTTCAATTTTCGCAATGTCTAAGCAGGAAAACATTCCGACTTACGCAGCTGCGAATAAAACCGCTGAGAACCGGATTGCTGCAGTCGCTGCGATCCGCACAAAACGTTAATCATTACTAATCGTTCTTTCAATTTATTATGCTAAACAGGAGATACCTCCGAATCAAGGCGATGCAATCCATCTACAGCTTTTTACAAGTTGAAGACGGAAACATGAACCAGAGTGAGAAAGATTTATTGCGCAGCATTGACCGGACTTACGATCTCTATTTGTCTGTTCTGATTCTTCCATGTGAAATTGCTGATCTGGAAACGAATCAGTTGGAAATTGCGCGTAATAAACACTTACCAACGAAAGAAGATCTGAATCCGAATCTGAAGTTTGTGAATAACAGACTCATCGGAAAGATTCGTGAATGCCAGCAGTTGCAGCGCGAACTGAATACAAGAAAAATTTCATGGCAGACAGACAATGCCATTGATCTGATCCGCAAAACCTGGGACGCCATGCGCAACTGGGAAGGATATAAGCGCTATATGGCTGCGGAAACTTCTACCTGGGAAGAGGATGTTGAATTTGTGATGGATCTTTTCAAGAAACACATTGCGGATTCCGATTTGTTCGAACAGTACATTGAAGAAATCAGCATGCACTGGCCGGGTGATATGAACATGGCCGTTGCACCTGCGGTTCTGAAAACGTACGAGCTGGTGAAGCCTGACGGAGAACTCAAGTTGTCGCCGTTGTACAAAGATCCGGAAGACGACCGCCAGTTTGTACTGGATCTGTTCCGTAAAACCATCATCGATAACGAAGCAACGTCCGCAATCATTGGTGAGAAAACCAAGAACTGGGAAGTGGATCGAATTGCAGTGATGGACGTTATTCTGATGAAGATGGCGATCACTGAGCTGAAGAATTTCTCCAGTATTCCGGTGAAAGTAACGCTCAACGAGTACATCGAAATTTCCAAAACTTACAGCACTCCGAAATCGCGTCAGTTTATTAACGGAATTCTGGATAAACTGGTAGCCGACTTTAAAGAACAGGGCCTGATCCGTAAGTCGGGACGCGGACTGATGGAGTAATACTTAATTTAACAGGAGCAGGGCGGAAGTGCGCTGCGAATTATGTTATTTTTGTCTCAAACAGTTATTACGTTATGAAAACACCGGTATCTGTAAAACTCATCTCAGGAATTCTGATTCTTGCTTCACTTTCTTCCTGCGCGCCGCGTCAGGACAAAGAAGTGAATACTGACATGGTAAATATCACTGCAACTGGCAGCGGTAATGCTCCTGCGGGGAAAGCGCCGACAATGCGTTTTGAGAAGGAAGTTCATGACTTCGGAAAGATTTCTCAGGGAGAACGTGTTACTACGCAGTTTAAATTCAAGAATACAGGCGGTACGGATCTCGTAATTTCAGATGCGCACGGCAGTTGCGGATGCACAGTTCCGGATTATCCGCGTAAACCGATTCCACCAGGAGGCGAAGATGTAATCAAAGTTGAATTCAACAGCGAAGGAAAGTCAGGCAACCAGGAGAAAACAGTTACGCTTGTTACAAACTGCGAACCTCCAACAGTAATGATCACAATCAAAGCGGAAGTTCTCGTTCCTGCAGAGCGCGGCGGCGACGGACACAGCAAAGATGATGGTCACGGTCACTAAGTAAATTCAATAAATTCAAATATGTCATTTATCTCAACAATGTTATTGCAGGCTGCAGCACCTGCTGCTGATTCTGCTGCTAAAGGCGGCGGAAGCGGAATGCTCATGAATGTGCTTTTCATCGGTTTGATGATTGCGGTATTTTATTTCTTCATGATCCGTCCGCAGAAAAAGAAGCAGGAAGAACAGGGGAAGTTTACGGATAACGTAAAGCGTGGCGACAAGGTGGTAACCATCGGAGGAATTGTTGGTAAGATTGCTGAGATCCGCGATAAAACTTTCATTCTTGATATCGAAGGCGGCGGAAAAATTCAGATTCTCCGTTCTGCAATTTCTTACGAAAACTCCAAAGCCATCAATGCAGAAGCTGCAGAGAAGGTAGAGGAGAAGAAAGACTAATTTTAAACTACAACTGCGGTGACAGCACAGCAGGCGAAACGCGGTGATTCAGAAGGATACAGAATTCCTTTGAGTCCCCGCGTTTCTGTTTTCACAGTGTGCCTGATACTCGCAGGTGCGTTCTGGTTACTGCATACGCTTTCAAAAGAGTATACAATCAGAGTACGTGTGCCGGTTGTTTACGGTAATCTTCCCGGCAGCGCTCTTATGCCGCAGGATCTTCCGGATTCTGTTGATGCCGATATCAAAGCCAGCGGCTTCACCTTGATGATTCTGAGAATGTCGGGCAATGCCAGTGCGGTGGATATGGATCTCAGTCGTGCACGTTCAGTGGGAAATGGTGAATATGCACTTACCACTAACGAACGTCAGCACTTTCTGCAATCTGCAATCGGGAAAGATATTCGTATTGTGAAAATTTATCCTGATACTATTTTCGTTGGCTTCGAAGGGAAAATGGAGAAACGTGTTCGTGTAATTCCACGTGTCACCGTTAATTGTGCTCCCGGTTATCGATTGGGCGACAGTGTTCATGTGTATCCTGAATTTGTAATGTTGCGCGGGCCGGAACCTTTGCTGGCAAAGATCAATGCAGTGGAAACAGAATCGAAAGTGTTTGATGATGTTTCTGCTTCCGTTGAAACCGATTTGAAAATTGTATTGCCTGACGGAAACGCGCAGTTGAGTGTACAACCGGCAATGGTGAAAATGAATGCGCTTGTTGGTCAGTACACGGAAGGCCGATTTACAATTCCGCTTAACGTGATCAACGTTCCTTCTTCTGTTGATCTGAAAACGTTCCCGGATAAAGTGGATGTTGTGTTTCAGGTTCCGGTTGAAGATTATGCTACCATGAAGCCTGAAATGTTCCGTGCTGTTGCAGATTATCGAAAAGTGCAGAGCGGAACACAGAGTCTGCCGGTGGAAATCGTTCGCCAACCAACGGTGATCCGCAATCTCAAAACCGAACCGGCGCGGGTGGATTACATCATCAGAAAATAATGCAGACTGTTACGGAACAATTCATTGATGTTCTTGTGGACCATCCGCGGAAAATTATCCTCATTGATGAACGCGGAAAATGGAATGCATCACAGATCTATAATGCATCGCAATATATTCTCAACGATATTCTCAATTCCCGTTCATTCAAAGGAAAACGCATAGTAGTTTTCTGTCGCCCCGGATTGAGTTATACCGCATGCATGTTTGCCGGATGGATGTCGGGAGCAATGATGGTGCCGCTTTGTATTACACATCCGAAAGAAGAATTGCTCTATGTGCTCGAAGATTCAGGCGCCGAATTAATTCTTGCTGATAAAGAATTGCGCGAGCTGCTTCCGCAAACCAAAGTGAAAACTGCATTCCCTGATTTTAAAGGAACGTTTACGGATCCTGTTCCTGCCAATTACACAACACCGCTTTCAACGGATCCTGCGTTGATGTTGTATACGAGTGGTACAACGGGAAAACCTAAAGGCGTTGTGCATTCGCACGCATCGTTGTCGGCCCAGGTAAACACATTGATTCAGGCTTGGGAATGGAGCGAGAACGATCACATACTTCATTTTCTTCCGTTACATCATACGCACGGAATCATCAATAAATGGTTGTGTGCTTTAATGTCAGGTGCGGTATGCGAAATGCTGGACAAGTTTGATGCAGATGAAGTGTGGAAGCGAATTACATCAGGCCGCATTAATGTGTTAATGGCTGTGCCGACTGTTTATGTGAAGCTGATTGAATCATTTCATCAGAATCATACTGAGAATGCAGAGTTGAAGAATACATTGCAACAATTCAGACTCATGGTTTCCGGAAGCGCAGCGTTGCCGGTTTCAGTTCTTGAAAAATGGAAAGCAATTTCGGGGCACGTGTTACTGGAACGATACGGGATGACGGAAACAGGAATGGTACTTTCAAATCCGTACAATGGCGAGCGCAGAGCGGGAACGGTAGGACAGGTGCTTCCGGGAATGGAAGTGCGACTTGCAGATGAAGAGAATCATTTGAATGCAACTGAAGGTGAACTGCAGGTCCGCGGTGCGAATATGTTCAGCGGATATTGGAATCGCGAAGCAGAAACGAAGAAGTCGTTTACTAAAGACGGATGGTTCAGAACAGGAGATTTAGTGCGCATTGTTGACAGTTATTATGTAATTGCGGGACGACTCTCCACTGATATCATCAAAAGCGGCGGATATAAAATTTCTGCATTGGAAATTGAAGCGGTATTGCTCACACATCCCGAAGTGAAAGAATGCGCGGTGGTTGGAATTGCAGATGAAACTTGGGGAGAGCGAATAGGTGCAGCTGTAGTTTGGAAAAACGATACGCACGAACTTGAGATTATCAGACAATGGTTGTCTGACAAACTCGCAGCTTACAAACTGCCGTCATTACTGATTTCCGTCAATGAAATTCCCCGAAACGCGATGGGAAAAGCGGTAAAACAAGATGTGAAACGATTGTTTTAACAGGAATTTGCAAGTCAGAATCATTCTGAAGAAATGTTAGTTTACCTTTGCGGAAAATAAAACGCAATGAAACTCATCATCCCATCTCTTATCGGAATTGCACTGTTAGCATCATGTGGCGACAGCGGCAGCAAATCCGGAAACGACACAATGAAATCTGATTCCATGAAAATATCTTACTTCGGAGATACAATTACCGCTGACGGAGCAATGCCGGTTGCGGAACTGGAAGCAAAGATGGGAGATGCTGCATCTTACAATTGCAAACTTGAAGGAACAATCGAATCCGTTTGCCAGAAGAAAGGTTGCTGGATGGAATTGACCATTAACGACACAGAAGCACTTCACGTTTCATTTAAGGATTACAAGTTCTTCGTACCTAAAGATGCTTCAGGAAAGAAAGTGATTATGGAAGGTGTTGCGAAATACGACACTGTTTCTGTAAGTATGCTGAAGCACTTGGCTTCTGACGCGAACAAGCCTCAGGAGGAAATTGACAAAATCACAGAGCCGGAGTACGAATTGTTCTTCGAGGCAAGTGGTGTAATGATTAAAGAGTAAAAATCAGATTCATGAAAGCATTCGCACTTGCACTTATTCTTTCCTTTGCCATGTTCTCCTGCGGAGAAAACACGGAAACTGTATCTGAAGATTCCGCAAAGAAATGCGCAATGCCTTCGACTGTGAATCCTAATGGCGACAGTGAACTTGCTTTGCTGATGCGTGAAATGGCAGACTGGACAGACTCTTGTAAATCCGCAATTACTTCAGGCCGTGTTGTGCCGGTTGCTCCTGCTGACCTGAACACATTACATTCCGCGAAGCGCACTGATCCGAATATTGATGAAAAGGTGTTCGCATCCATGGCGAGTTTGTATCAATCACGTGTAACCGAATTCCAGGCGGCGACAGATGCTAATCGTGTTCAGTTATTTAATGCAATGGTGCAAGGATGCGTATCGTGTCACGAGAATTTCTGTCACGGTCCATTGGTGCGTATCAATAAAATGATGATTCCCGTGAATTAAATGCGGACGTAGTTTTTCGTCGAAATAAATTATGAACGGCTTAATAGATTGATAATCAATCTTTAAGCCGTTTTTTATGCGCTAAAAACAGGATGAAAGTCTGAAAATAGTCGACGAAGGCTTGTTTTATGTCGATTAAAACGTACCTTTGCACCCGATTTAAACAACCAAACCCCTAATAAAATGAGAAGTATTTATCGAGTTCTGCCGCTGATTCTTGCGCTGTTTGCCTTCACAGGTGTAATCGCTTTAATGTCTGCACTGAGCTAATCGAAACCCAACCCAAAACAAACATTGTAAGGCAATCACAATGAAAAACATCTTCCGTATCCTGCCCCTCGTATTTGCAGTAGTATTCGCTTCCTGCACCAAAGAAGAAATCGCTCCTTTAACCCCGGGAGTGCCTTCAATGGTTCATGTGGAATACCGCGTTCACGCTAACAGCGGACGCATGACTGTTCATCAGTTGGTTCCTTCTCAAGGTGTGCTTGCTGAAGAGAAGGTTGAAATCAACAGATCTGAATATAGCTACGAGTTTGATGTGCTTCAGGGAACATTTGTAAGTGTTACCGGCACTAACTCTATGCCAGGTCCTGATGAAGTCATTACTGAGATTTACGTGAATGATGTCCTTTTAGCTACCGGATCGGCAAACGCGCCGGGAGCTGTTGCGAAAGCAGAAGGCATCGCACGCTGAACAAACCCAAGCTGCAAAGCAGAACGGAGGAAGCCTGTCACTTGTGACGGGCTTTTCTGTTTTATTGGTGTTCCTTGAATATTTTATTCAACCAACGCAACATCAGGAATATTGCCAACGCCGACAATCCAAGTAAAGCAAAGTTCACAAGGAAGAAATTGGCTTTGTTGTCATAAGTCTTCCACATGCTGGCGAGAATTCCGGAAAGCTTGTTTCCAAGCGAAGTAGAAAGAAACCATCCTCCCATCATCAACGCTGTTAAGCGCGGAGGAGAGAGTTTGGATACAAGACTCAATCCCATCGGACTTAAGCAAAGTTCGCCTACTGTAATTACTCCGTAAGATGCAATTAACCACCACGAAGAAACTTTGATTTCTCCATTGCTGCCTGCATACACCGCGCCAACCATGACCAACGTAGAAAGCGCACTGATCACCAATCCCCAAGCAATCTTTGCCGGTGTCGATGGCTCACGTCCGCGCTTACGTAACATCATGAATACTCCAACAACCAATGGCGTCAGTAATATCACCCAACCCGGATTCACCGACTGAAATATGTTCGTGCTCGTGAGATATAGTTTGTCTCCTTCTTTCAGTCGTTCAGGATTCCTGATGTTCTTGGTATAATCCGGAAACGAGTAAGTCATTATTTGCGCGCCGCTGCTGTCTTTCACTTTTACAAAGTGTCGATCCGTAAGCGGAATGGAATCCTTTTTCAGTTCAATCGTTTCTGCGAGCTTGATTTTTTCCAATGTTCCGGAAATAGCAACCGGTACTTCGCGGTCGGTGTATTTATTCGCCCAAGTAGTAAGTGCCGTTCCGTTCTGTTTGAATACAGCCCAGAACACGATTACAACAGCGAAAATTGCGAGCATTGCTCCAATCGGTTTACGTTCTTCCACTGACGATTTTCTCCAGAGATTGAAGTAGAAGAATATCACCGGTATGCAACCGAAGATGAATGCATCTGTGCTGTCGCTTCCGAAAATGTTTCCGTTCGGATTGTCATCGCTTGTGATTCCTTTAATGAACCATCCGAGAATACCGGCGAGAATCATCGGTAAGATCGTTAAACCGAATATCCTGAACAGAGATGAATCTTCAGGCTTCACAGGTTTTAATACATCTGCATGTTTGTAATGCCGTGTTCCGATGAGGAAAATAATCACACCCACAAACATTCCACCACCGGCCATGAGAAACGCTGCTGACCATCCCCATACATTCAGCATCACAGCGCCGAAGAAATTGCAAATGAATGCGCCGATGTTAATGCCCATGTAGAAGATATTGTAACCTGCATCCTTCTGTAATTTATACCTGTCATCATTGTATAAATTACCAAGCAAAGTGGATATGTTCGGCTTAAAGAATCCGTTTCCGAGAATGATCAGGAACAATGCAATGTAAAATGGTGTATAACCTTTCACCGCAAGCAGCGAGTAACCGGCACCCATCATTAATCCGCCGACAATGATACTCATGCGATAACCCAAAACCCGATCCGCAAGTAATCCTCCGATGAACGGCGTCAGAAACACCAAGGCGATAAACGTTCCGTAAACATCTGCTGAACCGTATGTATCCATTCCGAATCCGCCTTTCTCAACAGGAGCTTCGAGATACAAGGTGAAGATGCCGAGCATGAGGTAATACCCGAATCGTTCCCACATTTCAGAAAAAAAGAGGTACGGTAGTCCTTTTGGATGTTTTGCTGCCATGCGACTAAGATAATTCAATTCATTATTCGGATTTCACAATTGTGTTTCCCCTAACTTTGCAGCATGAAAATCGGAATTGTGTGTTATCCTACTTTCGGAGGATCGGGTGTTGTGGCAACTGAACTCGGAAAAGCACTGGCGATGAAAGGTCATCAGATACATTTCATTACTTACAGTCAGCCTGTACGTCTGGATGCTTTCACCGAAAATATCTTCTATCATGAAGTTGTAGTTTCTGATTATCCGCTTTTCGAATATCAGCCGTATGAATTGGTACTGACCAGTAAAATGGTTGATGTTGCAATCAATGAAAAACTTGACCTGCTGCACGTGCATTATGCAATTCCTCATGCATCTGCAGCGTATATGGCCAAGCGCATTCTGGAAGATCGCGGTATTCGTTTGCCTTTTATCACAACACTTCACGGAACCGACATTACGCTTTTGGGTCGCGACGAATCGTTCGAACCTGTAATTACTTTCGCAATTAATCATTCTGATGCTGTGACAGCTGTGTCTGAAAGTTTACGCCAGGATACTCTGCGTTACTTCCATGTGAATCGTGACGTGGAAGTGATACCGAATTTCATTTGTTTAGACGAATACGGTCAGGCTTCCAAAAATTGTAAGCGTCAGATTTTCGCTCCGAACGGAGAGAAGATTATGGTTCACGTTTCCAACTTCCGCAAAGTGAAAAGGGTGGAAGATGTGTTGCGTGTTTTTGATAAAGTACGCAAGCAACTTCCAACAAGACTCGTTCTTGTGGGTGATGGTCCTGAACGTGCACACATTGAGAAACTTTGTCGCGAACTGAATACCTGCGATGAAATTGTTTCACTTGGTAAAGTAACTAATCCTGCAGAAGTGTTATCCGTTGCGGACTTATTCATTCTTCCTTCTGAAACGGAAAGCTTCGGTTTGTCTGCACTGGAAGCGATGGCGTCTCACGTTCCCGTGATTTCAACCAATACGGGCGGATTGCCTGAAGTGAATATTAATGGTGTAACAGGCTTCACAAGTGATGTGGGAGATGTAGAAGAGATGGCGAAGAATGCAATTCACTTGCTTTCTGATGAAACCCGATTACAGTTGTTCAAGCACAATGCTTATGAACAAGCGAAGAAATTTGATCTGGAGAAAATTCTGCCGGAGTACGAAGCGTTATATCAACGAGTAATGAAGAAGTAAATTGAACTATGCAATTCAAGTCCGGAGATAAAGTCAGATTCCTCAATGAAACAGGAGAAGGAACATTCGTTCGCCTGACAGGAAAAGGTATGGCATTGGTTGAAATGGAAGACGGATTTGAAGTGCCGTTTCCCGTTTCTGATCTTGTACCTGTTCGCGAACATGAGCGCAGTGCAAGTCGTGTTGAAGAACCAAAACAGGAATATCATCAAGCCGCAACTTCAGCTGTCGTTCCTCTGAATCCGGAATTTCCTGATGGCGTTTATCTTGTTTTTGATCCGCAGAATCAGAAAATGCCTTCTGCCGGTGCAATTGATGTTTATGTTCTCAATAGAAGTAACTATCATATTTTCTTCACTGTTTCATTGAAAGACGGTAAAGAATGGATTTGCATTCAGTCCGGCGTTCTCGGACCCGGAAGAAAAGCAGATGTGGACACAATGACACCGGCTGATATTGACGAATGGCAACAGGCAAAAACCGATATCCTGTTTTACAGTGACGAGCCGTTCACGCATATTGCGCCTTTGAGTAATGTGATTCGTTTGAGAGGTGTGAAGTTTATGAAAGACAGTTCGTATCAAACACATTTACTCACAGAACGCAAGTGTTACATCGCTGAAGTGGCTTTGATTGACGATTCCGTTGCTCCGGAAGAAGACAAGCCGTTTATTAGCAACGAAGAATTGCGCAGGATGATGGAACTGAAAGACCGAGTAAACACTGCGAAGAAAATTTCCGTTCCGCATCTGAAGAATCAGGTGATGGAAAAGGAAGTGGATCTTCATATAGAAGAATTACTGGATAACTGGAACGGTATGTCGAACGCACAGTTGCTGGATGTGCAGCTCAAGCGTGTTCAACAGGAAATGGATGCAGCCATTGCTGCGCACATGCGCAAAATTGTTTTCATTCACGGCGTTGGTAATGGCCGCTTGAAAACCGAAGTGCGACGTTTGCTTTCAACCTACAAGAACGTACGCATACATGACGCATCGTTTGCTCGTTACGGAGTAGGTGCTACGGAAGCTGAAATTATTTAGACTTTAGACGGTTGACTTTAGACCGTACAGGTAGTTTCCAAATGAGTTAGATTTATCTGATTATGACGGTTAAACTCACCATTATTAATTTAGTTGCTATTACTAGCGTATGAGGTAAATAGAATCTGATCTAAAGTCTGAATACTGCAGTTTGCGATCTCAAGTCTAAAGTCTAAAGTCTATATTTGCAAACAGACTATTCCGCCGCTGTTCAGTAATGGGCAGAGGAAAGTCCGGGCAACACAGGGCAACCTGCTTCCTAACGGGAAGGCTTTCATTGAGAAATCGGTGGGAGACGGAAAGTGCAGCAGAAACATACCGCTAATCTTCGCTTCGGCGAAGACAGTAAGGGTGAAATCGTGAGGTAAGAGCTCACGCGTGCTTGCAGCGATGCAGCACGGGGTAAACCCCAGGTGTTGAAAAACCAAATAGGTTGTGCTCCGCAAGGTAACGGTGGTCCGCCGCGAACGAAAGTTCACACAACGGGTAGGTTGCTGGAGGTCGTGAGTGATTGCGATCCAAGAGAAATGGCGGAAGCCGATTGTGCTCGTCACAAAAGGAAACAGAACCCGGCTTATCGGTCTGTAAAAATCAAAGGCTCTTCGGAAACGGAGGGCCTTTGGCCTTTTGTAATAATAAATAATTAGCGAAGAGTAGTTGATGCCTTCTCACTGTTCTCTGTCTAACGTCTAACGTCTAACGTCTAATGTCGAACGTCTAGATTCTAAAGTCTACCGTCTACCATCACCAACTTCCGATCGGCCATATCCGCCAATGTTTCATTGTGTGTGACGATAACGAATGTCTGACCGAGCTCTTTGCGTAATTCGAAGAAAAGTTCGTGAAGTTGTTTTGACGTTGCAGAATCGAGATTGCCTGAAGGTTCATCCGCAAATACAACTGCGGGTTTGTTAATGAGAGCACGAGCAACTGCAACACGTTGCTGTTCTCCTCCGGAAAGCTCCGAAGGTTTGTGGGTTTTTCTGTCGGCAAGTCCTAATCGTTCCAGTAATTCCGTCGCACGTGCTTCTGCTTCTTTGCGACTTGTATTTCCAATGAAAGCAGGAATGCAAACGTTTTCCAATGCAGTGAATTCCGGCAGCAGATGATGAAACTGAAATACGAAACCTATGTTCTTATTTCTGAATGCGGAAAGTTGTTTGGAACTGAGAGATGAAATCTCAGTATTGTTAATCATCAGTTTTCCTTCATCAGCACGATCTAGTGTTCCGAGAATCGTCAGCAATGTTGTCTTTCCGGCACCGGAAGCTCCCACAACGGAAATAACTTCTCCATTCTGGATTTCCAAATCAATTCCCTTCAGAACCTGAAGCGGCCCGTAGGATTTTTTAATACCGGAACACGTGATGATTGACATAGCGCAAAGATACCTGAATTTTCAAGTGCGGTTCAGAACTCGTTGCACTTGCACGATTGAGAATTACTCTTGCCGGCTGCGTGTTTTGTGCCGCACGAATTAGCCCCAAGGATCACAGAAAGAATAAGTATGAAGCGGATTACTTTCATGTACCGCTAAAGTACCAAAATCGTCCTGCATTTCCTTGAGCCTGTCGAAATTAACGGCGCGTTAAGAAAATCCCCGAATATTATTGGCATATTTGTCCTGAGCGCACTTCAATTTATCAGCGGTATGAATACAGGTACTTTGCAAATCAGTGTAAAGAAGACACAGCAATCTCGTTTGCCGGGTCTCGACATCAACAATCTGCCTTTCGGGAAAGTATTTTCTGATCACATGTTCGTTGCAGAATATGCTGACGGAGAATGGAAGAAAGCGGAAATCATTCCTTTCGGTGATCTGCATTTGAGTCCTGCAAGTTCCATGATGCATTACGGTCAGGCAATTTTTGAAGGCATGAAATGCTATCGTGCAGACAACGGAGAAGTTCTATTGTTTCGTCCGATTGAAAACCAGAAACGTCTCAATGTTTCTGCTCAGCGCATGGCAATGCCGGATGTTCCTGAAGAAGTATTTATGGAAGGTCTTGTTGAGTTGCTGCGTCTGGATCAGAACTGGATTCCTACCGGCGATGGTCGCTCACTTTATATTCGTCCTTTCCTGATTGCAACGGATGATTACATAGGCGTAAAGCCGTCCGACACATACAAGTTTCTCATCATCACAACTCCAGTTGGTGCTTATTACGATCATCCGCTGAAAGTGAAAGTGGAGAAGACGTATTTCCGTGCTGTTGAAGGTGGTGTAGGATTTGTGAAAGCATCCGGCAATTACGGTAGATCGCTTTATCCGACTTCACTTGCTAAGAAAGACGGTTACGATCAGCTCATCTGGACAGACGCTCGTGAGCATAAATACGTTGAAGAATCCGGAACGATGAACCTTATGTTCGTTATCGGTGATACTTTGATCACTCCGAAGTTGGGAGATACAATTCTGGCCGGCATTACTCGCGACAGCGTATTGACTCTTGCCCGCGATTGGGGAATGAAAGTGGAAGAGCGTAAAATTTCCATTGATGAAATTCTGGATGCATATCGCGCAGGAAATCTCCGCGAAGCATTCGGCACCGGAACTGCCGCAACTATCGCGCACATTTCCAATATCGGTTTCGAAGGTCAGGATTTCGAATTGCCGAAACTCACACCGGAATGCTTCTCGGTTCGTGTTGCTAAGGCAATGGACGATGTACGCCGCGGACGCATTGAAGACAAGCACGGTTGGGTATATCATGTGTGCTGAAATCAATCACATCTGAAATTTCCTGCAGTTAAATGAACTGTATTTGTATTTCGGTATTTTTATACCATGCATTACAAATTCAGCTGGTTACATCCTTCATCACGATATATTCATCTTGAAGTTTCCGCTACAGGAATTTCTTCTTCAGAAACATTCATTCAATTGCCTGCCTGGCGCCCGGGGCGTTATGAGTTAGGCAACTTTGCAAAGAATGTCCGCAACTTCAGAGTAACGGACCAGAACGGACGTTTGCTATCTGCCAATAAAGTAACCAAAGACAAATGGCGTGTGGCTACGTCAGGAGTTACAGCAATTAAAATCGAATACGAATACTACGCTGCTGAACTGAATGCAGGTTCAACTTATCTCGATGCTTCCCAACTATACGTGAATCCGGTGAATTGCTGCGTATATCTGGATGGACGCCTTGATGAAGAATGTTCGGTTGAATTGGTTGTGCCGGAAACATGGAGAGTTGCAACGGCCATGAAGAAAACGGCACTGCATCGTTACAGTGTGAAGGATTTTGACCGTCTCGCCGACAGCCCGTTTATTGCAAGTCCGACATTGAAACACAATTTCTTCATTCTCGACGGAGTGGAATTTCATTTGTGGTTTCAGGGTGAATGCAAGCCGGATATGTCTAAGATCATCACCGACTTTTTCATTTTCGTTAATGAAAATATGCGTGTGTTCGGTTCTTTCCCTTCAGAAGAATATCACTTCCTGTTTCAGATTCTTCCAACCCGATTCTACCATGGTGTAGAGCATGTGGATTCAACCGTTATCGGTTTGGGGCCATCGTATAAACTCATGACGGATCTCTATGATGATTTACTCGGCGTAAGTTGTCATGAGCTGTTCCATGCGTGGAATATCAAAACCATTCGCCCGGCAGAGATGTTGCCTTATGATTTTACGAAGGAGAATTATTCCCGACTGGGTTTTGTTGCGGAAGGTGTTACAACTTATTACGGCGATTATCTCTTGTTTCGTTCTGGCGTTTGGACCAGTTCACAGTATTGGCCTACGTTCACGGAGCGAATGGATAAACACTTTGAAACAGAAGCGAGGAAGTTCAATTCTGTGACAGAGTCATCGATGGAAACCTGGCTGGATGGTTATGTTCCGGGTGCGCCACACAGGAAAACGAGTATCTATCACGAAGGATGTTTGCTGGCATTTATTACGGATATGTTCATTCGTAAACATTCTGCCAATAAGAAATCATTGGATGATGTGATGCGCAGACTCTGGCTTGAATTCGCAAAGCAGGGGAAAGGTTATACCGAATCAGATTACAAGCGACTGATTGAAGAAGAAGCCGGAGCCGGATTCGATTATTACTGGAACAATTATTTCTACAAAGCGAACGATTATACTCCCGCACTAAGCGAAGCTTTGGACTATATCGGTTATCGAATGGAGATGATTCCATCGCGTAAGTTCCATGAACGCGTTTACGGGTTCAAAATCTCTGAAGCCGGAGGTGTGACGAAGGTTACAGACATGTATTACATGTCGCCTGCCGTGAAATGCGGTTTGTCTGCCGGTGATGAGATTCTTTCGGTGAACGGTCAGCCTGTGAAAAGCGATTTGAATGAGTGGCTGGAATATTTCGGAGGAAACGAACATACGTTACGCGTCAATAGCAACGGAGTCCTTCGTGATATCCAGCTTCAGGGCGACGGAACTATGTGGTATTCTAATCCTGTTGTCCGGGAAATGGAAGCTGCGGGTGAAGTACGCCACAATAATTACAGAATTTGGGCTTCAAAAGGTTGAATTACTCATTCAAATTAATTTGTTTCTACTTGGGAAAGGGCATTTTTACTCGCGAAACACGCTTTTCTAAGGATATGGTGACATCTGCTGCCTGTGACATTACAAATGTTAATAAGTATTAAACGGGCATGCTTTGAAAAACCGAGAATTTCCCCTTTTTTTGATGCTACGAAATAACCTTCAAAACTTAAACACTTATGGAACAACAAAACGCTGCTGGTGCTCCAGCTAAAAGACCAACTTTTCTTACAGTACTTTGCATTCTTTCATTCATCGCTGCAGGTTTCGCTATCATCGGATACATCACTGCAATCACTTTGATGGGAGCTGCAACTGCAGTTGTTAGCGCTGCGGAAGACACAATGGAAGCTGCATCTGACAGCCTTGGCGGTTCATACAGCGAAATGAGCGCTGCAATGGACGAAGCTATGTCGTCTGGTCCTAGCATGGGTCTTACTTGGGCTTACGTAATCATCGGATTCGTATGTACTCTCGTTGGACTTTACGGAGTTATCAAAATGTGGAAACTCAAGAAAATGGGCTTCTACCTGTACACTGGTGCTTCTGTGGTTTCTATGATCATGGGAATCGTTTACAGCGGATTCGGTGCAATGGCGGTAGTTTTCCCTATCGCGTTCATCGTAATGTACGGTCTGAACCTTAAGCATATGGAATAATCGCAATTCCTTATTGCGTGAAAAGCTGCCTCAAAAGGGCAGCTTTTCTTTTTATATTCGAAAAAAAATAATTCATGTATTCATCTTATAACGACGACGCCTTGGTTGTGCTTCTCGCCATTTTAGGTATCGCATTCCTGATTGGAATTGTAATTGCCATTTTCTACTTACTCACATTATCCCGCACATTGGCATTGTGCGCGCCTCAAAACAGAACTATCGAGCCCGGACAGGTTTGGCTCCAGCTCATTCCGATTTTCGGGATTATCTGGAATTTCATTATGGTCAACCGTATTGCGGATACTTTGGCGAATGAATTCCGCATGCGTAATATTCCGAGCACCGAGCAGAGACCCGGATATCAGGTTGGCATCACTATGGCCATTTGCGGAGCTGTTGGATTTATTCCATACATCGGAACATTGGCCGGAATCGTGCAGCTCATCATGTGGATTATTTATTGGGTGAAAATGTCGGGATTCAAAACGCAATTGGAGCAAACGCCGTTTCAGTTCAGCAACATGAATCCGAATCCGAACAATTATCAATATCAGAATCAGAACTACGGATATCAACAGCCACAGCAACCGCAGCAATACGGAAATCCGTACAGCAACAATCCGTACAATCAGAATCCGCCGCCGCCACCGCCGCCGAATTCTTAGTTGTAAACAAGAATTACTTTCTGAATCGCGCAGCGACAACAGGATTTTTCGGATCGCTGTAGTCGTAGAAACCTGTTTTGGTTTTATCACCCAAGTGACCGGCTTGTACCATGTTTACCAGCAACGGACATGGAGCGTATTTCGGATTACCGAAACCTTCCTGCAGCACGCGCATAATGTAAAGGCATACATCGAGACCGATGAAATCGGCCAAACGCAGCGGCCCCATCGGATGTGCCATACCTAGTTTCATAACAGTGTCGATTTCCTCAACGCCTGCAACGCCTTCATGCAAAGTAATGATCGCTTCGTTGATCATTGGCATGAGAATCTTGTTAGCAACAAAGCCCGGATAATCGTTCACTTCTACAGGAACTTTTCCGAGTTGCTTTGACAATTCCATAATGGAAGCGGTTACTGCATCGGTGGTGTTGTATCCACGGATGACTTCAACAAGCTTCATTACCGGAACCGGATTCATAAAGTGCATGCCGATTACTTTATCTGCACGCTTTGTTGCCGCAGCAATACGTGTAATGGAAATGGATGAAGTATTGGTTGCGAGAATGCAATTCGCCGGAGCGTTTGCATCCATATCGCGGAAAATCTTGAGTTTGAGATCTACATTTTCAGTTGCAGCTTCAACAACGAGATCAGCTTTGGAAACACCAGCCGCCAATTCAGTTGAAGGAGTGATACGCGAAAGAGTTGCGGTTTTATCAGCCTCAGTCAAAGTTCCTTTCGCAACCTGACGGTCGAGGTTTTTGGAAATTGTTGATATACCGCGATCCAGTGCTTCTTTTGAAATGTCAACTAGTGTAACGTTGAATCCGCTTTGTGCGAACACGTGTGCGATTCCGTTGCCCATAGTACCGGAACCGATAACTGTAATGTTTTTCATAAATGAATTTTACGGGGCGAAGATACTTATTTAGACCTTAGACAATAGACGTTAGACTTTAGATAGTGGTCAGCAAAGAGACAGCAACTAACAATATTAAGTACGTGTTCTCATTAACGCTGATAACTGATTACCGATCACTTTACTGATACGCACATGATGTATGAATCAAGCTTTTTCAGGCAAATCCTCTAAGGTCTAAAGTCTATCGTCTAAACA
This sequence comes from Bacteroidia bacterium, assembly GCA_023151315.1. Taxonomy (GTDB): domain Bacteria; phylum Bacteroidota; class Bacteroidia; order Palsa-965; family Palsa-965. Next base: position 42,030 of record JAKLJE010000023.1, read on the forward strand.
TTATTTCCCTCTACCCTGAACCGCAATTAAAACTGGTTGGGACCCTCCAAGGGTTGGGACTCTCCAAGGGTTAGGACCCTCCAAGGGTTTGCACCTATTTTCCTCTACCCTGAACCACAATCAAAACCGTGTAAATCAGGATTTTGAAGTCGACATAAAGCGACATGTTCTCGATATAAAGCAGATCATATTTCAATCGCTCAATCATCTGATCCACATTCTCGGCGTAACCGTATTTTACCTGTCCCCAAGAAGTGATTCCGGGCTTCACCTTGTGAAGATGTCGGTAATGCGGAGCTTTCTCAACAATCTTGTCAATGAAGAACTGTCGTTCAGGACGTGGCCCGACAAGTGACATTTCACCGATTACAACATTCCAGAACTGTGGTAATTCATCCATTCTGGATTTACGCATGAACTTTCCGAATGATGTAATACGCGGATCTTCTTTACTTGAAAGAGCAGGACCGTTCTTTTCCGCATCCACATACATTGAGCGGAACTTGTGAATACGGAAAGGCTTGCCGTGCAAACCGATTCGTTCATGAGAGTAGAAGATTGGTCCTTTGGAAGTGGATTTCACCCCGATGATCAGAATGAGGTAAAGCGGTGCGAGAACAATCAATGCAAAAATCGAAGCTACGATATCGATAACTCTTTTCAGAGTTACCTGATAAGCCGGCATGATTTCACGGTTGATTTCAATTAACGGCGCCCCGAAAATCGATGTCATTTTAACCTGACCGGAAAGAATATCGTAAAGATCCGGAACCATTTTAACGATTACGCCGGTGTTATCCACTTCATTGATAATGGCATTAATCCGATCGTGTTCGAAGGTTTCTATGGCAATAATTACCTCTTCGGCTTTTACTTCCTGAATGATCTGTCGAAGGTGAGCAACATCTCCAAGATCAGGCAATTTTGTGCGTAATTCCCCTGAAAAGCCGTTTTTATTGTCGACATGTACAAAGCCAACGAACTTATAGCCCCATGATTTCTCCTGGCTTTCCAGCTCGTTGTAAAGTTTCAATGCGTTGGCGTTACTGCCAATCAGAATTGTATTGAAACCGATTTTTCTGCTTCGGATCCGCGAATTAGTGATCGTGGAAAGTATCATCCGGCCTAAAGCAGTAAAGCCGAAATGAGTTAGAAATAGCGTTAATGTGGACAAATAATAGGTGCGATAATCTATTACCGTATCGTCAAGAAGGAGTGTAAAGAAAATGATCAGTACGCCCAGGAAAGTGATCCGAAAGGTTTGCCCGATTTCCTTCAAACGCGATTTGCGGTAGATATTCCGGTACGTACCGGTGATTACATACAGCAGGATCCAGAAAGCAGTAATGGCTAATGAACTTAACCAGAATTTCTGGTCGTAAGTCACTTCAACATTAATCCCGAACTTGATGGATTCGATACTTTCTTTACGGTAATGATAGAATAGAAACCACGCCGCAGCAGCAGCCAGTGTATCACTGAACAGGTAGAAAAAAACCTGCCTTGGTTTATTCATAAAATATTCTAATTGAGGAGTTTAATATTGTCTATATAAAGCTGAGGATTAGCCACGTCATCATCCTTTTTCATAGCAATATAAACGTAGTAGGAACTGCCTCCGGGAGAAGCTGTGATTGCGTCGTTTAGTCGGATATAGATCTTATTCCAGTCAGACTCCGGCATAACCTGAATCCATGGAATGGTTTCCTGGTTCGTAGCATTTTTAATTCCCACTACAAAAGGTTGGTTGCATTTATAATTCAATTCCAGGTACACATCGAACCCATTATCAATAACGAAATCTTCAAACGACTGACAATAGAACAAATTTGTATCCGCGTTGAGTTCAACAAAACCGCATTTGCCCTCCATGCCACCAAGTAAGGTGTCTCTCAGTAAGTTAGGCCATGTTGCTCCCGTGACATCGTCAATATTTGTCCCAACCGCATCAAAATTGCAATTCCAGAGGAAATTGACAATCGGGAAATAAGTAATCACCGGACTTACAGTAACAATTTGTCCACGCGTGAAAGTAACCTGCTCTTCCCATCCTTTGTAGAAAGGATAGATTGCCCGTGTGGATTCCAGTCCGTTCTGGCGTATGCCCGCTTTGATGAGCACCTCATGAGTGCCTTCTTCAAGAACAGGAATGGTACAAGGCAATTCAAATGCTCCGATCAGATTCCCATCAACGTAAATCCATGCATCTGTAATATTTTCAGAGCCAGAGCCTTGGGTGATTGTATCTGTGATGGTAAGCCGAATATCGTTAACACGGATATAAGATGGAATATCCTCTGCAGGATCAATTATTCTGCATCCGGCGAAAGGCAAAATGCCCAGCAATGCTGCGGCCAGCGAAAATCGTAGTACGTGTTTCATTCGGTGCGCACGTGTATAACGCAGAATATTGTGGTTTATTGTGCGGCGCGCAAAAATATCATTCTGATTCAAGATTGAAGCATGAATCGTTCACGATGAATAAAGAAAAGAGGCAAAATTGAATATTTGGAAGGGTGTACACCCTTGGAGGGTTGAGACCCTTAGCCGAGTTGTTCGATGATTCTATGCGCCACTTCCAACGCCTTATAACCTTCTTCAATCGGAACAATCGGGCGGGAATTGGTATTGATGGCGTGAGCAAAAGTCTCGAGCTCCATTTTAATCGCATTCACAGGATCAACATTCGGGCTTTCAAAAATGATCTGCTTTTTGCCTTTATTGTTGCCCAGATCAATGATCATTGCGAAAGGATCATCGGTTGTTCCTTCAACTTGTTTCATCCGTACGACTGAAACTTTCTTCTCCAGAAAATCAACGGAGATGTAGGCATCTTTCCTGAAAAAACGCGATTTACGCATGTTTTTGAGGGAAATTCGCGATGCAGTTAGATTAGCAACTGCGCCGTTGTCGAACTCGATACGGGCATTGGCGATATCAGGAGTTTCACTTACTACGGCAACTCCGCTGGCACTGATTCTCCGGATGTTTGCTTTGATCAGACTCAATACAATGTCAATGTCGTGGATCATCAGATCCAGTACAACTGATACATCTGTACCGCGCGGATTGAACTGAGCCAGTCGGTGCGTTTCAATGAACATAGGATCCGACAATTGATCTTTTGTGGCCAGAAACGCCGGATTAAATCGTTCAACGTGTCCGACCTGAACTTTAACGTTGGCTTCCGTAGCCAGTTGAACAAGATGTTTTCCTTCGGCAACGGTATGCGTGAGCGGCTTTTCGATGAATACGTGCTTCGACTTACGTACAGCCTGCGATGCGAGCTCGAAGTGAAATAAGGTTGGTGTGACGATGTCCAGAACGTCGCATGCGTCAATCAATTCACCGGCATTGTTCCAGGCTTTGATGCCGAATTCCTTTTCAACGGCGGCAGCATTCGCGGGATCTGCATCATAAAATCCAATTACCTGATAAGCGCTGATTTCCTTCAGCAAACGAATATGGATTTTACCCAAATGTCCGGCACCGAGAACTCCGATTTTCAACATAAGCGAATTGATTTGATACAAAAGTAGAGTTGCAGAAGACGGACATTCGTAACTGTTCCGGCAACATATTAACACGCGATCCTTAATTGAAAAATTTCTGCGACGTGGTTGGGGCATCTGTTAGTGTCCATATTTGTATATATAGTATGGAAGACAAACACCTTCATAAAGGAATGCGGAAGAAGCTCGCAGAGTTAGTCGCGGGTAAAGGAATAACAGACAAGAATGTATTGCGTGCGATTGAAACCGTGCCGCGACACTTCTTTATGGATAATGCTTTTTTGCGATTTGCATACGACGACAAAGCGTTCCCGATAGGAGCAGGACAAACCATATCTCAGCCTTATACTGTTGCATTTCAAACACAATTGCTTGAACTTAAAAAAGGAGACAAGGTTCTGGAGATAGGAACAGGTTCGGGATATCAATGTGCTGTTTTATGTGAGTGCGGAGCGAAAGTGTATTCGATTGAACGTCAGAAGTTGTTGTACGATAAAACAAGACAGTTACTTCCACAGATGGGGTATCAGCCTAACTTGTTTTATGGCGACGGTTATAAAGGATTGCCGGCTTTTGCACCATTTGATAAAATAATTGTGACCTGTGGAGCGACTTTCATTCCGGAAGCGCTGGTTGATCAATTAAAGCCTGGAGGTCGAATGGTAATTCCGGTTGGAGAAGCAGATGTACAGACTATGACGTTAATCATAAAGAAAACTGACGGAAGCACTGTTACTGAAACTTTCGGACACTTTAAATTTGTGCCCATGCTGGGAGAAAGGGAATGGAAAGGCTAGGGTTATTAACAGAAAATCGTGAAAAAGTATCAAATTGTTAATAACTCTGATTAAAGTAAAATGCTGAAATTTGACGTTAAACAATAATCCCAAGAAGCGACTTTTGTCGCCAATGGCAAACTAAACAAGTAAAACCAAAACCACACATTATGAAAAAATCAACAGTTTTAGTTGCGGCACTTGCACTGACAGCTACGTCTGCTTTTGCTCAGCTTACAAACAAGAACGGTGAAGCTTATCTTCCTGAATCAGGAGATTGGTCTGTAGGAATTGATGCTACTCCGGTTTTGAATTATTTCGGAAATATGATCGGCGGTAATGGCTTGAACGTTGCTCCGTCTTGGAATCACCTGAATGCCAACAATACAATCGTAGGCAAGATGATGACTTCTGAAACTACTGCATACCGTGCAATTCTTCGTATCGGTTTCAGCAGCAACAGCAGCACAGCAATGATCGGCGATCAGGCTCAAACAACTCCTCCAACTTACCCGGCACTTCCTGCAATGGTTGAAGACAAAATGAAGTCTTCTTCACGTTTCATCGGATTGGGCGGCGGTATGGAGTGGCGTCGTGGAAAAGGTCGTCTTCAGGGCTTCTATGGTGCTGATGCAATGATCTGGATGAGCGGATCAAAGTCAACTTACGAGTACGGTAACGTATTGGATGCTACTCACCCGGTTAGTGCTGGTAACACCACAAACTTTGGTATGAACATGACAACTGATACATATGGTAACGCTGCACGTATCACTGAAATGAAAGGTGCTTCTACTTTGGGTATCGGTGCACGCGGATTCATCGGTGTTGAGTACTTCGTTCTTCCGAAACTCGCTGTAGGCGGTGAATTCGGATGGGGCTTAGGATTTGTTTCAACAGGTGCTTCTTCTACAACTATGGAATCAGTAGGTGGAACAGGTCCAGCTAAAGGTGAGCAGACAATTGAAGGTACTAAGTCAAGCGGTTTGATGCTTGATACAGACCGTAACGCTTTCGGTACTGGTAACGGTACTCTGCGTATCAATTTCTACTTCTAAGCTTAATCGCTTTTAAGATAAAAAGCCCTGTCGAAAGACAGGGCTTTTTTATTCTGGCAGTATGCGGAGCGTACAACATTACAGTTCATGGATTGATTTTCGACCTTCCGTAAGAACCAATGAACTCAGCAACGAAAGAACCGCGTATTACTTCAACTTCCTCTGCGTCTCCCGCTCTGTATCTCTCTTTTTGATATCCTGGCGTTTATCGAACAACTTCTTTCCTTTCGCGAGTGCAATTTCCATTTTCGCCCAACCTTCATCAGAAATGAAAAGTTTGATCGGAACAATTGTTAGTCCCTGATCTTTCATCTTGTTCTGCAACTTGCGAATCTCAGCACGTTTCAAAAGCAGCTTTCGGTCGCGTTTCGGCTCGTGATTGTAGTGGGTTCCTTTTTCGTAAGGCGAAATTTCAATGTTACGCACAAGAATTTCATCATTGAAAATGACGCAGAATCCATCGGTAATATTCGCTTTGCCCAGTCGAATGGATTTGATTTCCGTTCCGCTCAATACCATTCCGGCAACGAACTTTTCCAGAAAGGAAAACTCGAATGAGGCTTTTTTATTGAGGATGGAGATGGATTTCATTGTTGATTGAACTTTAATTGCTTTCAGTAAGATTACCAATTAGTTTGAACAGAATCTTGGAAATCTCTTCTAATACTTCGATAAGCTCAGTCAGAATTTGTTCCGGTAAATTTTCTTCTGTTTTCAGAAACTGAAGTAAAGAGGAGCACTCAAAGGCCGAGCTTCTTGCAACGACGTAAAAATTGCGACGATCTTTATTTGAGAATCTGCCGCTGCCTTCGGCAATACTGAGTTGTACACTCAAACTAGCTCTACCCAATTGATCGCGGAAGTAGGTTGGCAAATTTTTATTGTCCTTCAGAAGTCGATAAATCTTTTGATTGTACGCAAAGGCTTTTTTGTACACTTCAAGATTTTCGTACGGGAACATAAACAATCTGATTGTAATTGAACTGTTTCAAACGTGCAGTAAAGTTTGGAATCTGAACTGAATTACAACCGATAATTCAGGAAGTTTATGAGTTCGAGTGCGAGAAACAGTGCAATTTGAGAAATTACGCTCTCTAAACTCGCGCTCTTTCTCAAATTGTGGTGCCCACGGGGAGACTCGAACTCCCAAGGATTTAACTCCAACGGCTTCTGAGACCGCAACGTTTACCAATTTCGCCACGTGGGCTCATTTTGACTTGCGAAAGAAGCTTTTATCCTGCGAGTATATATCGCAAAACAAGAACTTCAATCGTAAATCGAATGAAAGTGCCCAGGACGAGATTCGAACTCGTACACCTAACGGCGCCACCCCCTCAAGATGGTGCGTCTACCAATTTCGCCACCTGGGCATTTAAATTCAGAACTTTCAATAAAACAGGGTTAACCCGCGTTTTAAAGGACGACAAAAGTAATACTTTTCATTAATTTTGGAAAAAATGAAAAGGTTTTTCGCGAAATATCTCGTTGTGCTCTCATCAGCGGTGGCTTTTGGAGCATGTACATCCGAAGAAGTTGCTCCCGACTATCGTCAGGAGATGCGAGACTTCATTATCCGGATCAGCGCAGAAGGTGAACAACTACGTCCGGGATTTGTGGTTATTCCTCAGAACGGGCTTGATTTGCTTACGGAACAGTCGGGCGCTCAAGGAGCACCGAATCTGGCATATATCGGCGCAATTGACGGTTGCGGTCAGGAAGAATTGTTCTATGGTTACGATAATCAGAACAATTTTCTGAGCGAGAACTACGAAGAACAGGCGCAATGGTTGGCCCAATGCCGTTTTGCAAACACGCATGGATTGAAAGTTCTGGTAACCGATTATTGCAGCGCTCCGGATCTGGTTACTGATTCCTACAATCGCAATGATGCGGAAGGATTCATTTCATTCGCTGCGGAGTCGCGCGAACTGGATCTTGTTCCTTCTGCGGCCCATCATGAGAACACCAACAACATCGACAGCCTTTCCCAGGCGCAAAACTTTCTGTATTGCATAGCACCTTCATTATTTGCAACGAAAGAAGAGTTTCTTGTTGCGTTGGAAAATTCAAAGCACGATGTAATCATCATTGATCTTTTCTTTAATGAAGAAATCCTCACCGCAACCGACATTGCACGATTACAGAACAAACCGCAAGGCGGAAGACGACTCGTTCTTTCATACATGAGTATTGGCCAGGCAGAAAGTTATCGTTGGTATTGGAAGAACGCATGGAATGTGAATGCGCCTTCATTTCTCTTGCAGGAAGATCCGTCTTGGGTTGACAATTACTACGTGCGTTATTGGGATCCGAACTGGCAATCGATTATCATGTACGGAAGCGATTCGTATCTGCATAGAATCACTTCAAGCGGGTTCGATGGAGTTTATCTTGACATTGTAAACGCATTTGAATATTTCGAGCAATGATACTTCCGCTGAAATTCATACTGGCGCACGCGCTGACGTTCGGAACTCCGGATGTGAATGCAGTACAGGAAAAAGTATCCGTTCAGGATTCTACTGTTGTGCTTCGAGACAGTATTGTTGATTATGCGAAAACATTTCTGGGTACGCCTTACAAGTATGCTTGTGCTTCACCTGCCGGTTTCGATTGTTCGGGATTCACTTGGTATGTTTATCACAATTTCAGAATTGATGTTCCGCGCTCTTCGAAGGATTATCAGAATTTCGGGAAACGTGTTCCGATTGACAGTGCACGAGCAGGAGACATTATTCTTTTCACCGGAACAAATCCGAAAGAGAGACGTGTAGGGCACGTTGGAATTGTGATTTCAAATCCGGGAGATTCCTTGAAGTTCATTCATTCCTCTTCATCTGATAATCATTACGGAGTTGTAGTAACCAATTACTACGCTTCTGCTTATCCAAAGCGTTTCATTGGCATTACCAACGTAATCAGCCGTTGAAGCCTTTGCGGGCAACTACTTTCAACGCTCGCGGCATCAAAACAATTCTGAGCTCTGCATCCATTTCTGCGGGTTCTCCGTCATAATGCGCGGCTCCGGCAGCTTTTCTACTTATCGTAACGGACTTGCCCGTTAATGTTTCTATCAGCGGAGATCGATCAATCGTTTTGCGGAATAATCGTATTGCCAGTGATGATAAATTCCACCATCTCATGGGTTTCATTATCACAACGTGAAAAATTCCGTCGCATGCGTTAGCTTGAGGAGCGATCCATGCATCGTTTCCGTATTGTCCGGCGTTAGCAACAGTGATGAGAAACGCATTACGTTCCATCGTTTTTCCGTCTATAGTGAGTGAGTAATTCTCGCCTCGATAGGCGCGAAATTCACTGATAGTAAGTTTGGCATACGTCCAGAATCCACGCGTTGTACTTTCAGCGAACAGCTTACCGATTCGTGCATCAAAGCCGGTTCCCGCAGTGCAGAAGAAACTCATGCCGTTCATTTCTCCTTTATCGATAGCCACGATATCGCCATGTTCCAGAAGTTTCATTGCTCCTTCATAATCCATAGGAACACCAAGATGACGCGCTAAGCCGTTTCCTGAACCGAAAGGAAGAATTCCTAATGCCGTTTCTGATCCTGCAAGCGCGTTTGCAAGCTGGCTCACTGTCCCGTCGCCACCCACTGCAACAGCGATGTCGTATTTCCCTTTCAGTACTGATTCGAAAATTGAATCGCGATCACCGATCTGTTTCCACTCGAAAATATCGGTATGATAACCCGGAGATTTCAATCTGTTCACCAATGCAACGCGATCAGTTTTCCTGTCGGAGCCGGATTTCGGATTGATTACAAATGCGATTCGCTTCATGCTGATGTAAATGTAGGAAGTTGATTGAGTTCAATTGCATCACTGTTTGATCGATTGCGGAAAAAATGTCATTCTCATTGGGGAAAACCTGAAAAAATGACATTGAAAATTGCGTTGCGAACGACGAAATGTCGTTAAACATGCATTGGTTCGTGCTTTGATCATCTGGTTTAAACAACTAAAAACTACAAACCATGAACATGATAAAATTTTCACCGGCACGCAGAATGTTTGATAACTCATTCTTTGACAGTTTCCCAACAGTATTTGATGACCTTCTTGCAGGGAAGTCGCTTTCAGGATTCACTCCATCAGTAAATGTTTCAGAAACTGAAAAGAACTGGCACATTGAGGTTGCGGCTCCAGGGCTCAAGAAAGAAGATTTCAAGATCAATCTTGAAAAAGACATGCTGACAATCAGTGCAGAAATGAAGACAGAGGAGAAGAAAGAGGAAAAGAACTATTCGCGCCGCGAGTTCACATACGGATCATTCTCGCGTTCTTTCCGCGTACGTGAAAATTCCGTGGATGCTGAAAACATCGCAGCACGATATGAAAACGGAATACTTCAGATTGATCTTCCGAAGAAAACCGCTGAAGCGGCTAAAAACACACGCGAAATAAGAATCGCATAACCTTGAGGGACGTATTCTGCTAAGAGGTCGGAATACGGTTGGTGGACGGGTCTCGCGTTGCTCAGGCAGCCGGGACTCGTGTTTTTAACAATGTTTTCTTAATTACTCTGTGCGCAGCGAACAGACCAAGCATTCAGCCTGAGTAGATTTGTAGAATGGCTGAAAAACCTCTGATACTTGTAACCAACGATGATGGTATTCACGCACCCGGAATAAGGGCGCTGGTGGAAGTGGCTATGAAGTTTGGTGATGTATGTGTTGTAGCTCCTGATAAACCGCAATCCGGCATGGGGCATGCAATTACAATCAACTCTACGCTGCGCGTGGAGCAACTTCATATTTACAGTGGTGCAGAGAACTGGAGTTGCAGTGGAACGCCGGTTGATTGTGTGAAGATGGCCATCAATAAACTGTTGCCACGTAAGCCGGATCTGTGCGTGTCCGGTATTAATCACGGCGCAAATCATTCCATAAATATCATTTACTCCGGAACCATGTCTGCTGCAATGGAAGGAGCGATAGAAGGAATTCCTTCTGTTGGATTTTCATTGCTTGATTATTCCGTTGAAGCGGATTTCTCTGCGGCCAAAATCTACGCAGGCAAAGTGATTGATTGGGTATTGAAGAACAAACTCGACAAAGGAGTTTGTCTCAATGTGAATGTGCCGCGTTTGCCAATGAGTGAAATAAAGGGAATCAAAACTTGTCGTCAATCTGCCGGTACATGGAATGAAGAGCTCGACGAAAGAACAGATCCTTCAGGAAGAAAGTATTATTGGCTCACAGGGCGTTTCGAAAATTTTGAGCCGCAGAGCACGGATACAGATGTGTGGGCGTTGGACAACGGATATGTTTCTGTCGTGCCTTCACAGATTGATCTGACAGCGCATCAGATGATTCAAAAACTGAACAGTATCAACGGCTGAACATCATGAAAGATAAACTGGACAATATCATTGTGGGTATACTTGCAGGCGGATTATTTCCGATTCTGGGGATGTACATCTACTTTTTGTTCACCTACCGTTCACAAACAACCTTCACCGGATTTATTGACTACTTCTCACGCATGCACATTGTTGTTGCATCAATAAGTCTGAGTTGTTACATCACTAATCTTCCCTTGTTTTTCGGCATGATCTGGTTGAACATGAACAGAGCTGCACGCGGAGTCCTCATTTCCACTATGTGTTATACCGCGTGGGTGGTTTACGAAAAATTCATCTCCTGATGAAGTATTATATCATAGCCGGAGAAGCTTCTGGTGATCTTCATGCTTCCAATCTTCTGAAAGAAATCAGAAAGAAAGATCCTTCTGCAGAGTTCAGAGGCTTCGGAGGCGATTTGATGAAGGCGGCCGGAACTGAACTGGTTATGCATTACCGCGATCTGGCGTTTATGGGTTTTGTGGAAGTGTTGATGCATCTGCGTACGATACTTCGCAATCTTGATAAATGCAAATCGGATATTGAGCAATGGAAACCGGATGTAGTGATTCTCGTTGATTATCCGGGATTCAATCTTCGTGTAGCACCGCATGTAAAAGCGCTGGGAATTCCGGTGATCTATTACATCTCACCTCAAATCTGGGCGTGGAAGCAATCGCGTGTACACAAGATCATCGCATCCACTGATAAAGTACTTTGCATTCTGCCATTCGAAAAAGATTTCTACGCAAAGTTCGGTTACGAAGTGGAATTCTGCGGACATCCATTGCTTGATGCAATTCATCAACCCATGCAAACGCTTGCATTGAGTGTTGACGATCGTAAGATAATTGCAGTGTTACCGGGCAGCAGACGACAGGAAATCAAAACCATGCTTCCGGTGATGTTGAAAGCGGCGGCCTCTTTTCCCCAATTCCGATTTGTGATTGCAGGAGCACCGTCTCAGCCTGAATCGTTTTACCGTGAAGTGATGAATGGAGCAAAGTGTGAAATTGTATTCGGGCAAACTTATCCGCTGTTGAAGAATGCGCACGCAGCAATGGTAACTTCCGGAACCGCTACGTTGGAAACAGCACTGTTCAACGTGCCTGAAGTGGTGTGTTACAAAGGTTCTGCCATTTCCTACACAATTGCAAAGCAATTGGTGAAGGTGAAATATATTTCTCTGGTAAATCTGATCATGGATCAGATTACGGTAACAGAACTGATTCAGGACGACATGAACGAAACTCGTTTGGTTCAGGAGTTGAAGAGAATTGCTGAGGAAGGCGAGTCGCGGGACACCATGTTGCAACAATATTCCGTTTTACAATCAAAGCTTGGAGGTTCGGGTGCATCAGAGCGCGCTGCTGAACTGATACTTAAAACTATAAAATGAGAAAAGTATTTTATGTACTGCTGTTATTTTGTGCGGGCGTTGTAAGCGCACAGGACATGAACGTGCGAATACTTTCGACGATGAAAGTTTCTGCCGTTAATGTAACAGTTCAGCGAGGCAGTTTTCAATTACTGCTGGATGGCAAACCCCAGCACGACAGCGTGGCGCAACAGGTAATTCAGATTACTATGATTGAAGATTCAATGCTTGTGCGTATTCCGAACGATACGTTGGGTAAGTTCGCTTTGATTCAATTGAACGCTACAACGGACACCAGCACATTCCGTATAAAACCAATTGTTCCAATGAGCGGAACACGCACTTATGATGACAATCTCACAATTTCTGTCGTCAACGGACAACTATTCTGCAGAAACAACGTCAATCTTGAAAGCTATGTTGGCGGGGTAGTGGAGTCGGAATCGGGTGGTAGGTCGTTCATCGAATTTTATAAAGTGCAGGCGATTATTTGCCGTACATATGCTTTAGCTCACATCAACAGACATTTCCTTGATGGATTTGATGTTTGCGATGGAGTGCATTGTCAGGTTTACAGAAGCAAAACGAAAGAACCATTGATTTTGCAGGCTGTAACAGAAACGAACGGCAAAGTGATCGTGGATAAGAATCTTAATCTGATTACTGCAGCATTTCACTCCAATTGCGGAGGAGAAACAGCCAATTCAGGTGACGTATGGGCTGCAAATCTTCCGTATTTGAAAAGTGTGGAAGATACATTCTGCAGAAGAATGCCGAACGCAATATGGAAGCGCAAGATTGATAAGGACGATTGGTTGAATTATCTCGAAACCAAACATAAGTATCCGGTGAACGACAGCACTGCTTGTTACAAAGCGTTGAACATGACACAGTATGATCGCGAGAAGGAGTACGTGTATGGCGGACTTCGAATTCCTTACAAGAATATTCGCAGCGACTGGCAATTGAAGTCGGCTTACTTCTCCATTCAGGAACAGCAGGACAGTATTCTCATTTCAGGACGCGGTTACGGTCATGGAGTCGGATTATGTCAGGAAGGCGCAATTCGTATGGCCAAACTCGGATACACTTACGATTTCATCATCAACTTTTACTACAGAAATGTAGAGATCGTTGACAAGTCAAGACTCGATTTCTTCCGTGAAGATTAAATCAGCATACCTGCTCATTGCGCTGTTAGCCACACTCAATGTTGCTGCACAGTCGCCTCGCGATACACTTTCACCTTATCGCGTTGTTGAGAAATATGTTTCTGTCAAAGGCTTTCCGGATAAGTTGCGTTTCTTCTGCTGCGAAATGTATCACGAATGGGCTGCGCCGAAAACACTCGGAGAGCAATTGGCTCCTACTGTACAACGTGAAGTTCATTTGCTGTATCAGGATACATCCCGTGCAGTTGTTACAGTATGGCTTCACGATTCCATTACTTCAATGGATGTGTATTTCTATTTACAACACAGAGAAGTGTGGACGGTTTATGCTGTGCGTTCACTTGTGATGAAAGCAGAAGCTGAGAAGGAATTGCAGCGATTGGACAGCATACCATCAAAGCAGCGAGGCAAGGCGTATAAAGAAAAATGGGGGCATACGTGGCAGTTTGATAAGGACAATGTGGGTTTGTGGAGCTCAAGCGATTCCGGTTTAGCTGTGCATTACTACAAGAATGCGGATCGTTTCTCTGAACTTGAGAAATTACGCCAAAAGAAATATCCGATCCAGAAAACAGATTCTGTTTACAAGTCAGTCATGCACGATAAGAAGATCAGTAAGAAAGCAGATGCAGTTCTGATCCGCGACATCCTTGTTGATCCGCATGCGCCGGGTTGTGTACTATATTTCATTGGAGGAATACTGGATAATTCGGTAGGATACATGTATCAACCGGATCCGGCTTTGGTACCAAAACCAACAGCCGGGTATTTTATTCTCATACGACCGTTAGGCAACGGTTGGTATCTCTACAAAACCACATGATTTGTCTGTAGTCAAACAATGACGCAACACAGGTGTTGAAGACTTCGGAGAAATAATCAATCCGCGAATTCAGATTTTTATTCTAGCTTTGCCACGCAATGGTTACCGAAGGCGAGGCTGCCTGAGGTATGAAAAGGGAATCCTGTGTGATTCAGGAACAGTACCCGCTGCTGTAAGTTCGAATACAATTCCGGCATCTCCATGCCACTGAAACATGTGTAAGATCTAAGATCAGACACAACATTCGGGAAGGCGCCGGAAAGAACGAGTCAGAAGACCTGCCACTGCCAATAGTATCAACAATGCATCGGGAAAAATGCAGCGTGATGAATGGGATCATCCGCTTTGTTTCGAACGATGTTTAACCGATCCGGGAACAGATCGCGTGTGAACATGAACAGAATAACTGCAATATTATTTGCATTACTTCCGGTATTGAATTGTTTCGGTCAGGATACGCTGACGACACTGAAGCACACTGATGCGGTGCTTGATGTTATTCGTGTTGTCAAAGTACGATACAATGATTACGCAATCCGTACGGATCAGGCAGACTCAACGCAATCCCGCATTCAGCAGGCGGGTACGCTCGCAGATTTGTTAGGAGGCAATCTCCTCAATACAAAAGCGTACACCCCGGGAGGATTGGCAACTACCGGAGTACGAGGTTCCAATTCTATGCAAACGCCAGTATTCTGGAACGGAATCAGTTTGCAGAACGTAACCAACAACACAGTTGATTTATCATTACTGCCCGTTTTTCTTTTCGATCGTGTTACTGTTCGTCCGGGCGGATCTTCAGCGGCATGGGGGAATGGTGCGATTGGCGGAGCAATTGATCTGCAGATGCATTCCGTTCAATACGATGCAAAAGGAGAGATACTAGGCGGAGATTATTTCAAGGTACGATCCGTAAGTGAAATCGGAGGATTCGGTACTATGCGATACGGACTGCAATTAGCAGCGGCTCGTGACAGATGGAATTACGACGTGAAAATGTATCGTCAGCAAGGCGATAATGATTTCACTTTTAATAATACAACGCAAATCGGTAAACCACTGGACACATTACGTCATGCCGGATATTATCAGCACGGTGTAATGTCGGAGTTCGGTTACCGCGATAAAAATCACAGGAATGATTTCTCCGGAGCACTATGGTGGCAGGAAACATTTCGAAATCTGCCGGCGAACATGTTCGCTGACGACAATGAAGAAACGCAGCAGGATTATGCATTGAGAGCAATGGGGACGTGGATGCATCGATTCACGATTCCGGCATTTCTGATTACAAGAGCGGTCGTAATTCACGAAGGATTGCTTTACAATCCGGGAAATCAAATGGTGATGAACAATACTGATGCGTGGACTTATATTGTTCAATCAGGTATTGCATACAATACACGTGGAGATCGATGGTTTAATCGGAATGTTGGTTATCAACTCAACATGAACAGTACATATTTCACTGCTGAAGTAACCGATGCGATTCCGTTCACAAATCAGCACCGATTGGCGTTGTTCGGTACGGTATCGAAAACTATGCGCTCAGAAGATGTGCTTGCACTTTCGTTCAGGGAAGAGTTGATAGATGATAAACTGATAGAACCTGTAGGATCTCTCAGTTACTATACGCTGATCAAGAAATGGATCGGAATAAAAGCGAATGCGGCGCACTCTTACCGTGTTCCTACATTCAATGATCTTTACTGGACACCTGGTGGAAATCCGGATTTGGTTGCTGAGCGATCTTGGACCGAGGAAATCACTCTCGAGTTACACGCCGATTCGAGAATAATTTTCGGCGGATTATACTGGAAGATGGATTACGCTGTAACGGCCTATAACAGAACTGTATACAACATGATCCAGTGGACGCCATCAGCTTCTTATTGGTCGCCCCACAACATCGGCGAGGTGTGGAGCAGGGGAGTTGAACACCGATTACATTCGTTCCACTGCAGAGAAAACAGGGACAGCCAATGATCCTGCATTACACAAACAGTTAATTTATATTCCGGCTTGGTTCGGAAGTACAGCGCTTACTGCAGAGTGGAGAAATTTTTATGTGACGGGAGCCTGGCAGTATACGGATCATCGATTTACAACGCGTGATCATGTAGAATATCTTCCTGCATACCATTTGTTGAATGCTGCGATTGGGAACGAACAGACTTTTGATGTCAGGAATAATACTTATTCGTTGAATGTATTTCTCAGAGCCAATAACATCCTCAATCAGCAATATCAGTCTGTTGCCTGGAGACCCATGCCCGGAAGAAACTTCAGTCTGGGATTAACAGTCAGCTGGATTTCGCAACAAAAAAACAATACGCGACAAATAACAACCGATTAATCATGAAACAAACATTTTCAATGAAAACAGGATTAGTGGCAGTAATAGCTGCTTCAATGGTATTTACTTCTTGCAGAAGAGATGAACCGGAACCTGATCCGAATCCTGTAGTACCTGTTTACACTTCAGGTCAGGGATTTTTTATCATTAATGAAGGAGGCTTCAATGCAGGAAATGCATCTATGAGTTACTATTATACTGCCGGTGCAAATGCTGGAACTGTTGTGAATGATGTATTTCAATCAGCGAATAATGTGCCACTGGGTGATGTGGCGAACAGTGTATCCGGCATTAACGGGAGAATGTATGTTGTGGTCAACAACTCCAATCGTATTTCTGTGATTAATCCTGCTAACATGGTAGTGACGCACACTATTTCCGGATTGCAGAGTCCCCGCTACATTCAGCAGCTTACAGTTACAAAAGCTTACGTTACTGAAATGGGAGCAAATCGTATCAGTATTGTTAACCTGAATAACAATACAATTTCAGGTACGATCGCCATGCCTTTTTCAACAGAAGCTATTGCAATGACAAACGGTAAAGTATATGTCGGAAGTCAGAACAGCGATAAGCTTTATGTGATTGATCCGAATACAGATGCTTTGGTGGATTCAATAACAACCGCGTACGGAGTGAACAGTATGCAGGTTGATAACAATGGTAAATTGTGGGCATTGTCTTATGGTTTATGGTCAATTCCTGCTGCGGGAGGATTGCATAAGATCAACACTGCGAATGATTCAGTTGAAACCGCGATGTCATTTACGACTTCCGATTTCCCGACACACTTGTGCAAGAATCCTGCAGGCGATTCTTTGTTCTTCCTGAACTTCAGTGTCTATCGTATGTCAGTAAATGATGCGTCACTGCCATCGGCACCGTTCATCAGCGGAACCGGTCATGCATTCTACACGATTGGTTTAATGCCGAACACAAGCAATTTCTTTGTTGGTGATGCCGTGGATTATGTACAGCGTGGAGTATTGTTCCGTTACAATGGGGCGGGCACACAAACGGATGCGGATACTGTTGGTGTCATTCCCAACAACTTTCTCGCCTACTGAACCGAGACAATAACTGCCAGAGTAAGCAGTGAACTTTGTGATTCCCCGTTGAAGTTATTCAGCGGGGAATTTCCGTATTTGTATTCACCACGCAACATGAAATTCGGAATGGGTTGCCAATCGAGATTCAATGAAATTGAGTTGGCTTTGAATCCTGCTGCGGATGGAATTATTGAGGCCTTCGGATCGTGATAAGATTCCAAACGTAACGTTGTTTTCGTGGTGCTGTTGAGTTTGTATCCGATAAGCAACACCGGAGAGAAATAGCTGTTTAAAGAAGAATCACTTTTCTGAACACCGAAATCGGCAGAAACCACAAAAGATATTTTCCGCTTATTACTTAGCACAACGTAAACATTGTTGTAGAAGCGGAAACCGGAGTTTACAATTCCGCTGTAGCTGTTCCAACTCATCGCAAAATTTTCATTCGGTACGAAATTGATTTGTGTTCCCGCAGCCGGCTGAACTTTTATAACCGGAACATTTATTCTTTGCCATCCGTTGAGCAGGAGCGCGGCTATCGTCCACTTTTCATTCGGCGATGTGTAGCTGATCTTAGCTCCCGTTTCATAGTACGGAGAATTATCGGCCACAATAGAACGGGTGAGTGTCATGCAATTTAAACCGATTGCACTTTCCACACCAATATGACTTGGCATTATACCCATTGTAAGCCAGATTGATTTGCGTTTTGATAATCGGGCTTCCGCATTCGCTTCGAATATCTGCTGAGCAATCCCTTTTTCGGAAGCGAGATTGTATGTTGCATAATCTCCAATCATTGCACCGGCATTCAAACGGAATCTGCTGTTTCCATGTGTGATTTTCAGCAGGATCAAATTAGGTGCAACACCGTTCAGTCTTTTGTGGCTGTAAACGAAATCGGGGCGCAGTTCAGTGGAATGATTGAGCTCGACTGAAGAGTAAAACTCAGAATAGAACAGTGTATTTGTAATGAACGGATCTCCCGTTCCGGAAGAATCTGCTTGCGCATTGACATTCACTACCGCAATAAGAAGCAGTAAAATCACAGTAAATCCACGCATTGCAGACATGGACGTAAAGGTACATCCGGCAGAGGTTTTACGGTTATGAAATTCAACTGATTCTAATGCTTTGAAAATCAGAGTATGTTTCCTAATTTCAACCAACCTAAAACCCGTTAGAATGAAAAGATGTCTACTTCTGCTGGCTGTGCTATTTATGGCGACAGCCGGATTTGCTCAGTCTGTTTATGCCGATTATCAGGATGGAAAAATCTGGTTTCGCTTAAAACAGGATTACCGTACCAATGCCGCGTTGGCTCAGGACGATTATCATTTGCCTTTGCAGACTATTCCGTTTGTGGCGGATTTGAGTAAGTCGCATCAGGTTACTAATCTTTCTAGACCGTTTTTTGCGGCGAAGAACTCTCCTGAATTGCAGCGTACCTATTTGCTGGAGTTTACGGATTACGCGAATGTGAACGTGATCATCGGAAAGCTCAAAGCTTCCGGAAATGTTGATTACGCAGAGCGTGTTCCTTTGGACCGAACCACGTTAACACCTAACGATCCGAGCTATTCTTCTCAGTGGCACCTTGCAACCATTCAGGCTGCAAGTGCATGGAATTATTTCTCGACCGGCTCCACAATCAAAATTGCAATAGTGGATGATGCGGTAGAACGCACACACAGTGATATTTCACCGAACCTTTGGGTTAATCCGGGTGAGATCGCGAACAACAACATCGACGACGACGGGAACGGATATATTGATGATATCAATGGATATGATGTTGGCAGCAATGATAATAACCCTAATCCGCCAAGCAGTTCTTATTCACATGGAACACACGTTACCGGATGTGCGAGCCCTGCAACGAACAACGGTACAGGTGTTGCCGGTATCGGTTTCAGCTGTAAGATCATGGCTGTGAAAGCGACGACGTCCGCAACTTCAATTACAAACGGATATGACGGAATCGTATATGCGGTTGCATCGGGTGCGGATGTTATCAATATGTCGTGGGGCGGTACAGGTTCTTCAACTACTGCACAGAACATTATTACATGGGCAAGTAATCAGGGAGTAGTGCTCGTTGCTGCTGCCGGAAATAACAACACGAATACCATATTTTATCCTGCAGGATACATAGAGTGTATTGCAGTTGCGGCTTCAAACAGTAACGATACAAAGGCGAGCTTCTCGAATTACGGAACATGGGTAGACATCACTGCACCGGGCAACAATATTTACGCAACATATTACGGGAACACGTATGCCAACAACTCCGGAACGTCAATGGCATCTCCGATTGTTGCAGGGCTTGCAGGACTGATGTTGTCGCTGAATCCCAGTCTGACTCCAACAGACATCCGCAACTGTATTACTTCAACTGCGGTGAACATTAACTCACTTAATCCATCTTATAACGGACAGTTGGGTGCAGGTCGTATTAATGCGAACGCTGCGATGCAGTGTATTTCTTCAACTCTTAACTGGCCGCCTGTTGCCAACTTCACGGCTAACGTAACTACAGTTACAGCAGGAGGAAATGTTCAGTTTACGGATCTTTCAGTTTACAATCCAACTACCTGGAACTGGACATTTACCGGTGGAACTCCTGCAACATTCAACGGGCAGAACCCTCCGCCAATTGTATATAATACTCCGGGAACATACAACGTATCTCTCACTGTTTCCAACGGTAACGGAAGTGATGTTCAGACCAACACGAACTATATCACCGTAACTGCAGCAAGTGGATGCGATATGATAAATTATCCTATTCCTTCCAACTGGACATTAACAAATTATTATACGGGAACTACTGTGGGGCAGGATGGATGGATCAACGGAATGAACGTTTATCTCGATAAAGAAAAGGCGATGTATTTCGACGCTTCTTCCAGTCCATACAATACATTGGTCGGCGTATATGTAGCATTCGGTCGGGCGTATTCTGCTAATCCGAGTAAGATAGTTCCATTGAAGATCTATGACGGCACCAGCGGTACTCCGGGTACATTGTTAGGTACAGTGAATTCGACAATGGGACAAATTATGGCGGATGAAGCCGGAAACAATTACACCGAGTTTTCGTTTGTGAACACGCCGGTGACTTTGCCGGTGTCGAAGCGTTTCTTCGTCAGTGTTGACTTAACCAATCTACAATGGACAGCAGGTGTGAAAGACACATTATCCATTGTGAGTAATCAGGCCGGTCAAACAACTCCGTCTGCAATCTGGGAGAAGCAGTCCAACAACACGTGGTACCAATACACAACTGCAGGTTCATGGAATCTAAGTGCTTCATTGGTTATTCACCCTTTCCTTACCAATACGAACACAGTGGCAACATTTACACAAAGTGCAACATCAGTTTGTCAAGGTACACAGATCAGTTTCAATGGAACCGGTTCAACGTTTGAGGATACGCTTCTGTGGTATTTTCCGGGAGGAAGTCCGCTTACTTCAAACGGCTTGCAACCAACCGTAACTTATAATACGCCGGGCAGTTATCAGGCAATATTGTATGTTGTAGGTGGCGGTTGCAGCATGTTCGATTCTGCATTTGTGAATATTACTGTCAATCCGAACCCGTCTGTAGCTGTTGCAGTCACTCCTAATAACACTATTTGTAACGGAAACAGTGTGAATCTGACAGCAAGCGGAGCAAGCTCTTATTTGTGGTCGCCAACTACCTATCTGAGTTCTTCGACGATTGCAAATCCTGTATCCACACCAACCGCAAGTATTACTTACAACGTTCAGGGTACAGGCGCGAATGGTTGTGTATCTAACGTAACGGTTCCAATTACGGTACTGAATCCTCCTGCTGCGTCCATGGTGATGAGTGACACATTCATCTGCATCAACGGCACAATTACCTACGACGGATCCAATAGCTTGGATGCAACAACCTTCAACTGGAGTTTCCCTGGAGGAACACCGTCTACATCAACTTCATCTGCGCCGGTTGTTACCTATAACACAGCTGGTACTTACACCGCACAACTGATAGTTTCCAATTCATGCGGAGCGGATACAATCACTTATAATACTGTTGGCGTAGGTTGCGTTGGTATTGAAGAAATCAGTGAAGGTTGGAATATCAATTACAATGCAGGTGCTGATCTTCTGACAGTATCGGCACCTCAAGGTAATACAAGCGGTTCCGTTGTTATAACGAACAGTCTCGGACAGCAGATCGTGAATATGAACGCCGGTGCTGCTCCGCTTTATATTCAGACAGCAGGATTCGCTCCGGGTATGTATGTGGTAACGGTTACCGGCAACAAAGGAAGTTCATATCTGAAGTTTGTTGTAGAGTAATTTTGTAATCCGATTAATGTGCTGAAAGCCCTTTTCAGAAGAAAACAAACGTATGTTGAATATGCAGTGCAGGATGGTAATCATCCTGCACTGTTTCATTTTTTTACTGCTCATCGGGTTATGCCGGATGACGGAGAATCTTACGATATCTGGACTGCATGGCTGTTCGATTCGGACACTTTTACGTTCACCAAAGGAATTTCTCAGATTGGAGAATCGTTCAGTATTAAGAGCGCTTTCGCTGCGCGTGCACTGGAAGATTTGAAAGCGAAAACAGGAAAAGCCCTGAGCTGGTCGAAGATCAGAGAAGAATTTGATTCTGAGGAAGAGCAGGACGCATATGAATCGGAGATTGAACGCGGTAAGATTCGTATCGCGGAAATCAGCTCCTTAGCTTCTGATACGGATGAACTTCCCAAGTTGCCGGATACCGGAATTGTATTTATCAAGGGTCAGCGCTTCTCAAGAGAAATATTCACTATTCAGGTAAGACGCAATCGTGTAATTGTTCGCGAAACTCCAATGCGGGGAATGTGTGATTATTTCCGTCATGTTTTTCGTCTTGAAAATCCTTCGCGTGTGTTATTTACTTACCGGAAAAGCGGATACGGTGATCTCGTCAACGGAATGGCAGTATGTATTGTGGATATGTCTTCCGGAGAAACCATTTTCGATGATTTCATTCTTTGAGAATGATAATCGCGATTACTATCAGAAAATATTCTTGATAATGCGCAGATTGTGGGTGTAACCGCCGCGCTCCTGATTAAAGATGCCGTAATGATCGTAATGATCCAAACGGACTTTGCCTGAAGCATGAATCATGTGATTGTCGCCGGCAACAATTCCGACGTGAATGATTTTTCCCTCCTCGTTATCGAAGAAAGCAAGATCTCCGGGTTGTGCTTCTTCCACTTGTTGCCATGCATCACGTTTCAGACGGATACCATTGGCTTTGAAAACCGTTTGCGTGAATCCGGAACAATCAATTCCGAAAGGAGATTTACCGCCCCAGAGATACGGTGCATTAATGAATTGAAAAGCAGTTTCCACAATTCCGCTTCGCGTAGGTTCCTGTTCAAACGGACGCAGTGAACCGTCGAAGGTGAAGACATGATCTTCAATGCGGATTTCTCCGTTGTAATAAAACGGGAGCGAACTGCCGAAAACAATAGGGAAGGTGTTTCCCGTCTTTTTATCAGTGATCAACTGAATAAGATCAGTGCAAACCGGCGCAGGATTGTCGCGCAGATTGTCGAATGTGGCTTTTGAAACAGTTACAAACTGCTTACGATCGACCCAGCATTCATACTTATCCCACGCTACACGAATCCTGCACCAGTTGCCTTTCTCTTCGAGAATTTCAATGGCATCACCGAACAGCAATTGCGTCACCATTTCGCTCCGGTCAGAAGAATCGCTTCTGCACGGAACTACGCTCAGATGACAAACGCCGTATTGGTGACTCACTTAATACTTATTGAAGGTTTTCAATAACGATTGCGCTTGCGCCTCCGCCACCATTGCAGATTGCAGCTGCACCGTATTTCGCATTGTTCTGCTTGAGAACACTGAGAAGTGTTACTATGATGCGAGCACCTGAAGCGCCAAGCGGATGTCCGAGTGCAACAGCACCACCGTTCACGTTCACTTTAGATGCATCAAGGTTCATCAGTTTCAGGTTAGCGAGAGCAACAACGGAGAATGCTTCGTTGATTTCGAAGAATCCGATGTCAGACATTTTGAGTCCTGCTTTCTCCACCGCTTTCGGAAGTGCAATTGCAGGAGCAGTTGTGAATTTTTCAGGAGCCTGTTCTGCATCAGCATAGCCGATAACTTTTGCAATAGGTTTGCAGCCGAGCGCTTCCATTTTTTCTTTGCTCATCAACACAAGTGCTGCAGCTCCGTCGTTGATTGTAGATGCGTTCGCAGCCGTAACTGTTCCTTCTTTGGTGAACACAGGTTTCAATCCCGGAATCTTATCGAACATTACGTTCTTGTATTCTTCGTCTTCAGTAACCTGAACTTCACCTTTACGTGTTTTCACTGTTACTGCAGTTACTTCGTCCTTGAACTTGCCTGCAGCCCATGCCGCAGCAGAGCGCTTGTACGACTCAATAGCGTACGTGTCCTGCGCTTCACGTGAAATATTATGTTCTGTAGCGCAAAGATCCGCTGAGCAACCCATTGCGTTGTTGTGATACACATCTGTCAGACCGTCTTTCACAATTCCGTCGATCAATTGTCCGTGACCGTACTTGTATCCGTAACGACCTTTCTCCACGTAGTAAGGAGTAGCCGACATATTTTCCATTCCGCCTGCTACAACAACATCGCTGTCGCCCAATCGAATTGCCTGTGTTCCGAAGATCACAGACTTCATCCCTGAAGCGCAAACTTTGTTCACAGTTGTACATTGAACGCCATCAGGAAGACCTGCAAATTTTGCAGCCTGACGAGCAGGAGCCTGTCCCAAATTAGCCTGCAGAACGCTGCCCATGAACACATCCTGAACATCAGTGCCTTTGATACCTGCACGTTCAACAGCAGCTTTGATTGCGGTTGCTCCGAGTTGAGTAGATGAAACTTCTGCCAGAGCACCACCGAAACTGCCCATTGGTGTACGAACAGCGGAAACGATATAAACTTCTTTCATAAAATGAGAATTGACTGTTTTTATTAACTCTGCAAAGCTAACATTTTCATTCGGGTTCACTTGCTTTGCTCATCGCGGAAATGGTTAATTTCGTCTGATAATCAAGCTATGAACAGGATATTCACATTCTTGCGCGATCGGCATGCCTTGCTGTATAAAGGATTCCTGTTTCTGGTGGCTCTGGTAGTCATTGTGTGGCTGAGTCCGGGGCAATCAACTTTCCGTTACAAGCCTGAAGAATTGCGTGGCAGAGCGTGGCCATATGAAACACTGAATGCGCCGTTTGATTTCGCGATTCAGAAATCGGATGAGGAACTTTCAGAAGAGCGCACGCGTATTCGTGAAAGCTTTACTCCGTATTTCCGATTTGATTCAGCAATGGCGGATGAATCGGAGCAACATATTGCTTCGCAGATCAGCGGATTTGAACCGAACGAACGTACGCGTATCATGGAGTTGGTAGATCGTGCGTACATGAAGGGAATTCGCGCCACAGTCAATGTAACGAACCGTGGTTCCGAAGATGAAGTGTTGGTATTGCATGGCAATGTAGCTCAGGAAACCCGATTGGGAAATTATCTTACTCCACCGGAAGCGGATTCATTCGTATTCCGGAATCTCGATGAAACGTTGCGTGAGAAATTGAGTCAGCAAGGACGACTGGATTTCACTGCCAACGTAGTTTACGATTCTGCCATGACCAGCAATTTTCTGGCGCAGGCGCTGGAGAATGTTTCCCAAACCCGTGGTGCTGTACGTGCAGGAGAAGTTATAGTTACTAAGGGAGCCAAAGTGGATGATGAAGTGTATCACCAGCTGATATCCCTCGAGAATTCTTATGCATTGATTTATGGTCAGCGATCAGCTTCCTGGTTGAATTTACTTGGTCAGGTTTTGCTCACTGCATTGTGTCTGTATCTGCTGTTTCAGTTTTTACGCCTGTTCAGAAGGGAAATTCTCGCTAGTGATTCGCGAATACTCTTTATTCTGATCATGGTTATGATGAATGTATTGCTCTCGTATATTCCGGGATATTGGGACACGATTCCAATGGCGGCTTTGCCGTTCTGTATTCTTCCCGTGATCATGCGCGCATTTTATGATACGAGAATCGCATTGTTCGTTCATCTGGTTTCCTGCCTCATTATTACGATAAAAATGCCATCGGATCGATATGCATTTTTGTTCATTCAGGTGATAACCGGCATTGCTGCAATCTTCAGCATTGTTAATATGCGGAACAGATCACAGTTGTTCTTTTCCGTTGTGATGATTCTCGGCGTTTATTTAACACTTCATTTCGGGATGGTGATTATTGCGGAGGGCGATATCATGAGTTTCCGCAGTGCCGATTTTATCAATTACACCGTGAGTGCGGTGCTCGTATTGCTGGCGTATCCGTTGATTTTTCTCTTTGAGAAAATATTCGGATTTGTTTCGGATGTTACGTTGATGGAGCTCGCCGATTCAAATCACCCTTTACTGCGTGAACTTGCGGAGCGCGCACCGGGAACTTTCCAGCATTCCATGCAGGTTGCGAATTTGGCTGAAGATGCGATCCGCAGAATCGGAGGGAATCACTTGCTGATCCGCGCTGGTGCACTATATCATGACATCGGTAAAGCCGATATGCCAATGTATTTCATCGAGAATCAGGCTACCGGAATGAACCCGCATGATGAACTTTCGTTTGAGGAAAGTGCTTCCATCATCATCTCACATGTAATCCGCGGAGTGGAGAAGGCAAAGGCGCAAAAGCTACCGGATATTATCATTGATTTCATTCGCACGCATCACGGAACTACCAATACGGCTTACTTTCTCACATTGTACAAGAAAAGTAATCCGGAAGATCACATTGACGAAGAATTATTCCGCTATCCGGGCCCGATTCCGTATTCGCGGGAAACGGCCGTACTGATGATGGCAGATGCCGTTGAAGCTTCATCCAGAAGTTTACCTTCTTATGATGCGGAGAGCATTGATAATCTTGTTGAACGCATCATCGATCATCAGGCTGATCAGCATCAATTCGACAATGCGGACATCACGCTTAAAGACATCACGGCGATCAAGAAAATCTTCAAAAAGAAGCTGCGCAGCATTTACCATGTGAGGGTGGAGTATCCGAAGTAGGAATTGGGGAATGGGGAATAGGGAATAGGGGAATGGGAGATAGGGGAATGAGTAATTGGGGAATGGGTAATTGGGGAATGGGAAGTGTGTAACGAAGAATAGTGAGATTTGTAAACATATAACTTTATAATTATATTTATATATTTGTAATTAATAGTTTAATATTTAGTGTGTAATATATTTTTTTAATTATGGGAAAGAATGAGGGTTTTGAAAGTTTGGAAGCGTGGCAAAAGGCAAGAGAGATCAGAAGAATTGTATTTAAGGTAACCAAGAATTTTCCTAAGCACGAACGATTTGATTTGCATGATCAGATAACAAGGTCATCTCGAAGTGTATCCGCCAACATTGCTGAGGGATATGGCCGTTTCCATTACAAAGAGTCTATTCAATTCTGCAGAATTGCTCGTGGATCACTTGCAGAAACAATGAATCATATGATTGAATCAAAAGAATGCGGTTACGTATCGGAAGAATTAATGTCTGAATTTCGCCACGAATACACATCTTGTATACGACTAATTAACGGTTTCGTTAGGTATCTAAATCAAGTCGCTGAGCGAAATTGAGAATGTAGACATACGCCGAGTCCCTGATCCCCAACCCCCAATCCCCAATCCCCAGTACCCAGTACCCGAATCCCCAATCCCGATTTCCCATTGATTTTTTATCTTTGCATCACAAATAATCTACTCTATGGGACGCGTATTCGAAAAACGTAAGCACAAAATGTTCAAACGCTACGCCACAATGGCGAAGCAGTTTACCAAAATCGGGAAGGAAATTGCAATCGCTGTAAAATCCGGAGGACCTGATCCGAACACGAATGCCCGTTTGCGTCTGGTAATGCAGAACGCGAAAGCAGTGAATATGCCGAAGGATCGCGTTGATGCGGCTATACAGAAGGCGGCAGGTAAGAACGATGCCAGCAATTTCGAGGAAATCACATACGAAGGAAAAGGGCCAGGCGGAGTTACTGTTGTTGTGGAAACGGCTACTGATAATCCAACTCGCACCATTGCAGATTTGCGTGTGATTTATGATCGTGCTGGCGGTGCAGTTGGGAAGACCGGTTCATCTGATTATCTCTTCGAGCGCAAAGGTGTTTTCCGTATCAATACAACAGGAGTAAGTTTGGATGATCTTGAACTGGAAGGTATTGACGCCGGTTTGGAATCTATCGAACCGGGTGACGAAAATGATGCAATGTTGTATTGCGGTTTTTCTGACTTCGGAGCGATGCAGAAGTTCCTTGAAGAGAAGAAAATCGAAGTGATTGAAGCGAAACTGACACGTATTGCCGGTAGTCATGTTTCATTGACACCGGAACAAATGGTAGACTTCAATAAAATGATGGACAAGCTCGAAGAGAACGAGGATGTTCAGGAAGTTTATCACAATCTTCAGGAAGCAGACGAAGAATAATATACTCTCAAATTGTATCTTGACCTGCGTATTCGGTTATATGTCCGTGCGCAGGTTTTTTATTTTCTATCTGTTTCTTATTCCGCTGCTGACTTACGGCCAGTCAGAACGTCGTTTGGGACGAGCCCGATTGACCAAATCGTTCGACTATGTTACACTGGCGCACGAACTAACCGATCACCTAACGAATGATTCCCTTAAAGTAAAAGCCATTTACTTGTGGATGACCCGGCACATTGATTACGATGTATGGGGGTTGACTTATAACGGCGGATCGTACACTAAACCCAACGATATTCTTCAGCATCGAAAGTCCGTTTGTTTAGGTTACAACATTCTTTTCGACTCCATGTGTTCCGTTATCGGAATTGAATGCGAACCTGTTTACGGATATGTTTACATGCCTTGGTACGAAGTCGGTGATACATTCTTCCTCGATTCCCATGCATGGAATGCGGTAAACATCAATGGAGAATGGGAATTGATTGATGCAACCTGGGGAGCAGGTTATATCAAGCAACGCAAGCAACGTTTTGCGAAATTTCTTTATCGCCGCTTTCGTATTCCGTATCGCACGAAGTACCGTTTCAAGCAGAAGACCAATATGAAATATTTCTGCACACCTCCGGAAGTGATGGTGCTGGATCATTTGCCTTCAACTCCTGCATGGCAATTGCTGGATTGTTCCGTACCGATTGATTCGTTTCAGCGTACACCTCAAGGAACAATTGATCATCTCGCAGGTCCGAATGTCTGTGAAAATGGCAATGATTCCATTGCAGTAATTCAGAGCCATGAACAGCAGGATCATCTTTACGTTGCAGGAACACAGGCATTGGCAACAAACAGACACAATCATCAGGACATTACTTTGGGTCAATGGCATCGCATTGATTATCTGAGTGCCATTGCTCGCGATACATTGTATTCACTTGAAGAGCGCATCGCCATGTATGATTCTCTGATTGTTATGGCAGATTCGTTGATTCTTTATAACAAAAGAACTTCGAAGGATGCCATACAGGAAGGACAGTTTTTCGAAAGACGTAACCGTCGTATGAAAGCGCAAACGGAGAAAGAAACGAAACCGCAATGGCGTAAGCATAAGAAGGCAATTGATGAAATCAAAAAGGAGCGTTTCCTGATACGTAAACAGGTGCAAAAGCTGAAACGGGAGAACAAGCGTTTGAAGTTGGAAAATAAGCGCGCAAGAAAGAAGAAAATAAAAATCAAGAGACCGAAAAGTACAGTTCCTGCAATGGAAGCCATGCGTGATTCAATACTTCTCGATATAGAAGTGAATTTCGATTCCGTTGCCGTGCGAAAAGACGAGATGCTTGCAGTTTCCTATTACAACTACACCGATGAGATTGTTTTCTACGATTCCTTGGTTGCGCAAAAGAAACGTCGCTTGCGTTTGCAATATCTGGATATGCGTGAAGTGAATTTTTACCGCAATCTCTCATTTACATGCTACGACACTTGCGTATTCACGCCAAAGCGTCAGTTTTTACAAACACAGAAAGAATTGGATAGTCTTCAATTGCTTTTGCCGCATCCCGGAAAATGGAGAGTGGATACAGCAGCTAAAGAATATAAAGTATACGCAACGGATGCCAAAAGCCGACTGAAGATGAACATGGCGTACTATAAAATGCTGGCGCGTTTACCGGCATCCGGTACAGATGAAGTAGCCGGTTTCGATTCCTGTCGTTCGGAGATCATTTCGATTAACGATTCTATTCGTGAACACAACCGTGAACGGATCCGTGATCTGAAACATTATCAAAAGCGACTACGGAAGTTCCGTTGGATGCATTATAAAGTTAAATGGTCGCTGCAAGCTGAATTACGCAATGAGGCGTGGCGTTACATTGTAACAAAGAATTTTTTCCGCAGATATTACAAAGGAGTCGCTGCCATGTTCAGACACAATACCAACCTTGCCCGTGGAATGAAAACCGATTTCAAACAGAAAAAGCAAGCGTTGATACGTAAGAAACGGAAGCAGGATAAGTTGAATAGCAGCAACTAACTTCGTTCAGATCCGTCTGAAAGTAACTCGACGTTACTGATTTCATCTTGGAGTAGAATTATCCCGGAATCCGGTATAATGGTTTTGTCATAGTCAAATTCCTGTTCCGAATCGGGATTGAATCTCCATCGATAAATGAACGACTCTCCGCGATCGGTATCTCCATAAAAGAATCCGCTGAAATGTCCTGTCATGGTACTTCCGTTTCTCAATGTGATTTTGACATGCTTTCGTCCTTGACGGAAATATCTGTCGAACCATTCAAATGAGCGATCGTTTTTCATGAGTGTGCGCTTTGATCCTGATTCAGTTCACATCGTTTCAATTTAATATTCGCAGGCGGAGATATTACCAGCGGAATTTTCTCAATGGAAATATCACTTGTGTCAAGACCGTAGGCTTTTGCGTCTGTCTGCGCGAGATTGCGCAACATGAAATACGTGTTCAGTACAAATCCTTCTTTTACTGAAAACTCATTCTCCACCGAGAGGAATCGTTCCAGAATAACAAAACGGAAATCTGCAGCGAGATTGTACTTGCTTAATGAATCGTAGCGACTGGTGATGTCCAGCTCTTTGTTCGCGACCATTTCTTCAACCACCTTGCGGAATAGCAAGTTGATGCGTGGTTCTACACGGAATCCCAGTTTGAAATCGATACGAATGATTTTGTCATTCACCATTTCATCAACGGTGTATTCCATGGTGTACGGTTCGTTGGTACGATCAATGTGAATCAGCCAGTAAATGTCCGCACGTTTCGGATTGCGACTAAAAATAGAGTAGATGATGCGGCGTTCAATTTGACGGGGATGATTAGCACTGGTCAAATAGATCAAATGCGTTGAGTATTTGGATATGGATTGATCTTTACTCAGATCCACCAAAGCGGGAAGATGTTCTATGATCGGAACAAACTCTACCAGTTTATTCA
>JAKLJE010000024.1:0-277 GCA_023151315.1 Bacteroidia bacterium
GTGTGAATCAGGCTGCGGGCATCATTATGATTGTGTCGGGAATTGTGCTGATCGTACGCGTTTTCGTAGAACGTCCGTGGGCATCGTAAGCATTACATATTTCTTGTGTAGATAAATGTCTGCTTCCGGAACCTGCCTCTTACAGGTGTGATCTTCAACAACCACTTTCTTCGATTGAAATCTGCAACCATCTTCGTTCGGTACATTCGTGTACGTTTGCCAAATGGCAATCTCGTCTTGCTGATCCACAAACTGTAATATTCGGAAGGAATACTGA
>JAKLJE010000024.1:287-72238 GCA_023151315.1 Bacteroidia bacterium
TTCATTTGCACCGAACCTGATTGCAGAGAATCTGCGTCGGGTTCCCATGCACCGTCCAGACATTCCATGCAGAAGTATCCTTTGCGCAGTTGAGTAAATAACTTTTCATCGAAATCCGTTCTGATGAATTTCCTCAGCAACAGATGCGGTCCGAAATCGAAAACCGTTAGCGTATCGTTCTGCAGTTTCACATGTCCTACTCTGACATTATCGAAAGTGTAATCAAATGTCCATAAGCCCGACATACGCACTACCCGAAACGAATCGGTAATTGCGCAAGGAAGAATTGCAAATGAGAAGGAAGAATCACTTACGAGTAAGGATTCTCTTGCGGGTTGTTTTGAATTAATCAGCGTATCAAAGCAGAACCGGCTGATGCATTTCCATTCTCCCTGCATTTGTTGCAATCGAACAAGCATGGAATCATTCGTAACACCCGCATTCAATCGGTACGACAATAACACCAGCAGCGCGATGTAAATGCATTTACTCACCCAGAACCTTGCGAATATCGGGTTTGAAATAGTGTTCACTCTTCAGCACTTTACCGTCTTCACGGAAAATCGGTTTCCCGTCTTTGTCGAGTTTCGACATATTGCTGCGATGAATCTCATCGAACACTTCCTCAATTTTATGCTGCAATCCGTGACGCAGAATCGTTCCGAATGCGATGTACAGAATATCGCCCAACGCATCAGCTATTTCAACAAGATCTCCGCGTTTACACGCCTCGAGATATTCTTCATTTTCTTCTTTGAGAAGGTTGAAACGCAACTCCGCTTCTGCAGGTGGAATTTCACCTGTTGGTACATGACGGTTTCCGATCAGGAATACATCATGAAATTCTCCTACGCTGTTAATCTTCGATAATAAAGCTCCGGTATAATGTTTTTTCTCGCTCATGCTGATTGGTTGTTTACGGATGTAAAAAAACAAATCCGGCTGCTATGAATCAACTCACAACAGCCGGATTGAAATAACTTTTGAAAACTATTACTTGCCTGCAGGTTTGTTCGCGCCTTGTTGCGCTTTGCGGGCATCGTATTGCGTGTTTAACGCCTGTATTACATCAGGAGTCACGTCCAGACTGTCATTCGCGTAAATAATCGGCATTCCGGTTCCGAACATCATGATGTAGTCGATGCCCTTTTCTTTAGCGTACCCTTGAAAGTACTGAGCAATTTCCTGAGAGATCATATCGTTCTTCTGCATAGCGCTGCTTTCGAGGTAAGCAATGTTAGCCTCCATACGCTTCAGTTCTTCGAGGCCTGCATTGATCGATGCTTCTTCTTTTGTCGCGGCATCAGCGCTGATTGAAGCAGCCTGAACCTGCTCCTGAAGTTTGGCATAACGCGTCTGCAAATCCTGTGCTTTACGCTGATAAACCGCCATTTGATTCTGGAGGCTTGATCCTGCGTCCTGAGCAAGTTCAGTAAACGCGTGGTAGTTGCTGTTGATGGAATCAATATTCACATACAGAACTTTAGCGCCCTGAAGATTTTTCGGAAGATTGAGCGTGTAGTTCGGAGTTGTATCCTCCTGCTTTGCTTTTACATCAGCTATAGCCTGACGCGATGAAAAATGCAGATAAAACAGAATGGCAACTGCTACTGTAAGCGCGCCGATAAAAATATTGGTTGTGTTTTTCACGGGGTGAATAATTTGACGCAAATATAGCAGGATGCAAGACCCGTACAAAGGCGGCAACGCAATTGAGTGCGCTGTGTAACCATTTTTAACTCAATACGGTGACTTTTTACCGAAGTGAACAGGAATTGTCACTTCGCAGCGTACCGGAATACCCGCTTTTTTACCCGGAATCCAATCAGGCATGCCGGCGATCAGATCTATAGCAGATTCATCGCACCCGAAACCCAGCTTTCGTTTTGCGTAAATACCCGTCCGCTTGCCATTGGATTCAACAACAAAACTCACATGCACATCGCCTTCTACATCATTCTGAAATGCAACAGCAGGATAAATCAATTTCTTTGCGATGTATTGATCCATGGCTGCAGAACCTCCGGGAAATGATGGAGCCACATCCGGATTACGTGTAATCTGAGGTATAGACACAGACTCATTCTCCGTAGTTCCGGCGGCGTTGAAACCGATGCGCATGTTCTCCAGTGCTGTATCATTCTCCAGACGCAGACTTTCGCCTTCTGCCGTTTCCGATTCTGCCAATTCACCTTTCTTTCCGACAATGAAAGTATCTACGCCGGATTCACTGTATTGTTCAACAGAATCTGTTGCAGAATCTGCAGCTTCATCCGTTGCACACGCAGAAAAGAGAATCAGAGTGAATAATGGGAAAAGTAATTTACGCATGAGGTCAAAAATAACAGTTTATCATGCATAATCCGGAACCGGCGGAAAAGTGACGCGTTAACGCGTGGTGTCGGGTAACATCACTTCTCCCAGCATGTGCATCTCGGGAACTATGGTATCCGTTGGACCCGGACATTGATTGTTCTTCGTTTTAACGGTATCAGGGATGTAAGCTACATCGCCCATTACTTCATTAGTAACGCCACCTGGTTTCATTCCGGAACAGGAAGCAAATAGAAATGATCCGAAAGCCAATAAAACCGCTGCAGCAAACCTTTGCACATTGAATGTGATGCGAAAACGCTTCTTAGGCTCCTTAACCTGTTCCATTCTGAAGCGACCGCAAACTTTCTGTTCGGTACGTGCCGACAGATAAGAAGTAATCTCATCGTTGGACATGGAAGTGAAATCCACAACAACTTTGCAGCATTGTCCGCAATATCTGCCCTGTTCTTCAGGAGTCATTACTTCCCATGATTCGTGACAAGGCGTGGCAATTGATACAACAGGTTTCATATTCTGAGCGTTTATTGAAAAGATGCTGCCCGGAAACCGATTCCACAAACCCTTGAAAAAATATTACGCTTATTCAGCATTCCTTTCAATTGTCCGCTTTCAGCACGTTTGTTAACCCTTACGGGATTATATTTACATCAGAATATGAAACGCTTCTTTTCCCGGGAAAAGTTCAAGGAGACAGCAGCACGATCATGGAAATGGTTGCGCTCATTTGCATCCACGAAAAAGGGAAAGTTCACGATAGCGTTTGTTATCACAGGAATTGTCTGGTGGTTTTCTGTTCCTTCTCACTTGTTCGATGATCCAACAAGTACCGTTCTGCTCGATCGCAACGGCAAGTTACTTGGTGCACGCATCGCAACCGATGGACAATGGAGATTCCCCGATCGAACAACTGTTCCCTATAAATTTTCGCAGTGCCTCATTCAGTTTGAAGATCGTCAGTTCTACAATCATCCCGGAGTGAATCCTGTGGCGTTGTTCCGAGCATTACGCCAGAATATTTCCAGCGGAGAAGTCGTTTCAGGCGGAAGTACAATTACGATGCAGGTGATACGAATGGCTTCCGGAAATCCACCACGTACTGTGTGGCAGAAAATCATAGAAATATTCAAAGCCACACGCGTAGAAGCAACGTACTCCAAAGAAGAAATTCTTGCTTTGTATGCTTCACACGCTCCTTTCGGAAGTAACGTAGTGGGAATTGATGCGGCTTCGTGGAGATTCTTCGGACGCTCACCTGAAAAATTATCCTGGGCGGAATCCGCAACGCTTGCTGTATTGCCGAATGCGCCTTCACTGATTTATCCCGGAAAAAACCAGCAGCGATTGAAAGACAAACGCGATCGCTTGTTGCAACGACTCGTCACGGCAGGAATCATAGATCAGCAAACCTGTGATCTTGCAAAGCAGGAACAATTGCCAGGCGCACCTTATCCATTACCGCGTGTTACTCCTCACCTGCTCGATCGCGCGGATAAAGAAGGACACGCAGGAGAAATTGTAACAACTACTATCGACATTGACATGCAACAACGCGTTGCAGATGTTGTTCAACGACATCATCAGCGATTGAAGGGAAATCAGATTCACAATGCCGCAGCAATTGTTGTGGAAGTGAAAACAGGTAACGTGGTTGCGTACGTCGGCAACACACAAGGTCCGGAAGGAATCAATGTGGCAGGAACCAGCGATGATCACGGTTACGATGTGGACGTAATCATGGCACCGCGTAGTACGGGAAGCATTCTGAAACCTTTTCTGTATTGCGGAATGCTCAATGACGGTGTGATATTGCCGAACACTTTGATTCCGGATGTTCCCACAGATATTGCAGGTTACAATCCTGAAAACTTTGAACTCGATTACGACGGAGTTGTTCCTGCACATCGTGCGTTGTCAAGATCATTGAACGTTCCTGCAGTGAAAATGCTGCAGCAATACCGAGTTGAACGATTCCATTCATTGCTGAATAAAATCGGATTGAAAACTGTTACACGATCTGCAGATGATTACGGATTATCATTGATTCTCGGCGGCGCAGAAGCACGACTCTGGGATCTTGCGGGAACTTATGCATCCATGTCGCGTTCGCTCACACGCTACAACAACAGCGGGCAATATACGCGCAGTGATTTTCATCCTTTGCAATACATGCCGCAACAAAAAGATTCTGTACCCGCATTTACCAACGAGAAAAGTTACTTCGATGCTTCTTCTCTTTGGTTTACATTTCAAGCCATGCTGGATGTGGAACGACCGGGAGATGAAGCCGCATGGACAGCGTACATCACTTCGAGAAAAGTGGCATGGAAAACAGGAACAAGTTTCGGTTTCCGCGACGGATGGTCCATCGGTGTTACTCCCGAATATGTTGTTGCAGTTTGGGTGGGCAACGGTACAGGAGAAGGACGTCCGGGATTGATCGGTATCAATACTGCAGGTCCGTTGATGTTTGATATTTTTTCTCAGTTGCCTTCCACTTCATGGTTCAGTAAACCGGAAAAAGACATGAAGAAAATTGCCGTGTGCAAACAAAGCGGATTCCGTGCATTGGATATATGCGAATCGGAAACTCTGTTCGTTCCGGCTTCAGGCGGTCGTGCGGGCGCGTGTCCGTATCACAGAACCATTCATCTCGACAGAACCGGGCATTACCGCGTGAACAGTGATTGTGAAGATATCACCGCAATGAAACATGTATCGTGGTTTATTCTTCCGCCTTCCATGGAATATTATTACAAAGTGAAGAATCCAACGTACGCTCCATTACCGCCGTGGAAAGAAGATTGCAAAGGACAATCTTCACAAGCCATGGAGTTCATTTATCCGCGGGAAGAAACGCAACTTTATATTCCCATTGAGTTGGACGGCAAACCGGGCAAAGCAGTTTTCGAAATTGCGCATCGCAATTCAGGCATGAAAGTATTCTGGCACCTCGACAACAACTTCGTTGGTGAAACAACAAGTTTCCATCAGCTCGCATTGAATCCGGAAGCAGGAGAACACACTTTAACTTGCGTGGACGAAAACGGAGAAACGATTGCCCTGAAGTTTAATATTATCAGTGAAAGGAAGCGATAGAAATCTTCGGTGCTGCCAGATGAAGCTTATTGAACACATCGAACAATGCATTGCGCGGTTCAATCACAATAAGACTATTTCCCCACTATTAGTGTGAAAGCATACTTATATCTGTAGCCGAGTACACTATAATTCTCCCTTAAACCAGTAATACCCTTCAATCCTTTCATATTCAGAAGGAACACGGTTTAATCGTTGCAGTATTCTGGAACTGGAATCCTCAGGTAAGCCATTTGCTATCACGATCAGTCCTGTTTTCTTTCCTGCTTCGTTTTTCTCATAAAATACATACTCCAGAGTGTCCACATTATCACCATGCCATTTGTATTTGTACATAGCCGTCTCTCCAGGTTGTCCATAACACACTCCTCTAATAACCTTCTCTCTCGGTGAAAATGTCGGATTGATAAATTCCAATTTCCGCGCAAACGTCCGCTTATCATTTCGCAAAAGATATACGGCGCTGAATGCTTTAAGACAGCACCCGCTTGCTCCATACCAGTTCACAACTAAATCATTTAGTCCATCACCATTAACATCACGAATTGTATCACCTACATAAGTCATAAACCACTCTTGGTGTGACAAAACATTTTCAAATACGCTATCGTTTTTAGAATATACATCAATATAAACTGCACTCGGGGCATATCTCTTGATAATCAAATGAGGTTCGGTCCGTGTAAAGTAATAATCCAAACTGATTTCAACTTTCACGGCTGTACTATCATTAGATACTTCGTATTTCTCCGAAAATCTCTCTTGTGCTGCGTTTTGATTTGCCCACAAGATGGCATCGCGGAGCACTTTTTCCAGAACCAAACTATCGATAACATTTTGATCTTCGTTAGCCTGATCTATTAAATTTTGGAGAATCTCTTTTTCATATTCATTCTTGGACGAAGTATCGTTATTGATCAGCAATGAATTCGAGTAATTCTTCGATTGGTGGCAAAACGATATGGTCAAAAGAAAGACCATTAGCAATATGGGTACTATAGTCTTCATACCTGTTCAAATTTAAAATATCGGATGCGCGTTTACCGGAACAGATACTTCCCTTTCGCATCCACTGACACAATCGGTAATGTACGTTTGGTTTCAAACCAGTCGTAACCCGCTCGGATATTATCCCAGAAAGTGCGCACGGCCAGTTCATCTTCCGCTGCTTTGATTCGCACAATTCCTGCGTCCGTGAATCGGATAGGAAACAAATGAATCGGAATCGTTTTCTGTCCTGCGTTGCGCGCTTCTACACAGAGTACATAGAGTTCCTGAATTTTCTCATCGGTAATGGGAATGCAACCGATAGTAACACAGTTGCCGTGAATCATAATTGCTCCGCCGGCATCGCGTTTGCAAGCGAAAACTTTGTCCGACGCATTCGGATAACTTACACCCAATGAAAGCAGGAAATTGCTGTTCGGATTGAATACACTCACATGATAAAATCCTTCCGGAACCTGATTGTCGCCCTGACAACGTTTAGGTCCTAACTCACCGGAAGAAGCGCAAATCGGGTAAGTGGTATAAAGTTTCCAGTTGCCTTCGGTTTTATTCTTCACCCAAACTTCAAGTTCCTTTTCGTCTTTGAAACCGCGAATAAAAACTTCCAGCTCTTCCATGCGCACATTCATTCGCTTTAATCGAGGAACAATGGAATCCCATTGCGCAGCATATGCATTCTTCACACGTTTGTATTCCAGTTGCGCGGCACGGAACGTTCCGGGTTTCGCTTTCGGGACAGTTCCGTAAAACGAAAGTCCTGCAACGGCACAGAACAGAATTAAGA
The DNA here is from genome assembly GCA_023151315.1 of Bacteroidia bacterium. Taxonomy (GTDB): domain Bacteria; phylum Bacteroidota; class Bacteroidia; order Palsa-965; family Palsa-965. Next base: position 7,513 of record JAKLJE010000024.1, read on the forward strand.
CTGCAATTAATTTTCTCATGTTATTCCACCGGAAGAACTTCCTGTTTAACAGAACGCTTGATCTGTTTCGGTATTGTGTGTGATATTTCTTCATGCAGTGCATCTATGATTCCCTTTTTCAACTGGGAACGATGCGTTACAATACTGATTTCGCGCACCGGTTCCGGCGAACGGAAGTAACGAACAGATTCCTGTTGCTTCTGCGACAAAGTCGGCACAGCCAACCAGGGAAGAATGGTCATACCTTCTCCTGATTCCACCATTCGCTTCAGCGTTTCAATACTTCCGCTTCGGTACTCAAAGTGCGAAGAAGTGCCGTTATTCTTACGCCGATTGCATAACTGCAGCACTTGGTTTTTCATACAGTGCCCGTCAGACAACAACCATACGTCGTCCACTTCAATATCTTCCGGTCGCAATTGTTTCTTTGCCCACAAACTGTGCTTCTTGGAAAGATATCCTACATAAGGCTCATTGAACAGAAACATTTCGTGTAGCTGCGGTTCCTCAAGCGGTGTTGCAAGAATTCCGGCATCAATGGTTTCCATTCTCAATTGCTCTATGATGGAGGCGGTGGTCATCTCTTCTATCTCCAGATGCACATTCGGGTATTTCTCCACAAATCGGGAAAGAAATAACGGCACGAGATACGGCGCTAACGTGGGAATGATTCCAAGGCGGAAAGTTCCTGAAACTTCGCCTTTCGCTGCTGCGAGCACTTCCATCAGGCGATTCTTTTCACGAATAACAATGCGCGCCTGTTCCAGGAAAATACGCCCGGCTTCCGTAACGGCTACGGGCTGACGACTGCGGTCAAAAATGGTAATGCCGATTTCGTCTTCCAGTTTTTTCACCTGCATGGACAATGTAGGCTGTGTAACGAAACACATATCTGCGGCCATAACAAAACTTCCGGTTTTACCGATAGCAATGGCATATTCGAGCTGTTGGAGTGTCATAAGGTTTATCTATTACCCCGTAAAGTTAATCAATAATAACGATACTTTATAACTCCGACATTTGTATCACTAAAACCTATAGAAATGACAACTGCACAGAATACAACAGGAAATACACTCATCGGTCAGCTCCGCGAACTGGTAACCGCCGAAACACGCCTGGCAATTGCCACGCGTGAAGCACATTGGAATGTAAAAGGACCCGCATTTTATTCGCTGCACGAAATGTTCGGCGCGCAATACACCACTCTGGACGGATTTATTGACGAGATCGCGGAACGCGTGCGACAGCTCGGATATTACGTTTCCGGTTCTCCATTGATGGGCGCGTCTGAAATCACATCCAATGCCGACGAACTGCTTACAGAACTTTCCATCAAGCATGAGAAGACAGTAACGCTGCTTCGCAAAGCCATTCAGGAAGCACAGAACCGCCAGGATGAAGGCACTGCTGATCTGCTAACCGGCATTATGGAACAGCACGACAAAATGAAATGGATGATCAACGCATCCATCACCGACAAAGAAGCTGCCCTTATTAACATTCAGCACTAGTTTTTCACAATAAAGGAATTGCCCGATTCCGCAGTTACCTTTGAGTCGTGGAAAAACTCGGCTGGTTCGGTAAGTTCATCAGAAACAAGTATCTGCTCGTAATAGCAGGTCTTGGCATCTGGCTGTTGTTCTTCGACAAGAACGATCTGTTCTCGCAGTGGTCGCGCCGTGCTGAAGTGAAAAAACTGGAAGCTGATGTGCAGTATTACCGCGATGAAATCGACCGCAACCGCAAAGAGATGAATGAGCTGCAAAGCAATCCGGTTTTACTGGAAAAATTTGCCCGCGAACATTATCTCATGAAGAAAGACAACGAGGAAATTTACATTCTCGTTCCCGACAGTGCGGAAGCTCCTGAATTTTCGAATAAGTAATCCGTTTGTTTAACGGTATTCTCCGTAAACCTTTCTCAATACATCTGCAATTTCTCCAAGCGTGGCATACGATTCCACTGCTTTCAGAATATGAGGCATGAGATTCTCGGTGCTGCGTGCTGCTGCATCAATTGCTGCAAGATTCGCAGTTACATCAGCGTTGTTGCGTGAATTCTTCACAGCATTGATCTTTTCGATCTGCGTGTTACGAATACTGTCGTCGATGGTCAGAAGATTACCCATCGGTTCTTCCTGCACGGTGAATTTGTTCACACCAACGATGATCTTCTCGCCTTTTTGAATGGCCGACTGATACGCATACGATGACGCCGCGATTTCATCCTGCATGAAACCGGCTTCGATAGCAGCAACGGATCCGCCCATTGCGTCGATCTTGTTGATGTATTCCCAAGCCTTCGCTTCCACTTCATCCGTGAGCGCTTCCACCATGTATGAACCTGCCAGCGGATCTACGGATTCAGGAACGCCGCTTTCATACGCAATTACCTGCTGCGTACGCAAAGCGATTCGTGCTGCTTCTTCAGTTGGTAATGCGAGAGCTTCATCAAATCCATTAGTATGCAAACTCTGCGTGCCGCCCATTACAGCACTCATAGCCTGAAGTGTTACGCGGATAATATTATTCTGCGGCTGCTGCGCTGTTAAAGTTGATCCGCCTGTTTGCGTGTGGAAACGAAGCATCATGGAACGCGGATCTTTTGCGCCAAGATCTTTGGTGATCTTCGCCCACATTCTGCGCGCTGCACGGAACTTCGCTACTTCTTCAAAGAAATTATTGTGCGCATTGAAGAAGAAAGAAAGTCGACGTGCGAACACATCAATATCCAATCCTTTTTCAATTGCTGCTTTCAGATACGCTTTACCGTTCGCCAATGTGAACGCCAACTCCTGAACAGCTGTGGAACCTGCTTCACGGATGTGATATCCGGAAATGGAAATCGTATTCCATTTCGGAACTTCCTTCGAACAATACTCAAAAATATCCGTAATGATTCGCATGGAAGGCTTCGGCGGATAAATGTATGTTCCGCGTGCAGCGTATTCCTTCAGCAAATCGTTCTGAATTGTACCTGAAATTTTGCTGATGTCAGCGCCTTGCTTCTTCGCCAATGCCACATACATCGCCAGCAAAGTAGACGCGGTGGAATTGATCGTCATGGAAGTAGTTACTTCTTCCAGCTTGATGCCGTCGAACAGAATTTCCATATCGCGCAGCGAGTCAATCGCCACACCGGATTTACCGACTTCACCTTCCGAGAACGCGTGATCCGAATCGTAACCGATTTGCGTAGGCAAATCAAATGCAACAGAAAGTCCGGTGGTACCGTTCTTCAGCAAATAGTGATAACGCTTGTTTGATTCTTCCGCAGTTGAGAAACCTGCGTATTGACGCATGGTCCACAACTTCCCGCGGTACATATCGGGCTGAACTCCGCGGGTAAACGGATATTCTCCCGGTTGCTCTTCAGCTTTATCGACTTTAGGATAAACGCGTTTGATTTCGATACCGGAGTCGGTAAGGAATTTCTTTGCTTCTTCTGTTTCGGATTTTGGCTTCATCGGAAGCGCAAATATCGCGAATAATCCCTAAGTCTTAAACCTGTTATAACTTTACCAAGCGAAAAACTGAATTAACGCCGTTATCATCGGACAAATACAAAAGATAAACTCCAGCACTGAGCTGACCCAGATCAATCGTATCGATTGTTATCCCGTCAACTCCTGTCAATTCACCATCCAGTGTAAGAAGCTGGTAAGAGTAATGCACGGAGCTCCCGGAAATATGAATTTCATCCAGTGCAGGGTTCGGATATAAAACAGGAGATTCTGATGTGCAATTCTCACCAATGGATACCGAAAATGGCCCTAAACTATCTCTGAATTGATAAATCCAGATTCTTGACCCCATTGCTCCCGCCAAAGTAATTAACGAATCTTGTGTTAATTCAAAATCTCCCGCACCAAAGGAAGCTGTATTCGAATAGTAAACAGTGTCAGAGAAAGTTGGAGTCCCATTTGATGTGAACGAGTGGAAAATTACTTTCTGACCAGAGTTCAGGGTGTTGCTCAACAGAGCATCACGGTGTAACCAGTCTCCACTGCAACCTTCAAGTACTACAATGTTTCCTCCTGGAAACTCGCGTACTGCAGTCGCACTGTGCAAAACACAATTATATCTCCATACCACGTTACCCAACGTATCGAGTTTGATCAACGAACTGTCCGAAACAATCAGAAGATGATCATCAGCCGTAACACCTAGACCTTCCACCATATCACCCTGTCCCAGAAGAAAAGAGAATATTGTGTCCAATGCGTAGTTGAGTGCAACAATTCTACCGGATGCGAATGAGCTGATTTGCGAACCGTAATTATCTGCCGTAAAAATTCTATTGCCGATAACTTTTACATCAACGGGCATTTCTGCACCATATATCATGTAAGTGTCCGGCTCAAAGTAAAAAAGTAGTGTTCGCGATTCTAATTCCTGCCCAAGTGAATCGAACGTGGTTACATATCCTTCCCAACCTGACAGATTAATCACATTATCACTAGGAGAGAAAGCATGTTTTGCCCAACCAACAGATACGCAGCCACCATCACTTAAATTATCAATACCATTTGCAAAATCTTTACCTCCATTCTGGTTAGTTGATCTTCCAAATTTGTTGAACCAAACAACGAAGCCGAGAGAGTCAACTTTCATCACGTACGAATCCATGTTTGGAAACGTACTTTGTTGCTGATAATCACCGGACAAGATATACCCACCATCTCGGGAGCGAACCATATCATACGTTTTGTATTGAGTTGAATCATCCCCGAATGTTCTCGTCCATAGAGTATCTCCAGTTGCATCAATGCGCATGAGTTGCGTATGCATCCATGGCAAATCAACATTCGCACAAACCATAAATCCATTGTTATTAGCCACCTCGATACCACGGGCAAATCTTGTTACAGGGCCGTAAGTAACATCAAACCCCGTTTGAGCGTTCGAAGAAACCGCGAGGAGCAGGGTAATTATTATAAACGCGTTACGCATAGCGCAGATTTTTTAAAAAAACGTAACGGGGATGAAGCTTTATACAATAGAAATCTACCATTAGCATATTAACTAATTAGCAGATAAGCCAATTAGAATACCTGACCCACTTCTTTCTTGATGTACTCCAATGCAACTTGCGTCGGCATTTTCTCGATCTGCTGAGAGATCTGGAGAATCATCTGGCTGAGGTCAACACCTGTTGCAGACTCCGGAAGTTTGGAAGCAGCAATATTCACCAGCTTCGTGATTTCTTCCTTAGCGGTTTTCACCATTTCCCAAGCGTGGTTCGACATGTAGATCTGCTGGGAAAGATTGTGTTCAAACTCTGTGCGGATCACTTTCGTCAATTCCGACTGAAGCAATCGCGCGCTCATACCTTGCTTGTGTACGCGCGTCACAATCATGTGCGGGTGAATACGCTCAAGGAAGATCGCCGTACGCTCGTAAGCCTGCAAACGCATTGGAGTTACCACACCCTGATTCGCCAGACGGATTTCCGCTAAACGCTTACGCGCATCGGTATCCAGAAAATGACGTACAGTCAGAAAGCAGCCCAGAAATACAACAACTGCAGGAATTACAATTTTTAAAAGGTCAACGATGAGTTCGAAATCCATAGATCAAATGTTGAATTCCTGTAAAAATACAGAATTCCGCCAATCTTCAAGCCTTCGTTTGAATTCCGATAACCTTTTGCACGGTAATTGCGTAAATTAGAGTTCGCAATGAAAAAGGCGTACGGCATAATCTTCCTGTTTCTGCTGTCGATTCTGAGTTTTGGCTTACTCCAGCAATCGACAGAGACGAGCCTTTATTGCAAGGAATACCTCGGATTTTCACTTATGCCGGGCGCAAACAGCACAGCTGTATCGTTTCATGTCGTGAAAAAGTGGGACGATCCTGCCAAACCTATTGAAGCCTACAATATTTCTCAGCAGGAATTCATGCGGATTGCATTGGGATTACAGCCATCCAACGCCAATCCGGGAGGTAAAAATCTGTTTGCAGAAAACGGAATTTCGGAATGCGGATTGTTCAACGACACGATCATCAATCACATGATCGTGAAAGGCGGAATGAAATGCAATCCTGTTGATGACATCTGGCGTTTACGTTGGGGACAATGGCCGTTTTACATTGCTGTTCCGCGTAATGTAAATCCGAATACAGTACAGAATCTCGGTCCCGGTCCCGGCTGGGCGCAGAAACCGTTGCAACCTTCCGAAGGACAATTGGAAATTCTCAAAAGTTACGGCGTAACCGATCCAATGGTGGATGTTTTCTGGGGCAACAATGCATGGAAACTTCTCAAGGACATGCAGAATCCGGATTGGGTTTCCTCATACAGAGGATCCTGAAAATTCATTGCAGTTTACCGTTTTCTTCACGCAATTGCGAATGCCAAGCAGTATCTTCGCAGCATGTATTTATCCATTGAAGACTTTATCAAAACCTGGGAGTACGAATCCGCTTCTACTCTGAAGTTGTTCGGAATGATTGATGAACATCGTTTCCACGAACAGCTTGCACCGAATGTAAGAAGCTGTGCGCGTCTCGCCTTCCACATCACCGAATCTATCGGAGAGATGATGGAGAAAACCGGTTTGCACATTGACGGTCACGAAGGAGGCAACGACATATTCTGGACGAAAGCCGAACTCATCAGCACGTATCAAACATATTCCGATTCACTCATCCGCAAACTGCGAATGGAATGGAAAGATGAAGATCTGCACAAGAGAGACATGATGTACGGAGAAGAATGGAGACGCGGCACAACGCTGGATGTTCTGATGCGTCACCAAACTCACCACCGCGGTGAAATGATCGTTGTGATGCGTCTACTGGGCATGAAAGTCTTCGGAATCTATGGCCCTGCGCAGGAAGAATGGGCGGCTATGGGAATGCAGCCCATGCTCTGAAACATTTGAATTTCATTGAATTTCACGATTAATTACCGATCTTCGGCCTTTCCGGTTCGGAAGTAATTTTCGCTTATGGAACATCTCTCAGATCGAATTAAAAATCTCAGCGAGTCGCAGACCATTGCAATGGCACGCAGAAGCCGTGAATTGATTGCACAAGGAGTTGACATCATCAGTCTCAGTTTGGGTGAACCCGACTTTCATACACCGGATGTAATCAAGAAAGCAGCACACGAAGCGATTGATGCCGACTTCAGCTACTACACGCACGTTTCCGGTTATCTGGAATTGCGTCAGGCAATCGCTGAAAAATTCAAACGCGATAATAATCTCACTTACACCGCTGATCAGATTGTGGTTTCCACCGGAGCAAAACAATCGATCGCAAATGCAGTGTTGAGTCTTGTAAATCCGGGAGATGAAGTGATTGTTCCTTCTCCTTACTGGGTAAGTTATCTTGAAATTATCAAACTCGCAGAAGGAAAAGCAGTTGTGATTGATACTACAATCGACAACAACTTCAAAGTGACTGCAAAAGAAATTGAAGCCGCTATCACTCCGAAAACGCGTTTGATCATGTTCAGCACGCCGTGCAATCCTACGGGTTCTGTTTATTCACGCGAGGAATTGCGTGCAATTGCGGAAGCGGTGAAGAAGCACGAAGGTGTGTACATCATGAGCGATGAAATTTATGAGCACATCAACTTCGTTGGAAAACACGAAAGCATGGCGCAGTTCGATTTCATTTATGATCGCACCATCACCATCAACGGCGTGTCAAAAGGATTTGCAATGACAGGATGGAGAGGCGGAGTTCTTGCAGCACCTTTGTGGATTGCAAAAGCCTGCGATAAAATGCAAGGGCAATTCACTTCTGCAACAAGTTCCATTACGCAGAAAGCCATGCACGCCGCAATGAAAATGGATCCATCTTCGACACATGGCATGCGCGATGCTTTCAAACGTCGCCGTGATCTTGTGCTTGCGGGTCTGAAAGAAATTCCGGGAATGAAAACGAATGTTCCCGACGGAGCATTTTACGTTTACCCTGAAGTGAGTGCATTCTTCGGGAAGAAATACGGAAATCATCACATCAAAAACGCAACGGATCTGAGCATGTTCCTGTTGGACGAAGCACACGTTGCTTTAGTTCCGGGAGCGGCTTTCGGAGAAGACAATTATATCCGCATTTCTTATGCTGCAGCAGACGAAAAACTCGTTGAAGCAGTTCGTCGCATCAAGAATGCACTTGCGAAATTACAGTAATACGATTTGCAGTTAATATCATGCCAACATCAGCAGCAAAATACAGCGAGAAAGAAATCAATCAGATTTTCGACCGGTTCAGAAAACTCCGTGTTCTGATTATCGGAGATGTAATGATTGATAATTACATGTGGGGAAAAGTAACCCGGATTTCTCCGGAAGCTCCGGTTCCCGTGGTTTCAGTTACACGCAAGGAACAACGATTGGGCGGTGCTGCTAACGTAGCGTTGAACGTTCAGGCTTTAGGCGCAACACCTATTCTGTGTTCGGTTATCGGTGTTGACAAAGAAGGACAACGCTTTCTGGAATTGATGCAGGAACAGAAACTGGCTCCGAAAGGGATTCTGAAAAGTCGCGACCGCATCACAACAGTAAAAACACGCGTGATCGGAAACAATCACCATTTGCTGCGCGTTGATGAAGAAATTGAACACGATATCACCGATCATGAAACGGATCTTTTTGAGGATCGTATCACTTACCTGCTGGACACGCAGAAGATCGACGTGATCATTTTTGAAGATTACGACAAAGGACTGATCACACAGCCGCTGATCAAAACGGTTGTAGATATCGCACGCAAACGTAAAGTTCCTGTAGTTGTGGATCCGAAGAAGAAGCACTTCATGAACTATCAGGGTGCAACGCTCTTCAAACCGAATCTGAAAGAATTGCGTGAAGGATTAAAGATTGATTTCAATCACGCCAGCGAAAAAGAACTGACCAAAGCCGTAGATCTTCTGAAAACTAAACTGAAGATTGATCTCGCTTTGATCACACTTTCCGAGCACGGCATTTACGTTCACGGTCGCAAAGTGAAGAAGCGCATTCCTGCACATATCCGGAATATCGCTGACGTTTCCGGCGCAGGTGACACTGTTGTAAGTGTGGCAGCGTTGTGTCTTGCAGCAGGACTCAAACCTGAATTGATTGCGGAAATCTCCAACATTGCCGGCGGACTCGTTTGCGAGAGCGTTGGTGTTGTTCCTGTTGATCTTGACCAATTGCAGGAAGAATGTCTGCGTACACTGGCTAAAAAGAAATAATTCCTTGACCGCTGCGGAACAATTTTCAGTTGACACACCCGCAGGGATTCTGCACATCACTGCAGATGAAGACGGTGTAACTTCCGTTTCATTCGCGGATTATCATCTCGATCAGCGTTCTCCTGTTAACGCTCATGCGCAGCAATGTTTGCAGCAATTGCAGGAATATTTCTCCGGCACACGGCACGAATTTGATTTTGCTTTTCACCAGAACGGCACGGAGTTTCAGCAGCGCGTTTGGGCAGAACTCTGCAGAATTCCATTCGGAGAACCCATTTCCTATCACGAACTCGCAGTACGACTCGGAGATCCGAAATGCATTCGCGCTGCAGGAACGGCCAACGGAAAAAATCAACTGGCGATCATCGTTCCCTGTCATCGTGTTATCGGCAGCGACGGTTCTTTGACCGGCTATGTAGGCGGATTGGACAAAAAAGAATTTCTGCTCAAACACGAAGGTGTGCGTTTACCGGGAAAGCAGTCGGTGATGGAATTTTAAGACGGTGAATTGTCTTAATTGCAATATTGGATTTCACCTTGCAGGTTTTCCGTAAATTCGAAGTATCAAGAATGAAAACACAACTCTTCACCTTTCTGCTGTGCGCACTTGCACTTCTTTCCTGCCGATCTTCGAAGGAAAAGAATCCGGTAACAAAATCATTTACTCTTTCCGGCAAAATTCAATGGCAGCAGCATTATTGCGGCGGAGCACGACCTGAACCGGGAATGGAAAATCCGCAAACAATTCCTGCAAACGGACAGAAACTTTACGTGCGCAAAGGCAATCTGAATTCGCCCACAACAACAGTGGTGGATTCCGTGATTGCAGATGCAGAAGGTAATTTCTCGATTACACTTCCTCAGGGAATCTATTGCTTCATCGAAGAATGGAAAAAGCCGCTGTACAAAGATCCTGTAAGCGATCGTTACAATAAGTACGACACCGCTTGTTATAAAAATCAATACATGCAGTGCGATTACAGCCTGGGACTTTCAGCGAACACATCAAATGTGAACATCATTCTTGATCGTCCTTGCAATTGGAATCGTCCATGCGTGCAATTTTCAGGACCATTGCCACCGGCAGCGCCACCAACGAATCGTGGTGGAAATCAACCGGGACACCAAGAATAAGTGCGGAGAGCGGAGTAAAGAGAGCGGAGATTACGAGTTCATAAGCTTCCACAACTCATCTTTCAATTGCAGAAGATTTTTCTGGCTGTGTGCTGAAAAGATGATGTAAGGAATCTTGTACTTCTTCGCGAAGCGTTTGTCGAGATCGGTTTTTACAGCTTCGAATAATTCCTCATCAAGAAGATCGGCTTTTGAAATTGCAAGCATGCGTTTCTTATCCAGCAGTTCAGGATTGTATTGCTTCAACTCATTGAGGAGAATCTTGTAATCGGTTACAATATCCGCGCTGTCTGCAGGAATCATAAACAACAAACAGCTGTTGCGTTCGATGTGACGCAAGAATCGCACTCCAAGTCCGCGACCTTCATGCGCGCCTTCAATGATTCCGGGAATATCCGCCATCACGAAGGAACGATCATCGCGATAACGCACCATTCCGAGATTCGGAACAATCGTTGTAAAAGGATAATCTGCAATTTCAGGTTTCGCAGCCGAAACTACACTAAGCAAAGTGGATTTACCTGCATTCGGAAATCCAACCAAACCAACATCCGCAAGAAGTTTCAATTCAAGAATCTTCCACTCTTCCAATCCGGGTTCTCCGGGCTGTGCAAATCGCGGTGTTTGTTTCGTTGGTGTTGCAAAAAATGTATTGCCCTTTCCTCCTCTTCCTCCTTTTACAAAAATCACTTCCTGTCCGTCTTCCGTAATCTCGTATTCAATCTCGCCGGTTTCTGCGTTACGCGCTACAGTTCCCAACGGCACATCAATCACCACATCTTTTCCGTCTGCACCGGTCATGTTCTGACGACCGCCATGTCCTCCGTCTTCCGCAATGATATGTTTGCGATACTTCAGGTGAAGCAACGTCCACAACTGTTTGTTGCCACGCAGAATAATATGTCCGCCGCGACCGCCGTCACCACCATCAGGACCGCCCTTTGCAGTCTGCGCTGTACGCATGAGGTGAACAGAACCGCCTCCGCCTTTACCGGAGCGACAACAGATTTTTACGTAATCAACGAAATTGGATTCCATCGCGCAAAGATACAGTTTTAAGCTGCAGGAGAAATTCTCTTAATGCTTTCACTGTAAAGTGATGCGCACACCGAGAAAAGCACGTATTCCCTGCAAAGGCGCGTAATTGTAGGATGGATCGAACGTGTAACCGTAAGGATTCGCAACAGGATCATTGGTATTGCGATCAAACGGATCGAACGGACGCATGATCGGATTTTCAGGAATGAAATTGAGCAGATTCTTTACACCTCCGTACACTTCAACATTCGATCTGAACTTCTGCGTCAGCTGCAGATTGGCAATGCAGAACCATGGCGAATATTCCGGACGATAATCGTTCGGGAAAACCGGCAAGCGCATAGGTCCGTACCACGACGCGGTGAAATCAGCAGTGAGTCCGAAGCGGAAGGTGTATGATGCGGAAGCTGTGCCCGACCATTCAGGAGCATGAAGCTGTACCGTGCGCACTGCATTTCCCAATGAATCTGTTTCTTCCTGATACACTTTCATCCACGTTACACCGGCCATGAACTTCAGGCCGTTGGAGAAAGTGATATCACTGTTCACACTCACGCCTGCGGAAAGTGCGTAGCCTTTGAGATTATCATAGATAATCAGTTCCGGATCGGTATCAAGATCTGCAGTGATTTTATTGGTGAAATACGTGCAGAATCCGGTGATGTCCAATCCGCCGAACCAGGAATTTCTGTACCTGCGTAAAACAAGATTCAGATTTCCGTTGATGGATTTTTCAGGTTGCAAAGTCTCTTTGAAAATCACTTCCCGCCAACCGGTTAATGCGGCATGATCTTCCGTGAAAACATTCACCACACGGAATCCGGTTCCGAAACTGGAACGCAGCGTCACCACATCATTCATGGTGTATTTCCACGCGATGCGCGGAGAAAAAATACTTCCGTGAACGCGATGATAATCGTAACGCACGCCCAACAACAAACGATGCGCATCTTTCACCGCCCATTCATCCTGCAGAAATATTCCCGGCAATACAGAAATATCCGGATCATTGCTTGGCACACTTCCTACACTGTTGAATGTAGCAGCTGTATTGTCATCGTAAAAAATATTGCGAAGAGAAATTCCTCCCAGCAAAGTGTGATTCTTCACCTGTTCCGTGTACCGCAATTGTCCGAACAGCGTATGCTGCTGTGCAAGAAATGTTGTTGCTCCGTAAACGGAATTCTGATCGTGGTAGTTGTACGAAAAATCCGCAGCTACTTTTTTCTTCCACGGGAAATCGGCGTGACCGATCAACTCAAAACGTGAAGTATAAATGCTTTCTCCGTAAATGGAATCGCCGCCGCGGAACTGTTTGTTCCATTGCATCTCTCCGCCCCAACGGTCTTCGTAGATGTATCGTGCTGCGAGTGAATAACGACTGTTGTTTTTTCCTGTTGCGACCCATTTGGTAAACAGCGACACACGTTTCTGCAAAGTCACATCGGTGAAATTGTCGTTGTTGTTGTCGAGCGGTGTGTTGTACCAGAAAGCATTGATTCCCGTGAGAAGAAAAGAGTTCTTTCCTGTGCGTCTCGAGAAACCCACATCTGCGTTGCCTTCCGCCCACGTTGTTCCCCAAACATCCAAACCGAATCGCGGCGCGGTCATGGGATTTTTCGTAATCACATTGATCAATCCGCCCATGGCTTCCGATCCGTACAATGAAGAAGCAGGACCTTTCACCACTTCCACGCGCTCGATCAGTGAATTCGGAATTCCCATCAATCCGTAAACGGTTGCCAAACTGCTGACGATGGGCATTCCGTCAATGAGCACCATCGTGTACGGACCTTCCATTCCGTTGATGTGAATATCGCCGGTATTGCACACGTTGCAATTCAATTGCGGCTTCACGCCGTTCATCATGCCGACCGATTCGAACAATGAAGCAGCCGGATTCTTCTTGAAAAACTTCGGTGTAAACACTTCCACCGGCACAGGACTTTCACTGCGTTCCGTTTCATTCATGGTTCCGGTAATCACCACTTCAGAAGCGGTTGCATTCACAGGTTCCAGAACGAAATTCAATGTGCGCTGCTGATCAGCAAGGAGCGTTACGGTTGCGCTGCGTGATAAATAGTTGATGCATTGCACGCGGATCACATATGTTCCGGCAGACAAATTCTTCAACTGATAATAACCGTTCGTATCGGTTGTTGCAGATATCGAAGTTCCTTCCGCATGAACCACCGCAAACGGAACCTTTTCGCCGGCAGAAGAAACCACGCCGCTCACTTCCGCAGCACGAAGTCCGGGAGCAAGCATCAACAGAAAAACAATCAGCAGGCGGAAAATCATGAGGCAAAGTTAAATTTATTTTTAGACTTGCCTAAACTTTAATTTTGCCGCATAAAAAAGGGGAAACACGCTGTTTTCCCCTGTTCTGTCTTTTGAAGCCTTGTTTACGAGTCAATCGCGGCACAGAGATTTCCGTAAATCACGTCGATCTCCCCGATTCCGTTCACGGTCTGCAAACGTCCCTGCTTCTCGTAGAACGGAAGTACGTGTACCGTTTTCGTGAAATACTCGTTGATGCGTTTGTTCAGTTTATCATCTTCGTCGTCTGCTCGATTGGAAGTGAGTTTGCGTTTCGCAATGCGGTCGCGGATTTCCTGTTCGCTTACATCCAGCGCTACCACTTTGTGAATGGCAGTTCCTTTTTCAGCCATGAACTTATCAAGCGCTTCGGCCTGCGCAACAGTGCGCGGGAATCCGTCGAAAAGAAAACCTTTTGCATCCGGATTTTTCTTCAGCTCTTCATTGAGCATGTCAATGGTGATGGAATCCGGCACGAGTTCTCCGCTGTTCATGATTTCCTTCACACGCAATCCGAGTTCGGTGTTGTTTGCCGTGTGCCAGCGAAAAAGATCGCCGGTGGAAATGTGAACGAATCCGTAGCGCGCAATCAGTTTTTCAGATTGAGTTCCTTTGCCTGCGCCCGGAGGCCCGAAGAGTACAAGGTTGAGCATGGTTGATGTGCAAGTTATTTTATAACGTAGATTTCGCTGAGATTGCGACCGAGTCCGTTGTAATCGAGTCCGTAACCCACGATGAACGCATTCGGAATTTCAATACCAACGTAATCGATGCGAATGTCTTTCTTGTAAGCTTCCGGCTTGAACAGCAAAGCTGCAATGCGCACGGATCCGGGATGACGTGATTCCAGATCTTTCATCATCTGCACAATCGTTGTTCCGGTGTCTACAATATCTTCCACGATGATTACATCGCGACCGTTCAGATCTTCGTTCAGTCCTATGAGTTCTTTCACCTTTCCGGAACTTTCCGTTCCGTGGTAAGAAGAGAATTTCACAAATGAAACTTCGCATCCGGTTTCAATCGAACGCAGTAAATCAGCCGCAAACAGGAAAGCACCGTTGAGCACCACCAGAAAGAGTGGATTTTTTCCGGCATAGTCTTTATTGATCTGCGCAGCCACTTTCGAAACTGCTTCAGCAATCTTCCGGTTATCCAGATAAGGGACGAAAACTTTGTCGCCCAGTTGAATCTCGTTTTTCACAGATGGGCAAAAATAAGGTTCTTTTTCATTGCAAAGCGGTCGTTTACCCGAATCATGACGGATATTAGCCCGAATCCAAAACGCTGGGTTCCAATACCGATACAAAATCTGCCTCAGGAAAGTGTCGGAATGTTCATAAATACACACGGAAATCATTAACAAAACCTGTTCACAATGCGTTAATTAGTAAGGATAAATTTCCTGCACCAACCGCAGGTCATTTTTTCTACTTTTGGAACCCTTTCCAAAAAATCAACCCTGGGACTATGAGTTTAGAAGAAAAAAAGACAACGACGCGCAAGCCGGCCTCTTTCGGGCAGGTTTCCCAACAGTTGTATGAAATCGGGAAGTTGCCTCCGCAAGCGGTTGAACTGGAAGAAGCCGTTCTCGGCGCATTGATGCTCGAAAAAGATGCACTCACTGCGGTGATTGATATTCTGCAACCGAAAAGTTTCTACAAAGAAGCACACGGACGCATTTTCTCTGCTATTCAGAATCTGTTCCAGCGTTCGGAACCTATCGATATTCTCACCGTTACTCAGGAACTGAAAAGAACCGGTGAACTCGAAATTGTAGGCGGAGCGTATTACATTTCTCAACTCACCAACCGCGTTGCGAGTTCAGCCAACGTTGAATTCCACGCGCGTATCATTTCTCAGAAATACATTCAACGCGAACTGATCCGCATTTCAAGCGACACCATTCGCGAAGCATACGACGATACTGCAGACGTATTCGATCTTCTCGACAATGCAGAACGCAATCTGTTCTCCGTTGTGGAAGGCAACATCCGCAAGAACTACGACAAGATGAGCTCACTCATCAGTCAGGCCATGCAGCAGATTGAAGCAGCGAAAAATCAGAAGTCGGGCGTTAGCGGTGTTCCAAGCGGATTCACGGATCTCGATCGCATGACATCCGGATGGCAACCTTCGGATCTTGTGATTCTCGCAGCACGACCGGCGATGGGTAAATGTCTGGGCAAAGGCACGAAAGTGGTGATGTTCGACGGTACTTTGAAAAATGTGGAAGATGTTCAGGCCGGAGATTTGCTCATGGGCGATGATTCCACTTCACGTTTGGTAATGGGAACAACCCGGGGACAGGAAAACATGTATTGGGTTCACCAGAATCACGGTATTTCCTACCGCGTGAATGAATCGCACATTCTTTCATTGAAGAGAAGTCGCAACGAAGGCGGACACAAACACGGAGAAGTGCTGAACATTGAAATCCGCGACTACCTGCAGAAGAGCGACAAATTCAAATCGAATTACAAAGGCTATAAAGTGGCCGTGGAATTTGATGAACAGCCTTTATCTGTTGATCCGTATTTCCTCGGGTTGTGGCTGGGCGACGGACATTCCTACAGTTCACGCATTACAAATACGGATGCAGAAGTTATTGATTACATCAAAGACTATGCAGAAGAACTGGAACTTGAATTCGTAGAATACAAGCAGGAAGGAAAAGCTACCAACTACAGCATCACAAAAGGCTTCCGCGGTCAGCAGGATTTCTTCTCTGTTCAGGGCGAATTGCGCGCAATGAATCTCATAGAGAACAAACACATTCCGCAGCAATATATTTCCAACTCTACAGCAAACCGTTTGCAGTTGTTGGCCGGTTTGATTGATTCCGACGGACATTATTCCGAAGAATTCAATGTGTATGAAATCACACAGAAGAACGAGCGCCTTGCGAAAGAAATAAAATACCTCTGCGATACATTGGGTTTCAAAACATCACTGAATGTGAAGAAAGCCACAATTGCAGATCGTAATTTCAGTACAGATGTGTATCGCGTGCGTATCAGCGGAAACGTAGATATCATTCCTGTAAAAATTGAACGTAAAAAAGCGCGTGAACGCAAAGCGATTACCGATTGGAGACAAACCGGAATCACTGTTGAGTTTGATAAGTTCGACGATTACTACGGATTTGAAATTGACGGGAACCATTTGTTCCTGCTCGAGGACATGACCGTAACGCACAACACTGCGTTTGTATTGACACTCGCACGTAACGCTGCTGTTGAATTCCAGAAACCGATTGCGGTGTTCTCTCTTGAAATGGCATCGGTGCAGCTCGTTCAGCGTTTGATTTCCGCAGAAGCAGAACTTTCCGCAGAGAAACTGAAGAAAGGTCAGCTGCTCGATCACGAAATGCAGCAGTTGCACGTGAAAATCGGTAAGCTTTCCGAAGCACCGCTTTTCATTGATGATACTCCTGCCCTTTCCATTTTCGAAATGCGCGCGAAGTGCCGTCGTTTGAAAGCGCAGCACGATATTCAGATGGTGATTGTCGATTACCTTCAGCTCATGACTGCCGGCGGCGATAATTCCCGCGGCAACCGTGAACAGGAAATCTCTACCATCTCGCGATCACTGAAAAGTATTGCCAAAGAACTCAACATTCCTATCATCGCACTTTCTCAGTTGAGTCGTGCAGTGGAAACACGCGGCGGCGACAAACGTCCGCAGCTCTCCGATCTCCGTGAATCCGGCGCTATCGAGCAGGATGCGGATATGGTGTTGTTCATTCACCGTCCGGAATACTACGGCTTCACGCAGGACGCAGAAGGAAATGCAACCAACGGTCTTGCAGAAATCATCATTGCAAAACACCGTAACGGTGCTGTAGGAAGTGTGAACCTTCGTTTCGTTGACAAGCTCGCGAAGTTCATGGATATGGATGGCGGATTGGATGGCGGCGGCATGGGCACTTACTCCAACGACGGCAACGGTCCTTACGATCCGAAAGCAGGCTTAGGTCCGAACGACGACTTCAACAATTTCCCTACGGGCGGAGGAAGCATTATACGCGGAAGTAAGCTGAATGATATTGAGGAGGATCCGTTTTAAGTTGGAATGTGGAAAGTTCGAAGGATGGAAAGTGGGGAAGTGGGGAAGTATTCGAGTATTAAAGTAATGATGTATTGAAGTGGGAAAGTTAGAAGCGACGTTAGTTCCTGCATTCTGATTTCGTTAAGCGCTGACTGAATTCGAACCAATACGCTTATGCAATCGTACTCATTATAAAAGAACGGTATCAGAAAAGCATTGTATTATTCCTATAATGCCATTTACTAAGGAAGAAGACAACCCATTAGATTGATTTAATAAACACACCGTTTGAAAATGAATTCTTTGTGATTAGTAGTAGTTATACGAACCAAGTAAATTCCAGCAGCCCAATTCTTCATATCCAACAAATTTTGACCGGGGTTCAATTCATCCGTCAACATAACGCGACCAGTCACGTCGAACACTTCCACAACAGAAAGAGTGGTTGTAATCAATAAGCACCCGTCTGGCGTTGTAAAAAAAACTATTTCCTCGCTTATAAAATCTTCCACTCCAGCACACGCATCCACGACAACATTAAAGTCGGATGTTGATATGCATTGATTGGAGTCTATGAATGTATAAGTCACAGTATGCGTTCCGACACCGGCTGATTGCGGATTAAAAATTGCTCCGCTCACACCTGTCCCAGAATAAGTACCTCCATTAGGAATTGCAATGAGTTGTATCGGAATGTCACTTGTACACATTGTATCCGTTGCAATCTGAAATTGAATAGCAGGCAAATCAAACATATGAACCAGAATTGAATCAGTGCCCGTACATTGATTGGAATCAACCACCGTTACTATGTATAAGCCAGTTGAATCAACCGACAATAATTGTCCAGTAGAACCGTCGCTCCAGAGATACGAACCTGCGCCCTGTACACCTGAATTGATTAGAAAAGTCGGTCCACAAACTGAAGTGTCTTGCCCCAAATCAACGGGACAAGGCGGATGAACATAAACGATAACGCTATCCTCAACTTGACACCCTAACGAATCAGTAAATAATACAACTTCTACTACTGTTGAAGTAGGTATTATTGTTAAGAAAGATGAAGTGTCAGCTGTGGTGAACCAATAACACGAAACCGGTCCGAAACTTCCAGATGCAGATGCGTTGAGGGTTACAGATGTACTTCCGGAACATACGCTATCGATCGAAGTCTGAACACTTGTAATCATAGCAAGCGGTTCAGTTATTACAACACTCTGTGTTGCACCGACTCCACAATTATTTACAGCTACGCACGTATAATTTCCTGCTGGTAATCCAAAAGCTGTATCTGAATTCCCCCCGATGGGATACCAATAATATGTAAATCCGTTACCTCCAGAAGCCATTGCAAAAGCACTTCCATCCGCTCCGCCGTTACAAGTGACGTCGGAATTCGTAAATACACTAACTGTAGAGGGTATACAATCGTTAAACTTCACGATGAAAGCGTCAGAACTGCCTGCATTAACTGGCTGAAAGCAACCGGGTGTAGTAAAGTAATTTGATTGGGAAGTGTATGTATTTCCAGTCATGTATACGCTACCCCATTGATCAACGGTTACAAAATTGGAATAATCATACCCTCCCCCACCGTAATATGTACCCCATAAACGAACTCCGGAGCTATTAAAAGCGGCAAGAAATCCATCCCAATTATTGCCTCCAAACACAGTTTGATGACCATCGGAAGTTGCAATTGAGCCGGTATCAGTGGATCCGGTTTGCCCAACTATGTAAACATTCCCGTCTGAACCAACGGCACACCCTAATAAATCATCAATGCCACCCCCTCCATAATACGTACCCCATTCCCGAACACCACTACTATCAAATTTTGCAAGAAAGCCATCCCAAATATTGCCTCCGTAAGTAGTTTGATGAGCGCCTGGTGTTGCAATCGCACTTCCGGTATTCCCAAAAGTTTTACCAACAAAATATATACTCCCACTATTTGGATCAACTGCACATGAGCGTGCTTGATCCGGATGCATACTACCGTAATAAGTACTCCATATACGAGATCCGTTGATGTCGAACTTGGCAAGATAACAATCATCATAACCTGAAGAAGAACTTTGATAACAACCTTGAGTTGCAATCGCAGGACTAGTTAAAGTTGATGTCATACCGCAGATATAAATTTCAGAATTGAAAGCGATTGAAAGCGAAAAACATGTCTCGGCTCCGTTTCCACCAAAATAAGTCCCCCAAATCCTAGTACCCGAACTGTCGAACTTTACGATAAAAGCATCTGAAGAACCTCCACCATATACCGGTTGATGAGTTCCAGGAGTTGCAATACTGGTTCCATTACTGGAAGGACTAGCCCCGACAAAATATAAATTGCCACTTGCATCGGTTGCACAATCTTTTATATTTTCCCCAATATTACCACCGTAATACGTTCCCCATAATCTTAATCCGTTTTCGTCAAATTTCGCAACGAAACCGTCATAGAAACCTCCAAGAGTATCCTGATGGCAACCCTGAGTTGTAAAAACCGGCGGAGCAGAATTATTCCCCTGGGTTGCTCCAACCACATAAACATTGCCCCACGAATCAGAAGTGACGCCGTTGCCTGCGTCATCTCCAATCTCCCCATAATAGGTGCTCCAGATGCGTCCTCCTGCATTATCAAACTTGCTTACAAACGCGTCCAACACGGAATACGAACTACTTTGAAAGGCTCCTGAAGTCGCAAATACAGTTTGCGAAGCTGCGATCGTAGCACCAGTAATCAATAAACTCCCGCTACGATCCGTTCTGCAACACACACCTCTATCGTCACCCACACCACCATAATACGTACTCCACGTTCTAGTTAATGGATCTATGGTCATTGCAACTCCGTTAATATAATCAGCGACATAAAAACTTAATACATTATTAGAAACAATCCACTGCCCTTTCAACACTTTACCATTTTGAAAAACTACAGGTACTCCCTCTTCAATTTCGCCCAATGGAGTAATGATGCGGAGCGAGCCATCTGACTTGATTACAACTTGCCCTCCTGTCACTCTAATCTTAATATTTCTGTAATTCGCACCACTACCGACCTCGTAATCACATTTTAAATTTCCGTTGTGATTATAATAATGTAAACTGATTCCCTGATACAAATTCTGAAATCGAACCCCCGTATAGGAACGTACATGAGATATACCGTTCGGGCAATTAGGCAAATAAAAATTATCATACGCGCCCAAAACGCTATCCGTTCTTAATTCATACTGAGGGAGAGCATCAATCCACTCCAGATCAACTCGGTAAATTGTGGTTGTTTTGATAACAGAGTCTCTACCCAATATGCTTATTTTCGTAGAATCTTGTCTTGAAAGTTGGTAACTGATTCCAGCATTCCTTAAATGGAAAATCATCCCACTACTCCTACCAGCGAACAAGACATCAGTTCTTGTTTTGTAGTACTGATCATGTACCTGACCTTTATTCTCCATGAACCGTACTTCTTCACAAATGTTTGATTGAATCTCCTGTCCAACAACGTTGAGATACGAGAGAAAGGTCGTGACGATAATTAGTAGTAATTGACGTAACATTGTCCCAATAATTTATTACGACAACAATTTATAGAACTTTTGCTTCCCACAGTAACTTAGGCCAAATTAACACACTTTAATTGGCAGTGATTTACTGTTCGCCCTGAAAATCATTGCTTCTTTACTCTGCGCACCAACAGTTTCAAGGAACCACACCCCAACTGTTATCCTCCTCCTTCCTTTCCAATCGCATTTCATCACCGTCCGCTTTTTCTGAAACCCAACCTGCGATCTATCGTAGTTCAGATTTCAGAATGAGCGGAGGTAAATGATTAACTTAGATGCAGCAGATAAAAATGTTGCAAAATTGAATGAATTAGTGAACAAATTCGGGTTTGAGGTTCGAATCCCAGCGGGATCACAGAGTAAAGCAGAGTTAACTTAGCTCCAATAACAGAAAGCGAACAATGAAGTCAGCATTCACCTTCATATTTTTGATTGGCATGGGTATTAATATTTCCTGCCATGCTCAGTATTTACCTATTGAGCCGGAAATAACTGTGCCTCTTTCTGTGCCTGACAGTTTTCCTGCAGCTGAATTTAAGGTGAAGCAGTTACGACAGTACGACCACAACCAGCTCACTTATTCGGCTCAATATGACAACAAGGGGAGAATTGTGCGTCTGGAGGATTACGTTCACGATTCACTGCGACCCAATATTACAACCTGGAATTATGGTCCCGGTCAGGACATAAGGAAGAAAACAGTGGTTCCTCCCTGTTCAGCGTGTACGCGGTCAACTATAATTGAGGAGCAGTGGTTATACAAGAACAATCTGAGTTACTTCTCTCGTATCGTACGAATACCTACCAAAGCTGGAGTAATGATTGACTCTCTATTCGTTGTCAAAGATTCGAAGGATTATTGCCTCGACTCTGCAATGTTTCGTAATAAGGAACTGATATATCGTGAGGTGCAAACACTGTATAACAACTCACATCTGAAAAAGATAAAAGTAACTGACAACAGAGCGGAGATTGATTACTTGTTGGAGGAAAAAGAATACGTGTACGATACTACCGGCCGACTCCTACAGTTCATAATGAAGCGTGGCGGGCATATGATTACAACCGAAAGCTACACATACAACTCAGATGGAAACAGAATTTCGTTTGAGCAGACTGATGCCACTGGAAGTGTGACATACAAAGAACAGATCAGCTACAATGAAAAAGGATTGCCCTGTAAACGTACTTTATCCAACTCAAGTGGATTAGAGCAGGTTATTGAAATATGGAATTACGACACACAAGGGCGATTGATATTGAACGCGCGTCCCAATCAATCGCCGTTTGTTGCAGACTCCTCTTTTTTGTATGTGCGCTTTTTAAATCACACTAATAATGATCGGGTAGAAATAAAAATAGCGGGAAACAATGTCACAAAAACTGATGTGCGTTCTCAAGGCCGGATGGTAACAGTAACAAAATCATCTTACGGTCGCAGTGGCCCACGTCTTCCAAGGCCAACCAAGGATATGGAAGACGACTCTTTGTTCAGAATAGAGTCCATCGAGGAGTTCGATACTGTTCTTGAGGTTTTGATCAGAAAAATAAATTTTGAGCGGGACAAGAAAAAGGAACACAAAAAAACGTCAGAGTACGTTTACACTTACGATGAAGAAGGCAATGTTTTGCAGGAAGAGAAGTGGTTCTGGACCAAAGGACAATTGAAGCAGCATTATATTACCGTTTTCAAATATGATTCATTCGACCGTCTGACCCAATTAACTGTTTACAAGGATACCGGCAAAGTGCATTCTTACAGCATCAGGTCCTATGACGGTCAAGGACATTTAACATTACTCGACAGTTGCGAAAATAACCGGTACCTCCGCGACTCTTTTGCTTATGATTCACTGGGCCGGATGTTGGTTGCAATTCACAAATCAGCTTTTGGTAAAATCGATACAATCACATATACCTATAGCTGCGATAAAATCATGTCCAAAGTCGAGAGCAGCTCTACAGGTTATTTCAGGGATTCACATGTGCAGTACACACCCTCCTGTCTGCCCAGTACTTATATAGACAAACAAAAGGATGGAGTAGTAATACGCAACGTGCGTTGGGAATTCGAGTTTTTTCAATAATGAAATCGTGACTTATGCCACAAACAGATTTTTATCCGTTGTACCCGAGACGGGACTTGAACCCGTACGGCCGTGAGGCCAAGGGATTTTAAGTCCCTCGTGTCCCCCAAATTTCATCTTTTTCATCATCCTTTCCAACTGCATTTCATTCCCGTCCGCTTTTTCTGAAACCCAACCTGCGATCTATCGCAGGTGTCGCTTACTTAAAGTGCAGTAAATAACCTGTGCTTCTTCCTCTGTTGCGAAACTATTCACCGCGTTTTTGCGGTGTTTATTTTCCGTATTCACCGCATAATATCAGCACCGGAAATCGGCGTTCTGCAGAAACATTTGTCGTTAAACAGTATTTAACACCGGCATTGACTTTCTTTCAACTCTCTTTCCACCGAAATTCCGTATTTTCGGTATGAAATTGGCAGTAACACCACTATGAGGAAAATCGGATTTCTGTTTGCAGGCTTGATTTTGTGCGCTTCGCTGCGTGCGGCGCAAATCCTCATTCCTATGGACGATCATCAGCACGATCACCTGCGTGCTTACGGAATCACATACAAAGTGCTCAACCGCGGCGGTGAAGCGAAGTGGCTGCTCAACTACCGTTACGGCTCGTTCATGTTTCCGTACACCAAAGAAGATGAACAGGAATGTAAAGTGATGGGCGTTACCTTCGAAGTGATTCCTGATGCGATGGCAGCCGGAATCCTGACCGATATTTCCAGTCCTGAAAAAAACATGGATGCGGTGAAACTGGAAAAGCCCCCGAAGATTGCTGTGTACACACCTTCCAACAAATTGCCGTGGGATGATGCCGTAACCATGGTACTCAAGTACGCCGATATTCCTTACGACACGATTTACGACGAGAAAGTCATTCAGGGAATTCTTCCGAAATACGATTGGCTGCATTTGCACCACGAAGATTTCACCGGTCAGTACGGACGCTTCTGGGCAGGATTCAAAGACCGCGATTGGTACAAGCATGATGTTTCCACCAATGAAGCGATGGCTTCCAAACTCGGTTTTCTGAAAGTGTCGCATCTCAAACTGGCAGTAGCGAAAAAGATCAGAGAGTTTGTTGCCGGAGGCGGATTTCTGTTTGCGATGTGTTCCGCAACGGATTCGTACGACATTGCCCTCGCCGCTGAAGGCATTGACATCTGCGATCGTATGTACGACGGAGATGGATTTGATCCGCAGATGAATTCGAAACTCAATTACGATGTAACGTTTGCATTCACGAAGTTTCATCTGAAGCTGAATTCGACCGAATACGAATTCTCCGACATCGACACTTACAACACGCGTGTGCAGCGCGGCGTAACAGAGCAGAACGATTACTTCTCATTGTTCGAATTCTCTGCCAAGTGGGATCCGATTCCAACCATGTTGTGTCAG
Organism: Bacteroidia bacterium; assembly: GCA_023151315.1. Classification (GTDB taxonomy): domain Bacteria; phylum Bacteroidota; class Bacteroidia; order Palsa-965; family Palsa-965. Next base: position 32,300 of record JAKLJE010000024.1, read on the forward strand.
AACCACGCGAACCTGATCAAAGGATTCTGGGGACAAACAACAGGATTCGACAAAGCTTTGATCAAGCCGGGCACGTTGATCATGGGAGAAAACAAAGCCATCAACGAAGCACGCTACATTCACGGAGAAGCCGGCAAAGGCATGTGGACATTCTACGGCGGTCACGATCCGGAAGATTATCAGCACCGCGTGGAAGAGCCACCAACGGATTTATCGTTGTATCCGAATTCACCGGGCTACCGTTTGATTCTGAACAACATTCTTTTCCCTGCTGCGCGTAAGAAGCATCAGAAGACGTGAAAAGATAGTACACGGATTTGGCGGATTAAACGGATTCGCGCGGATTTTTTACGGGTCATTGCGACGAAGGAAGCAATCCCCGTAAAAATTTCTTTCTGCAACTTTTACGAATGCTTCTGCAACCATCCACTGCGTAGTTCCACCATATAAATCTTATCTTCGGGAACGATAAAAATCAATTCCGATGAAACATTTATTGCTGGCATTCAGCATCTCATTTGCTGCCATTTCCGGTTTCGCGCAGGAGCGTTCCAACAAGAAAGACTCGCAGATCCGTTTCTCTGATGTCAAAGAAGCGAAGACCACTTCTGTGAAAGATCAATACCATTCGAGCACCTGCTGGATTTTCTCCACGGAATCGTTTCTCGAATGCGAATTGCTGCGTCAGGGAAAAGGTGAAGTAGATCTTTCCGAAATGTGGATCGTGCGTTGCGCATACATTGAAAAAGCAAAACGCTATATCCGTTTGATGGGCAAAGCGCAATTCAGTCCGGGCGGTGAAGGAATGGACGTGATAAACATTGCTGCGCAATACGGATTGATGCCGCAATCAGCTTATGCAGGAATGCCTCCGGGAGAAGACAAAGTGAAACACAACGAAATGGATGCAGTGCTGAAAGCCATTCTGGATGCGCAGTTGACATTGCATGAAGGGAAACTGAATCCGAATTGGCTCGCTGCATTCACCGGTGCGCTCGAAGGTTATCTCGGAACACCGCCTGCAACTTTCGATTACAACGGAAAGAAATACGATCCGAAATCATTCTCTGCATTCCTCGGTTTCAATCCGGCAGATTATGTTTCCATCACTTCATTCACGCATCATCCGTTTTACACACGCTTTGCGCTGGAAGTTCCTGACAACTGGTCGTGGGATTATTCTTACAACGTAACACTTGCCGATATGACGGCTATTGCTGAGAACGCTACTGCAAATGGATTCACCGTACAATGGGGAACTGATATTACCGAGCCGGGCTTCTCGCACAAAAACGGTTTGGCATTGGTTCCTGAAAATCCGATTGAAAAAATGCGCAAGACGGAGAAAGATTCACTGTGGATGTTTCCATGCAAAGACCGCGTGATTACAGAGTTGCTGCGTCAGGAAGCATTTGACAATCTGAGCACGCAGGATGATCACGGCATGCTGATCACAGGTCAATGCAAAGACCAGAATGGAAAACGTTTCTATATCGTGAAAAATTCCTGGGGAACGGAGAACAATGAGAACGCCGGATATCTGTATGTTTCTCAAGCGTATTTCCAGTTCAAGACAACGGGAATCATGGTACACAAGAGCGCAGTGCCGAAAGATATTGCAGCGCGAATGGGGATTAAATAGTTTGAAAGTTCAAAGTTGTAAAGTTCGAAAGTTCGAAACTTGGCAGTAACAGCAATTACACATACAACATGTCAGAATACTTTTCTCACGATCATCTCAAAAAACTCAAGGCTGCTGAAGGGCATGTGCTGAAGAACGTTATTTATCACAATTGGATCAACAAATCCAATCCTGCTGATGTATTTGAATTCCTGGAGAAACTGGAACTGGATTTCGGTGATGTGAATTTGATTCTGACTGTACCCGAAACCGATGAAGCCGGAATTACGCTGGCAGATGATTTCGATGCAGAGAAAAACCGTTTGATGTTGCTGCATGAATTCAGCGGAAAAATTGACGTACGCAGCGACAACATGAACAGCAATGTACTTTGGGAAAATGCAGTGAATAAAAAGTTGCAGACGCTCGGTGTTGTTCACGAAGGTGATAATCTGTACAGCAATTCATCCGTTCTTCTCGACTTCGGCGAAGAGCAACTGGAAATCCGTCCGGGAATGGATGGCGTTATTGTTGAACCCTACGACGAGGTTTAAATTATGAAGACTACGCTGCGTTTATTGTCAATGTGTGTTCTCTTGCTCAGTGCAAACGTTCACGCGCAATACAATCCGCAGCGTTATCCGGTAATTCCAAAACCGCAAACGCTATTACCGTTCTCAGGAAATTTCGATTTGTCATCGAACGCAGCAATTGTAGTCGAACACAAATCATTGAAGAAGGAATGTCATCTGTTTCTTCGTCAGGCGCAGGAACTTTTTAATTTGCGATTCAACTTCGGGAAAATTTCCGGAAACGAACCGTGCATATTCATCAGCTACGATTCCACAGGTTTACCGCCGGAAGGATATGAATTGTATATCAATCGCGACGGCGTAAATCTTTACGGAACCAAAGCGGGAATATTTTACGGATTGCAAACGATCCTGCAATTGATTCAACCCGGAGAACGTGCGGGAACATTTATGCTTCCCTCCTGCTCCATCATCGATTATCCGCGTTTCACTTGGAGAGGAATGCATCTGGATGTGGCACGACATTTCTTCACCAAAGAAGAAGTGAAATCGTATCTGCGTTACATGGCCATGTACAAGATGAACACTTTTCATTGGCATCTCACCGATGATCAGGGTTGGCGCATTGAAATCAAAAAATATCCGCGACTGACTTCTGTCGGTGCGTGGAGAAAACAAACGCTCATCGGCCATTTCAGTGAAGAGCCGGATCGTTACGATGGAATTCCGTATGGAGGATTTTACACGCAGAACGAAATACGCGAAGTGATTCGCTATGCCGATTCACTGCACATCACTATTGTCCCTGAAATAGAAATGCCGGGACATGCGAGTGCAATGCTTGCAGCCTATCCGCATCTTGGAAATTTTGATGTCAAATATGAAGTGCAGGGAACGTGGGGCGTTTTCAATGAAGTACTTTCTCCGTCGGATACTACATTCGAATTTCTTGAAAATGTACTGACAGAAGTTGCAGCATTATTTCCCGGAAAGTACATTCACATCGGCGGCGATGAATGTCCGAAAACAGAGTGGGAAAATTCCATGTTCTGTCAGAATCAGATACGGAAGTTCGCGTTGGATGGAGAAAAGGGATTGCAGAGTTGGTTCATCACGCGTATCGTGAAGTTTCTCGATTCGAAAGGAAAGAAAGCCATTGGCTGGGATGAAATTCTCGAAGGCGGACTTGCGAAAGGCGCAGCGGTGATGTCGTGGCGCGGAGAAGAAGGCGGAATTGCTGCGGCGAAAGCCGGACACAATGTTGTGATGACGCCCGGCAGTCATTGTTACTTCGATTATTATCAGTCACAGAATCCGGGAGAACCTTTGGCTATTGGCGGATATCTGCCCGTTGAAAAAGTGTACAGCTACAACCCTGTTCCGCAGGTGTTGAATGCAGATGAACGTCGTTTCATTCTTGGAGTGCAGGCCAATCTGTGGACTGAATACATTCCGGATTTCCGTCAGGTGCAATACATGATTTTCCCTCGCATGTGTGCATTGAGCGAAGTAGCATGGACGCGCAGCGAGATCAAATCCTATCAGCCATTTGTTGGTCGTTTGACCGCACACATGAATACGTTCGATCGTATGAAGATCAATTACTCGAAGAGTATTTTCGAAATCATTCCGCGCTTTGAAAAAACTGAAGAAGGGTTTCTGTTGCATCTGTCAACGTATTCTCCGTTAGGAGAAATCAAATACAATCTCAATGGCGACAGCGTACAACATACTGATGCAGTTTATACCGGCCCTATCCTGCTCAAAGGCGGTGAATCGGTTTCTGCAGTTGTCCTGAATGGTATGCAACGACTCAGTCCGGGTTATGCGCAAAAATTCAAATCGCATCAGGCATTCGGCAAATCTGTAACCCTTAAGAAAGCGCCTTCACCGAACTACAACACGGGCGGTGCTGCAACATTAACAGACGGCATTATCGGTCGCAGACCGTGGACAGGCGCACAATGGCTCGGCTGGTGGGGCGATACATGTATTGCAACTATTGATCTCGGTAAAGAAAGTACTATCGGCTTTGTTGAGATTTCTGTGTTGCATGATCCGGGTTCCTGGATCTACTTCCCGAAAGACTTTCAGATCGAAGTATCAACAGACGGACAAAACTTTGTAAAGGCAGAACAATCCAAACGCCAACCGGAATACGCAAGCCTCCAAAAGCGAGGAATCCCGCTGGTTCGGACCCAAGCGAGATTCGTTCGTGTTACTATTATTCCTGAAAATGAAATTCCCGAAGGTCAACCCGGCGCGGGACATCCGGCCTGGCTGTTTGTATCTGAAATAGAAGTGCTGTAAGTCTACTTCTTTTTCTTGTTACCGGCTTTTGTTTTCTTGCCTTTCTTGTTCTCCTCTTTCTCCTTCTCTTCAGCAAGCATTACTTCCCAGTAATCGCCTGAATAATCCACCAGAATTTCAGCTCCGGCTCCGATCTTTTCAGAAGCGATGATATACGGTTTGCCTTTGATAACGGCATACTCAGCATTGTTCTTCAGTCGCGTTTTTCCCGGACCGTTGGCATCATTCGCATAGCGAGCCAGAGCGTCCATCGTGCGCTGTGCATCCACCGTGTTTTTATCACTGATGTGGAACAGATAACGGGCAGCTGTAATGTCGTTATTGTAACGTTTCATGGCTTGCGCCCATGTCATACGTTCGCCTTTGTACTCAACAATTACATCGCCTTTACGGATCGGACTGGTAGTAAACAGGCCCAACCCTGCACCTTTAATTCTGGATTTCTTTACAACGAGCATCAGCTTTCTGAATAAATGATTAACAATGAGGTGCGCAAAAGTAGTATAGTTTGTGATTCCATTGCAACACATCATCACCTATTTTAGCCTCAATCAAGCATTTCCCCATTGAAGAAAGTCCTTGAAATCGCAGTATTCAGTCCCGAAGGCGCAATGATTGCAGCCGAATGCGGCGCTGACCGCATCGAACTCTGCAGCGGTTATGTAGAGGGCGGCTTGACTCCCACAGCAGCAACAATCCAGTTCGTAAAGCAGGAAATCAATGTTCCCGTTCAGGTGATGATTCGCCCGCGAGGAGGAAATTTCTGCTTTTCAGAAATGGAAAAGGAAATCATGTTCCGCGATATGGCTTTATCCATTGCAGCCGGTGCCGACGGTATTGTTACCGGAGCTTTGATGAGCAACGGCATGGTGGATGAGAAATTCATGGAGGAAGCGGTTCACATTGCAGAAGGTCGACCGGTTACATTTCACCGAGCTTTTGACGTGTGCATTCACCCGCAGATTGAAATCAAGAAACTCATCAACCTCGGTGTAACGCGCGTGCTTACATCCGCTCAGGAAAAATCAGCAGCTATGGGAATTCCGTTGCTGCGTAAACTGCACGAGAATTTCGGTAGTGAAATCACCATTCTTGTTGCAGGAGGATTGAATCCTGCGAACATTACGGCTATAGCTTCTCAAACCACGTGTGTGGAATTCCACGCTTCAGCCCGCAAGAAAATCATGGCCCCCGATTCCGGTTTCGGTATTCACGTATTGCCGGATCCTGATTTCATCCGCGACATGAAAGCCAAACTGAATGCGTAACTTCGCTTGCATTCAATAACCCCCGTTTACGTTACCGACTTTATGCTTTCCCGCATTCTCATTGCGCTTCTGCTGCTGGCCAATTCATTTTCGCTTCACGGTAAATCGATTACCGAACTGAACAGCGGATGGAAATTCAAAGAAGCGTATCAACCTTCGCAATATTTGCCTGCAAGTGTTCCGGGAACAATTCACACTGATCTGCTCGCCAACAAACTGATTCCGGATCCGTTCATTGGCACCAATGAAAATAAAGTGCAATGGGTGGAAAATAAAACGTGGGAATATGTCAACGAATTTACCTGCGATAAAAGCGTTCTCAAAGAATCGCACATCGAACTGAACTTCGAAGGACTCGATACATATGCGAAAGTGTATCTCAACGATTCATTGATTCTCACTTCGAAAAATATGTTCGTTGCTTACACCGTTGATGTGAAACGATGGATCAAAGCGAAGAATACATTGAAGATCATTTTCCTTCCCGCTTCGCAACTCATTGCAGAGAATCGCACAGCGGCAGGCAACATAGAATATCCGGGTGGTGACAGAACTTATATTCGTAAAGCGCAGTATCAATTCGGTTGGGATTGGGGTCCGCGATTGGTGACTTGTGGAATCTGGAAACCTGTAAAGTTGCAGGCTTGGAGCGGATTGAAAATTATTGATACGCATTTTCAAACTGAAGAAATTTCAGGAAGGAATGCAACCGCTTCACTTCGTCTGCATTATCTCGCCGATTGTAAAAAACAGCTCCTTTACACAATACAAATCAATGGTAAAAGTGTAGAGAGTGGTACACTCAAGACATTCAATCGTAACGATACGAATGAAGTCATATTTCCCATTACAATCAGTGATGTGAAGCTGTGGTGGCCCAATGGTTTTGGCGAAGCTTACCGTTACGACATTCGTGTGATTCTGGAAGAGGGGAAATATCGGGATGAAGCCGCAATGAAATGCGGAGTTCGTAAAATCAATTGGGAAAAAAGATCCGGCAAGGGATTCTATCCGCATATCAACGGTGTGCGCATATTCTGCAAAGGTGCGAACTGGATTCCGCAGGATAATTTTGTACCGCGCGTTACTGAATCGACGACGGAATCGCAATTGAAAGACATGCAGCAACTGAACATGAACATGATTCGCGTTTGGGGCGGCGGTGTCTATGAGTCGGAATATTTTTACTCCATGTGCGATTCGCTGGGAATAATGGTGTGGCAGGATCTGATGTTCGCTTGCTCCATGTATCCGTACAACGTGCATTTCAAACACTCTGATCTTGAATCAGAAGTACAACAAATTACAACGCGCACTTCCAAACATTGCAGCGTTGTCATGCTGTGCGGCGATAATGAAAACTACGAAGGTTGGACCAATTGGGGATGGCAAAAGCAGTTTAATTACGACAAGAAAACTCAGGATGACATTTACAGCGATTACATCGATTTCAATTCGCACATGAACGCAGTTTTAGCGAGTACTGATGAATACGATTACTGGTCATCGAGTCCGAAGAACGGCTGGGGACGCAAAGAAGCGTATACCGAAGGCGATGTTCACTATTGGGGCGTCTGGTGGGGCGACGAACCGTTTACATCTTACGAAACGCATGTCGGTCGCTTTGTTTCCGAATATGGTTTTCAGGGTTGTCCTTCTTTACACACTTTCAGTCAAATGGGCGCAGATGTTTCCAACTCGCTGAACGACTCCACAATTCGTCAGCACCAGAAACATCCTACAGGATATCAAACCATTTCACGTTACATGAAGCGCGATTACGGCATCGATACTTTGAGCGGTGAAAACTATATCTACTTTTCTCAAGTGCTGCAACGAGATGCGATGCGTACTGCTATTGAAGCGCATCGTCGCGCAATGCCTTACTGCATGGGAACTTTGTTCTGGCAATACAACGATTGCTGGCCTGTAACTTCATGGTCGGTGGTTGACTATTACGGACGTAAGAAAATGGCGTGGCATGAATTGAAACGTTTATATGCACCGATCATGACTTCCATTTGGACAACAAATGATTCCGTCTTCGTGAGCATTATCAATGAATTTGAAAGTCCGGTAGCCGGAGAGCTTGTGTTTGACTGGAACGACTTCAACGGAAAATCAATTTACTCCAAAGTAATTCGCGTTGATCTTTCTGTAGTTTCTTCCGAAGTCTATCTGCGTATTGCGAAGTCAGAACTGAACAAATTGCTTCCACTGAATGAAGGCTATATTCATGCGCAATTCATTCCGGACAATCAGAAAAAATACAGCACGACGGACCGCACAGCAACTTTGTGCAAATATTCAGAACTGAAGTTACCATACGCAGAATATTCTTTCACATCCATTGGCGAAGACAAAAGTGTGGTTAATGAATTCACATTCACTCCGAAAGTGTTTATGAAGGATGTGATGTTTACCATCAATGAGCCGGATGCCGAATTCTCAATGAACGGATTCGATGCTCTGCCCGGAGTTAACTACACGATAAAAGTGAATTCAAAACTCGGGATTCCGGCTTTCGCGAGAAATGTTCAGGTAACAAGTGCATATAACGTGTTGTCTGAGAAAAAATAATCAACGCTTACGCTTGAGATATTGTCCGGCATCGAGATACCAAATCAACTTCGCCGACAAACTGTTGCTCACGGGCGCATCGAACATGTGATCCACATCTTCAATGTATGATCCGTACAATGTTGTTCCGGAACTCAGCACGCTGTTCTTCCAGGCAATGCTCAACTCACTTCCCGGCAGAAACTGCCACGTGTAAATCAAATCGATATTGAAGGCGTTGAAACTGATGTTCGCGTTGCCTGTGTAATCGTAATGTGCGAGACCTCCGTTTTCTAATAGCAGGAAATAATCTTTATAAGAAACCTCCGACCAGTAGTGGCGCACACGCAGCGACAATCCCATGCGGTTCGTGAAAATATATGTTCCCGTCAATGTGCTCGTTACGGTGTTGAGATTCCGCAAGCCGAACACAACATCGGAGTCAACTTCTCTCGCCACAAAACCTATGTTATCATTCTTCAATTCCTGTTCCCACCGGTACACAAGGAACAATTTATCATTCACACGCCAGCGCGGTGCGAATGCATACTTGAAAATGGTTCGGTTGCGTTCCAGGAAAATACGGTACGAAGTACTTGCATCCAACGACAACACTTTTCTGTAATCGGATGAAATGAATCCGCCCAATTCGTAATTCTTCGGATAGATCAGAAAACGGCCGGGAGTACGTGTCTCGAAATAGTCGAAGTTCTTGATCGGATTCGTGAGCCAGTTGATCCCGCAAGTAAGGAAATTACGGAAAGTGTAAATGTGCTTACCCGTGATACTGAAAAACGTTCTCTGATTCGCATCGTACATGAACGACAAATCCACATTCACTTCGTTGATCGTCCACATGAATCGTCCGAATGGTTTGAAGTAATTGTATCCGATCGTGGTTCCGTAATTGTAATAGTTGTTCCGATCGAGATAACCGAGATCATTACTGTCAAACGTATTGCTCACCAAATGGTGACGGAACTTCGCGATGAAAGGTCCTTTGATCTTTCCGCCTTCCAAGTGATAGCGATATCCCTGATCACCATTGGAAGAAAGTCCGTGTACGATACTGTGATCGATATACCCTTCCACAGCGTAACGATTCTGATCCGCCGCCACGCGAAACTGAACGCTGTTCACCATCGCGTTGTCTGTTGTTCCTGCACGCAACACCAACGTGTTCATGTAACCGATGTAGGAATTCTGTCCGAGAATCTGTTCGACAACAAAAACACTGTAATTCGAGAGCGGAGATGTTTCCACTTCGCGGGTTGTTTCGGAAACAGAATCACGAATTGTGGCGAATGAAGGCGCGGCAATTGCGTTGAACAAACCAACTCCCGTTTTTGCAAGTGTGCGCCCGGATATTTTTATTCCATTGTACAGTCGCGTGGTCAAAGGATTTTCATCCACGTATTCGTTAACTCCTAACGAATCATCTGCAGAATTAAAGTAACGTGGCCTCGCTCCTATTCTTCTCGAATAGAATAAATCATTTCGATTAAACAACTCTGTTCCTTCGGTGAAGAAATAACGTCGTTCATCATAGCGAACTTCAAACGGTGAAAGATTCAATACCAGATTATCGCTGATCGTTTGACCGAAGTCGGGAATCAAAGTCATGTCCAGCGTAAAGCTTTCATTGATTCCGTATTTCACGTCCATACCGCCGTTGAAGGAATTCGCGCTGCGACCATCGTACAATTCGTAATAACCGGAAACGTAGGGCAACAATGCCAATCGTACAGGCGCCTGAATATCTTCTATTCCTGCAAGATCACCGCACTGATTCACGATTCCCGCTTTGTTCGGATCAACAGTATTCCACCACGATTGTTCACGGTATCTGCGAATGATGCGCGTGTAATTGATTCCCCAAACCTGCTTTTGCTCTCCCGGAAAACGAATCGCCTGATACGGAATTTTAATTTCTGCTGTCCAGCCTTGCGCATCAATCATCGTTTTACTGAACCAAACAGAGTTGAGCGAAACATCTGATTTATCAAACACGTATCGCGAATCCGTTTGTACACCTGCAGCTGTTACTGCGAAGAAAAATCCATTGCGTTTATCATGATACGGATCAATCAGAATTCCGAATGCATCCGTGTTATTCTGATATTCATCACGCGGACTCAATTGATGCAAAATGCTGTCGGGTGAAGAATCGAACATGCGGGCAGCAATGTAAATCGCATCATCCGTATAAATCACTTTCACTTCTGTTCGCTGTCGTGCAGGCGCTCCCGGATTCGGAGATTGCTGAAGGAATCCATCTGCACTTTCAGCGCTGTTCCAGATTGCATCCGTCAGCTCACCGTCAACAACAGGATGCTCAATAGCACGCGGCAAACGATACGCATTATGCACACGGGAAGTGTCAGCATAAACGAAGTTCACCAGCAACAGAAGAAAAAGAAGGAGCGTACTTCTGATCACGGCCCAAAATTAGGATTTAGGAGGAGAAATCAGGTTAGAATCACACTCATTTTCGAAACCACAGTATCCGGATCCTTGCGAATCAAAGGTTCGTTGTTGCAGGAAACATTGGTAAGCAGATACAGACTCTTCTCAGGAAATGTAAAGCGGTTTAATGTGAATGCGAGGTTTTCGAGATCAGCCATGCTTCCTTCGAGGAAGAATGTATCAAGTTTGCCTACTTCTTTCTCGAGAACGTAAAACGAACCGTTGATACTTTTCACGATTGGCATTTCGGTCACGGTATATTCGCAGATCGGAAACAATGTTTCCACGAGAAACAATTCTTCCAGTGTTGAGGTGCGACGTTTACGTCCTTCAGAGCGGATCTCGAGCCACGACAATCGATTCACCGATGTTCCGCGTGCAGCAACAGCACAAACATCTTTCCATGATTTTATGCCGCGCTCTGCGAACGGATCATAAAAATCAAGCTCAAGCAAGGCCTGTTCCGGCGGACGATTCATTTCTGCAGCGCGCTGTTCAATTTCCGCATATGCAATGCGGCTTTCATCAAAGCGCAGTACGTTGTAGCCTTCTCCGAAAAGGTTCAACGTTACACCTGCTTTTGATTTCGCCTTGGCATTCATAGTTCAGGGTACAAAAATTACCCGAAACATGCGGTTTCATACAACGCCACTGGAATTGTTATTCACCAAGCATGTTTAATAGCGGAATAAAGTGATGAACTAATCGGCTTTCGCTCTGAATCGAAGATCGAAATAGCGTGCAGCGATTGCGCCTGCAACTGTGGCTCCGAAATAAATCCACAAGAATGAAATTTCGCCTTTCACGATAGCCGGACCGAAAGAGCGCGCCGGATTCATGGACGCTCCGCAATACGGACCTGCAACCATGATTTCCAGAAATACAATTGTTCCGATCGCTATTGCCGCCCATTTATTACGAACGGGAAATCGTTTGTCAGTGAAGCGGTAAATCACCACCAGCAAAGCGAACGTGAGCACGAATTCAAACATCCAAGCCACCCACACGTTGATAGAAGGTTCCGTTGCGCCCATCAGATAATATTCGCCTCCGTTGATTTTATCGAACACGAAAGCCGCAGTAAACGAACCGCCAAGTTGCGCAATGACATATCCGAGATATTCCGTGAATCGAAGTTCGTTATCGAAATACATGGCTGTGCTCACCGCAGGATTCATGTGTGCACCCGATACTTTTCCAAGCAGCACAATCATCAGCCACACTGCAATTCCTGCAACAGCAGAAGCAGCAGTAAGGGAAACCCATGGTGAAGTTTCCTTTACGGCGTCAATGCAATACAGAATACAGAACAGCATGAAAGCTGTGGCGAAATATTCGGCCAGGTAACGTTTCATAGATTTTCTGCAACGAACTTTTGACAGTATTCCTTAATCATTCCGCGTGTTTTCCGGAATGCGCCTGCAATTTCCTCTTCTGTCCCCGAAACTTTGGATGGATCCGGGAAGTTGTAGTGAAACTTCTTGGCTGTTGAAGGAAAAACCGGACAACGTTCATTGGCGTTATCACAAACTGTGATCACGAAATCGAAACTGATGTTGGCATACTCATCCACATGATTAGAAGTGTGTGATGAAATATCCACACCATCTTCTTTCATGAAATGAACTGCTTTCGGATTCAACCCGTGTGTTTCAACTCCGGCGCTGTATACTTCAGCTTTATCTCCGGCGAATAATTTCAGATAACCATGTGCCATCTGGCTGCGGCAGCTGTTGCCTGTACATAAAACGAGAACTCTTTTCATTTGAAATGCAAATCTCTTATTCTGAAGAAATGTTCTTTTATAACGATAAAAGAATCATAATCCTAGCAACATCCCGGAGGGCAGCAGGCTTTCGGTTTCTCACCGTAAACAGTGATACTGAAGATGCCGTATGATTCGTTTTGTGCGACATTGTACTTGTCTGTGATTTCCTTCGGCAACTGAATCTGCTTTTCCTTTTTCACTTCCACGTTGATAAAACCGGCCTCACGAAGTTGATCCACATAATCGGTGTATTCAATCGCTCCGGAAACGCAACCGGCATACAACTCTGCATCCTGTTTCAGATTTTCGGGTAATCCGCCTCGTACAACAACATCGGAAACAGAGAAGTGTCCGCCAGGTTTAAGCACACGGAACATCTCGGTAAATGCTTTTCGTTTATCGGGAACAAGATTCAGAACACAATTGCTCACTACAACATCTGCGCGGCTCGCAGTCACAGGAATTTTCTCGATTATTCCGAGACGGAATTCCACATTATTGAAGCCCAGTTTCTCTGCATTCTCTCTCGCCTTATCAATCATTGCTTCTGTCATGTCAATTCCGATCACCTTACCGTTTTCTCCTGTAAGTGCGCGTGCTACAAAACAATCGTTGCCGGCACCCGAACCCAGATCAATAACAGTATCACCTTTCTTAATCAATGCGAACTCTGTAGGAATTCCGCATCCCAATCCCAGATCCGCGTCAGAAACGTAACCGTTCAATTCGGAATAGTTTTCCGCGAACACTTCGTAATCTACTGTACAGCATCCCGAAGTTCCGCAACAGGAAGTGGCATTCTCTGTACGCGATTGATTGGCAATTTCGCTGTATTTCTCGCGAACCATTTCGCGAATTTTATTTTCATTGTTTTCCATAACCGTGTGTTTTAATAGAGCGCCGGAATTAATCCGGCGCCTTACTGTTTAGCAGCATCCGCAATTACAATTGCATCCGCAACAGTTACAGTTGCAGTTACAGTTTGAATTGGAGTTGCAGCAGTTGTTATTGTTAGTGGATGTTGCAGTTCCGCAGTTGCATCCGTTTTTGTTGTTTTCCATTTTATCGTGTTTTTACGATGAATAATTACAAAAAAAAGCTCAGCAGCACCCGGGGCCACAGCTTTTATACTGAACAAAGAGCTCTTCGAAAATTTTCTTCGCCTCATTCCAGCCTTCTTCATTAATGCAATAACACACGGTAACGCCCTCAACATCGCCCTGAACCAAACCGGCCTCTTTCAGTTCCTTGAGATGCTGTGAAACGGTACTTTGTGAAAGCGGTAAGATGTCGACAATATCACCGCAAATGCAGGCCTGCTGCTTAAGAAGAATGCGCAGAATGGCAACACGCGCCGGATGCGCAAGCGCCTTCGCGTAACGGGCAATCTTATTCTCCCGCAAAGTAAAATCTTCTGTTTTTGAAAGTCCCATATTCAATATCTATCGCAATATTACGATAGATATCCATACCTCCAACACGTTCCCACAAATATTTTTCAATAAGCCCGATTTCAGCTCAAAAACAGGCTTTTTATCGCAAGCCCGTTCCGAGTTATGAGCGGAAACTGATGCTGATAAAATAAGACTGATGGTTGTTACGATTCTTAACAAGATCAATAGTAGGTATAGATGTACTTCTTGATCAGCACTCCTTCACTTTTCCGTATTCCCGTAATGCGCTCTTCGGTCAGAATTCCGACCTCATTGAATTTTCTATTGACAACATATGAAGGTTTACCCTTTCTGCTCTTCAGAAGATAATAGGCCATGTCGAGATTTTCATTGTAGGCATAGCGCATAAATATGAATTTCTTTACGCCGTAATTGTAGTACTCGGATTGAATAATATGTCTCGACTCACTGTAGTAATTCACGATCATCACCAAAACTTCAGCCTGCGAATTAAAATACCGAACAGTATCCGTGGTCTTGCCATCACTCACTGTACGCTTGCTGAAATTACCGGCATTTCTGTAGTCCCAGAATGAATCGCGATGAACCAATGCGCGCGCTGATCTGAACATACGCGCGCCATTCACCGTTGCATATTCCTTCATCGTGTCTCCTTTGTAAACATGCTCAACTCGGCCTCCTTGAGAATAAACATGAGCAGAATCACCTCTCACTATTGCCGAATCATAAAGCGATCCGTTGATATAGGTTTTCGAATCAAATCCTCCATCCCAATACTGAAATATCTTTTTCCGGTTGTATGTCGATTTATCAAGAATGGTTCTGTAAGAGTAACTGTCCATACGTCCGTCCTCTCCATAATTCGATACTTCAAGAAACATAGAATCCGGTTTCGCCTCCTTCTTCAGCTCAATCATTCCGACTACTACCATCGACTTAATTCCTATACCGGGCTCAAGCTTCCAGCCACGCGGGTCGTCATTGACGTTCTGCGCGGAAAGTGATGTGAATGCGAGACAAGTGAAAATGTAAAGCAATAAACGCATGTGCGGATGTTTACATTATAACGCGTTCACCGTCGTTTGTTACGTCGATGAATATAAATTATGCGGTCTACTTCTTATGAAACCAGTACCAATCGTCTTTCTTCGGATCGGCTTCTTCCTGTCTCCAATAAGCAGCAGTAACTATCGTACCGGCCGAATCTTTCAATTCGCGATTAAACACGGCGTTCATAGGAGAGAAAGTCACGTCCGTTACACCCACCGTGAATGTTGTTGGTGCAGGTGGCGGTTCTACCGGAGCCGGAGCTTCTCCCTCTTTCGGAGCAGGTGCCGGTTTCGCTTTAGGCGGCGGAGTGCCCGCAACAACAACAGTGTAACCATTGAGTTCAAGCAAGGCCTTCAGGAATTCCACACGCTCCGGTGAAACATTCTTCTCAACGATGGAACATTTAATTCCATCCACTTCTTCGAAAGTATGTGTTGAATTAAGTGCCATATCAGTTGGATGCGAGGAAAAGTGATTTAATCTGCTCGTAAACTTCACCGCTCATTCCTGTTAACAATACGCCTGCAATGCAAACAACAATTGAAACAGTAACAATCGGACTAACAGAAATACGTTCGAAATCATTTTCGCTCTTATCAATGAACATTGCTTTCACAATGCGGAGATAATAGTAAAGTGAAACAATCATGTTCAGTATCGCAACTGTCAGAACTATGTAATCACCTTTAGCTGCACCGGAAGTCAGGAGGAAATATTTACCGAAGAATCCTGCTGTTGGCGGAATCCCGGCAAGTGAGAACAAAGCAACGGCCATTACCCACGACAACAATTTATTGTTCTTATAAAACCCTCGCAGATCCGCAACATCTTCTTTACCGGTTTGATAGAAAATTAAACCGACAACAGCGAAAATTGCCACAGAAGAGAAAACGTAAATGAGCATGAAGTACAGAACTGAAGATGCACCCTGAACTGATGTTGATGCAACACCGAGTAACAGATATCCCATTTGTGCAATGGAAGAGAATGCCAGAACACGTTTCAGATTCGTCTGACGCACGGCCATGAAATTACCGATGGTAATCGTTGCGATAATCGAGATCATCACCACTTTATCCCAAACCATGAAGAAGTTTGCGAATACAGTGAACATCGTTGACATGAACACGAAAATGAATGTTGCCTTGGAAATCACCGCGAGTGTTGCCGTCACAGGAACCGGAGATCCTTCGTAAACATCGGCTGTCCACAAATGGAACGGCACCAATGAAAGTTTGAACGCAATTCCGGCAAACACAAATATGAAAGCCAGAACCTGAAGTGAAGAACCGGTTACCAGCATCTGCATTTCCGCGAAGTCAAGAGTTCCTGTTGTTCCGTACATCAATGACAATCCGAACAACATGATTGCAGATGCAAACGCAGACGACATAATTGATTTAAACGCAGCTTCAGAAGATTTAGGACGATCCAGATCGAAGTTCGAAAGTGCCGCCAGCGGAATTGTTGCCAGTTCCATTGCGAGGTAGAACATGAGGAAATTTCCGGATGAAATAAGGAAGAACATTCCCAATTGTGCCGATAATAACAACATGTAATATTCAGGAGTATTCTTGCAGCGCATCATCCAATCGTACGCCATCAATGAAATCAGCATCATGCCGCCGTTCAGAATATTCTTCTCGAAAGCCATGGAATCGCTGGTAATGTACATACCGCTGAACAGCGTGCCTTCCTGATTCATGAAGAATCCGGCAACGAAATTGAGTACAAGCAGTGTGTTCACGAGTATCAGGAAGCGACCGTTATTCTCGGCCAGGTTCGCAATCTTCGCAAACATGATGATGAAGATGAGTCCTGTTAACAGCAACTCGGGTTTCATCAGTATGAAAAAATTCATGTCCATATTCACTCAGCGATTAACGCGCTGTCAATTGGTTCATTATTAATTCGGATCCCGGATTCAGCAAATCTGTCAACCAGAAAGGTGCTGTTCCGATCGCAAGAATGGCAAGGAGAAGAATCACCGAAGCGAGTTTCTCGTTCCAACGTGCGTCACTTAAATGAGTGTGATGTTCATCAACAATCGGCCCCATGATTACTTTACCGGAAGCACGAAGGATGTAAACAGCAGTTACAACGATTGACAAACATCCGAGGATGGTTGCAAGTCTGTAGAATGTTTCAGGACGTTGCCATGCGCCTTGGAAAACGGTCATCTCGGCAACAAATCCGCTGAGCCCCGGCAAACCTAGTGAACACAAACCGGCAATAACGAAAATCGTAGAGAGAAAAGGAATCACCTTCAGCAATCCGCCGAGTTTTTCAACCTGACGTGTATGCGTTCTTTCGTAAATCATTCCGATAGCGGCGAAGAACAATGCTGTCATCAAACCGTGCGATACCATTTGCATTACAGCTCCTGTGATGGCTGTCTTCGTAAGCATTCCGATTCCCAGTAATACAAATCCGCAGTGACTTACTGAAGAATACGCGTTGATGTATTTCAAATCCTTCTGCATCATCGTTGCAAATGATCCGTAGAAAATCGCAATAGCAGAAAGCAATACAACGATCCATGAATATTCGTGTGCCGCATCAGGAAGCAGATAAACCGCCACACGCAGACATCCGTATCCACCAAGTTTCATTGAGATTCCCGCAAGGAACATAGAAGCCGCTGTTGGTGCTGAAGAGTGACCGTCAGGCGCCCATGTGTGAAACGGGAACATTGCAGTGAACACGCCGAATCCTGCAAAGAGGAAAGGGAATGCAAACATCTGCGTTGAAAAATCCAGACGATGCGAGGCAATCTCAATCAGGTTGTAAGTCGGAGCTCCGCATGATGCCGCAGAACCGAAATACACAATCAGCAATCCCATCAATACCAACGCTGATCCGCCCATGAGCATCAGGGCAAGTTTCATAGCGCTGTATTCTTTATTTCCGCTTCCCCATATTCCGATAAGAAGGAATTTCGGGATCACCGCAAGCTCAAGGAAGAAGAACATGGTGAAAAGATCCAATGAAATGAAGAAGCCATATGCGCCGGTGCTGAGCAACACGAGAAGTAAATAGAATTCTTTCGTCAGATGAGAAACATTCCACGAAACAAGAACACCGGCAACCACTACAAATGCAGTAAGTAGAATCATTGCAATGGCGATACCATCAACACCGATGTGGTAGTTGATGTTCATGAAACTGAACCATGTGTGCTTTTCCTCGAATACAAACTGCGCCACTTCACCTGCTTTACGCAAGGCGTTATATTGAAAGAACATTACTCCGGAAACGGCCAGCTGTGCTACCGAACCAAAGAGCGAAGTCCACTTCACCTGCTCCGCATTACGGCAGAAAATCACCGCAAGTGCAGTCAGTAATGGAATGATGATCAGTATTGATAAACTCATTTTACTATCAGTTCATTAAAATTTGTCCCACAGAAAAACAAACAACAGTACAAAACCGAGCACTCCTGTGAAGAAGTACATCGCATAAGACTGCACTTTACCGTTCTGCATTTTCTTCAATGTGTCGGAGAAATTTTCGCCGACAGTGGCGCTGAAATTCACAACACCGTCTACAACGTTCTTATCGAACCAAGCTGCAATTGTTCCTCCGATTCCGAAGATCAGTTTCTTCGTCACGAACAGATACAACTCATCAATGTAAAACTTGTGTAACGCGCCGGTGTAAACACCTTTGATTGTTCCTGCGATCTTATCCGGAACTGCATTCTTCTTTCTGTAGAACAACATTGCCACGATAATAGCGCCAATCGCCAATGAAACCGGAAGAATTGCAGATGTCAGATGAAACTCGGAATGCAAAGCCTGTCCGTCGCTGGAAACGAAATTCCCGAAAGGAATATATCCTGTTGCAATCGAAAGCAAAGCCAGAATAATCAAAGGTGCTTTCATCGACCATGGCGCTTCACCGTGATGATGATCGTCGCCGTGATGTGAATCGGAATGATGAGCATGATATTCCTTGTTCCAGAAAATATTGAAGTACAAACGGAACATGTAGAACGCAGTGAGTGCCGCTGTAGCAATCGCACACCAGTAAATAATCGGATTGCTGTTGTGTGCTGCTGTCAGGATTTCTTCTTTACTGAAGAATCCCGCGAAACCGGGAACACCTGCAATCGCAAGACATGCTATCAGGAATGCAATGTGCGTTACAGGCATGTGCTTACGCAAGCCGCCCATATCACGCATATCGTTACTATGTACGTAGTGAATTACTGCACCTGCACCCAAGAACAACAGGGCTTTGAACATCGCGTGAGTGAAGAGGTGAAAGAATGAAGCTGTAAATCCGAGTCCGTTTTCACCACCATAGCCTGCAACTCCGAGTGCGAACATCATGTAACCGATCTGCGACATGGTTGAGTATGCAAGCACACGCTTAATATCTGTTTGTGTACAGGCAATGATCGCAGCGAACATTGAAGAGAAAACACCAATGTAAGCTACAACATCCAATCCCACAGGACAGGAAATTGCAAAAATCGGGAACAATCGCGCAACGAGATAAACACCTGCCACAACCATCGTTGCTGCGTGGATGAGAGCAGAAACCGGTGTCGGGCCTTCCATCGCATCCGGAAGCCAGATGTGCAATGGGAACATTGCCGATTTTCCTGCGCCTCCCATGAACACGAGCATCAATCCCCATGTCAATGCAGATACTCCGAGGAATCCTGCTGTTGTGATTGCAGTCAATTCACTTCCCGGAACTGTCAGGCGCGCAATCATCGTTTCGAAATCCAGCGTGCCGGTGTAGTACGAAAGCACAAGAATTCCGATGAGGAATCCGGCGTCGGCAAAACGCGTAACAATAAATGCTTTCTTGGAAGCTGCTACTGCAGATGGTTTATCGAAATAATATCCGATGAGAAGGAACGACGAAACACCCACCAATTCCCAGAAAATATAAATCTGAAAGATGTTGGTGGAAAGCACGAGTCCGAGCATGGAGAAGGTGAACAATCCGAGATAAGAATAGTAGATCGCGAAGCGATCTTCACCTTTCATGTAACCGAGACTGTAAATGTGAACCATTAAAGAGATGAAAGTCACCACGCAGATCATCACCATGGAAATCGGATCCATGATAGCACCCATATCAATGGAAACATTTTCAGAAAACGGAAGCCATGTGAACTTGAATGCAATCAAATGCTGGTAAACACCGTCAACCTTTCCGGTAACGAAGAAATATTTGTAGGCCGTTGCCATGCTGATCACCGTCGTAGCGAGCATGATTACCGTTCCGAGAATTCCGGAGAACTTCGGAAAGTAAACACGACCAACCAGAAAGATCAGCAGGAATGCTGCTAACGGCAGGGCGGGTACAAGTAAGAGTGCCAATGAATCTGACATACGTTATATTTTAGAGACGCATCATATCTGCATCTTCTGCATCAATTGATTTTCTGTTACGGTAAAGGTTGATGATAATCGCAATGGCAACAGCAGCTTCTGCTGCAGCAATGGCAATTACAAACAGTGTAAAGAATACTCCGTCGAGCTGATTCGGAAAAAGGAATTTGTTGAATGCAATGAAATTGATGTTACACGCGTTCAGAATCAATTCCACCGACATCAGCATGGTAATCATGTTGCGGCGCGTCATGAATCCGTAAATACCGATGAAAAACAACATGGTACTTACGATCAGAAAATGTCCGAGTCCGATATCGCTCATTTGATACTTCTGGTTTTAATTGCAATTACAATACATCCGATCATTGCCGATAACAGCAACATACTCACCACTTCAAAAGGAAGCAGGTAACCGTGTTCCGTTGTACTCAGCATCTGCTCTCCGATACGAGCTACTGAAATTTCAGCAGGACCTTGTTCCAATTGCGGATGAAACTCGGTACGCTGAATTACATAATATGTGAGACAATAACCGCACAGCGCAGCGAGTCCGGCAAACAGTGAACGAATCTTCACCGGATCTTTCATATCGCTTCCCGAACCTTGTGTAAGGAAAATCGAGAAGATGATGAGTACAACAATACCGCCCACATAAACAACAACCTGCACCGCTGCAATGAATTCGAAATTCAACCAGAAGTACAAGCCCGCGATGCCGATCAGTGAGAAGAGCAGATAAATCGCCGAACGGAAAATCTTCGGTGATGTTACCGCCAGAATTGCACCACCTAATGTGATGGCCGCAAGAATATAAAATATGATAGTAGATGCACTCATTATTCCACTCCGGCTTTAAGTTTTGAATCCGGCTTATTCAGAATCTTCTTCAGTTTCTTCTTATCAAATACGCTGTGTTCGAACTCCTGCCCCATCACGATGGCCTGCGTAGGACAAGCTTCAATGCACAGATTACAGAATGTACACATGTCGAGGTGATACACCCATGTGTCAATTGCTTTCTTCTTCTTTCCGTCAGGCTGCACTTCCTGTTTCGTAATGATCTTGATGGAGCCGTTCGGACAGGATAGTTCACAAGATTGACAGCCGGTGCAACGATGCTCGTTATTCTCATCGTGCGGCATGGTTACTTCTCCGCGGAATCGTTCCGGAAGAATCAATGCGCCTTCACGTTTGTTCTCAGGATATTGTTGCGTAACAATCTCCTTGTGATGCGTGAAATAGTATCCCGTAAGTTTCATACCGCTGAGAAGCGACTTCACCGACGAGAATACTGTAGATATGTATGATCCGAGTCCCATGTTCAGTTTAGAAGTGCCAGCCGAAGATGGCAATGATGGTTACGAGTAAGATATTGATCATGCTGATCGGCAGCAGATATTTCCATTCGAGATTCAGAAGCTGGTCGATACGCAAACGCGGGAATGTCCAGCGGAACCACATGATTACGAAAATCAGGAAGAATGTTTTTCCGAAGAACCAAACGAAGCCCGGAATGTAATCCATGGCATGATTGAATGCGTTGTCTGCACCGAAATGCAACGGCATCCATCCTCCGAGGAAGAGTGTCGCGCCCATCGCACAAACAATAAAGAGATTGATGTATTCCGCCAACAGGAACATCGCGAATTTCATTCCTGAATATTCCGTGTGGAAACCCGCTGTCAATTCCGATTCTGCTTCTGCCAAGTCAAATGGTGCGCGATTGATTTCCGCAGTAGAAGCAATAATGAAAATCACGAATGCAATCAACACAGGAATGTGTCCTTTGAAAATCCACCAGCCGTCTGCCTGACTCATTACAATATCCGACATGCGCAGACTTCCTGTGAGCACCACAATAGCAATCAAAGAAAGACCGATTGACAATTCGTAACTCACGATCTGTGCTCCGCAACGCATCGCTCCGAGAAGAGAATATTTGTTGTTGCTCGACCATCCCGCCATCAGAATTCCGATAACGGAAACAGAAGAGACAGAAGAAACATACAATACGCCGATGCTTGTATCCCAAATTTGAAATCCGCTGGAATAAGCAATCGGAGCAATCACCAACATGGTAGTAATAACCATGATGTAAGGAGCTGTATTGAACAGAAATTTGTCTGAAGCATTCGGAGTCAATCCTTCTTTGAAAAGAAGTTTCACTGTATCCGCAACTATCTGTAAAGAACCTTTTGGTCCTACACGGTTAGGCCCGAGACGGATCTGCATGAAAGCAGCCACTTTACGTTCCATATAACCGAGGAAGAAACTCAACATCACAAGCGATCCGAGCAAGATGATTCCAACGATGGCCATTTCCGTAATGGAAAGAAGCGTTTCATTGGTGATCGCACCGCTGAGCTTGACGTGAATATTGTGCGCTATTTCGCTGAGTGTGATCATAGTTTAACGGTCAACATCAGGGATTACAAGATCCAATGTTGCCATCATGGCAACAAGGTCACCGATTTTCGAACCTTTCGCGATGTGACCCAAAGCAGAAAGATTACTGAAGTTCGGAGAACGGAATTTCACACGATACGGAGTAGAACCTCCATCGCTTACCAGCAACACGCCCAATTCGCCGCGTGCCGTTTCAACACGGGAATAGAATTCACCTTTCGGCAATTTGATTACCTGTTTTGTTTTAGCAACGATGTCGCCTTCCGGAATGTTATCAATCAATTGCTCGATGATGCTGAGACTCTCACGCATTTCATCAATGCGGATTACATAACGTTCCCAAGAATCGCCGGTAGTTCCGAGAATTTCTTTGAACTGCACACGATCATATGCATCGTATGGATAATGCTTGCGCACATCACAACTTACACCTGATGCACGTGCAACAGGTCCGCTGGTTCCGTATGAAATCGCAGCTTCCTTAGAGAGAAAACCTACGTTTTGTGTACGCTGCTGAAAAATTACGTTACCGGTGAGCAACTGATTGTATTCATCGATATTCGCACGGAACATCTTGATGAGTTCTTTTGTCTTTGGAACGAAATTCGGATGAATATCCGCCATCAGTCCGCCCGGTACTATGAAATTCTGCGTCAAACGAGCGCCACAGGTTTCTTCCATAATATCGTTGATGAACTCGCGCTCACGGAATGCGTAGAAGAACGGAGTTACTGCACCGAGATCGAGGCCCATGCATCCCCACCACAAAGCATGTGAGGCAAGACGTGTGAGTTCTGCGAGAATGGTACGAATTACTTTCGCGCGATCAGGAACTTCTACTCCCAATCCCATTTCAACAGCAAGCGCGCACGCCTGGTTGTTGATATGAGCAGAGAGATAATCCATGCGGCTCGTAGAGAAAATATATTGGCGATAAGACAGGCTTTCGCACATTTTCTCAATGGAGCGGTGAATGTAACCGAGATGCGGTTCCACTTTCTTTACCGTTTCACCGTCGAGCCACACTTTGAGGTGAAGAACTCCGTGTGTTGACGGGTGCTGCGGACCGATGTTGATGACGAAATCGCCATCCTCGGTAATCATATCCGGTTCTAATAGATTGTGTTCTATCACAGCTCAATCATGTTAGGATCTTCGTAATTCTTTCTGAGCGGATAACCCGGCCAGTTTTCGTCAAGGAAAATTCTGCGCAAATCAGGATGACGGAAGAATTTCACTCCGAAGAGATCGTAAACTTCGCGTTCCATAAAATCCGCAGTGCGCCAGATGTGCGACACTGTGTCTACAGCCGGTGCGTTCACATCTGCAATCTTTGCTTTCACCACCATTTCATGACGATGAGTGAGGGAACGCAGATGATAGAACATGGTGAAATGTGTTTTGTAGTCAACACATGTCAGGCAAAACATATAATCGAAATCGAAAGCAGGACGGTTGCGCAGCTCAGTGAGCAAAGTCAGCACATCAGCTGCATCGATATTCGCGTTTACGAACTGACCGCCTTCATCAAACACTACGGAAGGATGAAAAGCGAGAATTTCCTGTTTCAATTCTTCCGCGTTCATACAGCAGTTTTCGGTTTACGGAAATACGGTTCGTGTTTAATTTTCTCCTGCAGTGTGATCATTGCATGAAGCAATGCTTCAGGTCGCGGAGGACAACCGGGAATGTAAACGTCAACCGGAATGACGTGATCCACACCTTTCACAACGGAATATGTGTTGTAGAAGAAAGGTCCGCCTGAAATTGTGCAAGCACCCATGGCAATCACGTAACGTGGTTCTGCCATTTGATCGTAAAGACGTTTCAAAACAGGCGCCATTTTCATCACGATGGTTCCCGCTACAATGATAAGATCGGCCTGGCGCGGAGTAGCGCGTGCCACCTCAAAACCAAAGCGCGACCAATCGTGGCGTGCGGAAGCGGCTGACATCATTTCAATGGCGCAGCAGCTGGTTCCGAAAACCAATGGCCATAAAGAATTAGCGCGAGCCCAGTTGATGGCATCGTCCAATTTAGTGACGAGAATACCTCCGTCGCTCGTCGGGTTTACCGTTCCCGGGAACGGATCGCCCATTTTTTTGATATCTACATCCATTTGAGAGCTCCTTTTCTGTAAGCGTAAAGCAATCCCATGAAGAGAATGAACATGAATACTACAATCTCAATCAACGCCACCACTCCAACGCTTTTCGCTGCCGTAGCCCAAGGGTACAGAAACACTAATTCCACGTCGAACACAAGAAAAATCAAGGCGAACAGGTAATAACCGACGTTGAACTGAATCCATGAAGTTCCGGTTGTCGGAATACCACACTCATAAGCTTCACCTTTCACCGGATTGTGCGAGGTTTTCGCCAGCACTTTTGAAAGGTAAATTCCGCCTCCGGCAAAAGCCAGACCGCAGATAATGAGCATGATCAATGCTGCTGATCCCATAGTGTACTTTTAAAATTGGTAGCGTGACGAAATTAATCGTTCCGGCAAATATGCATGAAAAATCCGCAGTTTTAATATTTGTCAGAAACTTTGAAAAACTTCACCTAATTAGCATATTTGCAGGATTATTTTTTCGACAATCAAACTGAACCAATGCCGGTTATTTTCACTCCGGAAGTCACTCCGGATTTTATTCTGAATTCTGCACCCGCGGCATTGAACAGCACGATGAAGTTACAGTGATCAGGAATTAACACACGTACACCATACAAATCATGGACACAATTGAAAAGAAAGCCGGCAGGCAAATCGACGTGAAGCACGCTGAGAACGTTGTAATCCGTTTCTCAGGTGACTCAGGTGACGGTATGCAGCTGACCGGAACCCAGTTTACCGATACTTCGGCATTCTTTGGTCAGGATCTTAGCACATTCCCTGAATACCCTGCGGAAATCCGCGCCCCGGCTGGCACCGTTGCAGGTGTATCCGGATTCCAGGTGAACTTCGGAAGTAAAGAAATTTACACGCCGGGTGATGCATACGATGTTCTCGTTGCAATGAACTCTGCCGGTTTGAAGAGCGATCTTCACAAAGTTAAAAAGGGTGGAATCATTCTCGTGAATACTGCAGGTTTCGATAAGAAGAATCTGAATCTTGCAAAATATCCTGAAGGTGCAGATCCATTGAACGATGGTACACTGGATGGATTCACTGTATACAAAATTGATGTAACGAAACTTACGAAAGACGCTCTTGCTGATACCGGACTCGGTATGAAAGAAATCGAGCGTTCAAAGAACATGTTCGTTCTCGGATTCCTCTTCTGGATGTTCGATAAATCCATGGATTACACCATCGGATTCATCACCGAAAAATTCGGCAAGAAGAAGGAAATCATGGATGCCAACATCAAGGCACTTAAAGCGGGTTACAACTACGGTGATACTACCGAAACTTTCACAACCCGTTGGAAAGTTGATGCTGCGAAAATGGCTCCGGGTGTTTATCGTCAGATTACAGGTAACCACGCAACTGCAATCGGATTTATTGCTGCTGCTGAAAAAGCGGGATTGGAATTGTTCCTCGGATCATATCCTATCACACCTGCTTCTGATATTCTTCATGAATTGTCAAAGTATCGCGCTAACGGCGTGAAAACTTTCCAGGCGGAAGATGAAATCGCTGGTATCTGTTCTGCAATCGGCGCATCTTATGCCGGTGCTCTTGGTATCACCACTTCATCAGGACCTGGAATCGCTTTGAAAGGCGAAGCAATGGGTCTTGCAGTGATCACTGAAATTCCGCTGGTAGTTGTAAACGTACAGCGCGGCGGACCGTCTACTGGTCTTCCTACAAAAACAGAACAGGCCGATCTTTTCCAGGCACTTTACGGTCGCCACGGTGAAGCTCCAATGCCTGTAATCGCAGCTTCCTCACCTGCAGATTGTTTCAACGCAGCTTACGAAGCATCTCGTATTGCAGTTGAGCACATGACTCCGGTGATGTTGCTGACTGACGGATACATTGCAAACGGATCTGAGCCTTGGAAATTCCCTTCAGCTTCTGATCTGAAACCTATCAAGTCAATTTTCACAACTGAGAATAACAATCCTGGCGGAAAATTCCTGCCTTACAAGCGCGACGAAAAATTGGTTCGACCGCGTGTGAAGCCTGGTACTCCGGGACTGGAACACCGCATTGGTGGTCTTGAGAAGCAGGATGAAACCGGAAACGTATCTTACGATTCTGCGAACCACGAGAAAATGGTTCACTTGCGTCAGGCTAAGATTGACAAGATTGCTGATTCAATTCCACTGGCTGCTGTTGAAAGCGGTAAAGAGAAAGCGAAAGTTTGCGTTCTCGGTTGGGGAAGTACAGCAGGAGCAATTAAAACTGCAGTACGCGAATTGATTGCTGATGGTCATGATGTGGCGCACGTTCACCTGCGTTACCTCAGCCCTATGCCGAAGAATCTTGAAACACTTCTGAAAGGATTTGACAAGATTATCGTTCCTGAAATGAACCTTGGTCAATTGGCCATGATCATCCGCGGGAAATTCCTGGTGCCTGCAGAAAGCTACACCAAAGTACAGGGTCTTCCTTTCACTGTGGAAGAACTGAAAACTCGTATTCTTCAAACTATTAATTCCAAGTAAGATGAGCGCAGATACAACAACAGCAAAACTCACAGCGAAAGATTTCGCATCAGATCAGGACGTAAAATGGTGTCCTGGTTGCGGTGACTACGCAATTCTGGCTCAGGTACAGCGCGTATTCCCTGAATTCGATGTGAAGAAAGAAAACGTGGTTTTCGTATCCGGTATCGGATGTTCTTCACGTTTCACATACTACATGAATACATACGGTATGCACTCGATCCACGGTCGTGCTGCAGCTATCGTTTCCGGTATTCGTGCCACAAATCCTGAATTGGATGTGTGGATGATTTCAGGTGACGGAGATTCTCTGTCTATCGGAGGTAACCACTTCATTCATTTGTTGCGCCGCAACTTTAATGTGAAATATCTGATGTTCAACAACCAGATTTACGGTCTTACAAAAGGACAGTATTCTCCGGCGTCAGAAAAAGGCAAGACAACGAAATCCACTCCGTACGGTTCTTTGGACGAACCGTTCAATCCGGCTGAGCTTGCTCTCGGAGCGAAAGGAACTTTCGTTGCACGTACACTGGACCGCGATGCAAAACATCAGCAGTCGATTCTGAAGCGTGCACACGAGCACAAAGGAACTGCGTTCGTTGAGATTTACCAGAACTGTCCGGTATTCAACGACGGAACATTCTTCATCTACACTGAAAAAGAGTCGAAGATGGAAGAGTGTTTGTTTGTTGAGCATGGCAAACCGATGGTATTCGGTGCAAACGGCGACAAAGGAATCAAGCTTGACGGTTTGAAACCGGTTGTAGTTGATCTTGCAGGCGGAGCTTCTGTAAATGATCTGTGGATCCACGATGAAACTGATCGTACGAAAGCAACTTTGCTCGCAGGGTTGTTCGACAATCCGGCAATGAATCCTCACAATCCACGTCCGTTCGGCGTGTTCTACAAAGAGAACCGTGCAACATACGAAGAGGATCTCATCAACCAGATCAACGCAGTGAAAGCGAAGAAAGGACCTACTCCACTCGATCGCATTCTGTCAGGCGACAAAACCTGGACAATCGCGTAACTGAATAACGTGAATAAAAAGAAAGCCTTCTTCAACAAGTTTGAGGAAGGCTTTTTCATTTGAGATGATTCTGACTATCTTCAATACATGTTCGAAGCTATAGATCGCTATACGGAAACTTGTATTTCTCTGACGCAGGAAGAACGTTCGGTATTTCATTCGTTGCTCGTACATAAAAGTGTCCCGAAGAAAACCGTTTTGCTGCGGGCCGGTGACGCATGCGACTTCGAAGCTTTTGTTGTGAAAGGATGTGCGCGCGTTTTTTTCATCAACGAAGCCGGCAAAGAAGTTGACCTGTATTTTCCCGTGGAAAACTGGTGGATCAGCGATTTGCCTTCATTTACTTCAGGGAAACCCGCATCATTAAACATTGAAACAATTGAGGCTTGTGAGTTGATTGTAATTTCCCGTGAGGCGAAAGCGAAACTCTTTGCTGAAGTACCGAAGTTTGAACGTATGTTCCGTTTGATGTTGCAGCGCGCGAATGAAGAATTGATGAATCGGTTTATTTCCACGGTTGCAATGAGCGCAGAAGAACGTTACAAATTGTTTCTTAAGAAATATCCGGAACTGCCGAATCGTGTACCGCAGCAGCTGATTGCAGCCTATTTGGGAATATCAGCGGAGTTTCTGAGCAAAATCCGTTCAGGAAAGCATAAAAAGGAAGATTGAATCATTTCTTGAACCAGTTCAATTTTTATGAAAGTGAAGGTTCTGAAATTTGTGTAACAAAAAAGGAGATCAATGGACAGAAAAGATTTTCTCAAACGCGGAATGCTGGGCACTGCAGCAGTGGTAGCTGCAAGCACCGGAATTGCCGCCATCACAAAAAACGACAACGACGAGCTTCATCCGATTGAGACGCTCGGATTCAATCACATTCCAAACACAGAATCAAAGATCATGGAAAACACTATTCTTCATAAAGCTGCAACACGCGGCAATGCCAATCATGGATGGCTGCAGAGTTATCACACTTTCAGTTTCGCGAATTACTACAATCCTGAAAGAATGCACTTCGGAGTATTGCGTGTATTGAACGACGATACAGTTGCACCGGGAATGGGATTCGGAACACATCCGCACGACAACATGGAAATTATTTCCATTCCGCTCGAAGGTGATCTGGAACACAAAGACAGTATGGGTAATGTTGCTGTAATTCGTAACGGTGATATTCAGGTGATGAGTGCAGGAACCGGTATCACGCACAGCGAATACAACAAGAACAGCGATAAGACCGTGAAGTTTCTTCAGATCTGGGTTTTCCCGAATCAGAGAAATGTAAAACCGCGCTACGATCAGATTACATTGAAGAAAGAAGATCGCAAGAATAAACTGCAGCAGATATTATCACCTAATGTTGATGATGACGGTGTGTGGATTCACCAGAATGCATGGTTTCATCTGACAGATATGGATGCAGCAACTGAGCTGGATTACAAGCTGAAAAATTCCGCCAACGGAGTGTATGTTTTTGTTCTTTCAGGAGAGGTAACGATTAACGGCAACAAACTCAATCAGCGCGACGGTTTGGGTATCTGGAATACGGAATCACTGAAATTGAAAGCGGATACGAACGCGGAAGTGTTATTGATGGAAGTACCGATGAACTGATTGTAACTTTCACGTTTAAAAATAACTCACCATGGACAAACAGAATCTGACGAAGCATTACACCAACGGAGAAATAACGATTGTGTGGAAACCCGGGATGTGTACGCATTCCACAAAATGCTGGAAAGGAATCGGAGCTTTGCCTGAAGTTTTCAATCCGGCAGAACGACCATGGATCAAACCTGAAGGCGCAAGCAGTGAACGCATTATTGAACAGATTGAAATGTGTCCGAGTAAAGCGTTGACCTGGAAGAAAAATGAAGGCTGATTTTCTGAAGTGATCAGAAAATACTCAACTGTCCTGTCAACGTGCGAATAGAAACTGTTTCAGATTTCTTTTCGATTGCATAAACGCGACTTTCATTGAAGCGGGAAGCGATGTCAACATGCATCTTGCCTTCCAAAGATGAAAATACTTCGCGCACCAATTGTTCCCGATTATTGTCTTTGGAAAGATGTCCAAGTAAAAGAAGTTTCAATTCATCGGAACCGCTTTCCAATACCAGTGATAAGGCCTGATCATTGGACAAGTGTCCAACATCACTGCTCACACGCTGTTTCAATGGATACGGATAACGTCCGTTCATCAGCATTTCGTGATCGTAGTTCGATTCCAATAATAATGCGTGACACTGACCGATGTGTTGCTTTACATTATCACATGCGGCACCTATG
The DNA here is from genome assembly GCA_023151315.1 of Bacteroidia bacterium. Taxonomy (GTDB): domain Bacteria; phylum Bacteroidota; class Bacteroidia; order Palsa-965; family Palsa-965. The sequence goes on from JAKLJE010000024.1 coordinate 62,991, forward strand.
TCTGTCATTACTCCTACCACAATATCGTTATACTTGATAATGAAACTATGCGGGTCAGCAGCGTCATGTTTCTTGGAAAACGGAACTACTGACAGATTGCCTGCAACAATTTCAGTTTGTGCCCGAAAATCGCGAATCAATTCCTCCGGAATGTACATACTGCTGTTGCCTTTGGTGGCAGCAGTTATATACACAGGTATGCCATATCTCTTGGAAATTCCTTCTACTCCACGAATATGATCGATGTGCTCATGTGATATGAATATCGCACGAACGTGATCCATCCGGAGATTCAGTCGCTGCATGCGTCGTTCTGTTTCACGACGTGAGAGGCCGGCATCGATCAGAATTGCATGCTCATCATTACCGATGTAGTAACAATTTCCGTTGCTTCCGGAGTTGAGCGATGCGAATTTCAATTGCATGCTGCAAGGTAGAAATAATTCACATGTACCTTCGTAAATGTGTGCTACCCCTACTCAGGTGGTACGTCAAACACGATCCGAGATATAGGCATAATCGCCGGGAATATCTGTAATCACCAGAATCTTTTCAGCATCAATTTTCAATCCGCATTCTTCAGGCGTTTTCCAAGTTCCAACTCCCATCATTACACATTCTTCTCCATTTTCTATAATTCCCTCACTCCAACGTAAACTTTTCTCTATACCAAGAAAATCGTTTGGGTTAATGTGATTCTCCTTAATAAACCGGATCATTGCGGGGGATTTAGAATGCATAGTCCCGACCACGTATGATTCATCCTTATGTATATCTGATCGAACTTTAACGGTATCAAGTAATGCGTAATGACCTGCAGCATAAATTACGACAGAACCCATTATTTCAACTGAAGACTCCTGAACCCAAATGCTTTTAGGAATCAACCTAAAGCTACTTCTGCCCCAGCGTCCACGCCAATGATGTACTTGCGCAACGTAGTACACACATTTCCTTCCGGTAAAGGGAGCCTTGATAGTCTCACCTACAAAAACAGCACTCCCTTTCACTTTTACCACTTGCCCAGTTGAAGCCTCACCGATTTCCGTCAATGGTACTTTCTCAAATTTACCACCAACCCTTCCAATTGAAAGGCGGATAATCATCCACAGAATTCCGCAGAGAAATAAAATATAAATGATATGTTCTGACTTCACGCGCCGGTTAAATTCAAAAACTACTCCGTCATCTTCTGATCGTCCGTCAGATAAATACAACCATCGGGCATTGGCCCCAGCAGCAGATAACGTGAACCAGGCAAATTGACATTTGAAGGTCGGCCTGTAGTCCATGTACCCGTTCCTGCTGCTGTGAAAACTTCATTCTCCTCAAGAATTCCCTCTTTGTAACGGATGCTTTTGTTCAGGCCCAGCAGTCCCGTGCTCTTGTATCCACGCGAAACCAGAAATGCTTCCAGCTCAGGAGTTGCATTCTTGAAAGTTCCCGAATTGTAATTGGCGTCCATGTGCAGATAACTCTTCAGTGTTCCCTTGCCGATCATGCAATAATTCGTTCCGTCATGCATGATAATATCCCCGGCACGTTCTTCGTTGATAATTGTGTACCAATGACCGCTTTTGCCGCTGCTTCTGTACTCCTGAACTTCCACGTGATAGTATGCGCATTTGCGACCCGTCAGAGGAGCTACAATTGTTTCACCTGCAAACTTCACCTGACCCGTAACGCGACCTGTTTCTCCGCCGAGGAATTCACCTATACGCATGTTAGGTGTTTTCCTCAACAAACGTTTCACTTTCGCTTTTTTGCTGAAATACCATCCGAGGATAAAAACCGCAGCAATGATGACAATGAAAATTGCAACCAGGTAAATCTGAATCTGAAGTATCATGAAATGAAATTAAACAGGAATTTCATCCGTTCAAAATAATTTCAGCGTCGTTACGCTTTTGAAGAATAGAAGTAATCAGTATTGAGTATTATTGAGTCGAAAAACAAATACCGATCAAGGTTTTGGATCAGTTTCGTCGTTCGTATGCTCACCCATGCTCTTGATATCAGACTTTAATTCTGTTACCGTTTCCGAATTCTTCACTTCTCCCGCAACCGTGTTCGCTGCGGCAGTGAACTTTCCGAACAGGGTTTTCTTTCCGGCAACACTGGTCTCAATTGCTCCTTCATCTGCTTTCAATATGGCAATGAGATTCTGTTTGTACAGCGACTTGTAGATGATATAAACGAGCAAGGCGTAGCCAACAGGAAGCAACAACATGTAGAACAGCACCGTGGTACAGAAAATGTAAATCTTTCTCTGAATGGTGTGACCGGCGTCTTTCACCAGCAAACGTATTTCGGCATAGTCGCCTTTGATGTCAACCTTCGCTCTTTTTACATCGTAGGAAACGTCTTCCTTAAGGCGACTGAAAAAATCAATGTGCTTGTCGCCGTTGCTGATCTGGGTCAATTGTTTCGCATGCTCCTGCATGAGCTGGGATTTTTCCTGCTGAACATTCGCAACGAGTGTGCGAAGTTCAGATTGGTAACCCGCACCGAAATCAATTTTTCCTTCCTTGGAAAGTTCCTGCACAGCAATAGTACAAATCATTAATCCGGGATTCAACGTAAGCACCACGATGAGAAGCTTTGTGCAAACAGGACGTGTAGCTTTCAGAACAGCAAATATCAGCAAGCCAACAAGTCCTGCCTTGATAATAATGCTTTTACTGATTGTTACCAGCAGTAACTGAAGCAGAGAAATTATGTTGATGTAAAACAGATAATTCTGTGCGCCATCGAGAGCCTTATTAACTTCGGTTGCTTCACCGCTCAGAAAAGGAACATCCGAAGAACTGACACTTGACAACACAAGTTTAATTTCTGCCACCGAACTCATGAAAGTGAGATTTCTTTCAGAAACTTCTTTGATAAATCCATGCGCGCGACCTTCAAGCACTCCAGATAATGCCAATGCGACCAGTGCCGCCAATGCGATATAAAGAACCCAATTCTTCGCTTTCATGAAATCAATAATTAGATGTGGCTATGATACAGTTCGATCGGAGCTACTTGAGTTTATCAATGAAAACAGTGCAGATTTCTTAACAGGCTACTTGATCAATTCAGCAACGGTTCCGAAATGCACATCATAATCGATTTGCTGAGAATTGACGTCGTATGAATCCGACTTCTGCCAGATTTTATATCCTTTCGTCTTCCATGTATCAGGAACTTTTGGCTGAGGGGCTCCTGAATATTCGGCCAGCCACAAATCATAAACTGCAAACGCCGGAGACAACAGATACTGTTGTGCAAAAGCGTAATCGGTGTAAAGAATCGGTTTGCGTCCTGTTTGCTTTTCCACGTTCTGCAAAAATATCAGAATGTCCTTCTGCATTTGAGCAACGTTGGTTGTACTCGACATGCTGCCTTGCTCAATATCAAGAACAGGTGCTATGTCATCATTCTGAATGTCACTGATTGTTTCGGAGAAATGCTGTGCCTGTTGAACAGGATCGTCCGAACAAACGTAAAAGTGATACGCACCACGAATCAAACCTTTCTCTGTGATTGTTTGCCAATTGAGGCGAAACTCCGGATCAACGTAAGTTACGCCTTGAGTTGCCTTGCAAATCGCAAAGTGCAAACCGTCGGCGGTAGTAATTTCAGTAACCAGATTTCCTTGATATCTCGAAATGTCGATTCCGTACAAAACTGTGTCCGTTGAATTTTTCACAGACACAACTTTCTTCGTTGAATCTGGCGACTTTCCATCACCTAGATTCATGATTGAATCAGCGTCTTCTCCTGATGAATTTGTTTCGTTGTGGCAAGATGAAAAGGCAAGAATAATACCTGCCAGCAGAAGTGAAAATGGTTTGTGCATAGATTAATAGCGGTTGGCTGACTAAATGTATTAATAAGGCTAAATAAAACAATATTGATCATTGTATTTCACAGAATAATTTCGGCTACAATCGCACACCTGATTACAATAACATAAACTTATTTTTAATATTATATATGTAATTGATGGTCTTTGAATCGCACATTCTCTTCGAAACGTTTCGACCTTTCTGTTTAACTCACGAATCTCATTAGTCACTATAACCTAAACGCCACACGAACATTGTTAATTCAATGGGCTATACAGATTCAGATGTTGTAACTTTAATTCAAATAGTTAAACATGAAAAACTTCTTCTCTGCTGTAATCTTTATTGCGTTATTCTGTCTTAACGGTTTTGCACAAACTCCAATCGGAGGGGTGATTTCAACCAACACAACCTTAACGTTGAGTTCGAGTCCGTACGTAGTAACGAGCAATGTCCTCGTTACGATCGGCACAACACTTACAATTGATCCCGGAGTTGAGGTTCGCTTCAAAGACTCGCTGTATATCCAAGTGAATGGAACAATACGCGCGATTGGAACGCCGCAAAGCAGAATTCTGTTTCAATTAGAACCGGGAGAAAACATTGGTTGGGGTGGAATCCGTATAATGAATTCAGCTGTAGATTACGACACGCTCACAGGTAACGGGTGTGTGATTTCTTATGCTGACTTTACTGAAACAATACCTGTTCCGATTGATCTGTACTTCTACACCGGCACCATTCACTGTATCACATCCGATATATTGCTTGACAATCTGGATGTCAGTTGTTGCTCCAGCGGGTTGTTTTTTGATCAGTCGAACTCAATCCTGCGTAACAGTGTAGTTCATGACAACACGTATCTGAGTGTATACACTGAACCGTTTCTTGCGCCGCTCGTAAACAAGCAACCCCGCTTCGTGAATAACCATTTTTACAACAACAGTTTTCCGAACAATTTAGGATCAGTAATGTTTGATCTGCTTGGCCCTGCGAGAATTGAAAGCAATTGCATTGAGAATATTACCTGTGATATGGTAATCAGAGCGAGAAATAACAACATTCAAATTCTCAATAACAAAATTGCAAACTGTTACGGCGTTGCAATCGGTTTACTGGGAGGAACAGACACAACGCAAGTGATTGTCGGCAATGAACTCACGAACAACAGAATTCATTTTGTGTTTCCATCTTGCGTGAGATTCCCGGTTATTACAGGGAACAACATCAATTCTTTCATGCAGCAGGCTGTGGTATGTACTACATATTACTATCCGTTTATTCCTGATAATTGTCCGACAACTTCTTCTCCTTCGTTCGTGTACAACATGCAAGGAAATTATTGGGGAAATCTGACAACACCAACCCAAATCGGAGCGGCCATTCAGGATTTTGACGACAACTTTCAGCATTTGATTGACATTGATTACACGAATGCACTTTCTTCACCTGCGCCTTTTACTGATCCTGCTTCTTGCAATTATTATGGTGTGAATTGTACAACGCTGACTGTTCAGGAAAATCGTGAAATCGCAGAGCCGTTGAAAGTGTGGCCGAATCCGGTGAATGGGGGTGAGTTGAATATTACAAATGTGAATTCCGATGTCAGTTTTTTTGCAATCTATTCGATTGATGGAAGATGCGTGAAGCAAGGACAACTTAATTCGGTGAATCAAATCACTACCATCAGTACAGCGGATCTACCCAACGGAATTTACAGCCTGCAAGTGACCTCGGATGAATCGGGATTACAAAGCAGGAAGATTATTATTTCCAAGTAAGGAATCGAAAGAGCAGATTAAGTAAGAATATAACGACAGACAATAAGCTGTTGTCCTATCCATTACAAGTCATTGTGTACTCTTAGCGTTATCAATGATCAATTATATTAACCGACAATCACCAGTTACCAACATTATAGTCATAAACAAGTGCATAGAAAGTAATTTGTAGTAATGACAAACCACTTTTTCAATGTCTTACACTTAATTTTATAGTCTGACATCCATTTTCGCTTGAATGTGATAAGAAGTATGTTCCGTTAGGTAGATCGGCTGTATTAATCTCTTTAAACCTTCGACCACAACTATACTCTTGAAAAGAAGTTCGGTACACTTCACGACCCAATAGATCTGCAATTACAATAATATTTTGACCGGCATATGCGGTAAACGAAATTTCAATACTCCGATCAGCAGGATTGGGATAGGCGTTAAACAAAGTATCAGGTTTAACGTTTTCAATTGAAGTAATTAATGGTAGTATTGTCACGGAATCCGTTTCAACAAAAAATTGAAGTTGATTACCAATTGAATCAATCAACTCATAATTCAGAACGTTAAAATGAACTATGGTAGGCTGTGTGATGCTTGAATCACTTACTAAATGTAGAATGGCCACCGGCCCAAAACCATTTCGAGGAGTATGATCAAAACGAACTACCGCCCCCTCTACGTACGATTGTGCCTGTAAACAACGATTTATCGATAAGGCATCGATGTTTGGATTGCCTAACCAAGAGTTCATTATGGTCATACGAGTTGAATCAGCAGACACACCAATTGAAGAATAACCTATTGTGAACGCTGCTCCGTATAAGCCATAGACGGGCTGTACGGTGTCACCAACCCATAAATACACATCAATCGCAGATCCAGCCTGATAAACAGAAGAAGTTGTCTCAAAAAACAGAGTCCCTGAAGTTTGCGAGTTATGTGAAGATATCGATGGTGGTATCGGAGGACTAAAGTCAAGTTGACCATAATTTAAACCAACTGCAGTAGTATCAGAAATACCAATCACACCATCGCCATCGCTATCCACAAACTTCAAATTATAACCATTGTTTTGGTTTATTGGCCAGTCGAATGAACTTTGGCCAACCCATGCATTCGAAGCATTGGAACGAGTATATCCAATTTGTCCCATATACAATCCAATAGGTAACAAGTCATAGCTATTGACAATCGTATCTTTGTTGGCATTACCTGGCCACACTAATGAAGAGTTAACAGCAACCGCACCAGCATCGTCAGCTCCGATTCCTGGATTTATAGTTGGACGAAGATCATTATCAATGTCGTCTTGAATTCCAACAATTTGTAACCCGGTTCCCGCTAATTGCGCGTTCTGTACGTGCAGGTCCAAAATGCCAACAAACTGCGGATCAATGCTGATTGAATAATTGTCATGCCCATTTACTTGTTGTGATGAAATTAAAGCACTCTGCGAGCCATTCCAATAATTGTTGTAATCGATGGAACAATTAGTAATATAAAAGGGCGGTGCAAAGAATGCAACTCCATTAACCGGAAAATAAGTACATGTAATGTTATTGTTCAATACATTGCAATAATCAGCCTGATTCAATATAAAAGCGTAATTGACATTCACATCCGCCTGATACATACCAATATTATTGAATATTACATCGGTATGGTTTAGATAAGAAGCAGTAATACCATTATAGAAGAAATTATTCCAAATAACCACCTTCGACGATGGGGTTCCATGAAGATCCGACAAAAATGCTCTCTGACTAACAAAATTTCGGTAAACAGAAATAGAGTCTCCCGTGTCAAAAAGTTCAAAGCTCTGAAATTCATTGTCGTGAATATTAACATCAGTTGAATGAGAAACATTAAAGAGTCCTGTGAGGTGATTGTTATAAAACAAGACTGAACGAACTGAATCCCCGCCTGGAGTGTGTGCCCCTATTAAAACCGCATTATTTGCAAGACTCAGATCATTAGAATCAATTACCAATCGGTTCGCATTAAGAAATCGAATGGAAGCACTGCTGTTACTTAACGACTCGAATTTCGATTGTGTTACTCGGACATCGGTACATTTATTTCCACACACTGAATATATCGCGTTAGATGATGGTGCATTTTGAAGAGTCCCATTATTAAAGCCCAATCCACGTATAGTTATATTTGAAACCGTATCCAACTGAACCAGTGAATTAACAAGGAGTGGATCTGCCATGAACTGAAATATAGTAACAGCTGAACTATCCAAGCTTTCCGATTCGATCGTGAGTCCATTTCCTGAATTCAGCATTACGTTACTCAAAGTAGCGTGTTCAAAATAGAACCCGTCGCGTAGTAGTAAACGAACCGGACCGCATACTCCATTAGTTTCAATTGCTGTAAATGCATCATCCAGCATTCTGTAATCTGGATCAAATCCACCCACACTATAATCTCCGCTTAAGGGTCCGGCAGTTCTATCGTTACGTACAGTATCATTCAAATGATTAACATCGCCAGGAAACTGAATATTGGCAACGACTTCAGCTGAACCCGCGGTTGAAACAAATGACCCTACTGTTATTGCCGTCAAACTATCACCAGAGGCCAGCGATCCACTCCAGTAAAATGTCGGCTGTTGCACGCCATTGACACTCCATATAATATTGAATGCTGTGGCAGTAGACGATCCATAATTACGTATACCAACTTGAAGTGAATGACTTCCTGAACAGGTTAATGCAGGGCTATTAATCTTATACAAACCGGCATCCTGATACGGCGCGAATTCATCTGCCCCAATGTCAGGAACTCCCATGCGTAATTGCCCTTCAATATCTCTTGATGCATAACTATTCATGGACACTCCGGCGTTTTGCAGGAGAGATGAGCCTGTTTTCCAGAAAGGAGTATTAAATAGCAGAGGGTTTCCTTCAACAGAGTTAGATTCACTATTAGTAGCAGCTTGGTAAGATTGCAATGTTGAATAGTTGTTGCCGGAAACACTGCCAATCACACCTGACGAAGAAAAGTAGTTGTTATTGTTAAGTAAATTGTTCGAATTTCCAAAGAAATCAAACGCGAAGCCTGATGAACAATAATTAACAACACAATTATTATATATCAAACTATTCGAAAGGGCAGTTTTAAATGCGGCGTTGCAGGCTGAGCCTTGAACACGAACAGTATTGTAAATAACTCCCACGTAAGTACCTGACACTTCTAAACCGTTACCTCCAGTACTTGCACCTATGGATATTGCATTATTCCTGATCAAGGAAGTGACAAATGGTCCATTTGTCCCACCTGAAAATTCAATTCCCGCTATACCTAAATTAACGTCAATAACATTTTTTTCAATTATACAAGAATCAGTTGCGGAAGGACTACTGAAACCACATAATATTCCAACGTAGTCAGTATAATTCCCTGCATCTGTTAAGTAATTAGCTCTTACTCGAAGTGAATCACCCGCACCAACGATCATTCCGCCCTTTTCCTGATAAAGGAACTTGTTATTCTCTATAACTAAACCATTAGCGACTTCCAGATAAATTCCTCTTGCACCATCAACAAACGTATTGTTATGTCAGCTTCCCCTTAATTCGTACCAATCTAAATTAGAGATTTTAATTCGATTTTGTTCAGTACAAGATCCATTGGC
>JAKLJE010000025.1:0-14077 GCA_023151315.1 Bacteroidia bacterium
GATTACGCGGATTGCACAGATCAAATTTACCAACACAAATCTGCGAAATCTGCGTTAAGAAGTTGGGGCACTTTCTTCGCTGATTACGCAGATTATTTACTCTTGAACTCATCTGCGTTGCTCTGCGCCATCTGTGGCAAACAATCGATCCGTGCAACACATTTGCACATTTGACAATTTGCGCATTTACTCATTTGTGCATTGTATCATTTGAGCATTGAATATTCTGTTGCCAGTGCGTACTTTTACATCCTTATGAAAAAAGATCTTGATGTTCCCGAAGTGCATGACATTGCCATGGCTGTTATTCTTGAAGAAGAAGACGGACAAAATGTGTGGAATGTATTCCTGATCAACCTTCATATTGTACCGATAAAAAATGTGATTGTGGCTTCGCGCGGTTACGGTGAGCTGAATGGCAAACGCAGAGAAACTTCCACGTTACGTCATTTCTACGAAGAGATTCCGGATCTTGAATTTACGCGCGTTGAACCGATTATGGAGAATACATTCGGATTGACCAACGAGTACTGGGTAAGCTTTTATATTGACGGTAAAGTGTACGACAAGAAATATGTGTTTCTGCCGGAGACCATTTCACAAAACAATTTCACGATGATTCCCCTGCTGAATGTGCCGGGTGTGATGATACGCTGAACCGGCTCGTTTCCGACTACAAGCATTTGTAAGCGTTTACAAACGTTTACATTCGGATACAAACGTTTAAAATGCGGATATCTCCGTCTATCTTTACTTGCTTTGCCGGCAAAACCATCAGCTATGTACAATCAAATCAATCTTGCCAACGTACTGTTTCTTGACATAGAAACTGTTCCGCAATATCCTTCACACAAAACCGTTCCGGAAAGCTGGAAAGAGCTTTGGGCGAAGAAAGCGGAAACGCTCAAGCGCAGCGAAACGGATAACGCTGAATCTTTATATCCCCGCGCCGGAATTTATGCAGAGTTCGGAAAGATCATATGCATCTCCGTTGGTTTCATTGCATGGTCGGAAGGCAAGGAAGTTTTCCGGATGAAATCATTTGCGGGTGACGACGAAGCGAAACTGCTTACCGATTTTGCCGCAATGCTTCGCACACATTTTAATCGAGATACACAGCGTTTGTGCGGACACAATATCAAAGAGTTTGACATTCCTTATATCGCACGCCGCATGGTTATCAATGGTATTGAGTTGCCGGTGTTGTTGGATATTTCCGGAAAGAAGCCTTGGGAAATCCCGCACCTCGACACAATGGAAATGTGGAAGTTCGGTGACTACAAAAGTTATACTTCGCTTAATCTGCTTGCAACATGTCTTGGCATTCCGACACCCAAAGATGATATAGACGGGAGCATGGTACATGTTGTGTATTATGAAGAACGCAACATTGAACGTATAGTTCGTTACTGTCAGAAAGATGTGGTTACAGTAGCGCAAGTGGTGAAAAAGCTGCGTCGGGAAAAAATGCTGCCTGAAGATGCAATTCATGTGGCATGATCACACATGTAGTTGCTGAATGAAGTGCTAAACGCCAGAACTTTCTGTCAGAACACATAACCTGTTCCGTAGAACAATCCGAACGCATTGATGCCGATGGAGTAGCTCGAACCGATATACATGATGAAGTCTTCATTCTTCAGAAAACGGAATCGTCCTGCTACAATCGGAGCGAATCGCAATTTTCCTCCGCGGTCAATTAACAAACTCGCAAGCGGACCTGCCTCAAACTCCAAAGCTGATCTTTCGCCGAACCCAAAACGAAATGCGCGAAATTCCAATCCGGTTCCGAATGTCGGAGAGGCGCGTTCACTCACCAGAACAGTATCTATCAGAAACTGTTTGGGTTGAGTAGCCAAATTGAAAAATACAGGTACTTTCAATCTCTTCTGGGGACGAAACTCAGCGAAAAACAGAATCGCGTTAGTGGGCAAAATAACTGCATGATTTTCTTTCAAATCAATCTCCTTACTGCTCGAGATAAACAGTTTTGACTGTCCGAAACTCAATTCAAATAATCGTTTCTTCTGTTTCGCTGTTGAATCATTTTCATTGGCCGCAACAATTCCGCTGCAGGATAATATCAGAAGTAAAGTGAGCGTTATAGGTTTCATGTGAGAGGTGGTTTGGTTGTCCCTGAAAGGTAGAGAATTGTTCAGGCTTACGCCACTTGTTGCCATCCTCTTAGGCAGAATTCGTAAATTGTCTTCCTCAACCCTATGAAAACCCGAATCTCCCTCCTCCACCATCTTCACTTCTTCCTGTTCGCAATATTGTTCTCAGTTTCCTCACAGGCGCAGGATCTTCTCGGTTACGGACACAGCACATATGCAGGAATTGCAGGAGCAGCATACAATCCTGCATCACTGGCAGATAATGCTTTCAGTATGGACATCATGCTTTGCGGAGCAGGTGTTGAACTGAGCAACAACTACGTTGGGATTAAAAGATCTGAACTTCGTAATCAGAACTTCGGCAGCGGCAATTTGTATTTGCGCACAATCAAAACAAAGAAAGCAGCTTTCTTCAGAAACGAAATTCTTCTGCCCGGTATAATGTTCAGCAATGACAAGTTTGGCTGGGGTGTAGATATTAAAGTGAGATCGTACTTAAACATCGACGGCGTTCAACCTGAACTCGCACACATCGCAGCATTCGAACTCAATGATCCTCCGAACTACTTTCAGGATTTTGAGAATAAAGACCTCGGCGTTTCATTTATGAGCTGGGGCGAAATCGGCGGAACTTATGCGAAAGTGATTCGAACCGGAGCAGAACATTTTCTCGCCGTTGGTGCCCGACCTAAATTTCTCTTAGGACTTGGAGCCGCGTATGTTTATGCCGATGATCTTGCTTACAATTTCAGCAGCGACAGTACTGTTACTGTTGTACGTGGCGATTTGAAATTCGGGCACTCCGATAATTTTACTTTCAACGGCGGTTTTGGTGTAAGCTGGAAAATGGGATTCAATCCCGGAGTCGGAATTGATGCCGGAATCGTGTATGAATTTCGTCCGGATGATATGCAGGATCACGACAAAGACAAAAAGTTCCACAAGTGGCCGGGATATCGTGAGCGTCCGGTTTACAAATACAGAATTGCGGCTACGTTAATGGATCTCGGCGTCATCCGTTTCAAGCACGGAGAGTTCAGCGATCATTACACCATTGATGCGCAGCTCTGGGATCTCGACGATAACACTTTTGATACTACATCTCCGGCAGCTATGTACAACACTTTCGAATTGCGTCAAGGCGGATCGAAACAAGGTAAAGGAATGTGGATGCGTTTACCATTAGCACTGAATGTGCAGTATGATTATCTCATTCGTGAAAATCTGTACGTGAATGCCACTGCTTTTACAGCATTGTATCTGCGCAGTTACGACGGCAAGCGCGTACACGAACTCACACGATTGAGCATTACGCCTCGCTGGGAGAAACGCTGGTACGCAGTGTGGGCTCCCGTTTCATTCTCGCGCATGGGCATTGTTGCACTCGGTGCAGGATTCCGTTTAGGCCCGCTCGCCGTTGGTACGACTGACATTCTCGCGTATGCATTCCGCAATAAAAAAGTATACGGCGCGGATCTTTGGTTTGTACTTAAAGTTCCGCTCTTCCCGATTGGAAAGGCGGCAACGAAAAAAGGCAAGACCAAATCGGGCGGTAAAGTGGACGAATGTGCGGATTGAGAATTGATAAACCTGAACTCAGACGGATCACTATGTCACTACTTGAACAATCCATTCACAATTATTTCGGTTTGATGCAGGCTCAGGATCTGCACACAGTGAGTTCGCTTTTTCATGTGCATGAAATAAAGAAGGGAGTCTTCTTTCTGAAGAGTGGAAAATCATGCGACAAACTCAGCTTCATCCAGAACGGGCTGCTCCGTATTTATACTTTGCAAGACGGCAAAGAAGTGACACAATGGATTTCTTCTCCCGGATACTTTGTAACCGATCTTTCCAGTTTGATGTTCGATACACCTGCGCGATGGAACATACAGGCCCTGTCTGATTGTTCGCTTTATACAATCAGTAAGGCAGATTACAAAAACATTGGTAAGCTTGTTCCCGGCTGGCATGAACTGGAAAAACTTTTCATCGCGAAATGTTTCACCATACTCGAGGATCGCATACACAGTCATTTGTCCATGAGCGCAGAAGAACGTTACGCCTATTTCTTTGAGCGCAATAAAGAACTGTTCAATCAGGTTCCTCTGCAATACATTGCATCTATGCTGGGTATGACACCTGAAACCTTCAGTCGAATCCGCAAGAAGCACATTTCCTGATTTCTTGATTTAAATCAAGAGCGCCCTTCGCAAAGCGAAAGACCTTTGTTCCGTTAAATCTAAACGGACATGGAAAAGAAACTTCACACAGAAATCACGATTAACGCAACGCCTGAACGCGTTTGGGAAATTCTAACCGACTTTAAAGCATATCCGAAGTGGAATCCGTTTCTCAAATCTCTGGAAGGGGATGTGCTGGTCGGCAAACAAATTAAGGTACACATAACGCCGCCGGACGGAAAGGCAATGATGTTTAAACCTCGCGTGATTTCTTATGAAAAGAATTCTGAATTGAAATGGCTCGGCCATTTGTGGATCAAAGGTCTGTTCGACGGAGAACATCGCTTTCAACTTATACGTAACAGCGACAACACAACAACATTCATTCACAGCGAAAAATTCAACGGCCTGCTTGTCTCACTATTCAGCAAGATGATTGAGAACAATACGCGCAGAGGATTTGAGGCAATGAACCGGGAGTTGAAGAAGTTGGCGGAGCTATAGATTAAAACTGTCAGTATATGAAACCAATTGAATTCAGGTGCTTCAGATTCCATGGTAGAATTAACCATGGAGACACGGAGGAACGGGAAATCGAATCCGAGTTGGTCTAATAATTATCCACCAAATCCGCAACATCCGCGTTCTATTTTCCAAACGGAAAATTCGTGGTTTACCAAGATGGTGGTTTTCAAAAGTACCACTGCACCACGGAGAAATAGAAATCAGCGTAAATCCGCAACATCGGCCAAATCCGCGTACTAACTTTTTCCGCGGAACAATGCTAAACCCCGTGCTTCTTCTTCAGATATGCCCTGTTCTCTGCAGATAGATTTTCATTCTCAATAAAAGAATACAATGTTGCTTTGTCCGGTGAACGTTCATACAGCATTTTGTAAATCTCCCGGATGGAAATTGAATTTGTTGTGCGCTCAACAATTCGCACTTCATCTCCGGCTTTTACTTCTCCGCTAACCAGTACGCGCACATAAATACCGGGAAAAGCATCATAACGAAACGCATCCACAATTTCCTGCGTACCGAAACGAATACCGAGTTTGTAGCACGGTTGTCGCGGCTGCGCAACCTGAACACGTGCTGTACCAATCTGCAGAACATCTCCTGCATTCAATTCTCCTTCGTCGAGCCCTTCTATTGTAAGATTCTCTCCGAACAATCCCGGAGCTGCATCAGCAACAGGAAAGCGAGAAGTCCAATAGCTATAGCGATCTGCGGAATACAAGTAGCAGGCTTTGTCGGCGTCGCCGTGATGTACTTTGTCGGCAACCGTGTCGTTCACCACTCCATCAACTGTCAGTGTAATCTTTCCGTGTACCGCTTCTTTGTAGTATCCGGTGATTTCGCTTTTTCCGTTAACAATGATTTCACGCGGCTTACTGATGTTTACCGATAGCACTTTCATTATTCTGCAGTATTACTGATGAGCTTTTCTCTATACCGCGTGAAGATGCTCGACTTCGATATGAATCCGGCGTACTTACCGTTGTCGATCACAGGAAGATTCCACGCGCCTGTTTCATCAAACTTCTTCATCACTTCGTACATGCTTTCATCGGGATGAATAATTGCTGCCGGTTGACGCATGATCTCTTCACACGTGAGTTGATTGTACAATTCCTGCCGGAACATCACTTCACGAATACCGTCAAGCATAATCACTCCTTCCAGCTGACCGTCTGCATTCACTACAGGAAATACGTTGCGATGTGATTTTGCAACAACATCAACCAGCTCACCGAGCGTCTGTTCGGGTTGCACCTGATTGAAATCGGATTCGACGATCCGTCCAACCTTCATTACGCTGAGAATATTCTTATCGCGATCATGAGTGAAGATCTTGCCCTTCTTCGCCAGTGCTTTCACATCCATGCTGAATGGTTCGAAGTACTTTACGATTGTGTAACTGAGTGCGGAAACAATCATCAGAGGAATCATCAACTCATAGCCGCCTGTGATTTCCGCAATGAGAAAGATTCCGGTAAGCGGCGAATGAAATATTCCGGTAAGAATTCCCGCCATGGCAACAATCGTAAAATTGGCGACAGGCAAGGTTGTTATTCCCGACATATTTAGACCGTGAGAAAACACGAAACCAAGATAACCTCCCACAAATAATGAAGGGGCAAAGTTTCCTCCGTTACCGCCGCTGCCGATCGTAATCGCCGTTGCGAATACTTTGATTAGCATGATCACCGTAATGATAATCAACACATAAATCTCATTATGCGCAAAAGATTCAAACAAACTGTTTGAAAGTAATTTTTCAGGATGCTGATCTGCGAGTGTCTTGATGCTGTCATAGCCTTCTCCGTACAGCGAAGGAAAACACCAGATGAGTCCGCACAGAATCAATCCGCCTATTACTGCATTCATCCAAGGAAGTTTTTTACGTCTCTTGAAGAATCCTGTAATGCGTGGAAAAACTCTTGAATAATAGACAGACACCAATCCTGCGAGCGCGCCAAGCAATATGTACCAAGGCACATTATGATAATCGAAAGCCTGTTGCAATTTGAACCCGAGTCGTGCGTCTTTATCAAGAAGAACAAGTGAAAGCAATGCTCCTGTTGCAGAGGAAATCATTACAGGAATGAACAATGAAATTGTTACGTCGGCAAGCAGCACTTCCAACGCGAAGAGCAATCCTGCAATCGGCGCATTGAATGCCGCAGCAATTCCCGCAGCAGCTCCGCACGCAAGCAGTAATGTTCTGTCTTTGTAAGTGAGACGATAAGTTCTTGCATAGTTAGAGCCGATCGCCGCTCCGGTTGTTACCATCGGTGATTCCAATCCGGCCGAGCCGCCAAAGCCTACTGTAAGCGCGCTCGTCACAACATGTGAGTACATCTGGTCCGCTGGAAGTCGTGAACCTTTGCGTGCAATAGCCTGCAAAACATTTGCATTACCACGACCGAGTTTTCCTTTCAGGTGTTTTTGAACGAAGAATACCGTGAGCAGTATTCCGACAACGGGAAGGACAATCGGAAGAATTCCTGTCCAACCCTCACCGAAATCATAAGTTGCTGCCTTCTGAAAAAAGTGTACCGTTGATTTGAGAATTACAGCAGCAATTCCGGCGGTGAGTCCCACAAGAATTCCGGACAGTATAAGAAACTGTTTTTTATCGAGTCGGTTGTGCAACCACTCAATACCGGATTCAATCAATCGAACAGCTTTCTGTAACACAGAGTTAAAATATGAAATCCAAAAACAATTACTTCTTGGCTTTGCGTTCTTCTTCCGCCATATAAATTGCATCGCGGCGAATCATGGTATCCAGAGGAATTCCTTCTGAAAGCGCCTTCTCCTTCACTGCATTCAACCATTTCTCATCCATACGGATTGCATTCTCATAATCTTTCACTCGTTGATCGAGCGGATATGCCATTTTGTGTAACACATAATGATTGAATGCGCTGCCGATAAATCCCCAACCGAGACCGAAGAGATTAGCTTCTGTAGACATGAGTACCACTACGTCGTGCTTCTCTACATCAAGTATACCGATCTGTTCATTCACTGCTTCCATCTGACGGGAAGGTGAAAAGTGATGCTCCTTGAAATAGTAATAAAAATCAACTCGCTCAAACGGACTCGGTGTGATACCGCGGTCGAACATATTCCAGAAGTAACTGTCGGAAATCGTCATCATGGAAAGGTGTGCTTTGCCGGTTGTATCACCGAAGTGATAAACGGGATACGGCATCGGGCGCGTCTCAATCGGCCAAAGAAGATTCATGGCTTCACCGATGTCGTCATCCGGACTCTCCATGGAATCGCGCACTTCTGTACGTTCAACTATTATCTCCGGCAGATCCACATTACGTTTGCGTTCAACATAATGTACAAGTGAATCAAATGCCATCAATGAACTGTTGCGGCTCCAGTGAATTCCTGTTTTCGGGAAGAGCGGATGTTCACATGTTTTCTTTAAATCAAGAAACCACTTATTATAATCAATGAGATTCACCCCGAGACGTTCAAATTCTGCAGACATCACCTTGTAATTTGTGGAATCTGAAGGAGGACCATACTCTTCCGGAATATATTCAGGATAGTAAGAAGCTTTTCCGGGTGCGAGACACACGATGAGCGTTACATTCTTTGCAGCGAGAGAATCCTGCAGTTGTTTCAATTGCTGCGCTGTTTGAAGAACTGATGTTTTTCCGACGTAATCCTTCCCGGTGAATGCACGTATGTAATACAGTTCGTAGAGATAATTATCCTTCCCGATGATCACGCCGTTTGCCTTTGCTTTATTGTAAAGCATGAATGCAATCTGATTGTGTACGCGTACCAGATCAGAGCGCAAACCGAAATTGGCATTATGCCATTCTTCATACTTCAGTTGATAATCGCCGGACCACCAATCGTGCATGTTGAAGAACGGCTTCTCAATCGGATTAATATATCCACGCAAAGGCTTTTCCCGATGAAACTTCAGTACCTGTTGTGCGAATGGCAACAACAGGAAGAGAAGAATTCCTCCAAGCAGATATTTTTTTGCCTTATGTGCGAAGTTCTCCATCAGAATCTGAAATATATGAATGGATTAAATCCGCCTGCGGTGATATAACTCACCGAAATAAGAAACAAAAGCATTGCGGTAATTGACATTGCAAAATGCCCGCGCAATTTCAAAGTATCGGAAGTGTAAATAAGATCCTGCAGTTGTTGTCCGCGTTTAGGCACAACAAAGAATGCAAAGAACAATGCTATTCCGAAAATGGTGAACCACTCTCTATCCGGGGTTTGTATTATCTCTCCGCTACCGGCACCGAACATGGCTTTGACATATTTGTATGCTTGTCCGACTTCAATTACACGGAAAAACACCCAACCGATAATTACGAAGAACATCGTTAACGCGATGCGAGGAATGCGTCCGATTTTCGCTGTGAGCTTGAGCAGGAATATTCTTTCGATGACAAGAAAGAATCCGTGCCATACGCCCCAGAATACAAAACTCCATGATGCGCCGTGCCATAATCCGGAAAGAATAAAGACAATCCATAAATTAAAATACAATCGCACTTTACCGACCTTGTTCCCTCCTAACGGAATGTAAAGGTAGTTGCGCATCCATGAACCCAAAGTCATATGCCAGCGGCGCCAGAAATCTGTAATGCTTTCGGATGTATAAGGATTGTTGAAGTTCTCCGGGAAACGGAATCCTATCATTCTGCCGATTCCTATGGCCATGTCGGAGTAACCCGAGAAATCAAAATAGATCTGCAATGTGTAAGCAATCGCGGCAAACCAAGCGGTTCCGGTTGAAATCAACGCAGGATCAAGAGCTCCTTCGCCGGTAACAGGATCTCCGTATATACCATCAGCAAAAGTTGCAATGGTATTTGCAATCAGTACTTTCTTCCCGAGTCCGAGACAAAAACGATAAAAGCCCATGAGCTTTTCGTCAACAGTGTCGCGTGCGCTTCTGTCCGGAATCTGATCTGCGATTTCATGATAACGGATAATCGGTCCGGCAATCAGCTTTGGAAAGAGTATAATGTAGAGCTGATAATCCCAGAAGTTCTTCAATGGTTTATGAACTCCGCGATACACATCCACAACATAAGTGAGTGTTTCAAATGTGTAGAACGAAATTCCGATCGGCAGTACGAGCTTCGTCCAGTGTATGGTTCCTTCTACGCCCATGCCGTGTAAAAGTGCATTCACGTTCTCGATGAAGAAATTCGAATACTTGAAGTATACCAGCAACCCAAGATTCATGAAAACGGATAACAGTAGAAATACAACCCGAACCGTTTTTGTCTTGTTCATATCAAGCATCTTCACAAAGAAGAAATCGAGTATGGTGGTTCCGATGATTACAAAGATGAACTTGGGGGCTCCCCAGGCGTAAAAGAAAACGCTGGAAAAAAGCAAAACGAAATTCTTGTACTTGCGGTCTGTGAGATAATACAGCACAAGAAACAACGGCAGAAAAAAACAAAGGAAAATACTGCTGCTGAAAACCATATTTGAAAGCCATGCAATAATACGGAATTACGCTGGAAGAACGGCAGATTAGATTGTAAGAGGTCACTTGACAATCCGGACACAACGGAAGCAAAGAAGGAGTTAAGAATTCAGAAAAACCAAGGATGATGTTTCCCTTTGATTAAATTTATACCGGTTCCATTGAAGCTTGATGACTTAGTCAGATTAGTGAAACACTTTGTAACATCATATCCATGAATAAAATTTATATCAGAAATATGGTTTGCAACCGTTGTATTATGGCTGTCAAAGATGTGCTCACCAAATTGGAGATCGCTTCGGTGAATATAACGCTCGGTGAAATAACTCTGGAAAGGGAACTAGCGGCAAACGACAGGCAGAGACTCAATAGTCAACTGAATGAACTGGGATTTGAAATTATTGATGACAAAAAAAGCCGTTTGATCGAACAAATTAAAACGATAATTATCGATCTGGTTCATCATCGTAAAGCAGAACTGAAAACAAATCTCTCCGACTATCTCAGTGTTAGTACACAACATGATTATAACTATCTGTCAAATTTGTTCTCGGAAGTGGAAGGAACAACAATTGAAAAGTTTTTTATAGCGCAGAAAATTGAAAGGGTGAAAGAATTGTTGGTTTACGACGAATTGAGTCTTAGCGAAATAGCCTATCAGCTGAACTACTCAAGCGTTGCTCACTTAAGCAATCAGTTTAAAAAAGTTACAGGGCTTACTCCAAGTCATTTCAAACAAATACGTTCTGAAAGACGAAAACCTTTAGATCAGGTGTAAAAGATGTAACTGATTTGAAAAATACTGTAACGTTGAGCTAGACTGACCTTTGGACCTTTGTGTTGTAATTCAATTCAAAGGAAAATGGAAAATCAAGGTCAAACTTATTCTATACCGCTTCAAGGAGTAGAAAGCGAACACTGCGCGCTGATTGTAAGCAAAGGCATTTCTCAGGTCAAAGGCGTAGTAACGTCACGTATAGAGCTTAATAATCGGAGAGCTCTTATCCAAACCTCGAGCCCTGATGCAATCACTGAAACGGTTACTGCAATACGGGATCTGGGCTATGATGTAGCAACTGTCAGGGCTACATACAATGTTATCGGAATGACCTGTGCTTCCTGTGCTGTGAGTGTGGAAAGTATACTTAAAACACAACGAGGAGTGATCAAAGCTTCCGTGAACTTTGCCACCGCACAGGTTTCTGTTGAATATATCCCCGGAGTAATTAACCCTGAAGAGTTAAAGGGTGCCATACAAAGCATTGGGTACGACATTCTTATTGACGATGATTCGGGGTCAATTGATACAATAGAAGCGATTCAACAAGACAACTTCAGAAAGATTAAGTTGAAAACATATTGGGCGCTGATGCTTTCACTGCCTATCATGATCATCAGCATGTTTTTTATGGATATGCCTTACGGAAATGAGATCATGTGGATACTTAGCACTCCGGTGGTTGTGTGGCTGGGCAAAGACTTCTTTGTTAATGCCTGGAAGCAGGCTAAACATCGCTCAGCCAATATGGATACTCTGGTTGCATTAAGTACAGGTGTAGCCTATCTTTTCAGTGTGTTCAACACACTCTTCCCGCATTTCTGGCATGAGAGAGGACTGCATGCACACGTTTACTTTGAGGCTGCTTCTGTTGTAATTGCATTTATTCTGCTTGGAAAACTGCTCGAAGAAAAGGCCAAAGGCAACACTTCTTCAGCGATAAAAAAACTGATGGGATTGCAACCGAAATTTCTGACAATAATAAATGAGAGTGGACAACAACAGCAGCTTCCTATAGAAAAAGCCGTTGCAGGTAATATAATTCTCGTCAAACCCGGGGAAATTGTTCCGGTTGACGGTGTAATTACCGAAGGTCAGTCGTATGTTGATGAAAGTATGCTCAGTGGTGAGCCGGACTCGGTACAGAAAAACATCAACGATCATGTCTATGCCGGTACCATTAACCAAAAAGGCAGTTTCCGTATGCGTGCAGAAAAAGCGTCCGGAGAAACGGTGCTTGCAGGCATCATTCGTATGGTGCAGGAAGCTCAGGGTAGTAAAGCGCCGGTACAAAAACTGGTCGACAAAATTGCTGCTGTATTTGTACCTGTAGTGATCGGGCTTTCAATACTCACCTTTATTATTTGGCTAACCTTTGGTGGAGAGAATGCATTTACTCAAGGACTACTTGCCACTGTAACCATACTCGTGATTGCATGCCCATGTGCATTAGGTCTTGCCACTCCTACTGCTATAATGGTTGGAATAGGTCAGGCAGCAGCGCGTGGCATTCTGATTAAGGATGCCGAAAGTCTTGAGCTTATTAAAAATATAAATGCAGTTGTTCTCGACAAAACCGGCACGATCACAGAAGGGAAACCAAGAGTCAGTGATGCTTTGTGGATCGACCGGAACCCTGTTGCAAAGAACATTCTTCTAAGTCTTGAAAATATTTCGGAACACCCTTTGGCTGAAGCTGTGGTACAACATCTGAAAGATGCAACAGCATTGCCACTTGAAAATTTCCAGAGTATCACCGGCAGAGGCGTAAGCGCAACGCTCCGCGGGAATACTTATTATGCCGGGAATAAGCGTCTCTTGCGGGAAAACAATATTCGAATTGATCACGCTGCGGCAGAGATGGCGGAAAAATGGCTTGCAGATTCGCATACGGTGATTTGGTTCGCAGACTCTCGTGAAGTACTTGCAGTTATCGCCATCGCAGATCAAATCAAAGAGAATTCCGCATCCGCAGTTGCAGAATTGCACAGGGCAGGCGTTGAAGTGTATATGCTCACGGGAGATAATGAAAGCGCAGCAAAAGCTGTAGCTGGCAAAACAGGAATCATAAACTTCAAAGCTGAGGTCTTGCCCGAACAGAAGGCTACATTTATCAGAGAGCTTCAACAAAGCGGCAAACGCGTTGCAATGGTTGGAGATGGTATTAACGACAGCGCCGCTTTGGCACAAGCAGACGTAGGGATTGCAATGGGAAAAGGAAGCGACATTGCAATAGATGTTGCAACGATAACTATTCTTTCCTCTGATCTTTCAAAAATAAATGATGCTATCAAGCTGTCTGCTTTAACGGTGCGCACCATTCATCAGAATCTGTTTTGGGCATTCATTTATAACATAATCGGAATACCTCTTGCTGCCGGGATACTTTATCCATTCACCGGATTTCTGCTTAATCCGATGATAGCCGGGGCTGCAATGGCATTGAGCAGTGTCAGTGTTGTATCAAACAGTCTTCTTCTTAAATACCGAAAATAAAATCTGAAAATCGTACAAGACATTCCGAAAATTATGTAACAAATTCGGAGGCAGACTTATTGAAATTTGTCAAACAATTAAACACGTAATCAAGATGAATACGAACGACAAAACCTTAAAGTTTAAAACCAATATCAACTGCAGCGGTTGCGTTGCACAGGTGTCCCAATCATTGAATGAAGCAGAAGGTATCTGCCATTGGGACGTTGATATTAAAAATCCCGACAAAGTTCTATCCGTACATTCCGAAGGAATTACCGCTGAAGAGGTGATTCAGAAAGTACAGGATGCTGGATTTAAAATCAGTCCTATTAACAATTAAAAACAACTCAAAATGAAAACAGCTGTTATTATGACACTATTAAGTGGAATTCTCTCCGGCACAAGTCTGCGTAGTCAAAATCAGGATATTATATCACTGCTCAATTCTTACTATGCGATTACACACGCTCTCGTTAATGACGATGGAGTTTCCGCCGGAAAATCTGCAGAAGAATTTCTC
>JAKLJE010000025.1:14087-70167 GCA_023151315.1 Bacteroidia bacterium
TGCAATTGATACGGTTTCAAAAGCCGCGATGTCATCAAGTCAATTGAAAATATGGAACGATAATGCTCCGAAAATGAGACTGTCTGTTGAAGCGATATCAAAAACAACAGACATTGAAAAACAAAGGAGTCAGCTCAATGCTTTGTCAGTATCGTTGTTTGAAGTCGTAAAAGTGTTTAATGTAGGTAAACAATCTGTTTTCTATCAATACTGCCCTATGAAAAAGGCGTATTGGCTCAGTAAGACTAAAGAAATCAGAAACCCGTACTACGGTAAAAAAATGCTGAACTGCGGTAGTACAAAAGAAACAAAGAAGTAAAATGAAAAAGATCATCGGAATTGCAATTGTTCTGCTTCATGCTTTTGGTTTGCTTGGACAACACCTGGTTAAATACGATCTGACCATTAAGGATACCGTTATTAACTACACCGGCAAGTTACGTCCGGCTATTGCTGTTAACGGACAGATTCCGATGCCGTCGCTGTACTTTACAGAAGGGGACACTGCCGAAATTCACGTGCACAATCTGATGCATCACGAAACATCCCTGCATTGGCACGGATTACTTCTTCCGAACGAACAAGACGGTGTTTCTTATCTTACCACCCAGCCCATTAAACCACATAGTACACATACTTTCCGTTTTGTACTGCGACAAAACGGAACATACTGGTATCATTCACACACTATGCTGCAGGAGCAAGTGGGTATGTATGGTGCATTAATTGTTTATAAGCGGGGCGAACGTCCCACCAACGAAGAAGTCTTATTGTTGAGCGATTGGACCGATGAAAAACCGGAGCAAGTAGAACGATCACTTCACTATGCTACGGATTGGTACCTCCTGAAAAAAAATGCAGTCCAGAGTTATTCTGAATCCATTAAAGTCGGCAGACTGGCAGATAAGTTCGAAAACGAATTCAAGCGTATGCATGCCATGGATGTAAGTGATGTTTATTACAACAAGTTTCTGATCAATGGCAGCACTTCGCAAATCAGACAGAGCTATACCAAAGGAGATACTATTCGTTTACGTGTGATTAACGGAAGCAGCAGCACGTACTTCTGGCTTAATTACTCCGGAGGAAAGATCCGTGTTGTTGCTTCTGATGGAATGGACGTGGTTCCGGTAGAAGTGGATCGACTCATAGTCGGTGTCTCAGAAATCTATGATGTTGAAATCATTATTCCAGAAGAAGATAAAGCGTATGAATTTTCAGTCACCTCTGAAGATCGCATTGGCTCCGCATCTATGTGGTTCGGTCATGGGGTGAAAATTCAGGTACCCGCAATGCCCATGTTGGACTATTTCGCAGGAATGGAAATGATGAATGATATGATGACCATCGGAGGTAACATGAAAACAATGAATATGACATTGCAGCAGATGGACATGAACGTGGTAATGTATAGGGAGCCTTACGATTCGTTAACCACCCTGAACTACAATATGCTGAAGTCCCCGGTTAAAACCTCATTGCCCGAAGGTCCTGTGCGGGAGTTACATTTCGAACTCACCGGCAACATGAATCGTTATGTGTGGACTATCAACAATAAGACCGTCTCAGATACGGATCTCATCAAGATAAACAAAGGTGAAAACATCAGAATAATTATTACAAATAATTCAATGATGAGACACCCGATGCATCTTCACGGACACTTTTTCAGAGTAGTAAATCAATTTGGAGAATACTCCCCATTGAAAAATGTCCTTGACATCATGCCGATGGAGACAGACACTATTGAATTTCACGCCGGCGAAGATTATGGCGATTGGTATTTCCACTGTCACATATTATATCATATGATGGCCGGTATGGGTCGCATATTCTCATACACTAATCCGGCTCCTCAACAAATATTTGACAACCCGAAAGCAGCATTGAAAAAAGTTTATGCAGAAGACAGGAGATACTATCTGGGTGCCGAAATCGGCTTGGAGTCAAATAGCTCCGATGGCGAAATTTCATTTATGAATACTCATTGGAAAATGAGTGCAGAGTGGCGGGCGGGATACAACAGATCTAATGGTTTTGAAACAGAAAGTCACTTCGGAAGGTACATTGATCACAATCAATTTCTCCTTGTTTATGCAGGATGGGACTGGAGATACCGACAAAGCGAAACAGCAGAGCAGAACATTTTCGGATTAACAAGTACCAAAAACGATCGCGGAGTATTGCATGCAGGAATTCAGTACACGCTGCCATGGTTCATCGTAGCTAACGCCTCAATTGATCACACCGGTTACTTCAGGTTGCAATTTAAGCGCGAAGATATTGCCCTGACGAAACGTATCAGATTGTGGGGAATGTGGAACAGTGATCGCGAGTACGCAATCGGAGCCCGTTACATAATGACTAAATATCTTTCTGCATCAAGCCATTATGATAGTGACATGGGATTCGGGGCGGGGTTGACGTTTACTTATTGAAATAATTCAAGCCAAAGTGTATCTGCAACAGAAAGCGGTTACTTCGGTTCATAGATCAACTCGATCGCTCCGCTCTTACCATTATCCGAAACAAGATTTACGTTACGTTTCTTATTTCCGTCTTTGATCACAACGGCTGCGGTATTAGGCGGAATCTCTCCGAGATTTTCAGCGTACATAACAAAGATGTTGCTGCCGGGTTTAAGTTTCACAGTGAAGCGGCGTTTGTGTTTACGTAAACGCAACTTGTGTTTGATCATCTCATTGTTCATGTACAATGAAACAACGTCCCCGTCAATTTCATTACGATCCCAAACAATAATCTTCACTCGCTTATTATGCACCTTGAATGATTCCTGCACGTCTACCTCACGGGTTGTATCTGCCGTTGCGTAATAATCCGGCGGCGGTGTTGTCGTATCTACATCTTTCGGCTTCGGAACGCCATTGAATGTGTAGCGCAGATTCAACATAACAACTGCTCCTGTGTACTCGATTGTCGATTTGCCAACAGAAGTATTGCTCTGAAAAAACTCGTATTGATCTGTATAAGTTGCGAACAAAGGCAGATGCGCCACCACGCCGAAATCCAGCGTGCGGTCATAATCGAGCTGATACTCTCTTCTCCCCGCTTCTATGCTGAACAGATAACTCTGCTGCCGCGCCTTCACCGTTTCCAGACGCATTCCTGTGCCGTTTTCAGTCCAGTCTTCTCTTGCGCCCAATTCGATCTTCTGTCCGAAGTTGCGGTGATAAAACGATTGACTGAATCCGATGCGTGTGTACCAGAACTCGTGCGCGTAAGGGCCTGTCGGTCCGCGACGAAACGCGTGAGTATATGACACACCATAACTGAGATATTTATCCGTCATCACCCAACGCGCAAATGTGTCGCGCTGATATGTGAAATAAAACGGCGTTACAAAAGTGTATGTTGCTTTGTTCTGCTGAAACTGTACTTCAAATCCTCCCGTTTGTTTCCCGCCCTTGTATCGATACGTGATTCCTGCGTGTATTCCGAGTGAAGTATTCGCAATGATTGATAATCGTTTGCGTCCGAGATTGTCACTCACAACACCCATTCCGAAATTGGTAGTGCGCGTGAAATGATTATCCCCGCTGATTTTTGTCATCTGATGCGGAGCAAATCCGATCATGCCCACGTTGAACCCTGCATTCCACATTCTCTTAGGCAACTGCGGAACCGGGAAACCGTTCTCAGGCGCTTGAGGCGGTGCAGGAGCCTGCGCGTATGCCCCGTAGGCAAACAGCAACAGTACAGAGAACAGCACGATTCTTATCATGTTTTGCATCAGTGTAAAGATAGAAAAGATCACGCGTCGCAGGATCGGAGATTTACTCGCATACCCATCTGTAAACGTGAATGAAAATTTACATCAGTGAAGCCGGTGATTACCGACAACAAATCATGAAGCCTTAAAAGTGTCTGTGATGGTCTGTAGTGTTAAACTTTATTGCACATTAAGATAATGGCCTGAAAGTAAAGAGTCGGCTTCCGGGGGATTGGAAGACCGACTCTTCGGGTCCTGTAAGAGCATGCTTACATGTGCAATATAACAACCATTTTTGTGAAATCAAAACACCGTCAGTATTTAAACGCATAAAAGCTGATTGTGCCACCTTTGAGTATGGCTTACCATTACGGACTGGAGATAAAAAAACTACTGAAAAAGAGGGGGATGACGGTTACTGAGTTCGCCAGACGCATCAACAAATCACGTGAAAACGCATACAACATATTCACTCGTAAAAGTCTGGATATTGACTTGTTAAACACGATTTCACAGGTGTTGGAACACGATTTTGTTTCAGGGAGCAGCACAGGAGTGAAAGTAAAAGGGGCCGGACGCAACGATCTTGCGCATGAGAATGCACCGACGTACAGCAGAATGGAACAGGACGTGAATTTGCTGCGGGAAGAACTTCATCTGCTGCGTAAGGAAGTAAGCGACCTGCGTGATCGCATTGCTAAAGTGGAAAACAGGAAAAAGTAGTCCGGTCTGCGAACTCACTGCCCACTGAAAATGCAACATACCCTCCGGAAATGAACCGGACTTGCGTTACATTTTCTAACTTTCAGAAAACTTGTTCGCATGCGTAATTTTCTACTCGTAATTTTTGTGTGCTTCCTGTCGCCTTCATTTGCGCAAATCTGCACTATCGACACAACGTATACTTCCCCGGGGATTTATCCCGACACACTGCCAACAGCAACTGTAGGTCAACCTTATTCCACAGACATTACATTCGTCCTTCCACTTGATACGATGGGCTATGATTTCACGAACTTTCATATTCTGACCTGCACTTTGCCCGTAGGTTTGACTTGGCAATGCAATAACGCAGCCAATGGTTGCAACTATGATCCTTGGGTCAACCAATACGGATGCGTCAACGTTTCCGGAACTCCGCTGCTCGCCGGATTTTATCCCATAGATGTTACGGTAATTGCTGATCTCACCATTGCATCCGGAATTCCTGTCACATTTCAGGTGTACATGAATGTGATTCCAAGCACGTCTTCATCTTCCAATAACGGTTTTTCAATGACCGGCTTTGAAGGCTGTGCACCGATTACCGTAAACTTTACAAACAACAATCCGGGACTTCTCGGATACTTCTGGGACTTCGGCAATGCGAATCAATCCACCGCTGAAAATCCTGCCCCGCAGGTTTACACCCAACCGGGCGATTACTATGTGCACTACGAAGCATATAGCGATACCACAACATATAATTTCTACACACTGACTGACATTACGATTCAGTCCATTCAGAATTCCACTTCAGTCTGGGGTTATCCGGTAGACGGAAATCCCGACTTGTTTGTCATCGTGAAAGAAAACGGAAATCCTGTTTATCAATCTTCTTTCTATCAGGATCAGTTTCCGGTTGTCAGCTGGACAGGATTAAATGTTAACATGAATCCTGCTAACACGTATGTGCTTGAAGTGTGGGATGAAGATGATAACGAATTCGGCTTCGGTGCCGATGATTTTGTTGGAAGTCATACCATGTCATTGAACGGATGTAACGGGTGCGCTGCCAATATTTCCGTAGTGAACTATACCGTGAATCACACAGTTGTTCCTCCGTCTCCGTCTGTAATCACTGATGACACGATTCATGTTTACGGTTATCCGGGAATTCCGAATATCGTTTATGATTCATTGAATCACGTTCTCACAACCGATTCAACGCAATACAATCTGCAATGGTATCTCAACGGAAGTCCTTTGCTTGGAGAAAACAGCGGAACCGATACGGTTTGGGTTTCCGGAGACTATTTTGTTGTTGCAGTGAATCAGTGGGGCTGCGCATCATTCTCTGATACCGTTCTTGCTGTGTATTGCGACACTTCCTGGCATCCGACCATCACACAGAACGGAACGCAGCTTTCTACCATTGATACCACCAACAACACCATGCAATGGTATCTGAACAACAACGCAATCGTTGGTCAGACCGGAGACATGATCAATGCCGTTATCAATGGAACATACACTCTGGAAGTGACCAACCAATACGGTTGCGTGTTCACATCTGATCCCGTGATAATTGATGTAGGTGTTGCGGAACGCGCTGAGCTGGGCTTCACCATGATGCCGAATCCGGCAGGTGATGTTGTGACACTTTCATTCGGAGATAATTTCGGTCAGGCATTCATCACAATTACTGATGTGACCGGCCGCGCGGTTCTGAATGATCAATCGACGCAATCAACGCACAGCACAGATGTTTCCGCTTTACCGGTTGGAACATATATCGTAAATGTCACTAACGGTCAGAAATCATTCAGCGCACGTTTGGTGATCGCGAGGTAAATCGGAATAAACACACATAAGTTTTTGTTTGATGTGCGGCATCTGTACGCACTCATTATCTTTGCAGCATGTCAGTAAACTCAATTGATTCTTCCAAAGCTCCGGAACCTGTCGGGCTTTATCCGCATGCAAAACGTGTAGGCAATCTTCTCTTTCTTTCAGGTGTGGGTCCGCGCGAACGCGGCACAAAGAAAATCCCCGGAGTTGAATTGGATGCCAATGGTAAAATTGTTTCTTACGACATAGAAACACAATGTCGCAGCGTTTTTCAGAACGTGAAATACATTCTGGAAGATGCCGGAAGCAGTTGGGACAAAATTGTTGATGTAACGGTGTTTCTCACCAATATGAAAGACGATTTCCCGACGTACAACCGTCTTTGGGCAGAGTATTTTGCAGGAAACCCTCCTTGCAGAACCACACTCGAAATCAATTGCCTTCCTACTCCGATTGCAATTGAACTGAAAGTGATTGCAACTATTGACTGAATGACCAATTGAAGTCTTCGCTGTTTAAGCTCATGATTCTGTCCTGCGTGACATTCGTCTCCTGCGACAGCGTTATGCACGAATACATCGCACAGTCAGGCGGCATTGAATACAACATTCCGGCTCCTCTGGATTCATCTTCTGATTTCGAAATAGTGATTGATGCAGAAATGGATTTCCCTGTTCTGCACGGAAATATTTCCATGCCATACTCCGATGCAGAGCGCATTGAATCGGTTGAGATGGATTTGCTGAAAGACAAAACCGTTTTATCCGCAACGGATGCATCATTCGAGGTAAGCTGGTTCAACAATTTCACGGAGTTGAAAAGCATGAGTGCTCTCGATAGCCTTGTGGCGCGTGTGCATGCCGACACATCTCTGAATGATAAAGATTATCCGATTCACCTGAAAATCGTGAAGTCGTACAATAAAACTGAGCTGCATGATCAGCTTTCGGTACATCTGCGAATAAAATCCGATCTCGGTACGAAAGACACCACGGTACTTTTTACACTTTCCACGTCTAAAGATCATAGAGGCTTCCGTTTTCACTGATGAAAAAACTGTTTTTTATTCTGCCGCTGATGTTGCTCTTCGCAGCATCCTGTGAACGCCGACAGCAGGTGCTGCACGAAGGTTCTTCCGTGCTTGATGACAGTACAGTTGTACAATGGAAAGAATTTCTGGATCATGATACGTTCGTTCGCGAAGTGCGATCAGAAGGAAAAATAATTCTGATTGCGAAAGCGATGAACGAAAAGGAGTTCCGCGACAGCACGTTCACTGAAACAAGTTATTTCCCGAACGGGAAACCTCTCGCTTTGCGCAGTTTCTCTCACGGAAAGCAGAGCGGTAACTGGAAGTCGTGGTACGAAAACGGCAAACTGAAATCAAGCAGTCTGGTTACCAATAGCGTGCTCCGCGATTATGTTTCGTACTATGACGACGGCAGTATTGCGGTAACAGGCTCGCGTCTTCCGGACGGAACAATGTCGCGCACTGAACGCTGGAGAAACGGCAACCTGAAAGAAGAATTCACAACCGACAGCACAGGTAAAGGAAATTGCGTGAACTACCACATGAACGGACGCAAATCCGCTGAAGGAAAACTGTTCAACTTTACACCTGACAGTGTATGGCATCGTTGGGACACATTAGGCGTATCTTTGCCGGACACCTCGTATGGCATTCCGGTTCTTCACTAATCCGATTTTACTTTTTGTAGTTGCACTTTCGGCCGCATTGCTGATTCCGGCATTGTTCATGGATGGCATGTTCATGGATGGATTGCTGTACACCTGCGTGGGTAAGAATCTCGGAAACGGAATCGGTTCATTCTGGGATCCGCAGTTTTCCGTTACGTATATGCAGTCGTATCACGAGCAGCCTCCTTTGATGTTCGGCTTGCTTGCCGTCTTTTTCAAAATTCTGGGCAATGGATTGTACACCGAAAGAATTTATTGTCTTTTGATGGCGTTTGCCTGTTTCTTTACAATGCGTTTCGTGTGGAATGAAATCTTTCACGACAACGAAAACCGCAAAAGGCAATTCTGGCTTCCCGCTCTTTTCTTTTTTTGCTCTCCGGTAACTTTTTGGGCTTACGCCAATAATGTTGAGGAAAGCACAATGGTTGTTTTTGCTTTACTTTCCGTTGGATTTCAGCTGCGCGGAATTCGCGCTAACAACAACGGAACAGTTTGGTTTCTTCTTGGAGGAATTGCTGTAACACTCTCCACGCTATGCAAAGGTTTACAAGGCGGTTTCCCGATTATTGTTCCGCTGCTTTGGTACTTTGCTGTCCGCACTTTGAATTTCCGCAAAGCATTTCTCGGCAACTTTCTTGTAGTGCTCGTTCCTGTCCTGTTTTACATTTTCGCAGCATTGTATGAGCCGGCACGCAACAGCTACCTCTCGTATTTCCACGACAGAATTGCGACCACCTTTTCCGTGAACGAAACCGCAACAACTTCTTCACGTTTCTTCATACTCTTCGAGTTGCTACTCGATACACTGCCTGCGCTTGCAATCAGCGCTTTGCTCGCACTGTCCGTTCGCAGATTTTCCAATGAACTCAAAAGCAGAACTGTTTTCTTCTTTGCTCTGGGAATGGCCGGAATTATTCCGCTTATGGTGACGCTTGAGCAAAGAGGTTTCTATCTGGTCACCGGACTGCCGTTTGTCGTTATTGCGCTGGCTTTACCATTGACCGCAACTGCTGAAAGAATAACGCAACTCGTATTGGAAAATAAGCATCTGACGCGTGGCTTGATTTCTTTGGCAGCAATTACTCTTGCGGGAACTTTGACCGCCACAATTCTCCTGGCCGGAACCCCGAAACGCGATAATGACATGCTGCATGATGTACAAATCATTCGCCAACTGGTTCCCAAAGGCTCCGTTATCGGTGCCGATCCGGCGTCTGCGGCAAATTGGAGTCTTCTGGGTTACCTGAACCGCTACCACGATGTCAGCATTGACCGTAAGGGAACCGTTTTGGACTATCACATTGCGGCCGCTGGGGCGCCCATCCCGGAAGGCTACACCAGAATTACCCCTGAAAGCCGCGTGTTCCACCTTTACGCGAAGACTTCAGCTTCTTCCCAACGCTGAACAGAGCATGCAAACTGCCCTTCGCAGACTGTTATTTATTAACTTCGCCATCCAATGAAAAAGTACCCTGAATACAACGGATTGAATCTTCCTGCAATCGCTGATGAAGTGCTGAAGTTCTGGGAAGAGAATGGCATTTTTGAGAAGAGCGTTTCTTCTCGCGACGGAAAAGAGCCTTTTGTGTTTTATGAAGGACCTCCTTCAGCAAACGGAATTCCCGGAATTCACCACGTAATGGCGCGTGCCATGAAAGATATTTTCTGCCGTTACCAAACGCTGAAAGGTCGTCAGGTGAAACGTAAAGCCGGCTGGGACACACATGGTCTTCCGATTGAGCTGAGCGTTGAAAAAACTCTGGGCATTACCAAAGAAGATATCGGAAAGAAAATTTCCATTGACGAATACAACCAGGCCTGCCGAAAGGAGGTGATGAAATACACGCATTTGTGGGAAGAAGTAACCCGCAAAATGGGTTATTGGGTTGATATGAGTGATCCATACATCACGTACGAAAACAAGTACATCGAAAGTGTGTGGTGGTTGCTTCAGCAGCTTTACAAAAAAGGCCTGTTGTATCAGGGCTACACTATTCAGCCTTATTCTCCCGCTGCCGGAACAGGTTTGTCTTCGCACGAATTGAATCAGCCGGGATGTTACCGCAATGTGAAAGATCGTACGGCGACGGCGATGTTTAAGGTCATTTCGCATTCTGAATTGGGGATTGCGGATTTACCTATGTACATTCTGGCTTGGACAACTACTCCGTGGACCCTTCCATCGAATACTGCACTTGCTGTAGGCAACGATATTGAATATGCTGCTGTGCGCACCTTCAGTCCGTTTACGCATCAGGAAGTTGTTGTAATACTTGCGACAGACCTCGTTGGAAAATACTTCAGCGAAAAGAATGCGGAACTGAAATTTGAAGATTACAAACCCGGAGACAAAGCAATTCCGTTCAGCATCATTTCTACTCTGAAAGGTTCGAAGCTGGTTGGTCTTCGCTACGAACAACTTCTCCCTTACGCATTGCCGCACGAAAATGCCGACAAGGCGTTTCAGGTGATTGCAGGTGATTTCGTAACCACTTCGGACGGTACAGGTATTGTTCACATCGCTCCTACTTTCGGTGCTGACGATATGCGCGCTGCAAAAGCTGCAGGCGTTCCGCCTATGCTGGTGCTTGATGATAACGGCAAAGCTGTTCCGCTGGTGGATCTGCGCGGTAAATTCCGCCCGGAAGTGAACGATCCGCAGTTCGGACTCGCAGGGGAATACGTGAAGGAAGATTATCTCTCCGATGCAGAAAAAGCCGCTGATCTTGCGAAGCAGAAAGAATACATGAAGTTCCTCATTTCGGATACTTCCAAACTGAATTATCTCAGCGTTGATGAGCGTATTGTTCTGAAACTTCAGAACGAAGGCAAACTCTTCAAGAAAGAAACATACGAGCACAGCTACCCGCATTGCTGGAGAACAGACAAGCCGGTATTGTACTATCCGCTCGACAGCTGGTTCATCAAAGCCGCGTCAATGAAAGAGCGCATGGCGGAGCTGAACAGAACCATCAACTGGAAACCGGAAAGCACAGGAACAGGTCGATTCGGAGAATGGCTCAACAACCTTCAGGATTGGAACCTTTCCCGTTCCCGCTATTGGGGAATTCCGCTACCGATCTGGACCAGCGAAGACAAAACGGAAGAGATTTGTATCGGTTCTGCAGAAGAACTCAAAGCGGAAATCGATCGCAGTATCAAAGCCGGTTTCATGACGAAAAATCCGCTCGGCAGTTTCACTCCGGGAGATTTTACCAAAGAGAATTACAACACATTTGATCTGCACCGTCCGTATGCAGATGATATTATTCTGGAACGCAACGGCAAGAAACTCTTCCGCCAAACCGATCTCATCGACGTTTGGTTTGATTCAGGAGCTATGCCGTATGCGCAGCTGCACTATCCTTTTGAGAATAAAGAACTCATTGATAAGCGCGGTTATTATCCTGCAGATTTCATTGCAGAAGGTGTTGACCAGACTCGCGGATGGTTCTATACATTGCATGCAATTGCGGTGATGCTTTTCGACAGTGTAGCTTACAAAAACGTCATCTCAAATGGACTTGTTCTCGACAAGAACGGCAACAAAATGTCGAAGCGCCTGGGCAATGCCGTTGATCCGTTCAAAACACTGCCGCAATACGGTCCTGATGCGACGCGTTGGTACATGGTTACCAATGCATCACCCTGGGACAACCTGAAGTTTAACGAAGAAGGAATCACGGAAGTACAGCGTAAGTTTTTCGGAACGCTGTATAACACGTATTCGTTCTTTGCGCTTTATGCCAACATTGACGGATTCGTTGTGGATCAGGCGAATTACATTGCAGTGAAAGACCGCAGCGAACTCGATCGTTGGATCATTTCGAAACTGCACAGTCTCATTGCTTTCGTAACCGAAAAACTCGACGATTACGATCCGACACCTGCGGCACGCGCAATTGAAAACTTCGTTGACGAACATCTTTCAAATTGGTACGTACGACTTTCGCGTCGTCGTTTCTGGAAAGGCGAGATGACCGCAGACAAACAAGCTGCATATCAGACTTTGTATGAATGTTTGGGAGCTGTTTCTCAGTTGATGAGTCCGTTTGCTCCGTTCTTCAGCGATTGGATGTTCCGCAACCTTACATCTGCTGTGAGCGAGAAGATGCCGGTTCCTGAATCAGTGCATCTTTCATTGCTGCTGAAG
The DNA here is from genome assembly GCA_023151315.1 of Bacteroidia bacterium. Lineage (GTDB taxonomy): Bacteria > Bacteroidota > Bacteroidia > Palsa-965 > Palsa-965. Next base: position 26,219 of record JAKLJE010000025.1, read on the forward strand.
GCGGACAAATCCGTAATTAATCCTGAGCTCGAAGCACAAATGGAGTTGGCACAACGTGTTTCTTCATTGGTACTCTCACTTCGTAAGAAGGTGAATATCCGAGTGCGTCAGCCTTTGTCGCGCATTATGGTTCCGGTTCTGGACAAAGCCTTCAGCGACCGTTTGCACCATGTGGAGCACCTGATACTGGCGGAAACCAACGTCCGCAAGATCGAATACGTGGAAGAAACCGGAGTTTTTGTGAAGAAGGTAAAGGCCGACTTCAAAACGCTGGGTAAGAAGCTGGGTAAGCACATGAAAGCAGCGGCTGATGCACTTGCCGGAATGAGTTCAGAACAGATCAACGATCTGGAGCAGAAAGGCTACGTGGAATTCACCTTAGGAAGTGATGTTGTTCGCATAGAACGTGCTGAGGTTGAGGTACTTGTGGACGATTTGCCGGGCTGGATGGTTGCTGTTGACGGATCTGTTACTGTAGCCTTGGATGTAACGCTTACCGACGATCTGAAAGAAGAGGGATTGGCGCGTGAGCTGATCAACCGTATCCAGAACCTGAGGAAGGACAGTGGATTTGAGGTTACAGACAAGATTGATATCAGGATTGCAGATCATAAAGTTCTTGCATCTGCCGTAAGAAATAATTTCGATTATATTTGTTCTGAAACTCTGGCTACGTCATTGGAGCTTGTCAGCGAAATATCAGATTCCAGCGCTGTGCAGGTTGATGTAGATGAAGAAGTGAAAACAAAAATTTACATAACCAAACACAACTAAACCTACCCTACCCATGGCAAAGAAGTCGAAAAAAGGCAGCGCAAAAAAAGCGGCTCCTTCCAAGAAAAAGGTTGCCAAGAAGTCCGGCAAGAAAGCAACTAAGAAGGCTGCGAAGCCTGCTAAGAAGGCCGTGAAGAAAGCAACCAAAAAAGCTGCTAAACCTGCTAAGAAAGCAACGAAGAAGGCGGCTAAACCTGCTAAGAAAGCAACAAAAAAAGCTGCTAAACCTGCGAAGAAAGCAACCAAGAAAGCTGCTGCTCCAAAGAAGAAAGCCACTAAAAAAGCGGCTGCTCCGAAGAAAGCAACAGTGAAAGCGGCTGCTCCAAAGGTTGCTGCTCCAAAAGTTGCTGCTCCGAAGAAAGTAGTTGCTCCTAAACCAGCACCAGCTCCGAAGCCGGTTGTTGAGCAGAAGCCAATTGCACCGCCACCGGTAGTTGTTGCTGACGACGATCTGATTACAGATGATGCAATGGATATGAACGAGGACAGCGCTGATATCGCTGATGACTCAAACGATGAAAACGATGGTGAAGAGCGCGGTGCGTTTGATCACTTTTAATAATTTCTCCTGAATAGCATTTACAATGGCCAAGAAAGCAAACAAAAAGTCTTCTGGTAAGGCCACTAAACCAGCTCCAAAGAAAAAGGCAGCTCCGGCTAAAAAGGCCGGAGCTTCTAAATCTAAGCCAGCTGCCAAACCGAAAGCAAAAGCCGTTAAGAGCGGTAAACCGGCTCCCAAGTCTAAACCGGTAAAAGCAAAAGCTCCTGTTCGCAGCGCTGCTAAACCTGCTCCTGCTCCTAAAAAAGCAGCAGCTCCTGCAGCGAAAAAACCTGCAGCAAAACCTGTTGTTGTTACACCGGCAAAAACATCGCCGTTGAAACAGGCACCTGTTGCGCGTAAAGCCAACGTTGCTGAAGACAACCGCACACGTTATTCCGACGCAGAACTGAAAGAGTTCAAAGCGCTCATCGAGAAAAAACTCGAAGAAGCAGGTCGCGATTACGAATTGCTGAAGAACACTCTTTCGCACAAAGACGATCACGGTACTGATGATACTTCTCCTACATTCAAACTTCTTGAGGACGGATCTGATGTTCTCTCCAAAGAAGAAACTGCACACCTTGCAGCACGTCAGGAGAAATACATTCAGAACCTGAAAAACGCACTGATCCGTATTCAGAATAAAACTTACGGCATTTGCCGTGTTACAGGAAAACTGATCCCGAAAGAACGTTTGCGCAGTGTGCCTCACGCAACATTGAGCATCGACGCTAAACTCGGACAGAACCGATAACTGATTGAACAGTGAATACAGCCATCTCTGAAATTTCAGGGATGGCTTTTTTGTTAATAGATGTTGCCCTCATTGAGGCCGCGCGGAAACTCTTACATTTGCAATCCGGCTTTTGCCGATGCATAAAAATCAGAAATGAAAAAATCGCTCGCCATTATATTCGGTGTTTTGCTCATAGATCAATTCGTGAAGATCTACATCAAAACACACATGTACCTTGGCGAGTCGTACCGCGTTTCCGGCGAATGGTTCTACCTCCACTTTGTTGAAAATCCGGGAATGGCTTTCGGACTTGAACTCGGTGGCAACTACGGAAAATTATTACTTACTGTATTCCGACTTGCTGCTGTTGCCGGAATCGGTTATTACCTCTGGAAACTTTTTGCTAAACAAGTTCGTCCGCTCATGCTGGTGTGCGTTGCTCTGATTTTTTCAGGAGCAATGGGCAACATCATCGACAGTGTTTTCTTCGGAAAGATTTTCAATGAAAGTGATCAATGGGATGCAAACGTTGCCGAGTTTATGCCGGAGGAAGGCGGATACGCAGGATGGTTGCACGGTAAAGTGGTAGACATGTTTTACTTCCCCGTTCTCGAAGGGAATTATCCTGAATGGATGCCATCTCCCGACAACGAATCACTTCCTGATTTTGTTCCGCGCGCAGGAGAACATTATCTGTTCTTCAGTCCGGTATTCAACATTGCAGACGCTGCAATTTCCGTAGGCGTTTTTCTGCTTATCGTTTTTCAGCGACGTCTTTTCGGTAAACAGGAAACGCTTAGTGACAGAAAAATTCTCGTCACCAATATTTTCTTCGGCTTCATTGTGTTTCTGCTGACACTGTTTCTCCTTCTTACATTCTCTTCGCTCTTTTCAGAAACGCATCCTGTTTCCGTTGCGCTGCGTTTAACGCTATTTGCTCTTTCACTCGGAACAGGTGCCGGATTTTTCTACTGGCTGCAGCGTTATCCAAAGTTCGTCCCTGCTGAAGAACCGGCTGCGGGCTCCGTTGATCTGAATCAGGACACAACGGAGCAGTAAACCTGCATTGCACGATTTGCGATTCGCAAAGTTTTTTCCGAAGTTTAGTTATGATAAAAACTGTAACTGCAATTACAATAATTGCTGCATTGATCACGGGCTGCTCTTCCGAAACAGGAAGCGGGAAAACCGCGGATTCTGCTACTGTAAATACAGAAAAGACGAATAGCGAGCGCGATGATTCAGATGACAACAAAGAAAGCAAGATGAGCAACAACGAAAACTGGGAAACAATCGAAGGAGTAAAAATCCGGAAAAACGCTACGATGCAGAAACAACTCGAAGGCAAAACGTACGTGTTGTTCGAAAACTATAACAGCGGAGGCGGAAGCGGCGGTTACAATAGTGAACGCAGGATGAATCTTTGTCCGGGAGGAGAAATCACCACATACGAACAGAGTCACACTTCCATTTACATTGAAGGGGCAGATGCAAGCAGCGCCTCAGAAGATGCAGACTCCGGAACGTGGCAGGTTTATGAAGATGAAGGAGGAAATCTCTTTCTGAAAATTAAAATGAAAAAATCAGGAGAAGGATTCGTGAATTTTCAATTGAAAGACGGCAAACTCATTATGGGCGGACAATCATATTCCATTGTTAATGGAGAATGCTGAAACGCTCTCTTATTTCTTACCGATCAGCAACTCCGCAATCTGCACAGCATTAGTTGCCGCGCCCTTACGCGGAAATCCAAAGTCAAATGGGCTCAACCATGAAATTCGCTATATTAGCTTAGCGCTATATATCGTCAAGCGTTTTGAAATTCGATTCTATCTTATCAAACTTGCTGCCGGTGTTTATTTGTTTCTTCTGCTCTATTCCTCCGGTCGCGATATCTTTGCTATGAATCCTTTAGAAATTCAAATTGTCAGAGAAATCAGTACAATGCCATACGACTGTTCGGCTAGAGCCAGCGCCAGAGTTATTTTATTCACTGCGTTCGGTGAGCCGTTAATTCTCGAATTTGATGGGAATGAAAATCGAAGCGCAAGCGCTTCCAATATCTCTGATAGTATTTCAACGAGCCATTTGAGTGATCCGTTTCCGAATCCTGCGACTGACATTATTTATATTCCATATACCTTAAAGGATAGTGTAACGTCAAAACTACTTGTTTATGATGTTAATGGTAGACTAGTTTACAATGAGCGATTAATTCACGGAAATTACATTTTCACGTTGGATGTGTCAGATTGGGCAAATGGCATATACATGGCAGTATTCAGCAATGAACAAGGCGTAATATCTCGTAAGAAATTAGTCGTAAACAACTTTTCTCAACAATGAAATTTGCTAAGTTTTGGCCGCTGTTGCTACTTAACAGTATTGGCTTTGCACAAACATGGAGCGGAATTGGATCCGGTTTTAATGGCTGTTTCCCTTCAAGTTTCTATGTTCAGAATAGTGGGACATTGGTTATCGGAATGTGTTATACACCTTCATCTTTCGCCGGAACAACCTTGAATGGTGTATGCAGATTTAATGGTTTTGAAGTAGATTCTCTTAATCAGGGAATCACCGGATCTCCAAACGCCATAAAACTCTTCAATGGTAAATTGTTCGTTGGGGGGAGTATTCTTTGCGCGGACGAACCCCCAAATTGTATTCCTTTTACAAACAACCTAGCGGTCTGGGACTCTGTGAATGGCTGGGGGACTATTACTCCGAATGGAGCTCCAAATCAAATGGTCAAAGCAATGGAAGTGTACAACAACGAACTGTACATAGGCGGACAAATGACGAATGTGAATGGTGTTTCCTGCAACAGAATTGCAAAATGGAATGGAACAACGTGGTCTGATGTTGCCGGGGGCGTGAACGGTTCAATTGAGGAGATTAGAACGATGGCTGTTTATCACGGACAACTTTATGTTGGAGGTAACTTTCAGTTGGCAGGTCCGACGAATCTTCCCGCGTGGTACATTGCCAGATGGAACGGAGTGCAATGGGATACCGTGGGAAGCGGATTAAACAGTTACGCCCACGACATGATTGTAGACACCATAAACGATTTGCTTTACGTAGCCGGAGGTTTTACTATGGCCGGTGGTGTTCCTGCCAATGGCGTTGCAGTGTGGAACGATACGGCGTGGGCTGCTGTTGGCCCCGGCACAGACACATTGTGGGGAACGCGTTGTCTTGCTATGTTCAACGGTGAATTATATGCCGGCGGAGGGAATGTAACCATAACCGCCGCAGGTGATACGATAAACAACGTTTACAAATTCGACGGTGTAAAATGGACGAGTGTTGACGGTGGCGCATCAAACACAGTAGAAGAAATGTGCGTATTCCAAGGTAACTTATACATCGGCGGATACTTCACACAAGTTGGTTACGGTATTCCTGCCAGCCGCATTGCGTGTTACGGCACTACATGTCCTACCGGTGTAGGTATTGCAGAGCCTCCTGAAAAGGTTCCATTCACTATGTATCCTAACCCGACAGATGAGGTGCTCCACATTACCACTGCAGAACCGGAGCCTTTGGTTGTAAGAATTTACAGCAGTGCAGGTCAACTCGTTTTCGAAGAAAACTTTTCGAATCAAGTTGACTTGCAAACAAGTTCACTCAGTGCCGGAAATTATTCGGTACAAGTGAGCGAGGTGGATGGCAGCAGAATGCATAGTGAGGTATTAATTGTAAAGTAACAAATCAGCGAACTTTTATTTAACCAATTTGCCCTATCCTCCCATCAGCAACTCCGCAATCTGCACCGCGTTAGTTGCCGCGCCCTTGCGAAGATTGTCTGAAACAATCCACATGTTCACTGTCTTCGGTTGCGTTTCATCACGACGGATGCGACCTACAAAAACATCGTCTTTGTTGCTCGCGTGAATCAACGGCATCGGATACTGAAGATTCTTCACGTCATCCACCACTTTCACTCCCGGAGCGGATTCAAGCACTGCACGCAGCTCATTCAGATCAAATTCATTTTCAAACTCCACATTCACCGATTCTGAATGTCCGCCCATAACGGGAATACGCACTGTGGTTGCTGTAACTCGAATAGAATCATCCCGCATGATTTTCTTCGTCTCATTCACCATCTTCATTTCCTCTTTCGTATATCCGTTATCCAGAAATACATCGATGTGCGGAATCGCATTCATATCAATGGTGTACGCATACGCCATCTCGCCTTTCACGTTGTTGCGTTCATTCATCAGCTGATCCACCGCTTTCTTTCCTGTTCCGGTAACCGATTGATAGGTGCTTACCACAATACGATTGATCTTATATTTCTTATGAAGCGGATTCAATGCAACCACCATCTGAATTGTTGAGCAATTCGGATTCGCAATGATCTTATCTTCTTTCGTCAATGCATCTCCATTCACTTCCGGGACAACGAGTTTTTTAGTTGGATCCATTCTCCATGCAGAAGAATTATCAATCACAGTTATTCCTGCTTCTGCAAACTTCGGCGCCCATTCGAGAGAAGTACTTCCTCCCGCAGAGAACAATGCAATTTCAGGTTTCATCGCAATCGCAGTTTCAGCTGTTACCACCTTCCATTTCTTTCCCTTGAATTCAATTTCCTTGCCTGCGGATTTCTCCGAAGCAACAGGAATGAGTTCTGTAACGGGGAAGTTTCTTTCAGCGAGCACTTCCAGCATTTTTGTGCCAACCAGTCCGGTAGCACCTACTACTGCGATTTTCATCTTTTGGTTTGTTTAATTATCAATTTACTTTTTTCAATCGTATTTCTCTTGGCTGCACAATGTCAGACTGAGCGTCACTTTTTTTAGTGTCATACTGAGCGTAGCCGAAGTATGACATTAAAAAAGCCTCCCGTTTCCGAAAGGCTTCTGTTATATTATTCTGCGCATAACACATTCAGCCTTTCCTAACGGACAGGTTTCTTCATGCATTTCTTTGAGCAGATCATTTTCATGAGTGCAAATATGTACAAATTTCACAGGTGTTACAAACATTTTAACTTATTATAATCACGCAGAAAATCTGTTGCTGTTTTAAAACGAGGCTTTCAAAATAATACAGTTGCAATCAACTTTTTACCGAACACGTGAGAATTAAAAATAAGTAAACGCGATTCATTTACAGCTTGATTTAGGATAATGATATCTGCGTCTCTTATAATATTATTTACATTCGCAAATAATTCAGCTGTATGCGCTTTTCGATTTATATAACTGTGCTGTTTATACTTACGTTGACCTCGAACCTTTCTGCTCAAAAACGTAAAGGAAAAATCGATTTTAAGACGGAAGGTATTATCGATTGTCAGGTGTACAGAGATTTGCCTGATGAGCTAAGTAAACAGTACGTGTCATTTTTCGGCGCATCTGACCACACGGGGTTTTCGTTTGGCTTTGCCTACGAAAAATACAACCGCAGCTTATACTACGGTGTTTCCGGCTGTGGATTTTTAGGGTCGTTTGGCGCTTTTTTATCGGCGGCTTACTTCCCAATAGTGAAAGAAAAGCCTGCCAAACTTAGAGTTTCTGCGGATTACTTTGTAGGTGTGCCTCCAAAGAACGGCGGCAGACCTGTTGGGCGTTTCAAAACCGTAAAGCAGACTGCATTTGGGTTACATTCACAACTATTTTATCTAGCGTTTCCCAAAGCCCAAGGTGGCTTCTCTGTTAACAACACTGAATATATATTCACGAAACCATCCTATGCTTCTATTGCGATTGGAGTCGCTTACTCATCGACCAAAGGTGCGGATTTAAAAATGACGAAATACATAGGCAAGTCAAGACGTACATTGATTGCATTTGATCTGTTAGTAACACCATTGTTCTTCGCGAAAATCCATCAGGCAAACTACCCCATCGCAAGTGGTAATACAAGTACAGCTACAGTAGACGTAACGACTAAAGACATAGAAATCACAAAAGTTGGATACCATGCATTTATTCAGCAACATTTCGGCGGAACTTATCATTTTAATAGTCAGCCAACCGTAAAGGCCGGATTCTTTTGGCGGGCAGGCATCATCCAGCCTCCATACTACAATACTGAAACTACCAATGTCAGAGCAGGAGCAACAATCGTCAGAGAAGTTGTCTTAGGCATCTATTTTAATTTTGATTAGCATCCTGGCTCAATTAATGGCTATTGTCATTCTGTTTGGTAACACAAATTTCATGTGATTTTGCTGCGCTTCAGAAGCCTTTCGCCCAGTTGATTGTATTATCTTAGCAACTGCCCCTTCCCAAACGGCAAATGATGAAAAAGTTTATTGCATTCTATGGCTTATTGCTGGTGTTCTTCATTCCCGCAACAGCACAAATCTCCGATAACTTCGGTGATGGTGACTTCACAAGCAATCCTGCCTGGAGTGGTGACAACGCAGACTTTATCGTTAACCCTGGTTTTCAATTGCAACTGAACTCAACTGTTGCAGATACTTCTTCCTTATCGTTCGCTTCTCCTTTTGCTACCAACTGCGAATGGCAGTTCTGGTGCAGAATGAATTTCTCCCCATCGGATAACAACAACACACGCTTCTATCTTACTTCTGACGTTGCCAACCTCGAAGGTCCCGTTAACGGTTATTACATCCGCATGGGAGAAAACGGTTCACTCGACGGAGTTGATCTGTGGGAGCAGAATGGCATTACACACACAAAGATTATTGACGGATTACCGGCGCGTGTCGCATTGACCAACAATATCGTTCGCGTGAAAGTAACACGCACTGCTGCTGGACTTTGGACCGTTTATTCGGACACGCTGGGCGGCACCAACTGGGTTACCGAAGGAAGCATTACCAACAATACATTCACCACATGTAATTATGCGGGATACTTCTGCAAATACACAGTTTCGAATATCAATGATTTTTTTTTGGACGATGTTTACGTCGGCCCTCCGATTGTTGACGTAACGGCTCCACAGATTTCATCAGTGAATGTGCTTTCTGCAACACAGCTCGATGTGACATTCGATGAACCCGTTGAACTCATTACGGCAGAAACGGAATCGAATTACAACGTCAACAATTCCATTGGCAATCCTTCTCTAGCCTCGCGCGATGGAAGCAATCCTGCATTGGTACATTTGACATTCACAAACAGTTTTGTGTCGGCGCAGAACTACATGCTTTATGTTTCTAATGTGCAGGATAATGCCGCCAACGCAATGGTGCTCGATAGCGCAGCATTTCTGTATTTGCCAATCGGAACTCCGGTATTTCACGATATAGTCATCAACGAAATCATGGCAGATCCCTCACCTGTTGTGGGATTGCCGAATACTGAATTCATTGAATTGTACAATCGATCTTCTCAGAATTTCAATCTGAGCGGCTGGACATTTACTGACGGATCTTCAACCGGAACAATTGGTAACTATACACTTCCGGCAGGAGGCTATGTAATCGTATGTGCCAATGCTGATACATCCCTGTTCACGCCATTTGGAAATCGTGTCGGAATTTCATCTTTCCCTTCATTGAACAATGCAGGCGACAATCTGAAAATCTACGATGCATTAAGCACCGTGATTGATTCCGTGAACTACGACATCGCGTGGTATCAGGATGCAACTAAAGACGATGGCGGCTGGACATTGGAGTTGATCAACCCGAATGCAACCGGGCAATGTGCTGCTTCAGGAAACTGGATTGCTTCGAACAACGCAGCAGGCGGAACGCCGGGAACACAGAACAGTGTATTCAACAGTTCTCCGGATGTTACAGGTCCTGCATTGACTTATCTTCATGCAACAGGAGTAAACACCATTGAAGTTTGTTTCAATGAAGCGATTGATCCTGCATTACTCGGGAACGTGAACTCCTATTTCATTCTTCCAGCATTGCAAAACCCTTTGGCCGTTTCGTACGACACCACAACTTTGATGTGTGCAACGCTTACACTTCCGTTCTCGATGATCGACGGTGTTACGCACACTTTGAACTTTACTACACTCGCCGATTGTGCAGGTAACGTTGCCAATCCGAATTCAGGAACTTTTGTTTATCACGCAGTGCAGTCATTTGATGTTGTGGTGAATGAGATCATGGCGGATCCCGATCCTGCAGTTGCATTGCCGAATGAAGAATATCTAGAGCTGAAAAACAACACACCGTACGCAATTCAACTGGAGAATTGGTCGCTGACAGTAGGAACAACAACGCGCTTGCTTCCGTTCTTCCTGCTTGCACCGGACTCATTTGTAGTTGTAACAGATGATGCAGCCGCTCCACTGTTTGTTGGTTTGAATGTTCTTCCTCTCACAAGTTTTCAATCGCTCACAAACACCGGAAGTACAATCACACTGCGTAATGAAAACGGTTTGCTGATGCATACTGTTTCGTACACGGATGATTGGTACAACAACAGTGCGAAAGCAGACGGAGGTTGGTCGCTGGAACAGGTGGATGGAAATAATCCATGCGGAGGTTCTTCCAACTGGAGTGCGTCCAATGCTCCGTCAGGAGGAACGCCGGGATACAGAAACAGTATTCAGGGAGGCAACGGAGATATTTCACCTCCTTCAATTACCAGGGTTTCTGTTTATACTGCCGACAGTATTCGCGTTTGGTTTTCAGAACCGATGGACAGCGCAACAATTGCATCATCGGTAATTTATTTCATTGACAACTCTATTGGCGCTCCAATGGCGGTTTATCCTGACGGACCGCAATTCTCTTCATGCAGAATGAAACTGGCTACGCCGATATTCGCAGGAGTTTATTATCACATCACCGCAACATCAACCGCTACGGATTGTGTTGGAAATCCTTTGTTCACCACAACTGTTCCGTTTGCCTTGCCCGAGCCTGTTGCTGCTAATGATATTGTGATCAACGAAATACTTTTTGATCCGCTGGATGGCGGTTCCGATTATGTGGAAATTTACAACCGCTCGCAAAAAGTAATTGATCTGCGCAAAGTAGTGATCTGTACGCAAGACACAATTGCCAATGTGCTGCAGGAAATTTCCGTGATTGCTCCTGAAGGATTCATACTCTTCCCTGGTGAGTATCTTGTACTCAGCGAAAACGTTTACGATGTAGCCGCACAATACCCTGCTTCTACAATTTCTTCTCGTTGTTTGCAGATGGAAGATATTCCATCCATGAATGTAGACGGAGATGTTTTGTTGCTGACCGATACTGCATTCAACACTGTTGATCGTTTGGTGTACACTTCCGATTGGCACTTCCCGATGTTGCAGGAAACAAAAGGTGTTTCGTTGGAGCGTATCGATTTCGATCGCACTACACAAGATGCCACCAACTGGCATTCTGCTGCGGAAGACGCAGGATACGGAACACCTACACAGAAAAATTCTCAGTTCAACGCTGCAGGCACAGTGGACGACGGAGCCGTTACCATCACCAATGAAATATTCTCTCCGGACAATGACGGATTCAATGATGTGGTAACAATCAACTACCTCTTCTCTACTCCGGGATTGGTTGCCAACATCACCATTTACGATTCGCGCGGTCGCTTGGTGCGCACATTGGTGAAGAGTGAATTACTTGGTACCGAAGAAGGCGCATTCTCGTGGGACGGCACAATGGACGATCGCACCAAAGCGCGTGTGGGATCATATGTGATATTATTCGAAGCATTCGACACACAAGGAAACGTGAAGCACTACAAGCGTGTTTGTGTGCTTGCGGGCAAACTGTAAACCGAAACCATCGTCGTAAAAACGGCGCAAATGGTGCTGTTGAAGCTGCATTTCATCGTAATTGTTAATCATTATGGGGAAAAACTGCCCAATTTGGTATTCGCAAGCAGAGTACAGTAATTACCTTTATCGCCGTTAAATTAAAGATCACGTGGAAGCGACATTAACTCAAAAACAAGGAAACGTAACTATACCGATGGAATTCAAAAATCTTCTCGCAACTCTTGAAGGCGGGATTTACACGATAACTATCAATCGTCCGGACAAACTGAATGCGTTGAATCAGGAAACACTTCGTGAAATCAAAGCAGCATTCGAACATGTTGTTGCCAACAACGACATCAAAGGTGTAATTGTAACCGGCGCAGGCCCGAAATCATTTGTTGCGGGTGCAGATATTTCCGAATTCGCAGGATTAAGCGCAGAAGGCGGAAGAGCTTTTGCTGCAAGCGGACAGGCAATTTTCAAAATGATCGAGCTGTGTCCGAAGCCTGTAATTGCTGCCGTTAACGGATTTGCGTTAGGCGGCGGTTGCGAATTGGCTATGGCGTGTCACATGCGTATTGCTTCTGAAAATGCAAAATTCGGTCAGCCGGAAGTTAGTCTCGGATTGATTCCCGGTTATGGCGGAACACAACGTCTCACTATGCACATCGGTCGCGGTCGCGCAACTGAATTGCTTATGACAGGCGATATTGTAAACGCTGCAGATGCGTATCGCGTTGGCTTGTGCAATTACCTCGTAAAGCCTGAAGAATTGATTCCGAAATGTCAGGAAATCCTGAACCGTATTTTCACAAAAGCACCGTTTGCAGTTGCTGAAATTGTAAAATGCGTGGATGCACACTACGCTGAAGGTGTTGACGGTTACCAGTTTGAAGTTGATTCATTCGGTCGCTGCTGCGGCACGGAAGATTTTGCAGAAGGTACCGGCGCGTTTATGGAAAAACGCAAGCCTGCTTTCACCGGAAAGTAAGTGATGCTCCTAAATACAAAAGCCCTCTTGAAAATTTCAGGAGGGTTTTTTCGTTTGTGATATAAACATTGATAGCCTCAGATTGCGCTGATTACGCAGAGTGTTTCGTCCAAGACTCCGAATGAGAACTAAGGTAATCTGCGTTAAAAAAATTGGACATACATCTACACCGATTACACCGATTCTTTATCCGTCAGAATCATCTGCATTTCTCTGCGCCTTCTGAGGCAACAACAGACGAATGCTCCGCTGAATCACAACTCACTTTGCATTCGGCATAAACACTTTCACAGTAGTCCCTTGTGCTTGTGCAGATTCAAACTGAATCGTTCCGCCATGCAGATTAACAATACGATGCACAAGTGATAATCCGATACCGTGTCCCGGCACACCTACTGTAGTTTTCCCTCTGTAAAACGGCTCAAAAATCATTTCTCTTTCCTCCGCAGGAATTCCGGGGCCATTATCTGTACAAGTAAAATAACATCCGTTTTCATCTGCACTCAACGAAAGAGTGACTTTGTGATCCGGACTGAATTTGCATCCGTTGTCAATGATATTTACCAGCGCAATTGTAAGCAAATCGGCACTGCCGTTTACAATAAGTTGCTCTTCATTTTCCGGAAGTTCAGGTATGAATGTCACTGTATATTCCGGATGATTCCGTCGTATGTCTTCCAGGCACTTCCAGATCAACTCATCAAAACGTATAGGTATAAACTCTGCGTTAAGTGCATCAGCATCAATCCGCGCAAGATCCAGCAACCGCTTTGAAAACCGATTCAGCCTACGCACATCCTCCAGAACTGACGTCAACGTGTTTTTATACTCCTCCGTTGATCTGTCGCGCAGCAACGCTACTTCTACCTGGGATGTAATTACGGTAAGCGGATTTTTAATTTCATGCGACGCATTCGCGACAAACATTTTCTGCATTCGGAAAGAAGCTTCGATTCGATCGAGCATCTTATTGAAAGTTCCGGCCAATCTGGATATTTCATCTTTCCCGTTTCCTTCATCCAAACGCACATCCAGATTGCTTGCGGAAATTTCATTCACCTGATTTACCATCTTGCTTATCGGACGCAAAGCACGCCCGGCATAAATCCATCCCGAAACAATTACGATAATCATGATAAGAATAAACGAGGCTGTCAGAATTTCCATCAGGTTGCCGAGTTTTCGCAATCCATAAGTGTCAGTTGCACTCGCTGTGATTACATACTTGTTGTAATCATCGTTGTAAAGAACCGCAACGAGTTCAACCTGATCTTTCACCAATACTTGCTCGCCGGTTGAACGGACTTTATTAAGGAATTCAGGATCGGAACCGAAATCTTCCTTGCTGTTGTTGGTATAGAGTACCTGGTTCCTGAAATTGTACACCGTAACGTTCTCCTGAAAGAGAAGATCTTTTTTGCTTCTGTCCAGAATACGCAGCAATTCTACGCTGATGTCATCTACATTGATAAGCAGATCAGCAGTGGTGTTTGCTTTCTCACGCAATCGGTTCTGAAACTGGGTTGCTCTGTATTGCGAGGAGAAATAATAAATGCTGATGTGAGAAAGCACAACGATTACCGCAACGATTCCGGCAAACTGTAGCGTGAGTCGTGTTCTGATATTCATGCCTGATCTTTCAGAATATAACCCATGCCGAACTCGGTGTGAATCAGACGCGGTGCACCTTCTGCTTCCAGTTTTTTCCGCAGATAATTCACATACACTTCTATTACGTTGGTACCGGTGTCAAAATCTATTCCCCACACGCGTTCTGCAAGTTCCGCTTTAGACAATACGCGGTTTGCGTGTTGCATGAAGTATTCGAGCAACGCGAACTCTTTCAGGGTCAGATCTATTGTTCTACCGCTGCGCACTGCTTTACGTGTATCCAGATTCAATTCGAGATCTGCACACTTCAATATGGTTGCGGTTTGTACAATCTGCGGATGACGCTTTAATAAGGCACGCACACGGGCAAGCAGTTCTCTGAACTCAAACGGCTTCGATAAATAATCGTCAACTCCGGAATCAAAACCTTCAAGTTTGTCTGAAACGGAATTCAATGCCGTGAGCATGAGAACCGGAGTATGAATTTGTTCTGCTCGCAGACTTCGGCATATTTCTTTTCCGTTCTGTCCGGGCAGAATCACATCACATATTATCAGATCGTAATTTCCCTTTCGCGCCAGACGTAATCCCGAATTTCCATCATAAGCAGTTTCTGTAAGAAATGAATTTTCCTCCAAACCCTGCTTAATTGAGTTGGCGGTTTTTACTTCATCTTCTATGATCAGAATTCTGTTCATCCCTTCCTGAATTTCGCCGAAAGATACTACAGGCAATCGGTACAGGAATCATCCGCTTCCATGAAAAGAAAAAGCAGCGTTGCCGCTGCTTTTTACCATGTGCTAAGAAGAGTTTCCGGCGTAACAACCTTCGAAATCGCCTGAAGACTTTATGCAGATGCGTGAGATTAAAAAAGCCGGAACAGGTTCTGAGATTGTTTTAACCAGTTAACCATCCTGTTCCGGCTTCACTCTTTCGCAATTGTCTTTAATGAATCAAACTTAAAAAAACGGATTCGGCAGCCCGATTTTCCGTCCTTAGAAGTTCCTTAGAACTTAAATAAGCCGGGGTTAAACCATGAAAAAAGCCTCCCTCCGACAAGTCAGAGGAAGGCTTTTGTTCATTTTCAGGCTAACGATTAGTCGTTCTTGTAGAAAGTCTTCTCGTCGTCTTTGTTGTAGAAGAAGCTAAGCTCCATGTTCTTTTTAACGAAAGCTTTGAACTCTTCAGAAGAAGTGAACTCTTCAGTTACGTTGTCAGTCATAGCTTTGAACTTCAAACGATCTCCTTCTCCTTTTTTCTCCATGCGGTAGATGTAGTAAGATTTCTCTTCAGAATCTTTCTCATATACGTTCATGAAAGGTGATCCGCCTACGTCAGTCAAGTGACCGATGTAAACTGTTGGATCGCTTTCAGAATCTTCAGTGTTTTTCTTTACAATGCGGTACTGATTGCCATCCATTTCGCAAGTCCACTCATAAGAGTCAGAACCTTTTTCTTCCCACTTACCAACAAGCGACTTATCTGGCTTAGATTTATCTGCAGAGTCCAGTGGAATTTTCGATTCGTAAGGGCAGCCCATGAACACGAGGCTGAGTGCTCCGAACAGAGCAACAAATTTTGCTGATTTCATTTGCATTAGTTTAGGTTAATTGATTACAAATATAACTTTTTACGGTTCGGTTCAACATTCGTGGCGCCTGAATTTTGAATGTTTTCGCCTAGCTCATAAAAGGCCATGACAGACAAAACAAAAACGAAGCCAAACTCGATAACAGTATATACCGCAAGGATAAAAAAGTCACTGCACACACTAAAAAAATCTCCGGCAACTGATATTATGATCCTGATCAGGTAAATGATGTTAACGAAGCAACGTGCAAAACAAAACATAATAACTTCGAATACCTAGGTGGTTTTATACCACTTTCGTGTGATAAATCCCTTGCATTGAGTGCAATAAGAAAACTGGCCGGGCAAACTGCTGTGTATGGTGTAAGTACCATATTCGGCAGACTTCTGAATTTTGCTCTGGTCCCGTTTTTCTCGTACATCTTTGATACTCCGAATGTTCTGGGGTTGAATACTGAGTTTTATTCGTACATCACATTCCTGAACGTTGTTTTCACTTTCGGAATGGAAACAGCTCTGTTCAACTTCCTTTCCTCCGAATCGAACAAAGAACTTGTATACAGCACGGCGCTTCGCACACTTTTGTTCAGCACAATCCTGCTGTCGCTGCCCTTCATTGTTTTTGCTCCTGTGTTGGCAGATCTGATGCGCTACCCGGAAAATCCGGAGTTCGTTATCTGGGCAATACTGATTGTCGCCTCCGATGCATTGATGGCGCTTCCTTTTGCAAAATTGCGCGAAGAAAACAAAGCGGGATCATTCGCCAAGCTGAAACTCCTCAACATTTTCGTAAACCTCGTAGTGAGCTTCTTCTTCATCGGTTATTGCAAATACGCACACGACAATAACCCTGAATCATTCTTCGGATCTCTGTACAATCCTGAAATCGGTATCGGATACGCGTTCATTGCCAACCTTGTCGCGAACTTTGTGTGTCTTGCTTTTGTTGCGGGCGATTATCGTCGCATGAGTGCAGGATTCGATCCTGCCCTTCTGAAAAAAATGTTGCGTTACGCGCTGCCTTTGCTGGTTGTTGGTCTGGCAGGTATGGTGAACGAAACGCTCGATCGTATTCTGTTGAAATATCTCCTGCCTGCAGGACTTGCAGAAGAGCAAGTCGGGATTTACGGAACGTGTTATAAGATTGCCATTCTCATGACGATCTTCTGGCAAGCCTTCCGTTACGCCGCAGAACCGTTCTTCTTTTCGAAACAGAAAGAGAAAAACTCGAAGGAAATGTACTCCACGGTCATGACGTACTTTGTGATTTTCTGCCTTCTGATATTCCTCGGCACCACAATGAATCTGTCGTGGATTCAGTACATGATCGGCGAAAACTACCGTGAAGGTCTTGGCGTGGTTCCGATTCTTCTCTTTGCCAATCTCTGCCTCGGAGTGTATTTCAATCTTTCCATCTGGTACAAACTGACCGGGAAAACTCAGTATGGAATGTGGATTACTCTTGCCGGAGCTGCCATCACAATCGGGCTTAACATTCTCTGGATTCCATCAGATGGGTATTTCTCCAGTTACATGGGTTCGGCATGGGCAACGCTCATCTGTTATACCGCAATGATGATCATTTCATACTTCATCGGGCAAAAACATTATCCCGTTCCTTATCAGGTGCAACGAATCAGCGGATACATTTTCACAGCACTCATTTTGTTTTTCATTGGATGGTTTACAGATACCGGCTCAGCTGCAGCCGATCTTGTTTTCAGAAATCTGCTCTTCCTCCTGTTTGCTGCAATTGTGCTGATAACAGAGAAGCCGTTCCGCACCCTCATTAAAAGCAAGGCGACAAGCCAAAACACCAATGAAAACACTTAAATTCGTCGGATGTTAAAAGTGAAAATTGTAAATAAATCAGCTCATGCGCTGCCTGCTTACGCCACCGAGTTGTCGGCAGGACTTGATCTGCGCGCAAATCTGGAAGCTCCGGTAACACTGAAGCCGCTGGAGCGCGCTATGATTCCGACAGGTTTGTTCATGGAGCTGCCTGCAGGATATGAAGCGCAAGTGCGCCCGCGCAGCGGTCTTGCAGCGAAGAGCGGAATTACGGTATTGAACAGTCCCGGCACCATCGACGCAGATTACCGCGGCGAAGTGAAAGTGATTGTAGTGAATCTTTCTTCTCAGGATTTCACGATTGAAAACGGAGAGCGTGTGGCTCAGCTGGTAGTTGCCAAACACGAACGTGTTTTGTGGGTTCCGGCAGAACAATTAACCGAAACGGCAAGAGGAGAAGGCGGATTCGGACATACAGGAAAATCATAAATCGTTTAGCATAAATAATTGCATGAAGATTATCATCCCAATGGCCGGCATGGGCAAGCGTATGCGGCCGCACACACTTACAGTTCCGAAACCTCTAATCCCGGTTGCGGGTAAACCTATTGTTCAACGTCTCGCAGAAGATATTACGCGCGTATGCAATGAACAACCTGAGGAAATCGCGTTCATCATCGGACCTGCATTCGGACCTGAAGTGGAAGGAATGCTGAAACAGGTTGCAGCAAACCTGAATGCGAAAGGAAGCATTTGGTATCAGGATGAAGCGTTGGGAACAGCACATGCAATTATGTGTGCGAAAGAATGTCTCGATGGAAAAGTTGTTGTTGCATTTGCAGACACACTTTTCAAAGCCGACTTCAAGATGGATACTGCTCAGGAAGGAATTATCTGGGTACAGAAGATTGAAGATCCGCGTGCGTTCGGTGTAGTGAAAGTGAACGATCAGAATGTAATTACCGATTTCGTTGAGAAACCTCAGGAGTTTGTAAGCGATCTTGCCATCATCGGAATTTATTATTTCCGCGACGGTGCGAATCTGCGCAAAGAATTACAGTACCTGCTCGACAACAACATTCGTGACAAAGGCGAATTCCAGCTGACCAACGCACTGGAAAACATGAAGCAGAAAGGCGTGAAGTTTGCGCCGGGCAAAGTAACAGAGTGGCTGGACTGCGGCAATAAAGACGCCACTGTTTACACCAATCAGCGCGTGCTGGAATTCCTGCGTGGAGATGCAACGCTGCGCGGAAAGAACATTCATCTCGACAATGCGGTAATTGTGGAGCCGTGCTTCATTGGCGATAATGTAACTGTTAAGAACGCTGTTGTCGGTCCGCATGTTTCTCTGGGCAACAATACACAGGTGAGCGGTTCCGTTATTACCAACAGTATCGTTCAGCAGAACAGTAAAATCACGAACAAAGTAGTAACCAATTCCATGGTAGGAAGTTATGCTGAAGTATGCGGCACTCCGTCCGATCTGAGTGTTGGCGATTACAATGTCATCAAAGACTAACAACATGAAGAATCTGCTCAGATTTTCTTTTATCCCGATTCTGGGACTGTCGCTCGCCCTCTCCTGCAAAACACAGAAAACGGCTACAGCAGATACCGGTCACGACGGAAAAAAGAATTCCACTCAATCCGCTGCTGATTACGAGGCGCCAACCATTACAGGCGAGCGTAACGATCCTATTTCGGAGAAGAAAGCCAAAGAAGAAGCAACTTTCATGGAAGGTTGTATTCTCAAAATGATCGACAACAAGAAAGCAGCTCTGGTTGAATTCCGCGAAGTACTTGAGATGAATCCGGATAACAGTGCTGCCAATTATGAAGTAGCAGGACTGTATCACGAATTAGGACAATCAGATCGTGCGTTGCCTTACGCAAAGCGCGCTGTAGAGCTGAAACCGGACAATATCTGGTACAAATTCCGTTACGCAGAAATTCTTCAGTCTGTTCACCGCGATGCAGAAGCAATTGCCATTTACGAAGAGCTGATCAAAGCGCAACCGAATGACATGAGCCTTCACTACCGCCTTGCTGATTGTCAGTTCAATGCAGATAAACCTGCCGACGCTCTGGCGACTTACAGTGACATTGAAAAACACGAAGGAAATTCAGATACACTGGCGCGTTGCCGTTTAAAAATTTATGAACGTCAGAAAGATGAGGCAGGTATTGAAAGTGTTTATAAAGGTTTGATCAAATCATTCCCGCTCGAAGAAAAATACTCTTACGAGCTTGCTGCGTTTTACGAAAGCAAAGCGCAACAGGATAAAGCCAACGCAGTTTATGCCGACATGGCGGTAAAATTTCCGTATTCAGCTACTCCCCGATTGAAACTCGCAGAAGTGAACAACCGCAACGGTAAAAAAGCGCAGGGTTACTCCGATGCACTTGCGGCCTTCGCGATTCCTGAATTGCTGGAAACAAAAATTGCGTATCTCAATACGTGGTACAACATCAGTGATACAGCTGTGGCACTCACACCAGCTCAGAAGAAAGAAGCAGATTCGCTATGCAGAGTGATGCGCCGCACGCACAAAGACGAAGCTCCGGCATTCACTGTAAGCGGCGATTATCTGATGAAGGATAACCGCATGAAAGAGGCGCGCGCGATGTATCGCAAAGCGCTGGATATGAATCCGGGTTTCTACGCACCGTGGAAACAGATTCTGAAAATCAACGCGCAGACAAAAGACGATGTGCAGCAGGAAAAAGATTGCAAAGAAGTGATGTCGCTTTATCCTTCCCAGCCTGATGCTTATTACTACATGGGCGAAATGGCTTTCCGTAAGAAGAATTACTATGAAGCGTTGCAGCACCTGTCAAACGCACACGATTACAACTATGACGACCCGCAAATGGATGTGGAAATCCGCAAAATGCAGATAGAATGTTACCGCAATACGGGAAATGATAAAGATGCAGATGCTTTGGTTGAGAAAATGATCAAGGCGGAGCCGAAGAACATGAAGTACAAAGCGGATCTAGCAGCATCACTGCTTCGTCAGAAGAAAGAATACTACCGCGCTGAACAAATGATGCTTGAAGTTGTGGAAGCGGAGCCGAATAATGCAGCATATCTGAACCTTCTCGGATGGATTGAATACAACATGGGCGATTACAAAATGGCTGATGATTACATGCGCAAAGCACTTGCTATTACTCCTAATGATGCACAGGTGAACGAACGTATGGGTGATATTCAGTACATGCTGAAAAATACGGACGAGGCTGTGAAGTATTGGAATAAAGCGAAATCACTGGGCAACAAGAGTCCGGAGCTGGAGCAGAAAATCAAGAACCGCAAACTGAACGATGAGTAGAATAGAAGGCGCGAAAACGCTTGCAAAATACTTTCTGATCGCGGTGTTGGCTATAACGTCAACGTCATTCATCTCTTCCTGCAAACGTAAAAAGAAGAAGAAACAGAATGCCGATACTGCTCAAACTTACACGGGCAACTGTCGCCTCGATTACAAAGCTCCGCGAACATTGGTTGCCGATATGCGGAAAAATGAATTCCGCTTCGATTGGATGACTGCAAAGATTACCTGTCTGGCTTACGACGACAGCTCCAGCGGCGAGTTTGAAGTGAGTCTGCGCATGCGTAAAGACAGCGTGATCTGGATGAACGTCCTCGGACCGCTTAATATCAAGATTGCACGCATTCTCATTACAAAAGACTCTGTAAAATTTGTTCAGTTCCAGGACGGCACACTCGGTGCACAGCCGAAATGTTTTCAGGGAGATTTCGTCTTGTTGAGCCAGGCTCTTCAAACTGATGTTGATTATGAAATGATGCAATCGCTTCTCGTGGGTAACAGCGTTACATTCTACGAAGAAGATGAGAAATTGAGATCATCCATCAATCAGGGCGAGTGCCGTTACTCGCTCAGCACAATCAGAAAACGCAAGCTGAAAAAAGTTCTCGAAGGACAAAAAGCTCCACAGGATCCGCTGCAGACCATCAGTCTGGACCCGAATACGTTTAAGATTCTCAATATCCTGTTCCTGGATGAGCAGACGCGTACATTCAAAGCATCGTACAGCGCATTCGCACCGATTGATTCCATGCAATTCCCCTACAAAGCAGAGTTCTTCGCGAAAGGAATTGCAAAATCTGCCGGCATTACTCTCAATTACACGAAGGTTACACTCAATAAACCAACCGATTTTCCGTTCTCTATTCCGGACGATTGCATTCCTATTGTAATTCCATCCAACGAACAGCCGCAGAACAATGAACAACCAAAAGATCAGCCGCGACAGAAAGACAAGGATCAGCAGTAGAATCTTCGCATTCCTGCTGGTTGCATCGGTATTCGCCGTATCGGTGCCTTTTGTTTATGCGCAGAAGGACAAGAAAAAACCTGCTCCGAAAAAAACGGCTCCTAAGAAAAAGGAAGACAAAGCTTCTCTGGAAGCGAAGAAGCAGAACCTGCAATCGGAGATTGATCTGACGAACAAACTGCTTGCGGAAACTCGTCGCAACAAAACACTTTCTCTTAGCCAGCTGGTTGCGCTCAACAAGAAAATTGAAGTGCGCGAAGAGCTCATCCGCACTATCAACGAAGAAATTGCAAAGCTTAACGTACAGATTTCAGAAAAGCAGAGTGAAATTGCCGTGCAGGATACAGCACTTGCGAGAATGAAGCGGGATTATGCACGAATGATCGTATTCGCATACCGAAACAGAAATTCATTCAACAACATGATGTTTCTGTTTGCCGCAGACAATTTCAATCAGGCTTATATGCGTTTGAAATATCTGCAACTCATCAGCACCGGCAGAAGAATTCAGGGAATGAAAATAGCTGCGAAACAGCAGGAACTGAATGAGCAGCTCACAGGACTTGAACGGGATAAAGCAGAAAAGAAATCCTTGCTGGGTACTGAGCAGGAAGAACAAAACAGTCTCGCTTCAGAAAAGAATGAAAAAGACGCAACGTTTCGTGCACTGCAGTCAAAAGAAGTACAGTTAAAGGCAGATCTCGCACGAAAGAATTCACAGAAAGCATCAACAGATGCAGCCATTCAGAAAATACTTGACGACGAAGCGAAGAAAGCGCTCGCTGCCGCAACTCCTGCGCCGCCGAAGAACAACACACCGCCAAAGAATAACACACCGCCGAAACCCGGGGTTACAACACCGGCACCAAAACCCGGAACAACAACTTCCGCTCCTGCAATTGTTCTGACGCCGGAAGCAAAACAGCTTGGCGCCAAGTTCGAAGAGAATCAGGGCAAGTTGCCTTGGCCCGTGGAGAAAGGAACTATCGTAAGTCGCTTCGGAAAACATCCGCATCCTGTACTCAAAGGTGTTACCACACAGAACAACGGAGTGGATATTTCAACTGGAAGCGGATCGAACGCACGAGCGGTTTTTGAAGGTGATGTAACCGGTCTTACCAACATTCCGGGCGTAGGCTGGCTGGTAATTGTACGCCATGGTGATTACCTCACTGTATATTCAGGACTTGAAGAAGTTTACGTGAAGCAAGGAGACAAAGTCAAAGTGAAACAGAATATCGGAAAGGTTGCAACTGATCAGGTAGAAGGAACCACAGAGCTTCACTTTGAGGTATGGAAGAGCGGAGCAGGAAAACTGGATCCGGAATTGTGGCTGGCCAAATAATTATGGCAGCTTGATACCGAACTCATCCCAATTTACCAGCGTATCCAACTGAGGTTCTCCTTCACGGATATCTTCGAATGAGTTACCTCCGTCAATTAACTCGTATTTATTTTTTGTAATACCTACGTTTTTCTCTGTTCTTGGAGTAACACTCACATCATACAGAAACAACGCCTGACGGTGTTCTGAAAAATGAGATTCAAAATCGGGGCTGTCGGGATCACCCACTTTCCATAGTCCTTGAGCAATCAGAACGGTGTTGCCGTCTTCAGAAAATTTCCATTTACTCAATTCCGTGATATCCGCAACTCCGTCAAGAAACGGCTCCTTGCGTGATGTATTTACGTATAACAACACTCCGTTGTAACCGGAGCCACCGCCATCGTTAACCAGATGAAGAAATGAACGCCCCGATTTCAGCGTGGTGTATTCTCCAATTTTATTAAAGTTGAATGAGGCCCGAAAAACAGTATCTGCACCACGTGTGATCCGAGATACAATCTTCTCTTCCATCACTCCGTTTTGACCCACCGCTTCCTGTCGTGCCAACAATAGTTCACATGTGTCGTTATTGTGCATAAACACAAAGGATGTGTCAAACTTCAACGAAGAGACTGCCGTGCCTGCATTTTCAGTTTTTTTGTTGTCCGGACTTTCGCATGACATCAGAACTGTCATTAATACGCAAGCGAAAACTGCTTTGACTGGATTCATGATTCAAAGATAGCGGGTATTATGCCGAACCACCAAGTCCGTAATAACCGAAGCGGAATGAATCTGTATTCGTAACTTTAGACGTATGAAAAACATCTGGCTCATCCGTCACGCCAAATCTTCCTGGAATCTGCCTGAGATGCATGATTCGCTCAGACCACTGAATGAACGTGGTTACCGTGATGCTCACGAGATGAGTCTAAGACTTAAGAAAACCGGCATATCGCCGGATCTCATTGTTTCCAGCTTTGCAATCCGCGCCTACACCACTGCAGTTATTTTTGCACGACATGTAGGTTACAACACAGAAAAAATCCGCCTGACGGATGAACTGTATGAAACTTCACCGCAACGATATTTCAACCTCATCACTTCACTGCCGGAGTCTGTTAACAATGTATTTGTGTTCGGGCACAATCCTTCCATTTCATTGACAACGGGATTGCTTTCGGATACGGAACCGTTTGACATGCCCACATGCTGCATTGCACATTTGAAATTTAAAGTGACACGATGGGATCAATGCGACACCACAACCGGCAAACTGGAAATGCTCGACTATCCGAAGAACGGAGTGGACCATTGAGCTGTCAAGAAATTGTTAAGGATGCATAGTCTGAGAGAAGAGAAAAAGTTACAGTATACATTTGTGCGCGCACAATTTCATCTATGAAGAATAACAGAGTTCCGCTTGTTAACCGTGAGATCAGCTGGCTTTCATTCAACGATCGTGTTCTTCAGGAAGCTGAAGATTCAGCCAATCCGCTGATTGAAAGACTGAGATTCCTGGGGATCTATTCCAACAACCGCGATGAGTTTTTTCGTGTTCGTGTTGCTTCCCTGAAACGATTGAAACGTCTCGGTAAGAAAGCCATCGAAGTTGCCGGCGAAGAACCGGAAATTTTACTCGATAAAATTCAAAAGCGTTATATAGCGGCTTCTCAGCGTTTCGATAAAGTATATCAGAATATCCTGCATGAACTGGAAGCGCACCATGTGCATATCATTGATGAAAATCATCTCACAACTTCGCAAAGCGAATGGGTGTTGAATCATTTTCGCAAAAATGTACTGCCTTCTCTATTTCCTATTATGCTCGACAGCGCGCCGTCTTTCCCGTATCTGAAAGACAAGTCGGCATATTTGGCAGTGAAACTTGTGCGGCGGTTGCGTGATAAGAAAAACCGCTATGCACTGATTGAAATTCCTACCGAACAAATGTCGCGTTTCGTGGTTCTTCCTTCTGAAAATCACGAACAATATGTGATGTTGCTTGAAGATGTCATCCGCCATTGTCTGCACGAAATTTTTCCGCGACACGAATACAGCCGGATTCTCAGCTATACAATAAAGCTAACACGAGATGCAGAACTCGATATCGACAATGATATTTCTAAAAGTCTGGTCGAGAAAATTTCCGGCAGTCTGAAGAAACGTAAGAAAGGAGAGCCCGTTCGTTTCGTATACGATCGCAGAATGGCTCCTGATCTGCTTGCGTTTCTCATGAAGAAACTTCGCATGCTTGATCATGAAAACATGATTCCGGGTTCGCGGTACCACAACTTTAAAGACTTCATTTCTTTCCCGGATCTCGGTCATCGCGAATTGGTGTGGCCCGTTGCCGAACCTATTCCGCATCCGCGCCTTACACGCGGAGTGAACATGTTCCGCGTTATACGCAAGAAAGATGTGATGCTTCATTATCCGTATCAGTCGTTTCATCACATCATTGATTTGCTGCGTGAAGCCTCAATTGATCCGCGTGTTACAACAATACAAATCACGATCTATCGTGTTTCGCGCGATTCGAACGTATGTAATGCACTTATCAACGCCGTGAAGAACGGAAAGAAGGTGACTGTGGTAATGGAACTACAGGCACGTTTCGACGAAGAGAACAATATTTATTGGTCGAACCGCCTGCAGGAAGAAGGTGCAACCGTAATTTTCGGTGTGCCGGGATTAAAAGTTCATTCTAAATTATTCCTCATTACTCGACGTGAGGAAGGCTCGCTTGTGCACTACGCACATGTCGGGACAGGCAACATGAATGAATCCACCGCGAGAATCTATACTGATAAATCGCTCATCACTGCCGATCCGCGCATTACAAATGAAGTGGCGCAGGTGTTTGAATTTTACAAAGACAACCTCAAGCCCGGCGAATACAAACACCTGTTGGTTTCTCCATTCAGCATGAGGAAAAAACTCACAGCGCTGATTGATAAGGAAATTCAGAATGCGCGCAAAGGCAAGGCGGCGTGGATGATCATCAAGCTCAACAATCTTGTGGATCGTGATATGATTGCCCGGTTGTATCAGGCCAGTGACGCAGGAGTACAGATTCAACTGATCGTGCGCGGCATCTGTTCTCTGGTTCCGGGAATCAACGGCTACAGCAAAAACATTCGGGGAATCAGTATCGTGGGACGCTATCTGGAACACACCAGGCTGTTCATATTTTGCAACGACGGTGACACGAAGTATTTTATATCTTCGGCAGACTGGATGACCCGGAATCTTGATTTCAGGTCTGAAGTTGCAGTTCCGATTTACGACAGAGATATTCAGGATGAACTCCGAAGCATTATCAACCTGCAACTGAAAGACAATACCAAGGCAAGAGTCATCGGAGGTATCAAGGAAAATGAATATGTGAAGACACGCAGCGTCAATGCTGTTGTTGCGCAGAACGAAATCCGGAAATACCTGCAGAAACTATCAGGTATTAAACCGCACGCCAAGAGAAATTGAAATTCGCAGCAATCGACATAGGTTCCAACGCACTCCGGCTTCTTTTTGCCAACGTTTACGAAGGGAAGGACGAAGCCAACTTCAAAAAAGCCGATCTCGTCAGGATTCCATTGCGACTCGGAGAAGACGCTTTCCTGTACAAGAAAATCTCCGACGAAAAAATTCAGAAGTTGTTGACGGCCATGAAGGCTTACAGACAGCTGCTCGACTTCTACGAGGTGTCGTCTTACAAAGCCTGTGCGACTTCCGCCATGCGCGAAGCATCGAACTCAAAAGAAATCATTGAGCTCATTCGCAAGGAAGCCAACATCAACGTGGAAGTGATTGACGGAAAAATCGAAGCGCAGATTATTTACTCTACACACGTTGCGGAGCACATGGACAGCGGCAACAACTATTTGTACATTGATGTGGGCGGGGGAAGTACAGAGCTGACTGTTTTTTCAAAAGGAAAAATCATCGCTTCCAAGTCGTTCAACATAGGAACTATCCGCATGCTCAATAATCTTGTGACCAAAGAACTTTGGGGAGAGATGAAAGAATGGGTTGCGAAAAAAACCCCGGATCTGCAACCTCTGGTGGCAATCGGAAGCGGCGGAAACATCAACAAGATTTTCAAGATGTCGCGCAAGAAGCAGAATCGTCCGCTTACTTACGACAAGCTCAAAGAACTCCATGACTTCCTCGCATCCTATTCGCTCAAAGATCGTATTGAAGTGCTCGGTCTTAATCCGGATCGTGCAGATGTAATTGTACCTGCAGGAAAGATATTTCTTTCGGTAATGAAAGCCGCTTCCATAGAACGGCTCTTCGTGCCGCAAATAGGTATGGCCGACGGGTTGATTCACCTGTTGTATGAGAACCATCAGAAAACCGGAAAACAGCAGTTGGTATTCAATGAATAATTACCTCCGCTGTGCGTATCTTCGTACTTACGCGAATCAATTGAAACGGCGTTGATCATTCTCAGAAATATTCTCGGCATATATGCTTTGCTTGTTTTCGTCGTTACGATGATGATCACAACATTGATGTATGCTGTAATTTTTTCTGTTTTCCCGAAAAGCAGGTCACCATTCATTGCGCACCGTCTTTCCAGGATCTGGGCGCATGCGTTGTCGTATCTGCTTTTTATTCCTTCACGTGTGCGCAATACAAATCTTATAGATCCGAAAAAGACATACGTTTTCGTTGCAAATCATCAATCGCAGCTGGATATTCCACTGTACGCAATCGCTTGTTCCAACACCTTCCGTTTTCTGGCGAAAGCGGAACTCACGAAAATTCCTCTGATGGGTTATATCATCCGGAACCTGTATTTGAGTGTTAATCGCGCCGACCGCTCAGACCGCAACAAGAGTATTGAAGTAATGCGCAAATCACTTGATGAAGGCATCTCTGTTTTTCTTTGTCCGGAAGGTACGCGCAACAGGCACGAGGAGCCTCCTCTTCTTGAATTCAGAGACGGAGCATTTCGTCTGGCGATTGCAACAGGAACTCCGATTGCCGCATTAACCGTTTTAAACACCGGACGAAAACTCTCTCCTGTTCGACCGGTTGCTTTGGCGCCTGGTTATCTCGATGCTGTTTGGGCTGAGCCCATTGAAACAAAAGGTATGACTATGGAAGATCTGCCCGTTCTGAAGGAACAAGTGATGAATAATATGCGCCGTCATCTTGAAGTGTATCGTCGATCCGGATTCGAAAGCGTGAAGTAATTCCTGAAAACAGCGGTTCAGAGGAAGTGTGTTTCTGTCAGCTTTATGATCAATAAAAATCATCTGCAGTTCTGTTTATCTCTCGTATCTTCGCTGTGCAAACACACAAATCCTGGTCCCCAAGGATATAGAGTTATGAGAACAATTATTCTTTCTGCAATTACTCTGTTGCTGTTTTCGTGCGGCAGTAACAGCAATAATAACACCGCTTCAGATACTGCTGTAAATGATTCTGTTGCTGTAAAGATGACTACATGGCGCGAGTTGACGGAGAGCTGGAACGCATCTTTAAATCTGCGCAACGCTCCTATCATGAAATCATTCTATGCAGATTCTGTTTTGTATTACGGAGATCACCTCGCATCTGATGATGTAGTGAACCGTCAGAAAGGATACTTCAGCAGCAACAAAGATTATTCTCAAACAATTGAAGAGTACATTGATGAAGTGCAGCAACCCGATGGCAGCTGGCTCATTCGCATCATGAAGCAGGTGAAAGTGAACGGCAAGATTGCCAATTATCCTGCGTCACTCGTGTTTGCACAGAAAGAGGGCGTTTGGAAAATTGTTGCGGAAAGCGACGATATCACAGATCTGACAAAAGCACAAACACAAAAAGCGGGCTACGCTCCTGAAAAAGTTTCTATTGAAGGATTAATTGAGATGAACTCAACTTACGCAGCAGCTAACGGCGGAGACCCGAAAAGCAACGGCACCGTGAAGTATTACGCGCTGTGGTGCAAGCATCCTTTGGAAATCACTGCAACTCAGGAACAGGAGAAGCAAGGCCTGAAATCGATGAACAATCTTGAACGTGTTGAGGTAATCGGTGACGTAGCAACAATTGAAAAAATGCTGAATAAGAAAGTGCGCGTTACCGGCGTTCTGGAGTATAATCTTAAAGGTGACTTTAACACACCTGTAATTGTCCGTGCTGAATTGATTGAAGAAGTTCTTTAATCAGGTTGCGCTTCTTTTCCGAATCATCACAGCACCCGCACCAAGGAGTACATTGGCTGTAAGCCATATGTAAACTGAAACTGAAGGATGCGCCGCTTGTACGAAACCTGCTTCATTCTGCATTACTTCTGTCACTGTTAGCGAACCGAAAGAAAGCATCAGGGCAATCACTGCTAAAACCATTGATGCGTTCATTGCTCCGGAACGTCTGCTGAACATCACAAGGAAGTAAGAAATCCAGAAAGGAAGATTTGAAAACCAGGCTCCGAATGCAAACAGATTGCCGGAGAAGATCATCGTCCACCCCATCGCAAAACACATTATGCCGGGAGTGCCGTCTGAGTATGCAGGAAAAAACAAAGCAGTAATCCAGAAGAACGGAACCGCAATTCCGAATATCCAACGAAGGACAGATGTATTACCGTTTACAGGCGGAAGATTCACAGAGTAAAAGTAAGTAATCTGCAATTCCGGAAAGTGTAATTATTATCTCCGGTAATTCGCGATATTTGATCCATGCGTATGGCAGGATTCCTCCAAAAACCATTGAACCGGGATTTACTTTTCTATGTAATTCTCGTGGCTGCAATGGTTACGTTGGGATGGGATAATATTCTTTTCAAGTCGCAAAGTGAATTGCATTTATGGCGACAAAGCGATTGTATTTCAATTGCAGATTATTACAGTAAAGGCAACGGATTCTTCGAGCCTGAAATGCATTCGCAAATCGGAGACGGTCGCGAAAGCGGTAAAACTGTAGCGGAGTTTCCTGTCATCTATTACATCGTTGGAAAAATCTGGTCAGTTACAGGAGTGAAATTGTGGATCTTCCGGTTACTGACCGCGCTGACATCCATACTTGCGATGGTAATTCTGTACAAAACTGTTTACAGAATTACACAGTCGTGGTATTGGTCTGTGATCGCGCCATTGATATTGTTGATTTCACCGTTGTATGCTTTTTACGGAATAGGATTTCTCACGAATGTGCCGGCGTTGAATTTTGTGATCATCGGCTGGTGCATATTCTACAGCTTTTACGAAAGCGGTAAAATCAAATATCTGCTTTGGACCATGGCGTTCTTTTCTCTCGGAGGGTTGCTGAAAGTTTCTTCTATGACGAGTCATGTGGTTTTGATGATTCTTTTCGGATTGGAATTCATCGGACTTGCCTCTTTCGGGAAGGGACAGAAATTATTCAGTAAAAAACTTCTTTCCGGCGCAATACTGCTAATACCGGTTGCTATTAATCTTCTTTGGTATCGCGGTTTTGTAGAATGGTATTGCACGCTGCATTCCGGCAGATATTCTTTCACAGAGCCGAAGCCGTTCTGGGATTACAGCTATGATGACAAAGTGAACATCGTAAGAATATTTTTCAGTGAAACACTCGGAATGATTTACGCGCCTCACGTGTGGCTTACGCTGGGCGGCATGATGATCCTGCTTCTTGTTAAGTTCCGTCAGGTTAACAAAATATTTCTTGCAGCAACTGTTCTTATTTTTCTCGGGCACTCCGCATTCTCGCTGCTGTTCTTCTTCTGCCTTGATCGCCACGATTACTATCATGCAGATATCCTCGTCTGGTCAGTCTTTGTTTACGTTGCGTTCGTGAAATATCTTACTGCAAACGAACTGAACTTTTCACAGCATTCTTTTACGAGAGTTTTTGTTGCGCTGTCGGTGATTTGGGCTTTGATGGGCAGCAGCAGTATCAATTTTGTCAAGTTCAATGGTTGTTCACCATCAGAAGCGCCATACCGGGAATTGTTCTGCAACAGAAGTCTGATGAACACGCTAACCGGTTTCAATGAAAACATGAAACGCTTGTCATTGTACAGAAACGTTGGTGAAGAACTGACTAAACGCGGTTTCCCGAAATCAGTAAAAGTATTTTCCAGTAACGATAATTCCTTCAACAGTACGTTAGTGTTGTGCGACCATCCGGGGTTCACGAATCTTGTCAACTCGTTTTCTGATAGCGCATTTACCGCTGAGTATATTCGGCATGGTGCACAGTTGATGTTTGTTGAGAATGCTCAGTTTGAAACGCGAGGCGTCAAAGCATTTATGAAATATAAGCTTTTTGAAGTTGGCCATATCTCGGTATATGATCTTCGCCCCTATTATGAAACCGTGAAGGCAGAGCAATAATACTCCGCCTTCAGCAGCCCAAACTCTCTACTCATTATCTGCTACGGCGTTTGCGTATCCGGATACGCAATATGGGTAACCTTGAACTCAGTGCGTCGGTTCCATTGATGTTCCTCTTCTGTGCATTTCACACCATCATCACATTTATTCAGCAGCTTATTCTCTCCTTCTCCTTTGGCAGTAATGCGTGACTTCGCAATACCCTTGGAAATAATGTAATCAACCGCCGACTGCGCGCGCTTTTGTGAAAGCGTCTGATTGTATTTATCACTGCCTCGGCAATCTGTGTGTGAACTGAGCTCAATGGAAATTGCAGGATTATCCAGCATGATTTTAACGAGTTTATCCAATTCAATTGCTGCATCCGGACGGATATTCCATTTGTTATAATCGTAATAAATATTATCCAGTCGGATCGGTTTGTTAATTACAATCTGCTCAACAGTTACAACCGCATATGCAGTATCGGAAAACTTGTTACTGAATCCTGCTGTACGCACCGAACCGAATCCTGCAAAGTAACCGGAACGACGTACTGTGAAAGAATACGCTGTTACTGAATCTGCAGCAATGGTTAACATACCGTCAGCACCTGTTGTTCCCGAAATTGTTTTACCGCTGGTTGCGTTGCGAATTTCCACCGGTGAATCAGGCAGCAATGCCGATGTGGCTTTGTCCCGTACTTCAAGTCGTACATAAAACGAAGGTTCAACTCTTTTAAAGCTGTAAAGGCGATCAGTTCCGTCTTCACTGTTGCGGTTACTGGCAAAGTATCCCGATTTTCCATCGTTCCTGAATACAATACCGAAATCGTCCTGCGGTGAATTGAACGGCAGTTCCAAACGTGACCCGCGCGTGCAGGCTCCGTCTTTGATTGGTGATTCATACAAATCCAACCCGCCTAAACCTTCCAGTCCGTCTGATGAATAGAAAAGTTTGATGAAGCCGGCATGAACGCTGTTCACAACAGGAAACATTTCGTTCCCGTTTGTATTCACACACTCTCCTACATTCTCAGGTTTACTCCAGGCTCCATTAATATAATTGCTGAAGTAAATATCGGTACCGCCATAACCACCGGGCATATCAGATGTAAAATACATGCGCATACCATCCGGCGTGAGTGCAGGGTGACCGCAGGAATATTCTTTGTTATTGAATGGTAACGAAACAACATTTCCCCATTTGCCATCAGCTGATTTTTCTGCCACACAAATTTCAAGATGATTATCGTTATCAGTTGCTCTTGCGTCTTTCTCGTCTACGAGAATGTTTCGTGTGAAGTATAAATATCTCCCGTCACTGCTGATAACACCGGGGCCCACGTTACGGTCAAAGTCCAGTCCGTCTATAGCTGTTAATCGCGGTGCCGAGTCGTTCGTCATCGAATATAACTTGATATAACCTCTGCCTGTCCAGTTACTGGTATTCGAAGGCGATTGCTGCGATTCGGCAGCAACAAGAACTTCGTTGCCATAAAGATGCGGACCGAACACCGAACCTTGTGTACTGAGCACCACTTCAGAAATTGTCCAGAAAGGATTGGAGCGTGAAAGCTGCTGAACTTTATCGCATGACTGTCTTGCAAAAATCACGGAAGTGTTCTGCGGATCTGCTTTGAGATATTCATCATACCATGTTGCAGCCTCCGAATACTTTCCGTTCTCTCTGAGAACTTCAGCATAATGAAGTTTATCTGCCGGAGTAGCCTCAGTCGAACGCACCGATTTAGCATACCACTTCTCCGACTCTGCATGTCGGTTCATTTGCCTGTAGCAATCTGCCAGATGCAACATTGCTTTACTGTTGCCTGTGTCAGACTTCAGTACTGCTTCGTACAACTGTGATGCCGCGGCAAACTCGTATGCAGTGTAATGCTTTTCTGCAGTGCGGAAAACTTTATTCCCGCAGGAGAACAGAAAAAACACTGAAGCTGAAAATATTAATAAACTGTTTTTCATACTTGAAATATTAAAAGAAACGTGGCGACTTGTATCTGATTTTTTCTTCCTTAATGAAATCCCATGCAATCATGATCTCATGTGATCCGGAATTGTAATTTGTCATTGAAGTGAGTGCAAAATCATATGCATAACCAATACGCAAACGATCCGTTGCCTGATACTCCGCAAGTCCTTGTATTCCATCTCCCGTTCTGTAAGATACGCCAACCCAGATTGTACGATAGAACAGAAAGTTCAGATTGAAATCTGCCTGCAATGGTGTGCGTGGTGCATACTTTACAAGAATCGCAGGTTTGATCTCAAGATTATCGCCTGCAGGAATCACAATACCTGTGGTTGCATAATAATGTCGCTCCAGATATGGTGCATCGTTCATGCTGATTGACAATGCTGTTTCAGGTTTGTAGTTGATCACATTCGGAACAGCAACTCCTGCGTAAAAACGCTTGGTGTAGTAGTAAACACCCAAGCCGGCATTTGGCAGAAGTTTTCCGTTGATGTTGTTCTGGAACACAACGTCCTGCTGATCCCAGTAAACCAGATCTGTCAATCTTGCACGATAGTAAGAAACGCCCGCTCTTAATCCGACAGATAGCTTTGCTTTCTCAGAAACCTTAAGATGATACGACACCGTTCCGGCAACTTCGGTTCTGCTGCTTACACCGATATTATCGTTACCGATTAAAACACCCGCTCCGAGATTCTTCTCCTTTATCGGCATGTCAAAACTCAGGTAACTGTTCAGCGGAGCGCCTTCAAATCCGACCCATTGTTTTCTTCCAAGCACTGTCAGATTAGAGTAATCATGACTGCCTGAGTAAGCCGGATTCAGAAAGTGACCGCTGAATACATACTGACTGATCATCGGGTCCTGCTGAGCTATACCACACAGTCCGGAGATCATTGATATTACGACGAACAGCTTTTTCATTTTGTTCTTTCTTTTCATGTTCATTTAATGTTATCTGCGGATATCAACGTATCCATGTAACGTAACTTCACCTTCATTCAGAGTAAGAATGACAAAGTAGGTTCCGTCAGGAAGAATTTCGCCTGTGTTGCTGGTACCTCTCCATTGATTCATGTAATCATTGGAATCGTAAACCAGATTGCCCCAGCGGTTGAATACTTCAATTTTCCTGTCCTTATACGCTTCTATTCCATGCACCACGAATGCATCATTTGCTCCATCTCCATTCGGAGAATAACCTGTTGGCATTTCCAGCGCCATCGGCTCACTCAGCAATACAGTATCGTAAACAGTACATCCGTTATCGTCTGTTACAGTAACGTAATATGTGCCGCCTCCTACTCCGCTGAGATCTTCTGAACTTGAGCCATTAGACCAGGAATATGAATACGGTTGCGTTCCACCTGCGGTATTCAGATTGATTGAACCGTCATTCGTTCCGAATCCTGAAACGTTGTATCCGTTGGTATACTGGGAAGCTATTGCGTATGCGCTCAATTGTGATGGTTCGTTAACAAAGACAATTGCAGTGTCGGCACAATTAAAATTGTCAGTAACAATTACAGTATAGGTTCCGGCTTGCAAACCATTCAAATCCTGTGTGGTCTGGCCATTGCTCCAACTGTACGTGTAGTTTCCGCCTCCGCCGATTACTGAAAGATCAACTGATCCGGTTGCATCCTGATAACATAACAGTGATGTTGCAGCGGAGGTTGCCACTACCGGTGATGATTGTGCCACTGTAGCACTTAGTGTCTGCTGACAACCATTCGCATCAGTTATAGCTACGGAATAATTACCTGCCGCAAGAGAATCGATATCCTGAGTTGTTGAGCTGTTGCTCCAGAGATAAGTATATCCTGAAACACCTCCGTTAACGGTGAGATCTACTGCGCCCGTTTGGAATCCGGAACACAATACATCCGTAACAACGCTGCTGGCGGTTATCGCAGTTGGCTCATTCAATGTAATACTTGCAGTTATCGTGCATCCGTTCACATCTGTAATGGTAACTGAGTAAGTCCCCGCAGGTACAGTTGTAATGTCTTCATTAAATGTATTGTTGCTCCAGCTGTAAGCATATCCGGCAACTCCGCCATTAACCGTCAGATCTGCACCGCCATCGCTGGCACCGTTACAACTGATAGCGTATCCGTTATAATCAGACATCGATATCACATTCGCAGTAAGTACCGGCGGCTCTGTCAGCGTGAACGCAATCGTATCGCTGCATGAAAGTGAATCCGTAACAACAAGTGTGTATTGTCCTGCTGGAATTGTATCTATATCTTGTATTGCAGCTCCGCCGTTCCACAGATAGCTGAGTGTTCCGCTTCCACCGGAAACAGTTACGTCAATCCATCCCGAAGAATCTCCATTGCACGCAATCTGATATCCACCCGAGTACGAAGAAGTGATGCCTGTCGGAATAAGTTCATTCGGCAGAACAATGCTCATGTTAACTGAGTTGCATCCTGTGCTGTCCTGCGCTACAATATTGTAACTGTTTCCTGTTACGAGCGAAACAGAATCAACTCCCGGACTCAGGAAAGTTAATCCTCCATCCGTTGAATAAACATAACTGCCGCTTCCTCCAGCCGCTGTCATCATTACCGGAATCTGTGTTACTCCGTCCGCAACGCAAGGACTGAACTGAGCACTTACCACAGAAACTTCACTATTGATGAGAATGGAATCAGAATACGGAAGCGTACATCCCAATGAGTCTTTCACTTGAATGTAATAGAGGCTGTCAACCGGAACGAGCACAGTATAAACTCCGGAAGACAGATAAGTATTTCCACTATCGGAAGAAATCTGATAGAAAACACTGTTACCTCCGTAAGGAATAACTGTGATCTGCGCCATACCGCTTCCCGGCACAGGACAGGAAGAATAGACCGAGTCAGATACTACCGGTGGTTGATTAACATAGAACATAAACGGACTGTTCAGTGTACATCCATTAAGATCCGTTAGTGTTACAGAATAAGTGCCGAATGTCAATGAAGAAATATCCTGACTAGTTGCAAGGTTTGACCAAACATAGTTATAACCACCCACTCCGCCTGAAGGAGTGATATTAATCGCTCCGTCGTTTCCTCCGTTGCATGTTACAGGAGTTGTTACAGACGAAAGCGTAATCGGTGTTGGTTCAGTAATTGCTGCACTCGCCGTGATTGTACAGCCTTGTGCGTCGGTAATTGTTACGGAATATGTTCCCTGACTAAGATTGATCTGATCCTGCACTGATACTCCATTAGACCAGGTATAGTTATACGGGAACACACCTCCTGAGACAAAGAGCTCCAGAGTTCCGTTAGTGTAACCGTTACAACTGATTGCGGTAGGTGAAACAAGAGCACTGAGTGCAGACGGTTGCGTAATTGTAAAGTTGACAACTGCAGGGCAATTCAGTGCATCTGTTATTGTCACACTGTAATTTCCCGCCGGTACATTGCTGATACTCGCAGTAGTTGCGCCTGTACTCCACAAATATGTAACAGGTGCGGTAGCGAATAACACAGTAGCTGTTGCGCTGCCGCTTGAATCTCCGTTACAGGAAACGTTTGTAACATTGACCGTAGCCGTCAGTCCGTTACACGGAGGTTGATTAATTATAACGTTATTCAGAGATACGCATCCATTCTGATCTGTAACTGTAACCGAGTAATTACCGGCAACGAGTGAGTTGATTGTTGCTGTAGTACCTGAATTACTCCACAGGTAACTATATCCCGGTGTTCCTCCGAATGCGTTGACAGTTGCAGATCCGTTGTTTCCTCCTATTGTAGTTACGTTGCTCTGCGTTGTTGTTGTTGTTAATTGAGGCGGCTGTGTAATCGTTACATTGGCAATTGCATTGCAGTTGTTCGCCAGATCAAGAACAATAACCTGATAAACTCCTGCCGGAACATTCACCGCGGTCTGAGTTGTCTGTTGCGGTGTTGTGGTCCAAGTGTAACTGAAAGGTCCTGTACCGGTAAGCGGCGTTGCGGTTGCTGTTCCGTTTTCTCCTCCGAAACATGATACAGAAGTTGCCGAAGCGGTAACCTGAAATCCGTTGCAACGCGGTTCATTCACAACAACACTTGAATGTATCTGACACCCACTGGCATCCGTTACGGTAACAGTATACACTCCGTAAAGAAGCCCGGTGATATTTGCAGTTCCGTCGCCGGCCGGATTTCCGGGAGTCCAATTGTAACTGTAAGGCGGTGTTCCTCCTCCGATAATTGTGGATGCAGTGCCGTCGTTACCGCCATTAGATGTAGCTGCTGTTGCAGACATTGAAATGGTAAGCGGCGCAGGAGTTGTTACCGTTCCGCAATCAGTAAGTGAACAGCCGAGTGCGTCTGTAATTGTTACACAATATGATCCCTGATGTGCCCAGATGTTGATTGCTGTTGAACCCGTTGACCATTGATATTGGTAAGGTGCGGTACCTCCGGTGATAATAGGCGTAATGTTAACTGAATCGCCGCTGCAGTTCAGATTTACGTTTGCGAGATTCACATTTAATGCTGAAGGATAAAAGATCGTAATCTGATCTGTAGCGTTGGTGCAACCTCCACCGGCTCCGGTTGTGGTTACTGTAAGTGTTACAGAGCCGGAAGCCACTTCTGCAGGAGTCGGCGTATATGAAGTGAGTAATGCTGTGTTGGATGGGGAGAATGTTCCCAAACCTCCGGTCCAGATTACTCCTGTTGCATTTGTTATTGTTGCGTTGAGCGCTGCTGGTGTGCCTGGACACAATGTTTGATCAGCACCTGCTGCAACAGTTGGCGGAGGCACAGCAACAAAAGGTACGTTTACAAAACTACCCGGACAGAAAGTGGAATCGTATAAGTCATCGCGGACTTCGAGTGAATATGCCCCGCTTACTGCTGTGCTGAATGCAGCAGACGTAGCAACAATACCTAAGGATGAATTTCTCCAGATGTAACTATAAGGAGCAAGTCCTCCGGAAGCAGATCCTGTTGAAGTTGTTCCCGGTCCTCCTGCACAAAATGTCGCCGGATTCGGAGTGGCAATTACTGACAACTCAGGAACATTGTAGATGCGCACCGTATCGCAAACTGCGGTGTAACCGCATTCATCTGCCAGAGGAAAACCACAAATCTTATAATCGATAAACGCAGGAGCTCCTGTGGAGGCAGTATACGTTGGAGAAGCGCAAGTCGTACAGCTCAGATAGGAATTATACTGTCCCGCTGTTCCCGGGAAAATACTTTGCCATGAAATAGATGCGGGCTCAAGACCCAATACAGAAAGCACAGGACTGCACCCAATGCGAACTGTATCATCTTTCGGAAATACAGGACGCGGAATTGATTTTACATAATAAGTGTTCTGATTACTACCCGGCTTGCAGAACGTGATGTAATGCGGCCCCGGACCTACAATACAAATTGGAGATCCTACTGGAGTAAGCGGACCGCAATTCACTTGATAATTCAATGACCCGCTTGGTATTGCCTGACTCGGATCTGTAATGATATCGAAGCCTACTTCAACCATCGCGGCATTGGAATCAAGAACAACCATGAAGGAAGTGCATCGTGTATCGCTGCAACAATCGCCCTGACGGCTGTGTGTTGGTGATGTCCATTGCCCTGCCGGTTGTCCAACGAGATTTACCGAGAAGAATGGAACATTGGACTGACACGTAGGAGCCTGTGCAAATCCAAGCGTCGAGACCATCATTAACGCAATGAGTACTTTGTTTATGTGTTTCATGAGACTAATACTATTCGACAAAGTTGGGGACTACAAGCTCCTGCATTGTATGATCACGAACAGCATGTGCCGTGATCGTAGTCATCAAGTCAGTTGATCATTAATGTCATCTGCGCGTTAAAGTTTTGAAATCAACCCGTGTCTTTTTTTCGATGAATACATCTGTCGCGTACTTCAGACAGACTATTTCCAATGATGTAAGCCGGAAATGTCGATCTGCTTTCCCGGTGCCATGCATATGATCATTATCACTATATTTAATGTTCCAACATATAAACATGAAAAAGATTTACTGCGCATTCCTTGTTGTAATGTCAATTACAACACTTCATTCACAAACATTCAACTCACCTGAAAGTGTGGAATACGATAACGCCAACAGTCGCTGGATTGTTGGTCAGAACGGTTCAGGCGCACTTCACGTTTATTCTCCGGCATCGGGAACTCTTACTCCGTTCACCAGTACAGTGCTTTCATCCGGACCGCACGGAATTGAAATCATGGGCGACACACTTTATGCTTGTGATGGCGCATCAATCAAGGGTTTTGATTTAACGACAGGTATTCAGGTTGTAAATATGAATCTCGGAGCTTCATTCCTCAACGGTCTGACAAGTGATGGCGTGAAGTATCTTTTCGCAACGGACTTTACATCGAAACGAATTTATCGTGTTTGCCCTTCTGCGGGTACATTCAACATTATGTGCACCACAACTTATACACCCAACGGTATCATTTACGATGGGGCCAACAACCGTTGTGTATTTGTGAATTGGGGTGCAAACGCACGTGTTCAGGCGATGAGTCTTGCTGATTCTTCAGTATCAACGCTCTATTCAACAACAACAAGCAATATCGACGGTATCACTCGTGATGCTGCGGGATACTGGTACATCACAACTTGGGGAGGCACTGCATTGCGTCGTTTTGATCCTGCATTTTCCGCATCTCCGGTTTCCGTCATGACTGGACTGTCAAATCCTGCAGATATCGACATCAACGCAGCCGGTGATTCAATCGGAATTCCGAATTCCGGAAATGCTAACAACGTTGTGTTCTATACCAACATTACTACTACAGTGGAAGAGCCATCACTCGTTGAAACAAAAGTTTTTCCTGTTCCTTCTACCGGAGATGTGAATGTGAATTTCGCATCACCCGTAAACAATGTGAACGCAGAATTGTATGATATGTCCGGAAAACTTCTCAGCACTGAAAAATATTCCGGCACACAATATATTGTTCAACGTAACGGTCTCTCTGCAGGCAATTACATTATCGTTTTCCGTACCGATGACGGCGTAGTAATGTCACGTAACGAAATCATTTTCGAATAGAAAACATCTGTTAAGTTCTGCTAAAGAACTTCATTCACGAAACAAGTCGGAGGCATTGCCGTTAAATATGCAGATCGTTCATTCTGATGAAACTTCTGCGCTATGCCTCCGTTGTTCTTTACCGCGTTCTCGAAGCGTTGCTGCTGTCGGTTTCTCTGTGGCTCGTCGCTGCCTTCTCTCTTTCTTCGATAAAAGTGAACACGGACTACATTGCTCCTGATAAGAACGGAATTGAAATCTACATTTCGTCGAATGGAGTTCACACTGACTTTGTGCTTCCCGCACAGAATGAAGTTTATAATTGGAACTCTGTTCTTCCTCTTTCCGATTTCAATGGGGCTGACTCAACATGGTCGCACATTGCATTCGGCTGGGGCAATAAAGATTTTTACGTTAACACTCCGACCTGGAATGATTTGACTTTCACTACAGCACTGAAATCCGCTTTCGGAATCGGTCCGGCAGCAATGCACATTACACGTTATCGTAATGCGCCTGCTATCAGCGCAAGCTGCAAACGCTACATTGTATCAGCTGCACAATACAAAAATCTGGTGCACTATCTGCAGAAGCATTTAATGAACTCTTCGGGCAGCGCCGTATTAATTAATCATCCTGGTTACGGTTATCACGACAGATTCTATGAATCTGCCGGAAGATACTCTCTGCTTAAAACATGTAATGAATGGACCGGTAACGGAATGGAGTGTGCCGGTTTAACGGTTGGAATCTGGACACCGACAGAACGAATGATCATGCATATCAATGAGTAAACTCCATCGCTAATACCTCGCTATACGTCGACGAACAATGTATAAACCGAAGCTGCACAAACCAAGAGATGACAACCGTTGGTCGAAAACATGATTCTTGTCTGCTTAATGCTCTACTAAATTCAGGACATTTGTAAACGCTCTGAGTAAGAACGCGGCTCGACTCCCCCCGATTAACGCTGTATCAAGTAGCCTCAGTGGCGCGACAAATGACAGACCCTGGCAAAGTGCGTCTCGCGGATAAAATTATCCTGGGATCACAGCAACGAACACTCTCCAAATCAGAACGAATGTTGTCGAGATCATTATTGGTCTTCTTCATCGGCTCTGCTGTGTTTCTTATTATTGACCTTTATCTTAATCTGACTTTTACCGTTTGGCTTTGCGTCAGTCAGATGATCGGCTCGATCATCTATATGATGTTGTTGCGAAGAGGTAGATCCTGGCTCGCCGGACTACTCGGGCATCTGCACGCCATCATTGCTATTTTTCTTGTTGCTGCAGTGTTCTCATCTGACAGTATGGTGCACGTCCTGTTGATTCCGGCTATTGTTAGTCTGATTGTTGTCTTTGGTTCTTCCCGAAAGAAAACAACAGCTGCATTAGTAGTGCTGATTATGATAACACTCGCAATTCTTGAATTCGGTGAAATCAGAATTTTCCCGGTTGATCTTCCGAACAAGACATTAGACATTACTAAAACTGTTAATTTTCTCGGTGCGCTGTTTATGACATATTCGCTGATCTACTCATTAAATTCAATAAGCGAACGCGCAAAAGCAGAACTGGAAGATCAACGTGCGGAACTGCAGGATAAAAACACGATTCTTATGTCAACGTTATCTGTGCGCGATAAACTCGTTTCAATTCTTTCGCACGATATCAAAGGTCCTCTGAACAATATTTACGGTGCGTTGAGTTTGCTTAACTCAGGAAATTTGTCGGCAGAAGAATGGAAAATGTTATCGGCCAAACTGGAACCTCAGACTAAAGATGCGCTCGACTTCATTGAAAATATGATGCGCTGGATTTCTACACAGTCCGGCCAGATCAAAGTGAACAAAACAGCTTATGCTTCAGAACATATTATAAGCGGAGTAACGTCTATCTCCCGACCTGTTGCTGAGTCCAAGAACATCAGACTTGAAGTAAATATTGCTGATGACGCAGTTTCCGAAGCGGATGAACAAATGATCAACAGTGTACTGCGCAATCTCGTATTGAACAGTATAAAATTCACTCCTGAAGGCGGGTGCGTGAGTCTGAAGGTTTCTCGCGATGGCGACCGGGTTAAATACACCGTGACCGATTCGGGTCGTGGATTATCACAAAGTGAAATAGACAAAATCAACGCCGGAGTGATGTTCTCATCTGCCGGAACCAACAATGAAAAAGGTCATGGGATGGGACTTCTGTTGTCTCGACAGTTTCTGAAAATTCATGCAACAGATCTTGCAGTAACATCAAAAGAAAATGAGGGCAGCTCCTTCTCTTTCGAACTTCCGGTTTACAGGCGTTAAAATTGCGGACACCGTCAGCAAGCCGACATAACTATTTCAATTTATCCTTAAACACCTCTTTGAACTTCTCCA
The DNA here is from genome assembly GCA_023151315.1 of Bacteroidia bacterium. Taxonomy (GTDB): domain Bacteria; phylum Bacteroidota; class Bacteroidia; order Palsa-965; family Palsa-965. The sequence goes on from JAKLJE010000025.1 coordinate 69,245, forward strand.
CTTTCGGACGAACAACGTATTGACAATAGCCTTGCTGCTTGTTTTCGTTGTAATAATTCTGATGATATCCTTCCGCCTTGTAGAATACTGTGAACGGAGATATTTCAGTTACGATCGGTGCTCCCCAAGTGTTTTTTGAATTCATTTCGTTCTTGTAGTGTTCTGCGCGCCTTTTCTGTTCTTCGTTGTGATAATAAATCACAGAACGATATTGAGTGCCGACATCATTGCCCTGACGGTTTAATTGTGTCGGATCATGACACTGCCAGAAGGCTGCAAGCATTTCATCGTAGGTAATCTTTGTTGTGTCAAACACGATCTGACAAACTTCAGCATGACCGGTTCTTCCCGTACAAACCATATCGTAAGAAGGATTCTTCACTGTACCTCCGCTATAACCGGAAACCACAGAGATAACACCATCAAGTAGTTGGAATTGCGCTTCCACACACCAGAAGCATCCGGCTCCGAATGTGGCAGTATCATAAACGGGAGTCATAATTGTCATAGGCTTTGTTTTTGAAGAGTCTGTTTGAACAGAATCCTTTCCGGCGTTACTTTGTCCGCATGCCTGAACTCCGGCAGCAAACATCAGCAGCGTAAATATTTTGGTTAATGCTTTCATGCAAACATGTACGTCAAAGTTCAGTTTTCGGATGAAGATGATCAACACTTTTTAACATTGTTATTGAAATGTTGCTGATAGCGCCGAAAAATCCCAATTTGGCATAACAAAATATGACCATACTGCACATCATTATTGCCTGGCTAGGACTCTTCGCTGTGATGCTCGTGTGGTCGCACATCCGCAGCAACCTCAGTAAAGGAAAACGCGCCCTCGATTTTTCAGGCTACGGATTTCTGGTTGCTTCACTAATCGCATTTGTTTCCATTTGGGCCGGCATGCAGATAATTGCCTACGA
>JAKLJE010000026.1 GCA_023151315.1 Bacteroidia bacterium
GCCATCCCGAAAGGGAACGACCTCAATACGGATCGGTAGTTCAGCTGGTTAGAATATCGCCCTGTCACGGCGGAGGTCGCGGGTTCGAGTCCCGTCCGGTCCGCAAATGAATGAATCAGTAGTCCCCGCTTATTAGCGGGGATTTTGATTTTAGGGCGGTAAGATGAAAACTCGTTTTCGGTCTGAACGCCCTAGAATCAAAAGCAGCAAAGCGGCCTACTAATTCATTCTCGACATAGGACACGAGGGCCACGCTTGCGTAATCCCGTCCCTTGCATAACAAAAACCGGTGAAGCGGCTTGTGTATGATTCTCAAAATCGGACACGAGGGCCCACGCTTGCGTAATCCCGTCCCATCCTCAAACTTGAAAAGTTGAAGCCGCTTTTACTGGTTCTCCCCGTAGCTGAAAAGCAGAGAAACGATATTCCTCAAATCTGAATCGTCGTTATTGTTGAAGACAATAACACCAACGTTTGTTGCCGGGTCAAAGTACATTTCCGTAGTTACGCCCATTTCCCCGCCGCTGTGACCTAATACCGTTCTGCGGTAAACGGATTCATAGTAGAAACACAAACATTGCTCGTTGCTTCCGTATTGAAGCTGTTTCATCTCGGCCATGGAGGAAGTCGAAAGCAGAGTATCTCCATTCAACGTTCCATTCAGGATTACTGCTCGCAGAAACAGGGAAAGGTCTTTCACTGTTGTTCTTAATCCGCCGTTCGGGTAGTCCGGAAAAGTGTAATGCGGATTCGGATTCGTTATGTCTCGCGAATAGGGAACCGCCAGTTCTGTTATCGGAATGCCGTTTAATCTCCACGAAGATTTCGCCATACCCAACGGTACGAAGATGTTATTGTTGCAGTATGCGTCAAATGAAGTATTGGTGATTTTTTCAACGAGATAACCGAGCAAAGCGTATCCGAGATTGCTGTAGTCTTCGGCTGAGCCTGGTTGTACAGATGAAAAATTATCTGCAGAGTAATAGGCTCCGTTACTCATGAATACAGCATTGATGTATTGTTCAAGATTCATTGCACAATCGGAGCCGTAACAATACAGATCAAGTGAATTCTGATGTGCATCTGAAATACTTGAGCGGTGACTCAAAAGCATTCTGTAAGTAATAGGTTCGTTGGGGAAATCCGGATTGCGGATGGAGAAGGGCAGAACGTTGTTGATGTCATCATCCAAGGCAATGGAATCACGATCGACCAGCTGCATGATGGCAGTTGCAGTTATCGTTTTTGAAACGGAAGCAACCAGATATCGAGTGGAATCTGTGGCTGCAAAGCGGTTGTTAACGTCGGCATAACCGATTGCGTTGCTGTAAAGAAGTTGATCGCCTTTCACAACGCAATATGAAATGGAAGTTAAATGAGAATTTGAAACCTGTTCGTGTAGAGCAGTTTCCAGTTCTTCGACCGTTTTAACGTTGAGCAAATCCGGATCAACGCTGCAGCTCATGACCAGAGATAATGCAATGGACACATAAACGAAAGCCGAGCCAAACAGTTTCTTCATTGATTTTACCTGGTATGTATGCAAGATAGTAAATGCAGCTATTGCATTGAGGAAGATAGTAGTTCTTACTTAGAACGTTCGTTACGCCTGAATGATTAATGTGCCGCAGCTGATAAATAGCCCTGATTGATACGGAACACGTCAGTGTTTCCGGAGAAAGCAGGAACGAAGCAGCTTAGAAGAGCAAAAGTTGCGCTCCGAATCGTTACTTGCTTGACGTATTTTCTGTATTTTTAATACTCCAAAACCACCTCGATGAAAAAATCTTTACTCGCTTTGTTTGCTCTTGCAGCAACAGCATTTACGGCTGACGCCCGTGTGGTGACAACCACGATGAACGGCAATGCAACGAATCCACTTGTATGGAATTGTATCTGTATTCCAATGAATGGCGATACAATTATTATCAATCATGCATTAACGCTTGACGTGGATTACGGTTATACACTCGGCGCTGTGCAGGTTAATGCCGGAGGATCAATTACGGGAAATCTGAACACACGTATTCTGGCTGTTAGCGGAGGCTATTTCCTGAATAACGGAACAGTGAATGTGGCGTACATCTATCACAGTGCGGGAACATTTACAAACAACGGAACAATTACATGCCCGCGTAATTTGGGTGTTGATGTTGCTGCTCAATTACAGAACAACGGTACTCTGAACGTAAATGATACACTGGGTGTGAACGTAAACTGCATGCTCAACAATTCCGGAACAATTAACTGCCCGGAAATAGCAATTGCAGGAACATTGAACAATGCGGGCACAGTTAGCGGAGATAATCTTTACAATCTCGGAACGGTTACGCATACATCAGGAGCAATAAATCTCAATATGAGTTACTATAACGACGGGACAACCACTACTAATTCAGGTTTAACCATCGGAATGGATCTGTTGAACTCCGGAACTTTCGTAAGCAACTATTACATTTCCGCACAAAGTCTTTACAATGGCGATACAATCAGCGGATTTGCACAGTTCACGAATAATGCGATGATTTCTATTGCGGATGATTTGTGGAACTGGCAAACATTGGATGGAACGGGCGACTTCTGCGTGGGCGATTCATTGCTGAACGGTGGAATTGTAAACGGAACACTGGATGTATGTGACGTGAACGGAGGAACATGGTGGGACATCAACATCGGTTCTGTTGCAGGAACTGTAACTCATTGTTCATCTTCCTGTACAATAGGTATTGAAGAAAGCAGTGCGCAGCAAATGAAACTGGCTCCGAATCCGGCGAATGATAACATCACATTATCATTGCAACAGGATGCGGAATATTTTGTGATGATTACAGATGTTGCCGGTCGTGTGGTTTTTGAACAGATGATGAACGGACGTCAAATGGTGATTAACACGGCTGCATTCAGCAACGGACTTTACACGATTCGTGTGACGAATGAAAATACCAACCTCGCTTCACGATTCGTTAAGCAATAATAAATTACTGATTGTATTCTGAGAGGAATGCGCTGACTTCATTCAGCCATTCCTCTTTGTTTTTTATGAGGTAGTTTTCGTGTCCGGTTTCAGGAAACACAACCAGTTTTTTATGTCCCTGAAGGTTGGCATAAATCGCATCGGTTTCTCTTCTTGTTACTTTCTGATCTTCTGCTCCGTACATCAACAGTACCGGACAATGAATTTGTCGCGCATATTCTTCCGGATTATGACTGAAAGCATCGAATCCGTTTTCCACGCCGCCCCAGAAGGTAAGCAAGCCCGCCATCGGGAAATCGGGAACGCCCAGAATTTCGAAGCGATTACTTACCGTTTGATACAACGAACCAAACGGGCATTCCAGTATTACACTCGTAGGACTGACAGTAGTATCGTTCAACGCTTTCATGATCGCTGCGGCGCCCATAGATGTTCCGTGAAGTACAATATTGCTTTCACCTCTGTTCCAGAGAAAGCGATAACAATCCACAACCTGTTGCGATTCTTTATAACCGATCGTGCAGAAGTTTCCTGCAGAGCCACCACTTCCGTAAAAATCAGGAATGAGACAATTGTAACCCATTGCCATGTATTCAGCAGCAATGTGCATCATGGAAGATTTCGATCCGCCGTAGCCATGACAGATGATAACAGAACCTACAGATTTATTCACCGGGAGAAACCAGCATTCCGTTTCGCTGTGATCACCGAGTAAAACAGTTTCATATTTCTGGCGCGGGAAAAAATCGTTGACCGGTTTGGGATTGTTTACACCGCAGATCAACGTTGCCGTAAGATCAGCAGGACTCATTGAAGCGTCCGATGTTCTGGAAGAATAAGGCGAATCAAAATGCGTAAAATTCCAGGCGTGCAGCGCAGCGATTACATTCATGCAAGCAAAGAGGACGAACAGTGCAGCGAAAAAGCGTTTGATAAGGCGCAGGGGCTTGATGCGATTCATGAGGCAAGAATAAATCAAACTGCCTGCATGAGAAGTGAAGAACTGTTAAGAAAAATTACAGTTCCTTAAAATGAGTAACGCCTCATGCATGTCGGATACAACGTGATCTGCGATTCGGAATCTTTCCTGAGAGAAATGTTCGCGTGCCGGAACAGCAATGCATTGCATCTGCGCGGCTTTAGCAGCCAATACGCCATTGTAAGAATCTTCTAGAACGATGCAGTGTTGCGGATCAAGTTTCATTGCTGCCGCGGCGGAAAGAAATACGTCGGGATGCGGTTTGCCACGCTTTTCGATTTCGGCGGAATGCAATTGTTCGAAGTACGAGTGAATGCCGTAACCTTCGGTTATTTTCCGGATCAACCGCATAGGAGAAGAAGAGGCGAGTGCTGTACGGATTTTATTTGCCTGAAGAAATTCAAGCGTTTCTTTCACGCCGGGCATTAACCGGGCATGCTGTGTAACCAGACTTCCCACTTCATCAACAATTTCATTCATCGTAACATCCATGTTGAAATTGTCCCAAGGATGTTTGCTGTACCAGTTGGCAATGACTTCCTGAATACGATTGCCCATCATCTTTTCAAACTCTTCTTCAGAAGGCGCAACACTTAAACGACCGAATACATTGGTCTCCGCAACGCGCCACCAAGGTTCGGAATCGACCAGCAAACCATCCATATCGAAGATTACCGCTTTCAGCATACGCGAAGTTACGCAGTTCATCGTTCATCGTTCGGGCGTTTACCGTTCACCTCCCCATTCCCGATTCCCTAATCCCTATTCCCGAATCCAGGGCAAGAAAAAATCCCGATCGAAAAATTTCCCCCTAATCGATCGGGATTGTAATCAGAACCAGACGCCTGGCGAACGTATACTTTTTGTGCAGGACCCTATTTCTGTACTCAAGTGCCGCACAGGCCCGACTTCGTGGAAGTCATGTTGTGTCTGGTGATGTAAAAGTATATCTGCAATTCCGACGCGGAAACGTGAAAAAGGCCTGTTTCGGACAGTCAAAACAAGCCTTTTATTTTGTAATAGTTTGAAAATCAATAACTAAAGTATTGATTTTTGGACAGTCAAAATCCGCCTCAGTTCATCGGATATTGCCGAATGATATTGTAGAGCGTGTCGCGTTCTGCAGCGATTCTACCGGCACCGGCAATCAGTTGCGTAAGCTCTTCGGTAGTAAGCGAAGGATTCTGTTCTTCAGCTCCTGCCATGGAATAGATTTTCGTTGTGTCGTCAATTGTACCGTCAATATCATCCACTCCGAAATTCAGAGACAATTGTGCGCTGTTGCGACCGATCATCGGCCAATATGCTTTCACGTGCGGAACGTTATCCATGAATATGCGCGCCATAGCGTAGTTGCGCATGTCTTCAATCACAGAAACTTCCGGAACATTGTTCATCTGGTTGTCGTGATTGCGGAACTTTAGAGGAATGAAAGTATTGAAGCCTTTCGTCTTGTCCTGCAGATCGCGCACACGAGTCATGTGATCAATTCTATGCGCAAACGATTCGATGTGCCCATACAGCATCGTAACGTTCGAAGGAATGCCAAGCTCATGTGCTGTCTGATGAATTTCAAGCCATTCTTCAGAAGTGCATTTGTCTTCACAAATCTGTTTGCGTATTTCAGCGTCAAAAATTTCTGCACCACCACCCGGAATTGAATCGAGTCCGCAATCTTTCAGATATTGAAGTCCTTCACGGTAACTCATTTTCGCTTTGCGGATCATGTAATGTAGTTCTACTGCCGTGAATCCTTTTACGTGAAGATCCGGACGATGCGCTTTGATCTGCTTGATGAGTTCACCGAAAAATTCAATTCCCATTTTCGGGTGAACGCCTCCAACAATGTGAACTTCAGTTACCGGTTGTCCGTCGTATGAGCGAACAATTTTCATCATGTCTTCAGTGCTCAATTCCCAAGCTCCGTCTTTCTGTTTGAGCAATCGCGAATAGGAACAGAACTTGCAATCGTAAACGCAGATGTTCGTTGGTTCGATGTGAAAGTTGCGGTTGAAGTAGGTGATATCTCCATGCAAAGTTTGTCGAACGTGGTTGGCAAGCGAACCGAGAAATCCGACTTCTCCGTTTTCGTAGAGGAACAATCCTTCTTCAGGAGTGATTCGTTCACGATTGATTACTTTATTGGCTATTCTTCGGAGTTCCGTTGATAATCCGGTGTTTTCGAGAATCTCACTGATGTTCGCTGCTTTGATCATAACCGCACGGTATTGATTGGTGTGCAAAGTTATGGGGTTTGCAGTAATTCTGTAATGAAAAAGGCCGACAAATATGTCAGCCTTGTTCCTTGTACGTCAGCGCGGTTATCAATGCTGTATCATGATTTTGCGCATTACACGTCGGTTTCCTGCAATTATTTCGGCGAAATACACTCCGGGAGCTTCATCTGCAACATCTAACATGAATGTTCCTCCACTGGAATTGCGGAATATTTCTTCTGATACAATCTGTCCTAACGGATTGATCAAACGGATAGTAAGATCATGTTGTTTTTCCACTTGCACATTGATGTTGACATTATCGCTGGCCGGATTCGGGTAAACATCAACATCAAATAATGAAGTGTTCTCTTCAACGTCTGTTGCCTCGTGAATATTAATGTCATCAATGTAAAGATTGTTCTCGAAGTCCGTGGTGTGTCGGAACTTGATGATTGCGCCTCCAGAAAATTGAAATTGATTGAGCGGAATGATTTCCCATCTCCAGTCGTTTGATCCCGGTGTAAATTCACCTGATCCGTAATTCGGAGTGGTAGTTGTCAACGCTGCGCCGGATTTCGAGAAGAGTGTTGTCCATGTAACACCGCAATCCGTTGAGATCAGCACTTTCAATGTATCGGAATAATTCGGGCTGGTGTTCGGATCGGTGAACAATTTATAAGCCAGCTGGAAAGTAATAACCGGGTTTGTTGCACTGTTCAGATTCAATGCAGGAAGGACCATTTCATCCACCTGACCGTTTGCATTATAATCAAAGTTGTCCATGAATGCGCTTGCTGTACCGGTGCTTGCTGCGGTTGTCGTTCTCGACCACGTAACGGCATTATCAGGATTGTTGATGGTAATTCCATTGCTAGGGAATGTGGTGCTTTCAAATCCTTCGCTGTAAGGTAATGCAACGGATCCTGAAGAAACGGTGTATGTGCTTTGAGCTTGATCATTACCCGCATTCGCATCCGTTCCGCCATTCGGATTCAAAGTATAAGCAGAGAATGTATGTGTGCCTGTTGCTGAAGTCATTGAATTTAGCGTGACGTTCTGCGTTGCGTTCGTTGCAAGATTTCCGGTCCAGTTGTACACCTGAATCGGTCCTGCATCAATTCTGTAATTAATGGTTGCGCTTGTAAGTGGATTGGTGCCGAAGTTCTTAATGGTTACTACAGGATTAAAAGTGGTACTGCAGGCAGTTCCATTCGGATTGAGAACAGCAGAAATTCCTGCATCATTACCCGCAGCGTTGTTACAAGCGGATGAACTTTGTAAAGCGTTGTATGGTGAGCTGTTCAGTACAGAAAGCATACGCGATTTCTGATTCAGCGTAAACATGTTCATGCAGGCATCATCGGTGTAGTCCATGTAATTCTGATACATGTCGCCATTAGGACTGTTGGAGCAGGAAATCTGTATTGTACTCGGACAACCGTAATGCTCATCTGCCTGATTCGGGGTATCGTTGCATTGATCTGTTCCGTTACAACCTGAACCGTCATCGCCCCAGATATGAATCAGGTTAAAGCAATGACCGATTTCGTGTGTTGTAGTTCGCCCTCGGTTGTATGCACTGCTCAGCGAATATCCGCTGCCATAACTTGTGAAGTTGCTGCCGAAGTAAGGAAATCCGATTACAACACCGAACGTATTTGAAGGTGAAGAAGTCGGAAATTCTGCATAACCCAACAAGCCGGGCGTGAGGTTGCATACCCAGATATTGAAATATCTGGTTACATCCCATGCGTTCAAACCGTCGGTATTGTAATTCTTAACGTTGTTGTTCATGTTAAAAACAACATTACTACTGATCTGGCGGCGTTCGATTCCTGTAGTAGGATTCCCGTTGGGATCAGTCTGTGCAAGACAGAACTGAATATCTGTATTCGCTGCAACTCCCTGAAAATAGGAAGGAGTATTGGAGGCATCTGCATTTGTACGGGAGTAATCTTCGTTGAGTACCTGAATCTGCGACAAAACCTGATTATCGGTAATGTTCTGTCCTGCCGTGTTCCATACAATGTGTACCACAACAGGTATAGTGATTGTACCGCCTTGAACTGAAGGATTTGAAGAATATGCAGCGGCTTTGTTAGCGATCATTTGATCGTAAGCTGCACGTTCAGCAGCGCGTTGCGGATTCTGAATGTTGAGCATATTTTCATACTCGGTAACACCGCATCTGTTAATCGGAATCTGCCTTAACTGTTTAATGTATCTGGCCTGAAAACGCAATAAGCCTGAAGCAAACGCTCCGAGTGCGACCAGGGAAAAAAGAAATACTAGAGTCGTCTTTTTCATAAATCAGTTATACCGCATGATTAGCAGAGATTTAAATTTCGGAATTTAATGCGGGAATGCCAAGAAATAGCGGAATGTTTGGGTTATTAGTTGGCGATTAGGCGGGAAAACCGTTTTTTTGGATTCCCTAAAATGAGTTAAGAATTTCACACATCGCTACCTATGCAGAAGAGAATATTGCTCGTTGAAGATGAAGAGAACATTTTGAAAACCATTCGCCTTAATCTGGAATTGGAAGGTTATCAGGTTGTGTCTGCCATTGACGGTGACAGCGCGATTCGTGCTTTCGAACCCGGTGAATTTGATTTGTGCATTCTTGATGTTATGTTGCCGCTGGTAAACGGATTCGACGTTTGTGCTGCAATACGTGAAAAAGATAAGTCGGTTCCTGTTCTATTTCTCACTGCTAAAGGTGAAGGAGAAGACCGGGTGCGCGGACTTAAGCTCGGAGCTGATGATTATCTCACCAAGCCATTTCATCTGGAAGAATTTCTTCTGAGGGTTAATAACCTTTTGAAGAGGTCTGTTCGCAAAGAAGGAGTGAACCTGATGGCGCAATACAGCTTTGGCGACAATCATATCAACTTTGCATCTTATGAGGCCAAAGGAAACGGACAGCATTGGTCGTTAACCAAACGTGAAGCCGAATTGCTGCGTATGTTGATCTCACGTAACGGAGAAGTGGTTTCGCGCGATGAGATTCTTGAAAAACTCTGGAAAGACGATTCTCAGCCTACAGGTCGCGCGATTGATAATTACATTCTCAACTTCAGAAAGTACTTTGAGGCTAATCCGAAGGAACCGCGCTTCTTTCATTCCATTCGCGGTGTAGGTTACCGCTTCACGGAATAAATCAGCGTTTCGATTTATCGTTCAGAATTTTATTCAGACTGTCGGCTTTGCGGATACTGTCTGCCGTTTGTTGCTGTTTTTCTTTTTGTTCTTCGTTGCCGTATTCGCTGATCAGCCATGCGACTAAGAGCACAAGTATTAAAGAAAGAAACACACGACGGTAACGGTAAAGCGGAGTTCTGTACAGCGGATTGGTCATGCGTTGATAATTATGCATGACTTTTCCGAAGTTGCGGTGCTCTGCAATTTTCTCCTCTTTAGGCGGAGCCGGGTCGATATTGAATTTGAATCCGCTCATTTCAGTTGGTAGAGTTTTTATTCAATAGCACTTTCAGTTTGTCGAGTATTCTGTAGGTCCTCACCTTTGCATTGTTTTCAGTAATGCCCAATATTTCGGCAACTTCTGCAAATGCACGCTTTTCAAAGAAGCGCAATTCAATGAACTGCATTTCTTCTGCGGTGAGCGATGACAACAATTGCATCACCATTCTGTCTGCTTCCGCCGTGTTTTCTTCTCCGGCTTCGGTGATGATATTTTTCAGATCCGATTGTTCCAGACTCACATTTCTTTCGCGTTTGTCTTTGCGATAAAACATATTGACCTCGTTCAACGCAATTCGGAACAGCCAGGAAGAAAAAGGCAAACCTTTGAATTCGTATTTCGGTAAAGCAACCATGGCTTTCAGGAATGCATCTGAAACAATATCGCCGGCAATGTCTTCATCGCCTGTACGGCGGAACACGAATACGAAAATCTGACGGTAATACTTCTCATACAGCAATCCGAACCGGGCAGGATCTTTGCGCGCTTCTTCAATGAGCTGGTTTTCGCTCAGAATCTGCTCTTTCGTTTTATGGTGCTGGTTCAGCATCGCCGGATTTATTACTCCTAATTCTGATGTGGCCGGAAAGATACAACCGGATATGGGATTTTTTTCGCCGCCAGCCAACCAAGGGTGTGGAATTCCGTCATTAAAACGGAACTTCTGTATCCTTTTACTGATTGCGTATTATACAATCAAATTAAGTCGCCATGAAAAAGCTACTACTGATTCTGTCTGTTTTGTGTGTTGCACCGGTATTTGCCCGTGAAGCTACCATCTCCGAAGCGGAGAAAAATCCGACTGCTGTTACTGCAATTATTCTTGATCAAAGTGCAGATGGTCCATCCCGACTGATGAAGCTGTCAGGAAAACTCAATTTTCTCAAAACGGTTGTATTTCAATCGCAATCCGATAATGCAATTGCCGAGTCGTACGTAGCCTCTGTTGCGGCATTCGGAAATGTAAGAACGTTGGTTTTTCGTGATTGTAACTTATCGACAACTCCCTCGAATTTGAAAATGCTGGTTTCAGTTCGCACATTGGAGGTTGAAGGTGCTTATCCGGGTTCATCGGAATCTTTTTACAATGCTGCTGCCGATATGGCTTCAGTGGAGAATGTGAAGGTGCGTAGCACTGATTTCAGATCTCTTCCTGCGTCATTTTCACGATTACGTGTGATGAAGTCAATTGATCTCTTAAATACGGATATGGCCTTGGCTTCCGGTTACGAGCTCAATACGAAAATGCCTCATGAAATGCAGGCTTCAGATACCGTGAAATTCGGTTTCGGTGCAGATGTACTTTCACTTTCATATACATGCTACAACAAAGAAGCTTGCGGTTCACATCTGCAGATGTTTCGTGATGTGTTGCAGGGCGCTCCCCGTGCAAGTAATGTTTTTTACACTCCGAAACGTGAAAAAGCATTTCTGAAAACACATCCGTTGGTTAAACGTCCGATTGAAAAAGCTGATGTAGTTCCTGATGTATTCACAACAAACACGATCACCGGTGGAACTGTAGAGTACGGATCCGGGACGCGAATTATTATTCCTCCAACTGCATTTGTAGATGCAAACGGGAATACAGTAACAGGCAATGTGGATATTACTTACCGTGAGTTCCGCGATCCGGCTGACATTATTGTAAGCGGAATCCCGATGAAATATGATTCAGGCGGTGTTGTTGGTGATTTTAAATCTGCAGGAATGTTTGAGATGTATGCATCGCAGAACAATCAGGAAGTATTTGTTGCGCCGGGAAAGAATGTCGAATTGCAGTTTGCCGTTACGGATACTGCGCCCGAGTACAATTTTTATCGCCTTGATGAAAGCAAAGGTTGGGTATATGAAAGCTCTCCCGGTGAAGTGGAAACCGTCGCTACAACCAGAACACCTTCGGTTGATTCGATTGTTCCGGTATCGAAAGCAGTCGCATATTACAATGATAATATCCGCAGGGTAAATCGCAACTACTTTTTAGGTGATACTTTGTCGTTTGAAAGTCGTTATGCGGATACGAATTACATCGGTGAACATCTTGTAAAAGTTTCCTCACGTTGGAGTCGTGCTCAAAAGGCGAAACGTTTTTCCAGATTCTACTTACGAAAGTATGCAGGCGGGAAAGATTTCACCTGTGTGCGCATTGAAAGAACGCGTGATAATTATGTGAAGAATCAGGAGTTGTCGGTATACAAAGGATATTATTGGAAGTTGGATAGAAGAATGCGCGGACCGGAACTACGAAAGAAGTATGGAAACAAATCGGGGATAAGTGATGTACGGATTATTAATGATGGAGGCGAGTACTTCATCGAACTGAAATATTACTGGGGATTCGATCGCATAAAAGCAACGCCGGTTCGACTCAACTCCGATAAAAAGCCGGTTGATATAAACGATATTCAGAAGAGCCGCTTGCATAGAAATTATACGCGCCACCTGAATTCCCAGCGACGTTCTGATGGAAGAAATGTGTCACGAAAAGTGCGAGTGTACAATCGCAAAAAACAGAAAGCCGGTGTTGATTCAGCTAATGTGTACCATCGCACAATTAAACACATGGATGAAACCGAATCTGCAATGACACGCAGGCAGTGGTATCAGTATGTTTTGCAGGAAAATATCCGTTATTACAATGCGATGAATCCGTCTGCAGGTTCTATAAATGCCGTCTATCAAACTTTGCAAATCAGCGGAATGGGAATCTATAATTGTGATCAGGTGCGCCGATTAACAAATCCTGTGACCAAAGTTCTGAAGACAATTACAACTAATGCCGGAGCGATTGTGCCGGCTGTTGTTTACGTTGTGAGTAAGACCGCCAATATGGTTTTATCTTATTTCCAGGGCTCAAGAGGTGGAATTGAATTCAGCTACGGCAAGAAGGATGTAAACTCGCTTGTAGCAGTAGATAAGGAAGGAATGGTTTACGTAGTGGACGAGGAAGATTTTCCGAATATGGCAGATGCCGGACGTGATCGTGTTGATATGGAAGCAGATCCTGTTGACGGTGAACCAAGCAATCCTGAAGTAATCCGCAGGGCAATTTTCCCGGAGAATTACGAGTGATTATTGCGGAAGCAATGAAACTCCGGTGTTGCGTTCGAAGTGAAGTGATTCACTTTTCGGTAAACCGTTTTCAATTCCTTCTAAACGCACAAGAACCGTATTCTTGGTTTCCAAAGTGTAACTGATATGCTGAGGAAAATCGTGCTCAAGGTTTTCGAAGCTGGCGTGTGATTCGTCAGCTTCAACCATTTTGAAGAGTACAGGTCCCGGATTCTGCGGAACAGTTGCTACGTAGAAAGGAGTGCCTTCTACGATTTCTATTTTCAGAGTTTCTTTGAAGAGCGTATCACCATCAGGAGTGATTGTTGCTCCCTTGCCAACGTATGCTTTACCGGATTTCTCCCACACTTCTACAAAAGTCAGTTCATTGGCATCAACACCTTCCCACGTTCCGATCAGCCATGAAAGTTCTTTCAGTCGGTCTTCATCAGTTGTGCAGGAGCTCAAAGTAATTGCGCCCAGAGCCAGTATAAAAAAGTAAATCCTCATTCCGTAAAGATAAGAAACGAGGATTTACAATGGATTTTAACAAGCTTACTTCTGGAATTTGACCAGAACGTCTTTCACCATGTCCTTGTGAACTGTAAACGTCATCATTTTCAGCTTCACATAATCTTCATGGTAATAATAGAAACCCGGATTCTGCGGATTATTACGGGCACTGCTTCCTGAATCTTTAATCAGGAACCACATTCCGTTTTTACGTTCTGCCCAGCCTACCATGTGCACGGCATGATCATCCGTAGTTGTTCCGTTGCTGAAACGCAATTGGCGCGCATTTTCATCAATCGCTGAAGAAGGAATATCGTAAGAGGGAACCATCGCAACTCCCAGCTCCGGATTGATGCCGCCTTCGGAAACATCACCGCCAATTGCAAGACTGTATCCGTTTTTAATTGAAGTCTTGATGATATTCATCCAAACATCCAAAGGCACGTTGTGATAGTCTTCTGAATGCCACCAGTTGTCAGGAACTTTGTATTCTGCTTTTGTCCAATAAGCAGATTCTTTCAACGACATGAACTCCACATAATCCGTTGGATTGAGTTTTAAAACCGTTGTCATGTAATCCAGAGGGCTCAATGTTTTTCCGTCAACAACCACGTTCACCGGTGGTTCTCCCATGTGATATTTAAGAATGGATTTCACCGTACGTACTACTGTTTCTTCATCCCAGGCTCCTGTGAGTTTTACGTTCTCCAGATACTTATTGATTTCATCAAACAAAGTAACGTGATCATAAAACGGCTGATTAGGTTTCAATCCGGTGAATGCATCGTAAGGCACCACACCGTACATCTGCATCATACGCGTAACAGCATTGGATTCGGAACCTTCACCCACAAACATGTCGCCGCGTTTGCGTACATATTCTTTTGCCTTTTCCACATATTCCCAGTAAACGATGTATGATTGAGAAAGTCGTACTTCCTGCTTCGAAATTCGCTGTACTTCCGTTTCAAAAAACGAAAGCGTGGAGAAGCACCAGCAGGTGTTGGTCAAACCCTGAGAAATAGTCGGAGAAGTGTATACGGTTTTGAATTCACTCATGGATTTCGGAACGTCTACACCGGTGTAATCCATCATGAAGCGCTTGTCTTCATTTTTATTGTCGCCCTTGAAGTCCGACATCTTCTGCTTGATGTTCTTCATGAACGGGTTGACATAAGGTTTCATACCGCCTTTGTCTTTGCGATCCTGAGCGAACATACTCATACCGGAAAGCATTATAGCCAGAAATAGTGTGTGCTTTTTCATTGTATAAAAATTGAGAAGCGAATTTAGCAGTATTGCTGAACTGATAACCATGATATCGCTCAGCGGTGGAATTTCAGGAGCGAACGGCGGCAGGAAGAGGATCAATCAATGAACGGTGCCCCAGAGAATGCCGTTTTCGAAATAACGCAGATCGAGTTCCAAATGATCCAAAAAAAGCAAGACGTCCACGGGTTCCTCTGTAAATACGGAACGATCCCATGTAATTACCTCTACGTAACGTTTATCACTTTCAGTTAATGGCAAATACGTTTTGTAAAGTTCAGGACTGTCGGTTCCGGCAAGCATCGCATATGAAATTGCAGTTTCCCTATAGGTTTGAAGATGCTCCAGTAAAACTTCTTCTCTTTCTGTAGAAGAGAAAAATTCTTCAGACGTAACGAATGTTTGTCGTACTCCCGGTTCTGCCAGTGTATCGGAGAAATCCTGACGCAGATCGCGGATTTCACTTGCACAGCGGTCTGTTTCATCGCGCAGATAGCGAATCAGTGTGTCCAGAGCACCGCAATCCATGCAGTTCTTTTTCAGGACAAGTCGCAAGCTGTCGGATTCCGTTTCTATGCGTTTGGGATTTGCAGTGTAATATCCGTAAGGAACGTTGTCGAGAACGTAGTATTCGTAATCATCGCTGCTTACACTGTCTGTAATTACATCCATAATCTGATCACCCAGCAATTCATGATCCGGCAATTCTCTCGCAGCAATTTTCGCTCGCGTAACTGCAAACGTGATGACGATTCCGATTATCAGAAGAATAGAGAATACGATTCCGATAATGATCAGAACGCGATATTTTTCTTCCGGTGATTTCTCCTGCGCACTCATTTCACTTTAAACGGTTGTGCCAGCGTATCAGTGCATGATTGACCAAACATCTGATCATTGAATAAATTTTGTTCAGGAAGATAATAAATCTTGTGACCTAGTTTTTTCAACTCCTGAAGCTCATCGCATTCTTTGTAAAAGTGCAGTTCTGATTTGCAGGGGCCTTTATAACCCGGCATTCCGGGCAGATAATCGGTAAGCAGCTCGTTGTACCACCATCCGCATATGATCACATCTTTCCCTTGTGATTCGTGAATGGTTCTTTTCACGGCTTCGCAATATTCCATTTTATTTCTTCGCTTGGTTTGTTCAGCGAAAATGGGGCCGGATACAGGGTCAAGAAAAATTTCCTGTCCCGCTGCATGAAATACAATCGAAAGTGAAGAATGTTCTGAGCCACGCAACGAATCTGTCAGATTGATGGACATAAGAAACGGAGAAAGAACAAAGAGTACGACAGCAATGCGCAATTGTTTCTTGCCGCAATACATTATTGCCAACATAATAACGAACGGGACAATCGGAAGCATGTAGCCCGACTTCTGCGGCAGACGCAGATAGGAAATAATGTGCAAAGCAATAATGATCAACAAGACCGTAGTTAAGCGTTTCGGAGAAAACAGCTCGGGGACATTTACTGGTGATTTATCCTTGCGAAGCAGCCAGGTTCCTTTCAGATAAACCAAAGCTAAAATGCCCAGAAGTCCGAATACTCCGATGCTGGCTTTGTAAATGATCTTTGCAACAGGCGGGTAGGGGAACTGATCGCTGTAATCGAAAAACTCCGTGCCGTAAACGTTATAAGCCGGAATGTAGAACGCAATTCCAATGATCATTGCGGGTAAGCAGATTTTGATAGATGCAATTATCCATTCCTTCCAGTTGAACGTATTCCACAACAACAGAATCCAAGGCAACAGGAAAATTCCGGTTGTGATTCTGCATCCGATTCCTAATCCGATTAATACTCCTGCGACTATTAATTGTCTTTCGAGCAATGCGGAGAAGGAAGCAAGCACAAACGCAAGCGTCCATGCAAAGTCAATCGTGTACGTTCCTGCTGCAAAGAATACAGGTACGAATGTCAGCATAAGTGCGCCTTCAAGTGCGTAGCCTGTTCCGATTTTCTTCAGAATATGATAGAATGATACTACCGCAACGACACTGAACATCGCACTGAATGAATTATAAACCCAGGCAGGCTTATTCCAGACTGCTGCGTAAATGTATTCCTGAAGCGGATGTCCGGGGAAACGTGAAGCGACATAGTGTCCGTATTTATGCATCTCCCAGGAGTTCACAGCAAGACCCCACGAATCTTCTTCATGTCCGAAGCCATCAAACAGAAACGGAATTCGTGTTGCGATTACAATAACCGCGAGAATAAAGTAAATCCAGCGTGAATTGATGATGTGATTCATCATTACTGCATATCGCGTTGACGTAATACCTCAAAAAGTATGATGCCTGTTGCTACGCTTACGTTCAATGATTCAATCGTTCCGTTCATGGGAATGAGAATCTTCTTGTCGGATCGTTTGATGTATTCTCCGGAAACTCCGTCTTCTTCAGAACCCATGATAATGGCAAGCGGACCAGTGAGATCGGTTTTGTAATGAGGCTCACTGCCTTTCTCAGTGCAGGCAACAATAGTAAGTCCGGATTCTTTCAGATATTCCAGCGTGACTTTGAGATTATCTTCTTTGCACACAGGAATTTTATGCAAGGCTCCTGCGGATGTTTTAATGGCATCGCCGTTTACCTGCGCTGCACCTCTGCTTGGAATCACAATTGCATCAACACCTGCGCATTCTGCAGAACGTGCAATCGCTCCGAAGTTTCTTACGTCAGTAATTCTGTCAAGAACGAGAATCAATGGAGTTTTTCCTTTTGCAAATACATCCGGAAGCACATTGGTAATATTGTGATATGTGATCGCGGAGAGAAACGCTACAACACCCTGATGGTTTTTACCGGCAGCAACCTTGTTCAGTTTATAAACCGGAACCATCGTGAAATGTACGCCGTGCTGTCTGCAGAGATTTCTCAATTCATTGAAGAGATTGTTCTGCAATCCTTCCTGAACGAACAAGCGGTCAATTTCCTTTCCGGATGAAATGGCTTCACCTACGGCACGTATTCCGTAGATCATTTGTACGTCTTCTGAAGGCTGTCGTGAATGCATGCGCGAATTTAACCAATTAGTGTTCACGGTCTACCGTTTAAAGTCTGCCGTCTGAAGTCTATTTCGCTCTATAAACTTGTCCCTGCTTCCAATAATCTACCGCGGTAATCCAACTTACATTGTACGCGGGATTACGTTCCAGTTTGAAGTCATTATCAGCCACTGATTCCATTTCTCTATCGAAAACGAAATTGAGCATGTTTCCGCTTTGATCCTGACCGTAAACCCAGGTTTCCGTCTTCCACGATCGGTATACATTCTGCGGCTCTCCGTAAATGATGTACACCATTCCTCGATCTGTTTTCCAGCCTTCTTTACTTGAAGTAAAATGCATGTTGGCAATTTCCACTCGACCGTAATAAGCACTGATCAATTCTCTTGCACGGTCTGCATTACCGCCGAGTGAAAGCCAGAAACTGTCAACTGCCGCTTTTACATTGCGTGAGGTTTCGAGCGTCGTATACTCTTTTCGTGTTGTGATATATCGCAATGGTTCCAGCAAAGCGGAGGCAGTAGTTACTTCCGGGAATCCATCGTTGTAAATTCCAATGGAAAATCCTCCGGATTGTGTGGAGTCTGCCGTAATCACATATTGACCTTTGCCTTTGAAAACAATACTATCCGCTTCACGCACGCTGATTCTCCATGAACTGTCGTGCATTACAGGTAACGGAGTCATTGTATTTGCGTAGGGAGGTTTGGCCGGATCCGGATTTCCTTTATAATATTTTACATAAAGGAAAGGTTTGCCTGTATTGTAATAATGCAACTTAAACGGTTCTCCGTTTCCTACAAAGTTCCGAAACAAAGGAGAATGTGAACGCGGTGTGCAAAGCATGAAGTTGTTTCTTGCATTCACAGTTTTGTGTTCGAGTGAAAGCAGCTCGTAGTTAACTGCCATCTTGTTCAGATCACGAAAGGTAACTTCCACGTAATACTTTTCATTCTGAAGCGGGACATCCATGTCAATGTAGCCGGCAAGTGTTCTGATCTCGGCATTCTCGTTAATATCGTTCAAAACCGTATGACCGCTATCCGCGATTGTGCGGACATCTTCAATTTTCTTGAGTGTGTACGATACGAGAATCTGTGCAGTCAGTTTGTTGGTAATGTTGCTTCGCTTATAGAGAAGATCCACCGATTTCACCTGGAAGTGAAGGCGTGAAACACTGTCGTTGATGTTCTCGATTGTATAAAACGGTAAAGGTTTCTGCTTGTCCGGTGTATACGCTCCGGTGTAGTCGGGTTTAGTTGCAGGGTTGTATGGAACACGCGTTGTATAGCATGCGCTGATGAATGCGGAGAACGCAGTCACTAATAAAAACGCGAAGAGTAAATATTTCTTCATTGTTCAGCACATGAAGTTACAGTTTTGCGGGATTTCCTCAAATGAAATCGGGGCGATTGTAAATTCTTTAAAACAATCCCACGAAACCAACATGGATCTTGCCGCTTCGCAATTGAATCGGTTGCTGGTAACGACTTCCGAGCGCGTACGTCAATGCAAATATGCCGGCGCGCGTTTCAAATGTTACGCCCGTTCCGAATCCGTAAGGTGTGTCGGTGTCCCAGCTGTCTTTTGCGGAATTCTCATACCATGCAACATCAGTGAAAACGAAAAACCATGAGTTCTGTTCCAACTGGTATCTGTACTCAACCGTACTTACAGCGAATGCTGATGCAAAAATGGATTCTTCATCAAAACCGCGCAGTGTTGTAAGTCCGCCAATGCGGAATAATTCGTTGCGCAATAAATATCCTGAGTTGAATTGCCAAGCACCGTTTACTCCTGTTTTTAATGTAGTTCGTTTTCCGAGTGGCCAGAATTTCTCCAGTAAAAATGTGGCACCGTATTGTTTTGTTTTCAGCTTCAATCCTTCGTATATCACCGGATTCAATCCTGTATTCTTTCGAATGGTGCGCGTACCCAGATCATATGTCGCGTCGAACACAAATCCTTTTCTCGGATTGAAACGATAATCAAGTTTGTCGATGTGAACTCCAAGTCCGTACGAAATGGAACTTATATCTGCTGTAGGTGGAAGTGTAGTCAGTAATTCCATTCCGGTCGTAGATAACAAACTTGAAGTATTGTTCTTCACATAAGCACGAACTCCTGAAGTTCCAATGAAAATATAATTGAGTCCGAATTGCTGCTGCACATGGAGAAAAGAAGTGTCGCGCCTGTACAGTTTGATTTGATAATCTGCTCCTGCCGGAGTACGGAACATGTACGGATAACTGAAGCGCGCTTTCAGGTCCTGCGTTTGTGTTTGCAAACGACGCCAGTTGAGTTCTATTAATTCACCTCTTCGCAGACTGTTTTGCAGTTTCAGTCGCACATCACCTGTGAACAGAACTTTACCTGTATTGTTGTCAGGCAGAATACCAACTATGCCATCAAACTGCCCCGCCTTCTTTCGGTCGATGTAAACAATCAGTTTGGTGTATTTCTCAGTAAAGAGAACTGCAGTTGGACGAGCTTCCTTCGCAAAAGCAAGTTCTTTTATTCTGATTGAAATTGCAGCAACCTTACTTTCATTGTACGGATCGCCCGGGCGAATACCGATGTAACTGTACAAATACGCTTCTGAAATTTTCAGATTCCCTTTTTGTTCGATCGAATCGATTTTCGTGAATCTGTTTTTATCAAGATGCAACGTGGCTTGCAAACGATTGTCCTTTTCAAAAAACAGACTATCTAGACGAACAGAGGCAAACGGATAACCGTTATTCTCGCACCAGATCAGAATTCGTTCCTGCATGCGCGCAATTTCTCCGTATTTGAAAACGGTACCACGAAATGCTTTGCGTTTGTATCCGGCAAAAGAGAGAATTTCTTCATCTACATTACCGGGAGAGAGACTGGCCCACTCGTATTTCGTTCCGGGATTAACGTAAACGGTAGCATGCGTGGAATCAATTCTGATACTGTCTGTGGATGCAGCAATGTATCCGGAATTCCAAAGCGACACAAGAACTTTTCGTATTTCTTTGTCGCGTTCTTCAGGCGCGAGAAAAGCGTTAGTGTAACGTGTCTTTTTCAGAACATCGTTATCCGGAGTTTCTTCAATGGAAAGTGTGAATTGCGTTTGTCCTGCAGAAATTAATGGAAGAAACAGCAGAAGCAGAGCAAAGCGCATGAGCGAATTTAAAGAATGTGTGTCTTACTTGAGCACCGGCGGACACGCTTCTTTACCGCCTTGGAATGCAAATTTCAATCCGACACGAAGTTCCCACGCGTGTTGTTTGATTTCGGGAATTCCTTCAGTGTAAGAACGTGTCAGATCCGGAACCCAATGTGCTTCAGTAATGAATTTCACAGGGCCATACGCAACGAATTCGATACCGGCTCCCGCCGAAGCTGTGAAGTGGAATTTGTTGAAGGCCTGAGGCGTTGAAACAACATATTCCAAACGCGGACCGATTTTCGCGTAAGGTATGATTGCGAACAACTCTTTGCGGATCATGAGGTAGTTGTTCCAAGCGGCATAATGATTCAGATATTTCGTTGTGCCGTTTACTGCATCCTCGTGCTTTGTTCCTTTCGCGTTGTATTGTAATTCAGTTACCCAACGAAAGGTTGGATGGTTTCCGAACTCAGCGAAAATTTCACCATTCCAACGCAGGAGGTATTTCTGTTTCTGCTTGCCGATCGGTTCGTCGTAAAACCAATACTGTCGACCTAAAGTTCCTCCGGCCATAATTCCCCATCCCTGAAAGAATTGGGCGAAAACCGAAGTGGAACTGCAAAGCAGAATGGCGAAAAGAATGCGTTTCATAGTGAAGAGTTTGTCCGCATAAATGTAAAACGTAAAAACGCAGCCTCTTGTTATGGAAACTGCGTTTTTGTTAAGAAAATTCTGTTGAGAAATCAGGCACTCGCCACTTCTGCCGCAGGACTGATCTTTTTCACCAATCCCTGAAGCACTTTGCCCGGACCCACTTCGGTGTAATGTGTAGCACCGTCCGCAGTCATATTCTGTACGGATTGTGTCCAACGCACCGGAGCAGTCAATTGAGCAATCAGGTTTTTCTTGATTTCTTCCGGATCAGAAACCGGTTTTGCATTGACGTTCTGGTAAACCGGACAAACAGGAACAGAGAATTTCGTTGCATTGATTGCCGCTTCGAGTTCAACTCGCGCCGGCTCCATCAATGGAGAGTGAAACGCACCGCCTACTGGAAGTACTAACGCACGTTTTGCACCTGCAGCTTTCAATAGTTCGCATGCTTTGTTGATGCCTTCAACAGATCCTGAAATCACCAATTGTCCCGGGCAGTTGTAGTTTGCAGCTACAACAATGCCTTCAGTAACTGATGCGCAGATTTCTTCCACTTTCGCATCATCCATTCCGAGTACAGCGGCCATTGTCGACGGTTGTGCTTCACATGCTTTCTGCATGGCCAACGCACGTTTAGAAACGAGAACCAATGCATCTTCGAAAGTCAAGGTTTTGTTTGCTACAAGCGCAGAGAATTCTCCCAACGAATGTCCTGCTACCATATCAGGCTTGAATGATTCGCCGAGCGTAGCTGCAAGAACAGTAGAGTGGAGGAAGATCGCAGGTTGCGTAACTTTTGTCTGCTTCAGTTCTTCGTCTGTTCCGTTGAACATGATATCTGTAATGCGGAATCCAAGTATGGTGTTTGCTTTTTCAAGCATTTCTTTAGCAAGCGGAGAATTCTCGTAAAGGTCTTTCGCCATTCCGGGGAACTGCGATCCCTGACCGGGGAAAACGTATGCTTTTTTCATAGTGCGTTTAGCGTTTTATTGAATTTGCCAAAAATAAGAAGACGGAAGAATGTAAACTAATTTGGTCTACAATCTCCCGTCTAAAGTCTAAAGTCTAACGTCTACTTCCGGTTACCCATCAGGCGAAGCAAGAAGAGGAACAGGTTGATGAAGTCAAGATACAAAGTCAACGCTCCTAGAATAGAAAGACGTCCTGCTGCGTCGCTTCCTCCGGTTTCTGCCCCGAGATTCTTCAGCTTCTGAACATCCCATGCAGTGAGACCGGTAAATACGGCAACACCAATGAATGAAATGATGTAATCCATCATCTGGCTTCCGAGAAACATGTTTACAACCGAAGCGATGATGATTCCGATCAATCCCATGAACATGATGCGACCGAATCCGGAAAGATCAGCTTTCGTAATCCAGCCCATAACTGCCATTGTTCCGAACATGCCGGCGGCTACCAGGAATGTTGCACCGATTGATCCGATATCAAACACAAGGAAAATAAAGCTCAAGCTCATTCCATTGACAGCGCTGTAAAGAAGGAAAGCACCGATCAATAACGGCATTGGTAATTTCTGTATACCGAAGGATATCAACATCACGAAAGCAAGCGGAGCAAACATAACGATCCATCCCAGTGGAGTGAATCCGGTTTCACCGATAAGCAACGCAATGAGTTGCGGCACCATTCCGAACAGATAAGAAGTAAGCGCGGTTATCATCAGCGCTCCTGCCATCCACCCGAATACCTGTGTCATGAAAGTTTTTGACGCAACAGCACCTGCATCAACCTGCGTGGTGTTGGTTTGCATCTGATTCCAGTTGTGATAATTCTGATTGTTCATATTATTGTGGTTTTCAATTATTCAGTTAGTGTAAACGTGATCCGATCAGTTTAATGAATTCGCTTCGTGTGGTTTCGTTCAGAAATTCACCTGTAAATGCTGATGTTGTAGTTACAGAATTCTGTTTCTGAATGCCGCGCATCTGCATGCACAAATGCTGCGCTTCAATTACAACTCCAACACCAAGCGGTTTCAAAGTATCCTGAATGCAATCACGAATTTCATTGGTTAGTCTCTCCTGTACCTGCAAACGGCGTGCAAATGCATCTACAATGCGTGGAATCTTGCTCAAACCGACAATATGTCCGTTCGGAATGTACGCAACGTGCGCCTTCCCGAAAAACGGCAGCAGATGATGTTCACACATTGAATACACTTCAATATCCTTCACCAAAACCATTTGGCTGTATTCCTCTTTGAACATTGCAGATTTCAATATCTCTGCAGGATTCAGATCGTATCCATGCGTAAGAAACTGCATGGCTTTCGCCACACGTTCCGGTGTTTTCAGCAAACCTTCACGCTCCGGATTTTCTCCTATTTCTTCAAGAATGGCACGGTAATTCACTGACAGTTTGTCAATGGACGCCGCGTCAAATTTGTCAACTTTCTCGTAGGGTTTCTTCTTCTCCATTATGGGTTAGTCGTTTCAGGCAGCCTTTTTATTTTCCGCCAAAATACTCAACATAGTTGTTTTCAGTTTCGCGGATCTTAATGCTGTGCAACTGTGCACCGTGTTTTGCAATTTCTCCTTCAATCTGATTCCAGATCGCAATGGCCAGATTCTCCGTGGATGTCATTACTCCTTTCAGAAAATCCACATCCATATTCAGATTCTTATGATCCATTTTACCGATCACTTTTTCCTTCAGGATATCGCTCAACGTTTTGAGGTTCATCACCCATCCGTGTTCACTGGAAACTTCACCTTTGACAGTCACAAACATTTCGTAATTGTGTCCATGCCAATTCGGATTCGCACATCCACCGAAAATTTCGGTATTCTGTGCATCACTCAATTTCGGGTCAAACAGTCGATGCGCCGCTGTAAATCTTTCTCTGCGTGTTATATATACCATACTGCCGCAAATATACACCGAAAACAGAGGAGAACCTGTACTTTTGCAGTGTTTAACGAACCGCTATGCGCATACTCCTCGTTGTGGCTACAGAACCTGAAATTGCTCCGTTATTGGGGCGATTGCAGCATGTTTCAGGTAGTGAGCGTTTTCGAACTTCCCGAATGAACAATGCTGAATTGCATGTTGTAGTCAGCGGAGTCGGGATGGTTGCAACGGCAGCTGAAACTGCATTTCATGTCGGAAAATCACCTTATGATTTGCTGATCAATGCCGGAATTTGCGGTTCTTTTAACCGTGAAATTCAAATCGGTGAAGTTGTGAACGTTGTGAGCGAATTTCAGCCTGAACTCGGCGCGGAAGATCATGATCAATTCATCTCTGTTTTCGATTTGGGAATTGCAGATAGAAACCAATGGCCGTACAGAAACGGTTGGATGGAATTGAGCTCCCGTTCTGATGTTTTTTCTTCATTAAGAAAATGCAAAGGTGTTACTGTGAACACAGCAAGCGGAAATCAACGGACCATTGATCAGTTAATGGCAAATGTTTCGGCTGATGTTGAGTCAATGGAAGGCGCAGGATTTGTTCGCGCCGCATTGATGGGCTCAATTCCTGCAATACAGGTTCGCGCTATTTCGAATTATGTAGAGTCGCGCGACAGAAGTAAATGGAATATTCCGCTGGCGATAAAGAATCTGAATGAGGCTTTGTTCAACGAACTGAACATGATCACAAAATGAAAGATATTACAATAGCTTATTCACCTTGTCCGAATGACTGTTTCATTTTCGATGCGCTCATTCACAAACGTATTGATACGCGCGGTTATAATTTCATTCCGGTACTGGCCGATGTGGAAACGCTCAATCAGGCAGCCTTTCGCGGAGAATATGATGTGACCAAACTGAGTTATCACGCATTTGCATATTGCTGTAATGAATACATCATGCTGGCCAGCGGTTCAGCATTAGGGAATAATTGCGGACCGTTGTTAATTTCGAAGCGCGAAATCAGTCAAGAAGAAGTGCGTGGCGGTAAATTGAAGATTGCAATTCCCGGAAAATATACGACAGCGAATTTTCTTTTCAGCATTGCATTTCCGGAAGCTAAAGACAAACGTGAAATGGTGTTCTCGCAAATAGAAAATGCGGTACTCGACGGAAATGTTGATGCAGGTTTGATCATTCACGAGAACAGATTCACTTACGAAAAGAAAGGCTTGCGCAAGATTATTGATCTCGGAGAGTTTTGGGAATCAACAACGCATCAACCGATTCCGCTGGGTGGAATTGCCATCAAACGCATTCGCGAGGATTCTCACGTGATCAGCGATCTGATTGCTGAAAGCGTGCGTTACGCATTTGCGCATCCGGAAGATTCCATGCCTTATGTACGTGAACATGCAGCGGAAATGGAAACGGAAGTGATGAAACAGCATATCAATCTTTACGTGAATCAGTACTCTTTTGACTTGGGCGAAGCGGGTCGAAATGCGGTTTATAAACTCTTTACTATGGGACAGAGTCTGAATATTATTCCGGAATGCAGTAAATCGCTTATTGTTTCACCTTCTTTGTTGAATGATTAAGTAAATTTGCCCATGATGGATTTCCTGCATTCTATTCTTGGTGATGATATCGGTGCGGCGATGCTGATTATTCTCAATTTGATTGTCATTGAAAGTTTGCTTTCGGTTGACAATGCCGCCGTTCTCGCTACAATGGTAATGGACCTTCCGAAGGAGCAGCGTAACAAAGCGTTGAAGTACGGAATCATCGGTGCATATGTTTTTCGCGGACTTGCTTTGCTGCTTGCCGCATGGTTGACTAAAATCTGGTGGTTAAAACCGATTGGCGGATTCTATCTCGTATGGCTCGGATTGAATTATTTCAGATCCAAAATGACTCCGAAGAAGGAGGACGATACACTCAACAAAAAGGAGAATTGGTTGTACAAAAACACTATCGGTTTGATGGGAACATTTTGGGCAACGGTAGCTTTGGTTGAGGTAATGGATCTAGCATTTTCAATCGACAACGTATTTGCAGCTGTTGCATTCACTGATAATATCTGGTTGATTTGTACGGGCGTCTTCATCGGAATTCTGGCCATGCGATTTGTAGCTCAGGGATTCGTGAAACTCATGGAAAAATATCCTTTTCTTGAAACTGCGGCATTCATTGTGATACTTATTCTGGGGATTAAGCTTTCGATTTCTGTATGGACTCATTTCGCTCCGTATTCTCCAATTACTATTTTCCTCGATAGTGAGAAGGCCGATCTTTACATCTCCATTCTTACAGTTGCAATCTTCGTTCTTCCTTTGTTTACTTCACTGCTTTTCGGATGGCCGAAGAGAAATGACAATGTGAAGGATGAATCAGAAAAATCAGAATCATGATAGTTGTTACCGGTGCCGCTGGTTTTATCGGCTCATGCCTTGTCAGCCGTCTGAACAAAGACGGGAAAACCGATTTGATTCTTGTGGATGATTTTTCACGCGATGAGAAAGCTCCGAACCTGGAAGGAAAAAAGTTCTCGGAGAAAATTGACCGTGATCGGTTCGTGGAATGGTTTCAGGAGAATTTCAGAAAGATTGAAATTGTTTACCACATCGGAGCAAGAACGGACACCACAGAATTCAATAAAGCGATTTTCGATAAACTGAACGTTGAGTATTCCAAAGCACTTTGGAATATCTGTACCGAGCATCTGATTCCGTTGGTGTACGCATCTTCTGCTGCGACTTACGGATTAGGTGAACACGGTTATTCTGACAATCACGATGTGGTTGCTAAACTGAAACCGCTTAATCCTTACGGTGATTCGAAAAACGATATTGATAAGTGGGTTTTAACTCAGAAAACTTGTCCTCCGAATTGGTACGGATTGAAGTTCTTCAACGTTTATGGTCCGAATGAATACCACAAAGGCCGAATGGCTTCCGTGATATTTCACGCGTTCAATCAGATTACTGCTTCCGGTGGGATGAAATTGTTCCGTTCTCACAATCCTGAATATTCGGACGGCGGTCAACTCCGCGATTTCGTTTACGTGAAAGATGTTGTGGATGTAATTCTCTTCCTTGGAAAAAACAAACCACAGAACGGTTTGTACAATCTCGGAACGGGCGAGGCGAGAACCTTCCTTGATCTGGCGAATAATACTTTCGCCTCACTCAACAAAACGAGTAACATCAGCTTTATCGATACACCTGCTGATATTCGCGACAAGTATCAATACTTCACAGAAGCGGATATGAGCAAATTGCGCAAAGCCGGTTATTCAGCTCCGTTTCATTCTCTCGAAGAAGGTGTTGCGGATTACGTGAAGAACTATCTCAACGGACACTTATATTATTGAGCCGCGGACGGTAACTAGCAACCAGTAACTAGTTACTTTTTCTTCTTCCCGCCTTGCTGCTGCTTCATGTCTTCCATGCGCTTGCGTTGCGCCTGTTCAAGTCGCTGCAGGAATCCGGATGTCTTCACAGGTTTTTTCTTGTTCTCTTCAATCTTCGCGTGAATCGCTTTTTCATCCACAAATCTGCGCATCAGCGCCATCTGACCGAAAGTGATCATGTTAGAGATGAAATAGTAGTAGGAAAGTGCTGCTGAGTTTTCGTTAAGGAACGAGAGGAACAACAAAGGCATCAGATAGATCATCCATTTCATTCCCGGCAATTGCGGACCGGTTGCCATTGTTTGTTGGTTCATCCAAGTATACAACAATGTTGAGATCGTCATGAGCAACGCCCAAAGCGACATGTGATCACCGTACGCAGGAACGTGGAATCCGAAATCCCAAATGGAATCGTAAGTGGAAAGGTCAGTTGCCCACCAGAAACCTTGCTGACGGATTTCATACATCGCAGGAAACAAGCGGAGCAATGCAAAGAGAATCGGAATCTGAAGTAACAACGGAATACATCCTGCTGCAGGGTTAACACCGGCCTTCTTGTAAAGTGCCATTGTTGCCTGTTGTTTTTTCATCGGATCTTCATCCTTGTACTTCTCGTTCAGCTCATCCATTTCAGGTTTGAGTACGCGCATTTTTGCCGAAGACAAGTACGACTTGTATGCAATAGGGAAGAGGAGGATTTTCACAATGAAAGTGAGCAACAGAATCACAATTCCGTAGTTCCAACCGAAGCTGCCCAGCCAATCAAATACCGGCATGAATACGAATTTGTTCAGCCATCCGAAAATTCCCCAACCCAATTCAATTTCCTTCTCCATGAGAAGTTCATAGGATTCAAGTTGATGATAATCGTTCGGACCGAAATAGAATTTCATTCCGAAATTTTCATTGGAAGTTCCGTTGTAAGGAATCGGCAACAATGCTGTTGCTGTTGCAACAGTATAAGGTTGTGTTCCCTGAATGCGACCGAGAGTTGCTCCGTTTTCAAATTTCTTATCGGCAATGATGAACGTGGAGAAATATTGCTGCTTGAAAGAAACCCATTTCAATGAACCGGTTACATCCTTTACTTCCGTTTCGTTGAGCGTAAGGCTTTCAACATCTTCTTCTTCATTGAAGCGGTAGTAAACCGTTGCGTTCATGCGCTCGGTTTTGAGCAGTTTCTCCTGCGACGGCATTTTCTGAATGGCAATGAGGTCAACGAGCTTGTTGTCTGCAGCCATGATTTTATCGCATCCAACGAAATTGATTACACACGATACCATGTAATCATTTTCATTCAGCGTGTATTTATATTCGATGTACGACGTTGTACTGCTGTCAGCATACAAACGGAAAACTGCTGTTGCCGGCTTTGATGCGCTTGCAGCTGCATTGTCAACAGTTCCCTGGAAGAAAAGTGAATCGGTGTGAATGCGGCGACGCTGCTGGTCGAAGAACTCAAGTCCGAAAACCGTAGAATCTTTTCCGTAAATGTGGAGTGGCTGGCCGGCATGAGTTTTCACACCTTTCAGTTCCACATCTCCGATTTTTCCGCCCATTGGGAAAATCGAAGCTTTCATCTTGCTGTTTTCCAGAACAACAGGTGTGTTGTTTCCTTTCGCAGCTCCAAGAAAAACACCGTAACGCTTACGTGCTTTTTCCTGTTCGAATTCAGCGAGGTTGAAAGTCGTGTCTTTCTGACGCTCTTTCAGAATGCTGTCTTCTCTGCGTTTTTCAACTTCAGCGAGTTGTTGCTGGCGAATGGTTTCAACTTTTGCAATTGAATCCTGTTCACGTTGTTTTTTTGCTTCCGCTTCGCGATCATCGCCGCCCATGGTCATCCAAAGGGCAAGCAGCAAAGCAATAATTCCTAATCCAAGAAGGGATTTACGATCCATTTAATTAATGCGGCTAATAAATAATCCTGCTTTCCGGCAGGGCAGGCGCAAAGATACAGTTAAGCACGGATTATAAGTCGAAAAAAAGCCCCGGACTATTGTACCGGGGCTGTGTTAAATTCTGAGAATCTTACCAGATATCCACTCGTTCTTCCGGCTTTCTCCACATTTTATCACCTTCTTTCACATCAAAAGCTTCATAGAACTCTTTCATATTCGAAAGTGGTCCGAGTACACGGAAACGGGCAGGGGAATGCGGATTGGTTTTCACCATGTTCATGAGCGACTTTGGACGTTGCGAATTGCGCCATGCTTGTGCCCAGGAAATAAAGAATCGCTGGTTCGGAGTGAATCCGTCGATCTGTTCAGGCTGCGGATTCTTCTTCTGTGCCATCTGGAATGCGTAGTAAGAAATAGTTAATCCGCCCAAATCGGCAATATTCTCGCCCAATGTAAGTTCACCGTTCACATGCAGGTTGATTGAGTCAATTGCCACGAAAGCATTGAACTGATCAACAAGCATTTTGGTTTTGCTCTCAAAATTTGCACGATCTGTATCGGTCCACCAATTAGTCATGTTACCATCTCCGTCAAACAATGATCCCTGATCGTCAAAACCGTGAGTCAACTCGTGACCGATTACAGCGCCCATTGCTCCATAGTTCACTGCGTCATCCGCTTTCTCATCGAAGAAGGGTGGCTGCATGATAGCTGCAGGGAATACAATTTCGTTATATGTAGGGTTGTAATATGCATTGATCGTAGCAGGAGTCATTCCCCATTCGGTTTTGTCAACCGGCTTCCCGAATTTGCCCAGTATCCAGGCAACATCAAACTTGTTCGAGTTGAGGAAGTTTCGGACATAAGAATCTCTGCTGATCGCAAGACCTTTGTAACTTCTCCATGTATCAGGAAATGCAAGTTTGCGCATTATTTTATGAAGCTTCGCGATAGCCTGAGTTTTTGTTGATTCGCCCATCCAATCGCGCGTTTTAATTCTTTGCTCATATGCCGCGGTCAGGTTGTCAACCATTTCATTTACTCGTTTTTTTGCCGCCTCACTGAAATGACGCTGAACGTAAAGTTGTCCTAAAGCATCACCTAATGCTCCTTCCGTAACCGACATTACTCTCTTCCAACGAGGCTGTTGTGTTTTAGTCCCGTTAAGAATTGTTCCCCAGAAATAGAAATTTTCATCTACCACTTCTTGATGCATTTTACCTGCAATAAGATTCAGAAAGCGCCATTTGAAATAGTAACGCCAGTTTTCAACTCCGTACTCATCACTGCTTAGCATTGAATTGAACTGCTTGAAGAATGTAGTGTTGTCAACTATAACTTCATTTACACCCGAAATGCCAAGAGTCTTAAGGTAAACGTCCCAGTCAAATGCCGCTGTGATTTCTTTCAGTTGGGTTAACTGCATTTTGTTGTAACATTTTTCAATGTCACGTTGCTCAACCGCAGTCATAGAACCTTCGGCAAGCATTTTCTCAATGTTGTAAGCCATCCGTGCATGTTGCAATGCAGTGTTCTCCGGCTCTCCGCTCAATACCAACATTCGTACTATGTGCTTAAGATACGCATCCTGAATATCAGTCATTTCTGCATTGAAGTAATAGTCCTTCTCAGGCAAGCCCATTCCGCTTTGGCCAGCGTAAACAGCATTGACGTTCGAGTTTTTCAAATCAGACATTACAAAAAATCCAAATCCTGCATTCACCTGCATTGCATGCAGTTTACCCAACATCTCCGAAATCTGCTTCTTATCGGTAAAGCCCTCAATCATCTTCAATTCAGCACCTACCGCAGTGAATTTCTGTTTTTCAATATTCACTGTGTCCATTCCGGATGCAAAAAAGTCACCAATCAGCTGCTCGTTGCTGCCTTTTGCTGCGCCTTTCTTCGCGGACATATCAAGACAGATGGCCTGTAATGCTTTCTGCGATTTATCCTGTAGTTCATTAAAATTTCCCCAACTGTTTTCCGATGCCGGAATCGGATTGCGCCCGATCCAGATACTGTTTACATAACCGTAGAAATCATCCTGAGCGCGATATTTGGAATTGATGTCTTTAGGATCAATACCAACACCGAGTATGGCTTCCTTCATCGCAAAGCCAATGAAACCAACCAGCGCAAGGCTGATCATGATTTTAAAGTTTGTTTTCATGTGAAAAAATTGAAGTACGAAAGTAATGAAATTCGAACTGCATTTGCCTTGAGAATTGCGAACGGCAATAACTGCATATGAACGGAGAAATCAGATAGATTATCAGAACAATTCAGCCAGCATGCATCGTATGCTGCCGCCTCCGTGCTTTTCGATCACCGGAACAGGTATAACAACAGGCATTGTAAACGACTCTATTGTACTTTTTTGCTCTCCGGAAAGGGAATTCCATGCAGTTTCAGAGACAATACAAAGGCAACGTTGATGTTGCGGTTGTTCAACGAATAGCACATTTCCTGCGAAATTCTCCATTTGCTGCAGGGAAATTTCAACGACTGTTTTTTCGCATCTGTTGAAGTAATTCCGAATCCCAATTCTGTCTTCGTTGTTCGTGAGTGCTTCAAAGCAGAATAGCGCAATCTTTTCGCCGATTCCTGTGATTACGTTGGTATGATAAACAGGATTTCCGGTTCGGTCAGCGCATTCAAAAACAAGCGGAAGATATCCTTGCTTTTCACAGACTTCCAGTAAAACATCTTTGTCCGTTCTCGGAGAAATTGCCGCAAACGCAATGTGTTGATTGTGATCGTAAACGATGCTTCCGGTTCCTTCCAGATATCGGTTCTGCAATTCATGCGCAGAGAAGTCGTGTAATGTTTTGTAACCGTAACGAGCACGGATTTCGCGTATGATGGATTCTCTGCGTTCCGCTCTGCGGTTCGGAGCCAGCATCGGATATAGGTACATCTCCGAGTTGGTTGTAGTGGAAAACCAGTTGTTCGGAAACAGTGAATCAGGCAACGGATCTGTTCTGTCGTCCTGGAACACTTCAACATGTACAGAATGATTACGAAGAATCTGCACTGCATTGTCAAATTCTTCACACGCAATTGCATGGACATCCGCATCCGCCGGATTCTGAAACGAATTGGATGCTGCCGTTTGCGGATTGAAACCGAAACGGGCAGGGCGAACCATCATTATTCCTCTTGGGACCATCACGCGGTAAAATTACTCAGTACAATGAATTAATTTTGACCATGCACAGGCATTTCGCCTTTTATTTTTCATTGTTTGTCTTATTCGCTTCATGCGAAACACAAATTCCTGACAATAAAGTTGTCAGTAGTGCGAATCCGATAATGCAGGATTCTGTGCATGAAAGCAAATCTGCGTTGACAAAAACGGAGATGGAATTCTATCTTGATTCTCTGGGACTTGTTAATGTAGTTTCATTGGACAGCTCGTTGCGCCTTGATATACGTTATTCTTCAGATAACAATTTTGTCGGTAAGGATTTATACGGTGAATTCAATTCCTGTTATCTGCAGAAAGATGTAGCAGAAAAACTGGTCAAGGCACATTCACTTCTGCGCAGCAGATTTCCATATTACAGGTTTTTAATTTTTGATGGCGCGCGCCCTGTTTCAATTCAACAGATGATGTGGGATAGCGTTGCATTGCCGCCGTTGATCTGACAATAGTGGATGAAGACGGACGTGAACTGGATATGGGCACGCCATACGATTACTTCGGGACGGAAGCGCATCCGCGCAACGAAGAGACGATGTATGCTGAAGGAAAGTTAACTGCAACGCAGATTATGAATCGCGAATTGCTGCGTTCTGTTATGCGTGAGTCCGGATTTACAGGAATAGAAACAGAGTGGTGGCACTTCAATTCATGCGCGCGGGCAACAGCTCTGAAAATATATCCGCTCGTGAATTAACGATCAGAATATATTGTAACGCTGTTTCTGGAACGTGTTGAAGTTGTTGTATTTGCCCTTCTTCTTTTCGTAATCGTATCGATACGCCAAAGTAATTTCGTGCGTTCCGTTGTGTCCCTTTCTCAATTTGGAAATTCCGAAATCGTAAGAGTAAGCGATTTGTACTGAGCGGAACAGAACCCATCCTGCTTGCAGATAAACGGCATCTTTTAATCGCCAGCCTGCACCAACGGAAAGTTTCTCGCGGTAATGTACACGCAGATTGTAATTGATGGTCATTGGTAAGCCGTCAACATATTCCGCCATCAGGTTATTTTCCCAAACATAATACGGGTGTCCGTGGAAATTGTAACCGAAATTAAGGAAGTAGTGTTGTTTGTTTTTAATCGTTGCACCGATGCCGCCAAGTGCGATCTGATTGGAGATGATATTCATTACTCCCAAACCGAAGTGGAAGCGGTCGTTGTACAACATGATACCACCCAAAGCATTTTTCGATTTGGCAAATGTTTCCACTCCGGGAGTAACAGCCGGGTCGCCTTCCCAGTGTGTAGTCATTCCGCTGGAATTCATTGTCAGTTTATTGAAGCGAATGCCAACGCCGGCAGAAAATTCCACATCAGGAAAATGAATATGGTACGCTGCAGTGAATCCGTAGTCAAACGTTCTGATCGGCCCCAATTCATCTTTGTAAAGTGAGGAACCGATACCGATACGCCCTTTCCACAATCTGCCATGCATACCAAGGAACTGTGTCGTAGGTGCTCCGCTGAATCCTGTCCACTGCTTGCGGTAACTCATCCGCGCATCTAGTGTGCCTTTGGTTCCCGTGTACGCAGGATTCAGGTGAAACAATACGGACGGGTATTGTGTAAAGTCGTGAAGCTGCTGAGCAATCGCATTGAAATTGATTGTCAGAAACAGCGCAAACAGTAGCCGGAAGTTTTTCTTCATCATTATCTGACAATTGTAACGTGACCATGGATGACAGGCGTATCGCCTCCCAGATCGAGTGTGTAATAATAAACTGTTTCGGGTAGTCGGTCACCGTAATTTGTTCCGTCCCACGAATTATCGTAACCGGTTTTGGCGTAAACCAATTGTCCTGTTCGCGTGAACACTTCCAACCGGGATTCCGGATATTTCTGAATGTTACCGATATGAAAGAAGTCATTGATTCCGTCGTTGTTCGGAGAGAACGTGTTATAAATAACAATTTCGTTATTCGGAATAACGCTTACCGTTACAGTATCCCAGTCTCTGCAACCATTGTCATCAATGCCAAATGCAATGTACATAGTTGTTGCAGTTGGTTCAGCGTTGGTTAATGCACCTTGAGTATTGGATAGTCCGCCACCGGGAGTCCAGAAATAGTCGGTCGCTCCACTAGCAAGGAGGGAAGTGGACTGACCTTCCTCAATCTCAATGTAATCAGGAGAAACAGTAACTACCGGTAGTGGATTTACTGTAACAGTAATAACAAACTGTTTACTAGGGCAAACCGGACTTGTAATAGTGAGAGTGTAAGTAGTTGTAACGGGGCCGGTAAATTGCGGACGAGGAGCACTCGCGCTGGACAAGTAAGTGGCTGGAACCCATGAATAAGTAACACCGCCATTCATGCTGTTGAATATTCCTCCGAGCTGAATAGTGTCACCGATACACATTGAAGTGTCACCACCAGCGTTGTAAGCATAAATTGGATCAAGATTTACAAAAACGGAATCGATAGCTGTGTTGCCGGCTCCATCAGTTACCGTTACAAAATACCATGTTGGTACTGAAGGGTTCACAATTGGATTGGCTACTGTATTGTTATTGATTGCAGTGTTCGGCAGCCACACATATGAATACGTTCCGCTTCCACCTGTTGCAGTTGGGCTTCCACCGATTGAATAGGTAAGTCCGGGACAGATTACTGTACTGACACCTGCTTCGGCGGTAAGCGTTTGTGCGAAACCTTGCAGGCTCAATAGAATCAATGCTCCGAATAAGACTAATTTTCTCAAAACGCGACGAATATTTGAGGTTGGTACAAAATTCCCTGAAACAATACCCTGAAAAAAGGGTAAAGCGACGTGGTTTTTCCATAACAAATAACGCAAGAAAAACCCAATTAGCGCTCGATGTTGAATAAAAAAGGGAGACCGGTGGCCTCCCTTTAAATAAAGCAATGTAGTCGTTAGTATTTCACAATTCGGGTAACTGATCTGAAGCCTGAACGATCTTCAGTAACGCTGAGAGTATAGATACCCGGACCGGTTTGATCAATCATTGTGTTGATCAATGTTGTGCCGGCTTTTACTTCACGATACTCGTCACGTACCACGCGACCTGTAACATCAGTAATAACAACGTGAATCGTGCTCTCCGCAGGACTGTTGAAATCAAAATTCACTTCACCGTTAGTCGGATTCGGTTTGATGTTGGTCACAGTCATGCTGCCACGGTGGAATTCCAAAGTTACAATCTGTGAATAGGACACAGACCCGTTGAAATCAACCTGCTTCAAACGATAATAGTTCGTGCCTTCGATCGGGCTGTAATCATTGAAGTTGTAATCGTTGCGCATTGAAGTAGTTCCATGACCGTCAACACGACCGATAGTGAAGAAGTTGATGCCGTCATCAGAGCGTTCCACTTCGAAGTAGTCGTTGTTGGTTTCTGAAGCGGTTACCCACTCCAATCGGTTATGATCTTCGTACGCCACACCGTTGAATGAAACTAACTCAACTGGAAGAGGAGCCACTGATTGTCCGACACCAAATACTGAGAATCCGTTCATGCCGGTGCGTACTACAGTAGTTACAGTGCTGGCTGCACATGTACCGTTCAGCGCATAAGTTGCGGTACTGGTTCCTTTGATTACAGTCCAGCCGGCTGCTCCGCCTGAATTTGTATAGTTGGTATTATACAAAGTTGTGGTGTATGTTCCTGATGTAGGGTTTGCAGATGCAGAAATTGTCCAGTATCCATTATTCAACACAGGTAGCGTATTGTAAGTATTGTTAGGACATTCGTTAGCAACCGGTCCCAATGGAACAACACCGTATGTGTCGAAACGTGCAAGCAATTGCGGAATGGTTGTAGCGGTAGTGAATGTAATATTCGCTCGCTGATAACCATTGGTTGCATGACCTACAGGGAAGTCGTACGACGTTGCAGCACCATTCAGATATCTGCGAAGATTACCTTGTACGAAACTGTTTGTATTACCGGCAGTACAAGCCGCAGAAGCTGTATTTGTAATCTGCACTTCATTAGCATTTGTGATCAGGCGACCGAGAGTAAGCGTCATTACACCTGAAGTTCCTAAAACCATATTTGTAGCACAGGTTACTCCCGGACCGGTATGATTCATTACAACGTTATTCAGTGTTAATGTTGACGATCCCTGGTTATAGGTTTGAGCCGCCGTTCCGTTGAATTCCACAGTACTGCCAGCGGTATTTGTTACCGTTGTATTACCTGCTGCGTTCATGAAGTTTCCGGCTACTTTGAGGTATCTGCCATTCAGATTCAAGACACTTGTAGCGTTGCTTGTAGTGAAGCTGCCTTTCAGGTCAACGTTGTTGTTGAAAGTTACTGTTCCGCCGGTCTGCGTAATTACAAGATTGCCCAGGGCATCCGCTCCGACAAACGATCCGGTCATCTGGTGATTCGCAGCACCGTTATCAAATGTAATTGTTGAGGTCGGGCTTGCGATAATAGAACCTGAGTTGGTGAAGTTACCGCAGATGTGCAGGTTTGCTCCGGCAAGAAGAGTAAGCGTAGCACCCGGATTCACTGTAAGATCATTTACATAGAAGTTTCCTGCAATAACTGCAGGCTGATTGGTTGATGAAGGCGTTACTACTGCACTTATTCCGCACACCGGAGGAGTACAACCTCCCCAGTTACTTGCAAGTGTCCATGAAGTATTAGTACCGCCTGTCCACGTTACAGTAGATCCTGCTGCCGTGTAATTGATTGGAGCAGTGGCTCCGAAGTTCAGCGTAAATCCTGACGTGGAGTTCGAGAAGTTTGATACTACGAGGAGATAAACTTCACCGTTCAATACCGGGATTGATGCTTCATATGCACCGCCAAATCCGGGGTAAGCAGGAGGTGCGGTTCCGGTTGTCGTGTAACAACCTGTAACACCCAATCCACTGTAGTTACAGCGAAGTGGAGTTGCTCCACCTGCGATTCCTGCACAATTTGTTGCGCCGGAACCTGCAACTTTCCAAACTGCAAAGTCATAGTCTGTACCCGCTGTACTCGGTGCTCCCGGCCAATCGTTCGGAATAATATCAAATGTCAAAGTACCATTCGCGTTGATCGGAATTGTGTACCATGCAGATCCGCGTTCACCCGACAACAGACAGTTTGTTCCGCCACCCGGGAAGTCACAGATGTTACCGTAAGCCTGATAACCCGGATCTCCAATCGAAATGGATTGAGCACATACCGGGTTAGGTGAAGAACAATCTTGTCCGGCTGCAGCAGGGAAACCTACTGTTCCGTTCACAGCCATAATGTCAAATGATCCTGTCAGGTTATTTACTCCATCAACCCGTATAAAATAAGTTGCACCGGCGGTTAAACCGGTTGCTGTGATTTCAGAGTTACTATAGGAAGAAGTTCCGCATACCGGAGCATCGTCGTTGCAGGCAACCAAAGTAAGAGCACCGCAGGTGCCCGAGTAAAGAGCAATCTGAGTGTTAGTTAATGTACCGAGTGTAGTTCTTATTCTGAGCTGACCTGAAGCAGGACAAACCACAGAATACCACACAGTGTGCATAGTTCCAGTTGACCAGCACGCAGGCACTGCGGGTTCGCTAGCACTTCCCGAACAGCTATTGTCGCCGGTAAGGTTAGTATTTAATGGAAGTGATGTTGCATTACACGGCAAATCGTTTGAAGGGCCTGACCCGTAGTTAACAATATTGATATCGTAAGTGCAATTGAATGGCGTGGACCAGGTATCAACAATAATGTAGTAAGTACCCGCCGCAGGCAGAACAACCGTGCCCGAAAGCGGATTTGAACCACCGTTGCTTGCGATACATGTACCACCTGAACCGGGACATCCGTTGTAAACCTGAAATCCGATACTGGTAGTACTGGCATTGCTTAAAGTAATTCCTATACATGTTGAGCCGGTTACAGTCAATGCATACACGCGATCTTCACCTGATTCATATAGTGATCCGCATGAACCGCTGCTCGCATTGTTATAATCATCACCGTAACAAGTAGTAGTGTGACCGGTGCCAGAATACGGTAATGTGATCGCAGGTGCTGTTCCGCATGTATTACCGGCCAGCACACCTGAAGGTGCACTTATTGTAACGTTGGTGTAGGCATTACACGTAGGTGACGCGTAAGAATCCATTATCAGATAATAGGTTTGACCTGCGGTCACATTCGCACAAAACGATTGGTTGCCAGAAGATGATTGAGAGTAAGCTATGCAAGTACCTGAACCGGAGCAAACGCTGTTGAGCGGACATCCTTGATAAAGAGAAAGTCCTACCCAAGAACCTGCAGAAGTAACAGCACAAGTCACAGATCCGCTGGAAGCAGGAGTGAAGACCCAAACACGATCTTCACCGGTGTAATACCACGAAGATCCGCAAGTAACTGCAGTTCCGCTGGTGATGTCATCAACTGCGCCGCATGTTGTACCAGCACCTGAAGCGTAAGGAAGAGAAGCTACGTTTGTAACTCCAGTTCCAAGTAATGACGCGCAGGTCGGTCCAACAGAACTTGATACCAATGAAATATTGTCGACTGCGTTAGGCGGGTTATTTCCGACTGAACCATCGCAACGCCAACTGAACACAAGTCGTTGTGTGGTTCCGGCTACGTTACATGGAAGTGAAAGCGTAGCAGTCTGCCAAGCGGTTTGAACATTGTAATTACCACCGATTTGTCCGGTTGCCAAAGCAGTTCCGGCTACAGGAGTAGTTGCAGTAGATACGAGGAAAACCTGCATGTAATCACAGCAGCTTTCCCCGTCACCTTTCCAGCGGAAACTGAGTGTTACGTATGGCTCACCTACAGGAAATGTTACATCCTGATAGAAATGCTGAATTCTCGGTTGAGTGTTGGTGTATGCATTAGTTGTACCTCCGTTGTTGGAAATGTATGCGGATCTGGCACCTGCGAAAGTTGTTGCGGTACCAACGAACCATTTGTTAGCGGCTCCGCCTCCGGCTTGTACTTCAGTCCAGCCGTTAGCAGCGAAAGTAGTTCCTGATTCGAAACCACCGCCCGCAGCAGGATTGATCAATGTTGTTTGCGCTCCGGCAAGTAATCCGAAAGCAAGAGCTGAGAGTGTAAAAAGTTTTTTCATGTGCTTTTGTCTCCGGAATTATTGTTGTGAGTTCTGTGGTGCTGTATTCTCATCCATGCCGCAAGTTGTCTTTACTGCAGCAATGGTTGCTCCTTCTTTCACGTAGAAATCCAAGCCTTCATTTTTCATGATTTGCTCAATGAACAAATCATTAGACTGTACAGATCGGTCAACCAACATCATGTAAACCTGAAGAGAACTGCAATAGCCTTTGTATTCAACTCCCTTCGTAGCAATAATCGCA
Source organism: Bacteroidia bacterium (assembly GCA_023151315.1). Lineage (GTDB taxonomy): Bacteria > Bacteroidota > Bacteroidia > Palsa-965 > Palsa-965. Next base: position 39,972 of record JAKLJE010000026.1, read on the forward strand.
CTCTCAATCGAGAGTTGATTTTTTGCGTTCGATTTAGGAACCTGAATCAACAGTTCTTCAACGGTTGTTGCGTTGATTATGGTAGACTCATTCGAGCGAGTAAAACTGCTGAATGAAATCAACGACAGTGTCAGCAGGAAACCTGCTAACATCAATTTGAAGGGGAATTTCATGATAATGTGCTCTTTGTTTGCTTAAGCAATATCGAACAAAAGATTCACATTATCAAACAGTTACGTAATCATTTTTTAACAACATGCTGGTCGATGAAATAAATGCCTTAATCCGGAATAATTCCGCATTGATCTAAACTAAAAACTCCTCCCTGTTTGGGGAGGAGTTTGCGGGGATGTTGGATATTGAATAAAACGAGAATTATTCTTCTTCGTCGCGCATATCAATCACCGTAACACCGGGATGAGTTTTCGCATCATACTTGAAAGTGGCATCCGTATATACCGTGTTAGGTACAAATGTTTTTACGGTGTATGTTGTTTTAGAACCGTCTTTATTGAGGAACACGACACTGATGATTTGCTTTTTCACTTTATCGATAGTCAACTTCACCGTATGATAGTTCTTCTTGTCAGGTTGTTCCGGAACGAGATTGACGAGTTGAACAACTTTACCGGCCTGAGTTTCTTCTTTCACGAATGAATACTTGAAACCTTTTTCATGAATGGTGAAAATCTCACTTGGAGAAATCTGATTATCGTTCTTCTTCTTCGCAGGATCCGGAGCGTGATCAATTGTTACTTCCTTATCTTTTTCATTGTACACCCACATGGTTTTACCATCGTTGTAGTATTCCTCGTGGTAAACTTTGTCTTTCTGCTTATTCTCCAGAACAACTTTATACATGTTGCCTTTGAGGATAACAGTTCCGTCTTTGGTTTCTTTCGCCGCTCCCGGCTTTTCCATAGCAATGGTGAAAGTAGCCGTGATAGACTGATATGATTTTGCTGTTGCGCTTACACCGTCAAGAATTGTTTTCGCTTTCGGATCGTAATCCGGACCGGTTTTCGCCGGAGTTTGTGCAGAAACCAGAATTGGAAATGCAAGGGCCGCAGCCAGAGATAGAGTATTTAAGAAACAGGTTTTCATAATATCGGGTACTTTGTACTGGGAGAATTCAAAAAGCGTTCCAAAGTTAGATATAGTCGTTCTATGCCGTTCTATTGTTAACAATTATTGTACGTAAGTGATTGAAAGCTAGAGGGAAGACTGTTAAAGATCTTTTTTGGAAGAATTCAGCTTGTCTTCCAGACTCATTAAATCTTTTACCAGAACCTCACGTGCTTTGCTTCCTTCAAATGGTCCAATGATTCCCGCCGCTTCGAGTTGATCAACTATTCGGCCTGCGCGATTGTAACCCAGTTTCAGTTTGCGCTGAAGCAATGATGCGGAACCCTGCTGATGTTGTACAATAATTCTCGCAGCTTCTTCGAACAATGCATCACGGTCGCCATCATCAAAATCTGCTTTACCGCTTTCTGCGTTTTCATCAATATATTCAGGAAGGAGATAAGCATTCGGATAAGCGCGTTGTCCGCCGATAAACTCTGTAATCTTTTCCACTTCCGGTGTATCCACGAATGCGCATTGCAGACGGATCAAATCGTTACCGGTAGAGTAGAGCATGTCACCTCGACCGATCAATTGTTCTGCACCACCGGAATCAAGAATGGTGCGCGAGTCGATTTTGGAAGTTACACGGAATGCAATGCGTGAAGGGAAGTTGGCTTTGATTGTTCCGGTGATGATATTTACCGAAGGACGTTGCGTTGCAATGATCAGGTGAATTCCGATTGCACGTGCAAGCTGGGCAAGTCGTGCGATTGGTGCTTCCACTTCTTTACCGGCGGTCATGATCAGATCGGCAAACTCGTCCACTACCAATACGATGTAAGGCAGGAAACGGTGTCCGTTTTCCGGATTGAGTTTACGTGAAATGAATTTCGCGTTGTATTCACGCAGGTTACGTACTTGTGCATCTTTCAGCAAATCGTAGCGCGTATCCATTTCAATGCAAAGCGAGTTCAGCGTGTGAACTACTTTCTTGGTATCGGTGATAATCGCTTCAGCAGAATCAGGAAGTTTCGCGAGGAAATGGCGCTCAATTTTATTGAAGAGCGTTAATTCCACTTTCTTCGGATCGACAAGAACGAATTTGATTTGCGATGGATGTTTCTTGTAAAGCAGAGAAACCAATATCGCATTCAATCCTACTGACTTACCCTGACCGGTAGCACCCGCCATGAGCAAGTGCGGCATCTTGGCGAGATCGGCAATGAAGATGTCGTTTGAAATTGTTTTCCCGAGCGCAACCGGAAGATCCATCGGCGATTTCTGGAATTTTTCAGAACCGATCAATGTGCGCATCGGAACCATTTCCGGATTCTGGTTCGGAACTTCAATACCGATTGTTCCTTTGCCCGGAATCGGAGCGATGATACGAATGCCCAATGCAGACAAACTCAATGCAATATCATCTTCCAGATTCTTGATCTTGGAAATACGTACACCGGCTGCAGGAATGATTTCGTACAATGTTACTGTAGGCCCGATGGTTGCTTTGATTTTATCAATGGCAATTCCATAGTTGCCGAGTGTTTCAACAATTCGGTTTTTGTTCAGATTTAATTCTTCCGCATTAACACCGGATTCTGCATTCGTATTGTATGCTTCGAGTAAATCAATGGAAGGGAATTGGTAACCGGAAAGATCGAGAGTCGGGTCGTACTCACCGAATTCAGCAACGAGTTCATTCGCTTTCGCATCAATGTCATCTTCGCTCATCACCGGTTCTTCGTTCTTCTCGACGGTGAATTGAACGCCGTCTTCATTCGGCAATTCCGTTGTAACCGGAGGAACGATCGGCAGTTCAACTGCTGGTTCCGGTTCTGTGTTAATGTTTTCTTCCGCTAAAGGTTCTTCAATCGGCTCTTCAATTACATCCTCTTCTTCAACAGCCTCTTCAATTTCTGTTACCTGTTCTTCCAGATCATCAACATCTTCTTCAATGTCGAGAAGCGTATTGCGTACTTCATTGGAAACGGTTTCAGGTTCTGCAGTAATTTCCGGTTCAACTGTTTCAGTTGCCGGTGCAGAGAAGAAGTTCAATTTTATATTGAATACAAGTACTAAGAATGTTACAGCGGTAAAGAACAGAAGTAATCCGGTTCCTATTGCCCCGAAGATTCCATTGAGCCAGGAACTGATCTCAAATCCGAATACGCCGCCCGGATAGAACCAATTGTTGCGGAATGCATAACCAAGAAGTACAGATCCGAATACGGTGTAGAATAATCCCTGACGGAACAGTTTTCCAAGCGGAAGGAGACTGAATCCCGACATGAGTTTCAATCCTGCTACCACTGCGAGCAATGGAAACCAGAAAGAAGTTACACCGAACCAATTGTGAATGAAGATGTGTGAAGTTAATGCTCCGAATTTCCCGAGCAGATTGGTAACACGAACATCACTGAATAAAAGTTCAGAAACAGAACCCATTACTTTATCCTGATCGGTATGCCAGGTAAAGAAATACGAAACGAATGCAACAGCGAGGTAAGGAGTTACTATGAAAACCAGAAAGGCGCCGAGAATACGGTGCAGTTTTTCATCATTGCGTATTCGACTCAAGAACCCTGATCCGGGAGTTTTATCCTTCTCTTTGGTTGGCGCAGTTTCCTTATCTGCTTTTTTCTCACCGGAAGAAGTATTGCGGGGTTTGTTTCTGGATGTTTCGTTTTCCGCTTTCGATTTCTTTATCACCGGCTCTTCGATTTCCAATTCAATGTCATCCGCTTTCTTTTTGGAACGCGAAGACTTGACCGAATCCGTTTCTTTTGAAACAGTCGGTTCTTTGAGCTCATTACGGAGCCGGTTTACTTTCTTTTCAGGTTCTTTTTCTGCCATGATATGGCTATGCTAACCTAACAAAGGTAAACGGGTGGTTATTGTGCGAAGAGAAGGCGAACTGTTGTTTTGAACGAAATGATGTTGATTACGGGTGATTCTGACGGTGGAATCCAGCCTGTAAACTTTAGTCCGACTAAAAGAACCCTGACATCATCTTCTCGAGTTCTGCGTTCGGCTTGGATTTGTAATCTGCCGGAATTTCGAAAACGGAAGGATCAATTGTTGCTTCCTGAACGGAAGTAGCAGTGAAGTGTAATTCAAGACCGAATTTCTTAAGGTTGTAATCCATCAGAACACCATCAATCTTATAGTATGCGTTGCTCCAATTCGGAGTTTTAACTTCGATATCCTTTGTGTACCATACTTCAACTGAAGGAGAGCCGTCTTTGAATTTCAGTACTGCTTTTTCGCAATCGTAGCCGGCGATCTGCTTCTTATCTCCCGGATATGAAACATCATAATCAGGGAAGTAATAGTTGGTGGATTCAATCTCCGTCATATCCATGACGCTGGAAAATTTACCAAGAAAGCTTACAAGACTGATGAATTGCTTTTTGTTCGGATCAGAAATAAAATCCATGCGCATGGCACCCATTCCGGCTTCGAGACCTGCTGTCCACATGCCGTCTTTGAATTTCACTTCCATCGCATCGGGCGCCCACATTGCCATAGATTCTTTAGCATTGACAGGTTCCGCTTTGAACTCGATAATTCCTTCCTTGATTTTCTTGCCGAAAAGACCTTCAGAGCATGAATGAAACAATCCAATTCCTGAGAAAAGCAACAACACTAAGAAGTAATTCCTCTTCATAAATTTCCTTGGGGGAAAGGCGTTGATTTATGGATTGTTTCGATTAATGACGGGAAAGATAAGGATAAATCGGTTCAATACACGACGAATCGTGTTAAAATCGAACCTTTTCAATCGGAAATGAATCGCTGTGCTTTAGTACCCCAGGGTCTTCAGCATGGACTTGTAACTCTGCTCCTTCGCAAAGAGACGCGTGGTGATTTCGCCTTCTTCGTTGCGGTCGATCAGTACGTGTTTCGGTGCCGGAATGAGGCAGTGCTGAATTCCGCCATAACCTCCAAGCGATTCCTGATATGCACCGGTATGGAAGAATCCGAGATAAAGCGGTTCTTTTTCAGTTGGTGAAATTTTCGGAAGATAGACGTTGTTGGCGTGTGCTTCAGTGTTGTAATAATCCATGCTGTCGCATGTCATTCCACCAAGGTTGATCGGCTGATATTCTTTATCCCAATGATTGATGGCAAGAAGAATGAATCGCTGATTGATTCCCCACGTATCCGGCAGTGTGGTAATGAAAGAGGAATCGATCATGTACCACAACTCGCGATCGTTTTGTGTCTTCACGTCCACAACGGAATACAAAGCTGCTCCGCTTTCTGAAACAGTGAATGAGCCAAATTCAGTGAAGATGTTGGGCTCTGCAATTTCATGATTGTCGCAGAAGTTTTTAATCTGCGAAATGATTTCTTCAATCATGTATTCGTAATCGTATTCAAAACCGAGAGACGTTTTAATCGGCATACCGCCACCGATGTTCAGTGAATCCAAAGTAGGGCAGATGCGCTTGAGTTCGAGATACACTTTAAGGCATTTCGCGAGCTCAGTCCAATAGTAAATCGTGTCTTTAATGCCTGTGTTGATGAAGAAGTGCAACATCTTCAGTTCGAACTTCGGATTGTTCTCGATTTTCTCTTTGTAGTACTGAACAATTTCGCTGTGACGAATGCCGAGGCGTGAAGTATAGAACTGGAAATTCGGTTCTTCTTCCGAGGCAATGCGTATTCCGATTTTCATTTTCGGAACCTTCACGAACTTCGAATAGTAATCGATTTCGGTTTTATTATCGAGAACCGGAACAATATTGAAACCGTCGTTCGCCATTTCGGTAACAAGCGATTGATACGGCTTACGCTTGAATCCGTTACAAACGATAAACCTGTTCTTGTCCATCAAACCGCGCTTGTACAGATCTTTAATGATATGGATATCGTAGGCGGATGAAGTCTCCAAATGCACATCATTTTTCAATACTTCTTCCAGAACGAATGAAAAGTGAGAGCTTTTTGTGCAGTAACAGTAGGTATAAGTACCTTTGTAGTCCACTTTGGCCATTGCCACGTTAAAAAGGCGCTTTGCTTTTTGAATCTGGTGGCCGATTTTGGGCAGATACGTTATTTTCAATGGAGTACCGTATTTCTTAATGATGTCCAAAAGTGGAATATCATTGAAATACAGCTCATTATCAGTAACATGAAAACCTTCCTGCGGGAAGTTGAACGTTTGTTCGATCAGGTTTTGATAGGTATTTTCCATTGAAGCCTTTGTCTGCGTTTAATGTAAGTGAGTTACTTTAATTGAATTCGCGCAAATGTAAGTCAGTCGGATTGATTGGTAACTATAAAACAAGTTAAATTATGGCACAAAAAAAGATCAGGTTTATCGAAGTTAAATCCGAAATCGGCGCCGGAACCCGCGGAGCCAGTCTTGGAGTAGATGCGATCAAGATTGCGGCTCTGGATTATGGTTCCAATATGTTCAGCAAATACGAAACCGTTGAGGTAAAAACCGAGAATCACTTGCTTTTCGAACCCCAAGGAAGCGCGTATGCAAAGCGTATCAAAGGACTGATTACCATGTATGAAAGAATCGGTTCTGAAGTGTCTAAAACGCTGAAGAATAACGGTTTCCCAATTGTATTAGCGGGCGACCATTCTACAGCCGGTGGCACAATTGCCGGAATTAAGATGGCGAATCCCAAAGCGCGTATCGGAGTGATCTGGATTGATGCTCATGCGGATCTGCATTCGCCCTGGACAACACCTTCAGGTAACTTACATGGAATGCCTTTGGCTGCGTCTTTGGGTGAAGACAATCAGGGCAATAAGATGAACCGTCCGGATAAAGAAACTGTGGAACATTGGCGTATGTTGAAGGAAGTTGGGGGAATTTCGCCGAAAATCAACTACCGCGACCTTGTTTTCATTAGTGTACGTGATGTGGAACCGGAAGAAACGGGTTTGATCAAGAAGCACAACATCAAGACATTCAGTACCGCTGAAGTCCGACGCAACGGAGTAGAGCGCATTGCACGCGATACCCTGGCACATTTGGCGCAGTGCAACCTAATCTATATATCGTTTGATGTAGATAGTATGGATTCTTCTATTTCCAAAGGAACCGGAACGCCTGTGCGTAATGGAATCACGGAAAAGGAAGCCGGATCATTGCTAGTCCGACTGGTTCAGCACGAGAAAGTTTGCTGTGTGGAGATCGCCGAAGTGAATCCGACTTTGGATAAAGAGAACCTCATGGCAGAGAATACTTTCGAGATTCTGACCAAAGTAGTATCACAGATATCCAATTGATTAATTCTTAAAATAGTATATGAATACACCTGAACAACTGCTTTCAGCTCATGTGGCTGTTGCAGTTAAGGAACTTTTCGGAGCTTCGGTTGAGGCTTCCGGGGTAACATTTCAAAAGACCAATCCTCAATTTGAAGGTGATATAACTCTCGTGGTTTTCCCTTTTACCAAGCTTGCGGGTAAGTCGCCTGAGCAAACCGCTCAGATAATCGGCGAGTATTTACAGAATACGGTAAAAGAGATCGCATCATTTAACGTAGTTAAGGGCTTTCTGAATCTTGTTATCAGTTCGGATTACTGGCTGAATGCCTTTTCTGAGCTGCGAATCAACGAAAAATGGGGTGAAAAGCCTGTTTCTGAGGCAAGTCCGTTTGTAATGGTCGAATACAGTTCACCCAACACCAACAAACCGCTTCACTTGGGTCACATGCGGAACATCCTGTTGGGCCATTCTGTGTCGGAGATCCTGAATGCGGCCGGTAATAAAGTGATGAAAGTGAATCTGGTGAATGATCGCGGTATTCACATTTGTAAGAGTATGCTGGCCTGGGAGAAGTTCGGAAACGGAGAAACGCCTGAATCGAGCGGAATGAAGGGCGATAAGCTGGTCGGGAAGTATTATGTGGAGTTTGATAAGCACTACAAAGCTCAAATCAAGGAACTGGAAGAGAAAGGAATTTCCAAGGAAGATGCAGAAAAACGAGCTCCTTTGATGCTCGAAGCACAGGAAATGCTGCGGAAGTGGGAAGCCAATGATCCGCACGTGCGTGCCTTGTGGGAGAAGATGAACGGATGGGTTTATGATGGTTTCGCAGTAACATATAAGAGCCTGGGAGTAACATTCGATAAGACTTACTATGAGTCTCAGACCTACGTTCTGGGTAAGTCAATTGTTGAAGAAGGATTGAAATCGGGTGTGTTGGTGAAGCGTCCGGATGGGGCAGTGATCATCGATAATACCGATTCCGGATTGGACCAGAAAGTGTTGTTGCGGAGCGATGGAACATCGGTTTACATGACCCAGGATCTGGGAACCGCGGTGGAAAGACATAAGGAATATCCGTTCGATAAGCACATTTATGTGGTGGGCAACGAGCAGGATTATCACTTTAAAACGCTGATTGTGTCGTTGCGCAAGCTTGGTTACAAGTGGGCGGATGGCCTGTATCACCTTTCTTACGGCATGGTTGAATTGCCGGAAGGCAAGATGAAATCGCGTGAAGGAACTGTTGTGGATGCTGATGATCTGGTGGATGCAATGCGTTCGAATGCGTTTGAAATGGCGCAGGAGAAAGGGCTGATTGCGGAAATGTCAGAGGCAGAACAGCAGGAGTTGGCTCACAATGTAGGAATGGCTGCTTTGAAATATTTCATCCTGAAAGTTGATCCGAAAAAGAAGATGCTGTTCAATCCGAAAGAAAGCATCGATCTGCAAGGCAATACCGGTCCATTCATTCAGTATACGCATGCGCGAATCAGAAGCATCTGGAGAAAATCGGAGTTGAAGTCGCTTCCGGAATATTCCGTTCCTGCAAGCATTCATCCGAAAGAGAAGGAACTGATCAAACTGATGGCTGCATATCCGCAGGTGATTCAGGATGCTGCGAAGGAATATTCACCTGCAGTGATTGCAAACTACACATATGAACTGGCTAAAACATTCAACCAGTTTTATGATGCGTGTGATGTATTGAAAGAGCAGGACGTCAACCTTAAAAACTTCCGCATCAACTTATGCGTGATGATTGCGAGAACGATCAAGCATGCAATGGGGTTGATTGGAGTAGTTGTTCCTGAGAAAATGTAATTGAATTTTCAGTCTGCAATTGGAAGCATTATGATTAAAGCCAACTGCACGTTAAACTATTTCCATCTACATAAAATCCGGTTGTAATCTTGTCGTGAACTGCGGCGTAATATTGGACCGATGAATGGTTCCAAACGAAACTATTCGGTAATTGTAATTTTCGAAAACCAATAATTACCAGAATCTGTATTCAAGACCATCAGCTGTTTCGGGGATAGGGAGATACTTAAACGCGGAATAATATCGCAGTTAAGTGCAGCTCCACTGATCAATGTTTGTTTTTGCATCTTGCCACTTTGATCCAAGCTAACTACAACAACATCAGATTTACTTTTTGGTTTGTACTTCTCCGGTTTTGGGCCGGTCGTCAGATTTGCATTTGCAGAATTGTCATTGAAGATGAAGTGCAAAGTATTTCCTGAGCTGACTAACGCAAAAGATGCATAGCGCCCGCCATCGTTATCCGAAAATTGGCGCTTGGAAATAGTACATCTCCAGTTCAGCGTGCCAGATGTATCAAATGATAAACACAAAATATCTTCATGCTCATAACTGATGGAGGAAACATAAGTGTCCGCTGATCCGGCTCCGCTAAGATCAGGGGCAGCGCTGGTTCCAACTATCATATTATAACGCTCTCCCAATAACATTATTGATCCGTTATTTTTATTCTCAACTATGCTAAGGTTGAAAATAAAATTGCTCTTGTCTGTATTCTTCGATTGATTTTGGGAACCGCTTGTGGCTTGCTTTGATTCTGATCCTTCAATAAAAAAAACGGGGTCTATATCTGAATTTGAAGTTGCCAATGGAACTAAAGTTTGATAATCCAGTCGCATATAGAATGCCCCGATTCTATTGAAGGATGATTTCTCACAATAGAAACCCGCTGTGATTATTTGGTTGTTCTCTGAAATACTAAGCGCAATGTCTGTGACAAACTTCCCGGGGATTGAAATTTTTCTCTTACTTATTTTGCTGCCACGTTCTGTTATTGAAACTACGTAACTATCAAATATCGGTTTCCTCATCAGACCGGTAGTTTTAATTAAGGTATCGAAATCCACATCATTAAATGTGAATGCACAATTGCCGGCTTTATCAATTGTAATATTCTGAATTTGAATTAAACCACCATCACAATTTGGCTGGAAGTTTGTTTTCCAATCCACACTCAGCTGCGAATTAAGCAGTGTTAGCTGAACGCCATATGGGTTTTTACATTTTCCCGGTTCTCTGTAATACGTGATCAATAGAAGCTTGTCGTTGTTGACGGAGCTGATGGTATAAAAAACCGAGTGCAAGTCGTTTACAGTTATTTGATTAAGTCCGGGGCCCGGGTACTTATAATAATTGAGCCCATAACTCACCTGAATAAGTTCTCCCTCCGCTTTCAATGAAATGCTGTTCATTTTTTTTGCAAACAACGTATCGATGTCGCTTGAATTTGTAGGCTTTACATAGAATAGATAGAACTGATTGCCGATTTGCTGTGCGGAGTGAAATCTCAAATGCCATCCATCGCGTACTTGCGTTTCAATTTCAACAGTTTTGTCAATGATCATTTCATTGTTGCAGTGTTGAACATATTTCTTCTTGCCCTCATATCTAAGAACGTAGAAACCGCTGCTGTCTTTTCCGAATATATCTTTTGAGTAACCGTCTTTATTTTTTTGGACCGGTCCATTCTGGATTGCCAGACTGTTTGAAGCGGTTTGTCCAAAAGTCAATTCAGACAATGTAAGCAGCAAAGTGATAATAAAAAGTCTCTTCATAAATGCAAGCAATAAATTGATTTCCTTTAAATTATAAAAGTAAGAAAGAGTCAATTTATCAGCATGGAACTTGTGTTAAATGATGCTTCATGGGAATGGAACTCATAGCCCAAGCATTGCTTAATCCCTCACGTGATTCTATTAAGAACGATCAAGCATGCGAGGGGGTTGATTGAGGTGGTAGCGCCGGAGAAGATGTGATTTTCTATTGCACTTTCATCAGCCAGAAAGATTTCTGACCGTTTAAAATCATAAATCTGAAATAACCGGAAGGCAATGCTTCGTTATTGATGTGAACAAGACCTGAATGTGGAAATGGCACAGGTTTAGCGGAACCAGAGCCATCCCAGGATTGAATTTCATTTCCATCTTTATCGCTGAAGTAAACATTGCCAACTGTTGTAGTTGATGTTTGTATTGACGAGACCGAAGCGAATTGATGTTTTGATTCGACGGATGCTTCAGTTGTGAATTCAACATTTAATACTTTCACTTGGCATGTTTTTGCAGCAAGATCGAATGTCATGCGGAACAGCGAATAGAAGCGACGCTTTACACCGGAACCAGTTTTTGAACTTGTTATTCGCGTAATGTTTCCTTCGCCGTCAGTGGAAATATCGTAGTTCGGGTCGTTTTTAATTTCCTCGTAAGGCGGAAATTTTGATTCAACATAACTGGCACCGGTAATTACTGCTGAGCCTTCTCCTGTTACAACCATCGACGAAACAGCGACTTCATCTGAGGCACCAAGGGATCTGTCCTGCTTGGAGATTTTTTCTGAAGTTGAGAGTTGCTTCATTACACCGGCATCAATTCTGACACATGCTGCGTTGAGAACAACGTTCGGTGTACCCTGCACAGCAGCATGTAAAAAACAATAATCTGCTGCTTCAGGAATTCCAACAGTGTCTTTATTGAAATACTTCTGAATAATAAAATTTGAGTTTGAAGCCGTGCCTCCGATAAAGATTTTGCTTCCGTACTCATACATTCGCACCTGTGAAAACCAAAGCGTTGAATCCTTAAATGTTAACGTGGATTTTTCCAGCTTTTTATTCTCGGGAGAATAGGAGTAGAATTTGGCGCTGAACTTCGCATTATTCAATTTGCGAAGTTGTCTTTCATCATTATACCATTCACCGGTCAGGTTCACATGTTCTCGCTCCATAACAATGAAGTTCAAAACACCTGAAGCAGAAACTATGAAGCCTGCATTTTGCTGATCATATGGATCATCAGAGTTTGCGAATGAATAACATTTATACGATACCAGTTTAGTATCCAACAAATAGTAATGCGTGCTCTTTTCCATTGTGAACCCATTTCTTGTTGGCACAGATTCACTCGACTCCATCATAAAAGCAACAGATTTTCCCGGTTCTGATTGATTAAACTCAAAATAGGGTTTGCCACCTCCGAAATAACCTCCCGATTTAATTTCTTCTATTTCGTTCGTCTTGGACGAAATTTCAAGAGCAGTTTTGTCAACTGTAGTGTATCCGACCTTAGAAATTCCACGGGCGAGGTCTTCGGAATAGCCAAACAATATCAGAGTTGTTCCCACTTCATAAACGGAAGCAATTTGCAGAGGCGCAGACCCAAGATCAGGACGTTTCACCTTTTTCTGAGCAACGAGTTTTATTTGATCATCAAAGTGAAATACGTTGACCTTAGTGCCGACCGGTTTTCCATTTACGGTGCTGAATGTTTTGGAGCCGGTGATCACGTAGTAATGACCGTCAGTAGTAACTGAAGACGCCAGAATGGATTCGCCTTTGTCAAGAGGAACTGCATCACTTACGGTGAATTGCGCCTGTAAATGCAATCCCAAAAGGATTGCGGCAAGAAGGGAGAGCTTTTTCATTTTGAGATTTCTGTGAATCTAAATTACAATTTTAACACAGAAACCGGACTTGTTGGACAGCGGTAATCAGCGAACAGTAATCAGCACTCAGGCATATACGCACCAAGAATTGATAACTATTCGCTGATCACTGATTACTTAATTACCTTCTTCTTCCACCGCCACCTTTAGGTCCCGGTTTTCCTCCGCCTTTCGGTCCTTTTGCCGGTCCTTTTGCCGGTCCTTTGTTCGGTCCGCCTTGCTTGCCGCGCGTGTTGTTGTGCGCAGGTCCGCGATGGTGATTCGGATGATTCGCACGATAATGTGCAGATGCTACACGATGTCTGTGCGCCACACGATGAGCACGAACTACACGATGCGCATGAACGCGACGGTAGTGAACATGATAACGTACCACACGCGCATGATGCACACGCCAGGCAACTGGTCGCCACGGGCGGAAATACGGCGGGTAAACGCGATATCTCCAAGGTGAAACCCACACTACATATCCGGGTGCATAAACGTGGCGCACGCAAGGCCACACCCAAACATTCACCACAACAACTTTGCTTTGCATGAATCCGGAAGTGAATTTTCCTTCATTGTTTGTAGACTCAGCTTCCGCAGCTTCCACGATATAATCTTCTCCGTACAAATCTTCGTCACCAACTATCTGTAAGTCTGCAGATGCATCGCCGGTTTTCTCCAATTCAATTACGGCTACGTCCTGCGCTTCTTTATCGGTAATGTCTACTTGAAGAGTAATGGCATGAACTCCGCTGTCCGCGCGATCAATTACTTTGATGTAATCGACATTGCCGTCTTTATCCAAATCAAGATTATTAACCTGATTGGATTCGCTATTCAGTGCTTTTTCAAAGTCTTCCATCGTGGAAGCAGCTTTGAAAAGATCGAGAACTCCGAAGAGATCCAGGTTATCACCCGGCAAACCGGTTGAATCGGAAGCCGCGTCGTTTTGTGCATTGGCGATTCCGGAGCTCAGGAGCGCTGCGGAAATCAAGGTCAGAATCTTTTTCATAAGCGAGGTTATTAGGATAGTCTGAAGGTAGGACGATAATTTTCGCGGAAGGTTTAATATTTCCGCAGAATTTTCAATCCGGAAGAGGTGAAAGTCGGTTTTTCTGAGCCAAAAACACTGTAAATCCGTATCTTCGCGATCCGTAAATTTTAATTCCGGACAACATGTTTGAAAATCTCTCGGATAAGCTCGAAAGAGCGTTTAAGGTTCTGAAGGGTGAAGGGAAGATCACCGAAATCAACGTAGCTGAAACGCTGAAAGAAATCCGTCGTGCCTTGCTCGACGCTGACGTAAGTTTTCAGGTTGCGAAGAAATTTACTGACGACATCAAGCAGAAAGCGCTTGGTGAAAACGTATTGAACTCGGTTTCTCCGGGACAAACGTTGATCAAGATTACTCATGATGAGTTGACTCAGCTCATGGGTGGCGATAAGGCTGATATTAAACTCAGCGGAAATCCTACCGTGATTCTGATGTCAGGTTTGCAAGGTTCGGGTAAAACAACTCATTCCGGTAAACTTGCTCATTTCCTCAAGACAAAAAAAGGCAAGAATCCATTGTTGGTTGCCTGCGATATTTATCGTCCTGCTGCGATTGATCAGCTCCATGTTCTCGGTGAACAAGTTGGAGTTGATGTTTATTCTGAGCGTGAAGTTCAGGATGCGGTAGGCATTGCGAAGCGTGCGATTGCTCATGCAAAGCAAAATGGTAATTCCGTTGTGATCATCGATACCGCCGGTCGTTTGGCTATTGACGAGAAGATGATGACGGAGATTGCTGCGGTACGTGATGCAGTGAAGCCGGATGAAATTCTCTTCGTGGTTGACTCCATGACAGGTCAGGACGCGGTGAATACTGCTAAGGCATTCAACGATCGTTTGAATTTCGACGGTGTGATTCTTACCAAGCTCGATGGTGATACAAGAGGTGGTGCTGCACTTTCCATTCGTTCCGTTGTTGACAAACCGATCAAGTTTGTTGGAACAGGCGAGAAGATGGAAGCGCTCGACATTTTCTATCCGCAACGTATGGCGGACAGAATTCTCGGGATGGGTGACGTTGTTACACTCGTTGAGCGTGCACAGGAACAATTTGACGCAAAAGAAGCGCGCCGTATTCAGGAGCGTATTGCAAAGAATAAATTCAGCTTCAACGATTTTCTCGGTCAGCTCCAGCAGATCAAGAAAATGGGTAACATGAAGGATCTGATGGGAATGATTCCGGGCGTTGGTAAAGCTTTGAAGGATGTTGACATTGACGAGAACGCATTCAAAGGAATTGAAGCGATCATTTATTCAATGACGCCGGATGAGCGCGAGCATCCTGAGAAAATCAACGGTCAGCGTAAAGCGCGTATTGCAAAAGGAAGCGGTACTACTATTCAGGATGTGAATCGTTTGATGAAGCAATTCGAAGACACCAGAAAGATGATGCGCATGATGCAGGATAAAGGGCAGATGATGAAGATGATGCGCAACATGCCGAATATGCGTCGATAATTTTTCTCGTCCGCTGCAGTTTTCAAAGTATAAGATCTGATTTGATGAAAGTCATTGAACAATCAGATTACTTTCATTAATTTGGACACCTATGCAACTGATCGACGGAAAAAAAATCGCTGAAGAAATTCAACTTGAAATTGCGGAAGAAGTAAAACAGATGGTGGCCGCAGGAAAACGCGCACCGCATCTGGCTGCTGTACTTGTCGGTAACGACGGAGGCAGCATGACTTACGTCAATGCAAAAATGAAAGCCTGCGAGAAAGTAGGATTTCGTTCCACTTGTCTTCGGTATGAATCCACGATTTCTGAAGCGGAATTGCTTCAGGTAGTTGATAAACTGAACAACGATCCTGAACTCGACGGGTTCATTGTGCAGTTGCCGTTACCTAAGCACATTGATGAACACAAAATTGTTCAAGCCATCAATCCGAAAAAAGACGTAGATGGTTTCCATCCTGAAAACATCGGTCGCATGGTGCTGAATCTTCCGACTTTTCTTCCGGCAACACCATACGGAATTCTGCAGTTGCTTCAGCGTTGCAATATTGAAACTTCAGGCAAACATTGTGTTGTTATCGGTCGCAGTCACATTGTGGGATCTCCAATGAGTATTCTTCTCGCGCGTAATGCAATGGCCGGCAACTCAACAGTAACATTGTGTCACAGCCGTACTCCGGATATTACATATTTCACGAAGCAAGCCGATATCATCGTACTTGCATTAGGCAAGCCGGGCTTCCTTAAAGGCGACATGGTGAAAGACGGTGTAGTGGTTGTTGACGTTGGCACAACACGCGTTGATGCTCCGGATACCAAAGCCGGCTGGCGACTCAAAGGTGATGCTGATTTTGAAAGTGTATCACCGAAATGCAGCTGGATTACTCCGGTTCCGGGTGGCGTAGGTCCAATGACCATTACCACTTTGCTGAAGAATACGCTTCAGGCGGGATTGGCACGGTAATTATTCTTGTATTTGTTCCTCGCCAATTGCTGCGTCAAGTGTTACATGCAGCTTGAGGATATCTTCCGTTTCTATAATCTGATTTCCGGATGTTGATGGAGGCGTGCCTTCGGACCAACCTTCGGGAGGAAATTTCATGAAAATATTTTCAGTGATCAGCCAGATAGTATCTTCTGTTTTCAACTGCACATAACACTTGAAGTATTGTCCGGAAACGCCTTTGGTACCCGCGACATAAAAGTTTGAATATTCATCAACCGGGAAATCGGTAACACGTTTTTTGTTTTCATCGTTGTACCCAAAGTAAATCTCACGGTGCTCGTCCTGTTTGAAGTAATAGTGAATTTTCCTGTTGCTCATATTATTTCCGAAACGCCAGATGAGAAACGCGATCGGTAAACCTCCGAAACTGATGCGGCTTCCATCGGATGCCAGAAAAATAAGAATTGAAGCCAACGCAATAACAATTGCAGCGATCATCACGAATTGTGCATTTGCGGTTTTCAGCGATCCGGGACGGTGATAAATCAGTTTTCGCATGATGTTCAGACCTGAAATATATATTGAATCAGGAAATCAAGTTTACGAAGTTGATGCAGTGTTGATAACTAGCCGTTTACAAACGACTACGCGCAAGCCGCTTTACTAGTTTTCGACGTGATCCGTTTTCTTGCGCCTTTCCCTTTGGTTCGGGTTCTCGTTCCATTTGTGTGCGGAATAATTCTTGCGCCGGCATTTGAATTTCCGTTGATCGGAACATTCATCGCCCTGTTTGCTTCGCTTGCATTGGTAATCCTAACGCATATCGCGTTGAAGCGTTCTTCGTCTTACTACGTATATCAGGGAATTGCATTATCTGTGTTGTTCTTGTTTTGCGGAATGACAGCAGTGAAGATTCAGCAATACCGTTATGCAGAACAGTTGGTTTCAGTTGAAGCGAAAGTTCCGGTAGCAGTGACGTTAACCGGCGATCCGGAAGTACACAACAACAATGTGCGTTCCAAGGCGCATGTGTTCGCCATACAGATTGATTCCGTCTGGAGAGAAGCTGATGCGGATATAATGATTTACATCAAACGAAATCCTGCTGCGGAAATGCTGCGGTATGGCGATCAGCTTACAGTTGCCGGCGGATTGCAGGAGCCGCTTGCTCCAATGAATCCCGGAGAGTTTGATTATCGTGGTTGGTTGAAGGATCAGAGAATAGGTTACGTGTGTTTCGCGCGCAACGACTGGAAGAAAACAGGGGAGGACATTCCTTCAGTACTCAAATATTACGCTTTGAAGTTGCGCAACTATTTCACGGAACGCATGAAGGTTGCAGGTTTGTCGGGACAGGAATTGGCCGTGAGTGAAGCATTGCTGCTGGGCAAGTCCAATGAAATAGATCCGAACCTGCTGGCTTCTTACTCTGCAAGCGGTACTTTGCATGTGTTATCTGTTTCCGGAATGCATGTGGCATTACTGTTTGTTGTGTTACTCAAATTGCTTGCGCCTTTAGAAACAAGAAAGAACGGTAAGCTGATCAGTTACTGCATACAGTTTGCAGTGATCTGGTTCTACGCTTTCATGACGGGCATGTCGCCATCGGTGTTACGTTCCGTGATGATGTTATCGGTAATCATTTTCGGAAACATTATTCACCGCAAAGGGCATCTGCTGAACACACTTGCCGCTTCCGCGTTGCTTCTTCTGATCTTCGACCCTTTGCTGATACGCAATGCAGGTTTTCTGTTGTCATATGCTGCGGTTGCCGGAATTGTAATTGGTGTTCCTGTGCTGGAACCGCTTTTTGAACCGCGCAACAGAGTAACTCGCTGGATTTGGGATATCACAACCGTTACATTGGCAGCACAGTTGTTTACGTTTCCGTTGGGACTGATTCTGTTTCAGCAATTCCCAACCTGGTTTCTGCTCACAAACCTTATCATCATTCCGCTTTCAACAATTTGTCTCTATGCAGGTTTGTTTTTTCTCTCCATCTCATGGTGGACATTCGGTGCAACAATGTACGCGTACGTGTTCGGATTCCTGATTTCAGTTCTGAATGGTGTTGTTGCTTTCACCGAGTATCTGCCAAACGCAGTAATTCAAACTGCTTCGTGGACGAAAATTGAAATTGCGATCCTTTATTTCCTGGTTGTTCTGATTTTGGTTGCAATCACGTACAGAAAGAAATGGCAATGGTTCAGTTCAGCTGGTGTTGCATTGTTTTTATGCGTTTGCTTGTTTGTTGCAAACTCAAAGGTGAACAGCACAAGTGATTTGATTGTATTTCAATTGCAGGATGGTTTTGCAATCGGTTACAGAAACGGAAAAGAAGGGCGGATTTTTATTGGTGAGAAAACAACAGAAAAACCGGATCTCATCGATTATCACGTTTTTCCCTATTTCAAACAATTCGGGATATACGATCCTGAAGTTGTGAAAGTTGAAAGCAGCTCAGATTCATTGACAATAGCCGGTCGCACTTTCTGGCTGGGCAAACGCAATAGAATTGATTCAACTCAAAGACGCTTAGACTATATATTGATCAATGAAATAAACGTGAGCGATACAAGCTTGCTCCATTTCATTCAAAGCGATACTCTTCTAATGAGTGGTCGCATTAAACCAAGGGACAAAGAAAATTGGAGTAAACAAGCCGATAGCAGGAAATTGCCTCACCTGATTCTGTCAGAGTCGGGAGCAGTGAAATTATTCCGTTAATGTGAAACCATATTTCAGTGCAAAACGCTCCTGACAGGATAGAAACCATGAGTCATACACCGCTTCATCAGCTGTGAGTTCCGCAACAAGTTTGTCCAGAGCTAATTCTGTTTCTTCCGTAAATGGATCTGTAAAAATCAAATCCAGAACTTGCGCATAGCTGTTTTCAAAAGTTCGCACGTAGAAATCAAAAAGAAGCAATGCAGTATCACGAAGACTGGCATCACCTTTCCACGCAGGCATTGCTTTTATATTGTTTCTGTAATCTTTCACTTTCGCAAGAGAAAGTAATCGTTGCTTATTACAGCTTTCTTTAGTAGATAAACTGTCATCCACTTCATTCATATATGCTGTAATTGCAGCGCCAACAGCGGTTTGCTGATCGACAATATAATCGTTGTACTCAACAGCCGTTTCAAATTTCGGAGCAGTGGATTGAGCGAAGCTGCTTGCAGTGATAAAAACAAACAGAATGAAGGCGGAAATGGATTTCATTTAGGGGAGTATTTAGGAACGGAAAGGTAAAAAAAAACCTCCTGCCAAATTAGTGGAGGAGGTTATACTGAGTGGTGTCAGGTTAGAAACGCTCTGTCTGTGCGAAGAAGAAACTTCCTTCGATCATTGCATTCTCGTCGCTGTCTGAACCATGAACCGCGTTCGCTGCAATCGACTTCGCAAACAAAGCACGGATTGTTCCCGGTTCTGCTTTTGAAGGATCTGTTGCGCCGATGAGTTTACGGAAATCAGCAACTGCGTTTTCTTTTTCAAGAATTGCAGCAACGATAGGACCTGAAGACATGTATTCGCAAAGCTCTCCGTAGAACGGACGCTCTTTGTGAACTTCGTAAAAACGTCCTGCCATTTCAGGAGTCAGACGCGTGTATTTCATAGCCACGATACGGAATCCGGCTTCGTTCATTTTAGCGAGAATCGGACCGATGTGGTTGTTTGCCACTGCGTCCGGCTTGATCATTGTGAAGGTTAATTTACCTGCCATAAGTATTCAGATTGAATGCGTTTTTATAAAAGCGAGTGCAAAATTAGTCATTTTTCATCCCAGCCGCGCTTTTTAGCAGTAAATTTGAAGTCAAATCACCTGAAATCGCTGTGAGTATCAATTCATTCGAGTCCCTGTCCGTATTTCTCAAAGAGAAACGCCGTATTGTCATCCTCACGCACTGGTCGCCTGACGGTGATGCAATGGGCTCGTCTCTCGGTTTAGATAATTTTCTGAAGAAAATCGGTCACGATGCAAAGGTGATTGTTCCGAATGATTATCCGGAATTCCTTTGGTGGATGCAAGGCCATTCAGCGGTTATAAATGCTGAGAAGAACAAAGAAGCAGCACATGCGGCAATCACTGCGGCAGAATTGATTTTCTGTCTCGACTTCAATGATCTTTCCCGCATTAATAGTCTTGGACAATTTGTGGCGGAACAGAAGAAGCCCATGGTGATGATTGATCATCATCCTTCTCCTTCGCCTTTTGCAGATTACATGTTGCACGATGTTGCAGCAAGTTCCACCTGCGAACTTATTTACCGTTTTATTGCAATGATGAACGGAACGGACAAGATCGACGCGGACATCGCCGAATGTTTGTATGCGGGCATCATGACGGATACAGGTTCATTCCGCTTTCCATCCACAACAGTGGAAACACATCGCGTAGTTGCAGATCTCATGTCGAAGGGCGCGCAGCATTCCTTGGTACACAATCGTGTTTATGATGATAATTCCGAATCGCGATTGCGTTTGCTGGGATATGCGTTGAGCGAGAAACTCACCGTGCTGCCGGAATTCCGTACTGCGTTTTTTACACTCACAAACGAGGAACACGATCGGTTCAATTACAAGAAAGGCGATACAGAAGGACTCGTAAATTACGCATTGACGATTCGCGGAATTGTTTTCGCCGCATTCTTCTCTGAACGCGATGGAAAAGTCAAATGTTCCTTCCGTTCCAAAGGAAGTTTCGATGTAAATCTGTTTGCCCGCGCTAATTTTTCAGGTGGCGGACATCGCAATGCAGCGGGCGGCGCTTCTGATGATACGCTGGAGAACGTTGTTAAAAAATTCAAAGCCGTAGTTCCTGATTACGCGGAACAACTGAAAAACTCCTGATCTTACGTTATTCAATCATGAGGATATTTTTCATTGGTCTTGTCGTTATAATCTTCGCATCCTGCGGAGAAGATAAACCTGCCCCGAAAACAAAACTGACGAAGCAGCAAATGAATGACCTGTCTGTTCAAATGAACAGTTGGGACAGCGATCGTCAGCGTGATGAAATTGAACAATACATTCGCCGTCGCGGTTGGGAAATGAATCTCACACCTTCCGGAATATACTGGATGACCTTGAAAGAAGGGAAAGGTGATTCGGCTCGTTCGGGTCAGATTGCCAGTGTGAGTTATGATATTTTTCTGCTTGACGGTACGCAGTGTTATACTTCTGACACTACGGGTCCGCGTGATGTAAATATCGGCGAAGACTATGTTGAATCCGGTTTACATGAAGGTTTGCAGATGATGAAAGCCGGAGAGAAGAAACGATTCATTTTACCATCACATCTGGCGCACGGACTCACCGGCGATCAGGAAAAAATTCCACCGCGTTCAAGCGTAGTTTATGAAGTTGAACTCCACAGTATCCGTTAGTTTTTTAGTGCTTGTTTCTTCCTTGCTGTTTTCCTGCAGCGAAGGAAAGTATCCGGGTTATTCCGATGCAGGAGAAGGTGTTTACTATAAACTTCATTATCCGGGAGAATCCGGAAAGAAAGCCGGACCTGATGATTACTATGAAGTGATCATGCTGAACCGTTTCGGGGAAGAAGTGATTTTCGATTCGCAACTGGAATCGGGCGACGGAACCTTACTCATGCAATCAGAAGCAAGCAAATACTTCAGTGTATTAAGTGAAGGCGACAGTGCTACGTTTTTACTTTCAGGTGCCGGACTTGCGTTGCCGGGAATGCCGGATACGGGAATGATTGAGATGAACGTGAAGGTGCTGCGCATACTTTCTGCAGATGAAGCAGCTGAGCTTGAAGCGAATCGTGATGCGGATGCGGGCGAAGTGCTCGTGATCAAGCGTTATTTAGCAAGGAAGGGAATAAAGGCAGCACAGGATAGTTCCGGTATGGTGCAGTTGGAGATGAATGCGGGCAGCGGGAAGTCGCCTGAGAAAGGCGATACGGTGGATATTCAAGTTAAAGGAGAGTTGCTGAACGGTCGTATTGTTGATGATTCCCGTACCTACGGCGGACTTTCCTTCATCTGGGGCGATGAAGGTCAGGTATTACCCGGAATACGCATGGTATTGAGCCGTATGAAGGAAGGCGGGAACGCTAAAATAATCCTACCTTCGCGGCTGGCTTTCGGGTCGGGTGGTTCCAGTACAGGAATTGTTCCGGCCAACACGCCGGTGATTTACACCATAGAACTTTTGCATACACGTTAAATATCTAATCAACACAATGAAAAAATCAATTTTCGCAGGTATCGCTTTCGTTGCGGCAATGTTTGCTGCATGCGGACCTACAAGTCCATGGCCGGGTTACACCGCAAATGAAAACGGTACTTGGTTTATTCAACACGTTAAAGGTGAAGGAACAGAGTCCGTTGAAGAAGGCGGTGCGATGTTCATCAAAATCAAATTTAAAGACATGAAAGATTCTGTGTTCATTGATGTGAACAAAGAATCACGTTCTCCGTCATATCCGATGCGCATGGACAAGTCGGAATTTAAAGGCGACTTCCTCGACATCATGCAGAAACTTCACGTTGGTGACAGCGTTTCTTTCTTCGTGAAAATGGATTCACTGAAGAAATATTATCCGGAAGAATTCATTTTCGATCCGGCACACGATACAATGGATTATCTCGGATTCACTATCGCAGTTGATTCAATTTATACCAAAGCAAAAGTTGATGAACTTCAGGCAAAAGCTCAGGCTGAGCGTCAGAAGCAGCAGGAAATGATGATGAAAATTCAGGCGGTGAAAATTCCGCTTCAACAGAAAGCTGATTCTGTGGCACGCATCATCAAGAAGAAAGATTCTCAAATGTTGAAGCCTTATCTGACTGCAAACAAAATCACTGCGCAGCCGGATAAAGACGGAATCTATTATCAGGAAACTGTTCCGGGAACAGGAGCACAATTGATGCCGGGTATGATCGTAAGCCTTCGTTATGTAGGTAAATATCTTGATGGCACAATTTTCGATGCAAACACATTGGTTGAAGGTGAGCCGGCTATGACATTCCGTCTGGGTGTTGATCCGATGATTCCGGGATTCACCAACTCCGTTCTTAAAATGAAAGACAAAGGTAAATCCGTTTTCATCCTTCCTCCGAAACAAGGTTACGACGACAGTCTGACCCGCGTGTTCGAGGTGGAAGTGGTTGAAGCGAAACCAGCTCAATAATCAATATGAAGAAGTCAGCACTGATATTATTTGCAGCAGTTGCAGGGTTCGCTCTTTATTCGTTCTCAGGAACGGGCAAAGACAAAGATCCTAAGCCATCCGACGGTAATGTTCGTAAGTGGAAATCCACACCGATCAAGCCTAAGAAGCAAAAAACTGTTGTGCTTGCTTGCGGAATTGAATACACAATTACGCATAAAGGAAACGGCCCGCTACCGAAATCGGGAGACCGTGTTTCTGCATTGTACACCGGTAAACTGATGAACGATACAGTGTTTGATGCGTCTTCACGTCACGGTAATCAGCCTTTCTCTTTTCATCCGGGCAAAGGCGGTGAAGTGATTGCGGGTTGGGATACAGTATTCAAATATCTTCATGCGGGTGATCGTGCCATCATGAAACTTCCTGCCAAGTATGCATATGGTCCGAATGCACGTCCGGGAATTCCTGCCAACAGCGATCTTCGTTTTGAAGTGGAAGTTCTCGATGTGATTGCAGCTCCTGCTAAATGGGATGCAACCGGGAAAGACACAATTACAACACCTTCCGGTTTGAAGATTGTGATGTTCGAAACGCATGCTGATAGTGCTATGCCGAAGAAAGGGCAGAACGTAACTGTTGATTATAGCGGCTATCTTATTGATGGCAAAATGTTCGATTCATCTGTTGATCGCGGTCAACCGTTCATGTTTCCATTGGGAATGGGACGTGTTATCGCAGGATGGGATGAAGGCATCGGGCTGTTGCATGAAGGAGAGAAAGCTCAGTTGATCATTCCGTATCAGTTGGCTTATGGTGCGCAAGGTCGACCACCGATCATTCCGCCGAAATCAACTTTGATATTTGATGTTCATCTGATCAATATTAAATAAAGAATATCCCTCGCAAACGCGGGGGATTTTTTGTTATTTCAGGTATGGAAATTGTGTGCTCTTGTATGAATAGTTAATTCAGATGTATATGCGCAGATTATTAGTTATCGCAAGTTTGTCGTTCAGCTTTGTTACTCTGTATGCCGGAGGATTTGTAAGTCGCAACGGACAAACAATAACGGACAGCACCAATAAGGTGATTCAGCTCAAAGGTGTGAATCTGGGCGGATGGTTGCTATGGGAAGGATGGATTTGGGGTGGCGGATTCACTAAGGAATCAGATATAAAAAACAACCTCACGAAGATTGCCGGTGAGAATGAAGTGAAGCAGTTTCACGCAGATGTGTACCGCAACTTCATCAACGAAAATGATATCAAAGCTATCAGCGAATTAGGTTTGAACGTAGTTCGTATTCCGTTTAATCATCGTCTGTTTGATTCAACGTATTCAACTGTGAATGGATGGCAAATCATGGACTCCTTGCTGTATTGGTGCGAGAAGTATCACGTGTACGCGGTGCTTGACATGCATGGTGCTCCGGGAGGACAATCCGGATTGTTCATTGCGGATCCTGTACGTCCGAACCTGTGGAAGTCGCAGGTGTGGAAACAGCAAACGATTAATCTGTGGATGCGAATTGCTTCACGTTACAGAGACAGAAAGATTATTGCCGGTTACGATTTGTTGAACGAACCTATTCCGCCGAAGAATCAGGATTTAAGTGAACTCTACAATGAAATTGTAAAAGCGATTCGAACTGTAGATATAAATCATATGCTGATTCTGGAAGGAAGCAATTTCGCGAAGGAGTTCAGCTTCTTTACAAAGCTTCCGGATAATAACATGATGTTCAGTTTTCATATTTACACATGGTTTGGAGGAGAACCCAGAGAGAAACTACTTGAATATTCGAAGCTGCGTGAAAGATTGGATGTCCCGGTTTGGTGCGGAGAGTGGGGTGAAAATAACTATGATGTGCTGCAAAAAACGCTGGATGCCTTTGCAATGCCTGTAAATGGTTTCTCCGGTTGGTGTTTCTGGACATGGAAGAAGGTGCCGAATAATTATGCTGCGTTGAATGCGATCAACGTTACAACATCATGGCGTGATGTGATCACCTGGTGCGGTCAGCCTTCAGTGAAAAAAATGCCGGGACACGATGTTGCCATTGCAGCGATGAACGAATTCAGAAAAGCGATGCGGTATGAAAATACCAATCACGATTATCGCCTTGGAGAAATGCTGAAGAAAGATGCGCTCCGTTAAATGGAGAATGAGATTCTAGGCGTATTGATACGGTTCGTTGCCGCAAGACAGTTTGCGGATATTCTCAAGAACTTTTTTGAGATACACTTTCCAGAAAAGATGTGTGATGAGCCAATTCACAGGATAGAATAGCGGATTGCCTGCGTGCGTAGTATAAGTGTACGTGATGAGAATTTGATCGCGGCTCAACTCCTTTGTCGACCATTCGCCTGTGAATTTCTTGAAACCCCAGGCGAAAAAAGTGAAATCACTCAGTTCTATTTTCCAGTATTCATTTTCTTTACGTTCAATGACTTTGTCAATCATGGAAGAACCCGCTTTCACGGCAAAAGACGAAGCCATGAAAACCCGTTTGGTTCCACCCGGCTTGCCCCAATTATTTTCTTCGGCAACATACGTTACACGAGGCATCATGCCGTAACCGGTGTGAACTTTGGTGATATCGCACAACATCGGACAACGAAAGGCGCGTTCCAGCGAGCAATGATAAACAGCAGTTACAGTAACCGATGTGCGCATGTGATTTGATCGTCGGATTATTTCAGTCGCTCCAGAACTCCGCGTCGCTTCACGATGTTCTTATAATCCCATTGTATTGCTATGGATTTCTTGAGCCATCGTTTCAATGCGGTTACTTTCACCTCATCAACTGAAGTGTAGCGTGCTTCTGCAGCTTTGAACTTTCCTTCCGGAGATAAACCGTCTTCCTCAAAGGATTGTCCGCTCCAGAATAATAGACGAACGGAGTCTTTGAGTTTGCTGTAGCCGGCAATCGGATTACCATCGATAAACCAAACCGGATGCGCATGCCAGATTTTATTTTCAGCTCCTTTTAATTGGGCGGTAATTGTTTCAGCAAGCAGGTCACAGATCTCTTTGTCGGATTTGGATTGTGCTTTGTTATAAGCTTTGATATCCGCAGATATAACAGAGACTGAAGTTTTAGTTTTTTCTGGCATGTTTTCGGTTTATTGCAATGGAAAGATAGTGTCAATTTTCTTCATCACTTCATCTGTAAGTAACTCCAAAGCACTCAGCGACTGAATTGTTTCTTCCAGTTGTTCCGGTTTCGATGCCCCGAGAATAGCAGTACTTACATTCGGATTCTTAAGTGTCCATGCAATCGCGAGTTGGGCTGGAGTCGTTCCAAGTTCTTTTGCAAGCAAAGAGAATTTTCTCGTGCGTTCGATTTTATCTCCGGCTTCCGATCCGATAAGTCTTTCTTTTAACCATTGAAGATCCGCACGTGCGATACGCGTGTTTTCAGGTGTGGCATCGTTGTATTTGCCGCTCAGTAATCCGGATGCCAAAGGCGACCATATTGTAGTTCCCATGCCGTATCGTTCAAACAAAGGCTTGTATTCCACTTCAAATCGTGT
>JAKLJE010000027.1:0-53860 GCA_023151315.1 Bacteroidia bacterium
CTCATCGCGCAGGATATTCGTGAAGCGCTTCACCATTTGGGAGAAATTACCGGAGACGTGACGAATGATGAGTTACTGGGGAATATTTTCGGGAAGTTTTGTATCGAGAAGTAAGCCTCTCCCCGATTTTATTCTATCCAATACCCAATTCCCTCCTTTCCATCCCTTTCTGGCACACTTTTCGCCCGTAATCCGCCGTATTGTTAAGACTATTATCTTTATTACGGCAAATCAATTCTACAATAACCCTATGAATCGTATTTTACTGGCAGTTGCAATTGCAGCCTCATCTTTAACAGCATGCGTCTCTCCTGCTCCGGTTTCCGGAACATCGAATGTTGTTCAGAATTCAGGCAATGCCCGCAACTGGGTGATGATTATGCATGGCGAATCTTGCGGCGGTGCTGATGATGTTGCTCACAATATGTACGTGGAAAACAATCACGAAACTGCATTTATTACTGTTACTGTTTATATCAGCTGGACAGAAAACAACCAACCGCGATTCGAGAACAAAACGCTTTCTGTTGGACCGGATTCAAAAGCGCTGATAGGTTGTGACCTGCGTAACGGTGCTTACCTGAAAATGGAAATAGTGAACGCGCAGTTCAATCAATAGTTCTTTCAGAATACGAAACTGACAACCGCTCCGCGCACCTTTGCCCCTATATGCCGGCCAATACTTCTTTGATTGACAAAATCACCGCGAATCCGCGGACAATATTTCTGATTGATGCGGTTGGCGCCATTGTCTCCGCATTGTCACTTTACGCTTTGATACTGCCGTTCAACAATTACTTTGGTGTACCCGATCAGATCATATGGATTCTCGGAGGTGTCAGTTTATTATTTTTCGGGTTCTCCCTTGGTTGTTTTCTTTCACCCGGAAAAAACAATTCAACTAAACTCAAAATCATAATATCAGCGAATATACTTTACGGTGTTCTCACTGCAGTTCTGATTTCGTTGAACCGCGCAGAAGTTACCGGGCTGGGCATTGCCTACTTCATCGCCGAATACACAGTTATCCTCGCACTCGTTATGCTGGAACAGCAATGTCTGAAGAAACTGAACGGCTCTAAATAAAAAAAGGGTCTTCGCGATGAAGACCCTTTTCTATTTATACAATTGATGATTATCTGCGAATCACAATTCGCTGCGTGTAATTCATCTGTGTTCCGTTTACATGCAACAGATAAACTCCTGAAGCTTCATCAATCTGAATCTGCTTCACAGCTCCCGCTGTAACATTGTTTTCAGATGACATGTAGACCATACGGCCCGCTGCATCAGTAATCATTACCACAACATCACCGGCATCAGAACCGAAGTTCAGATTGATAACGCCATCCGTTGGATTCGGATATACATTTACTTCAGTAACTGCGTTTGCTGCAGAAATTCCTGTGCACACATCCACGAAGATGGAATCAACTGCAGTTGCAAAACAGTTCGTCAACGAATCAGTATAAGTATAAGTAATCACGTTCCAACCGATTGTCGCTTGCATAGGATCGAAAGTGTTTGCACTAACACCAGGACCGGAGAACGTTCCACCGGCAGGAGATGCAACACCCAATGCAAACGGAGCTGTTGTCGACTGACAGATTGTATCTGCAGCTTCAGTATAAGTTACAACCGGTGCAGCAGGATCATTCACTGTCAATACCGCCGTAGAATCCAAACAACCATTAGCATCAGTAACAATCACGAAGTAAGTTCCTGCTGTAAGTCCGGCAACATCTTCAGTTGTTGCACTGTTACTCCACACGTAAGTATATCCCGCAGTACCGCCGGAAACAGAAATCATAATTCCTCCGTCATTGCCTCCGCATGTTGTAACATCCATTACCATATCAACCGTTGTAACCAGATCGGTTGGCTGGTTAACTACTGCGGTGTCTTCAACAGAACATCCTGCAGAATCCGTAACAGTTACATAGTAAGTTCCTGCAATCAATCCGGTTTCTGTTGAACCAGTTCCACCGGAAGTCCAATTGTACGTGAATGTACTGCCCAATCCACCTGTTGGTGCCACAGATGCAGATCCTGTTCCGTTGAAGCATGATGCATCATTCACAGTAAGGTTTGTTACAATGATTGAAGGCTGCGCGATTGAAACAGCAAGCGTGTCCGAACAACCGTTTGCATCAGATACAATTACTGTGTGCGTTCCTGCAGGCAATGCGCTCTCAGTTGCAGCTGTTCCGCCTGTGCTCCACGAGTAAGTAATAGCAGGCATTCCTCCTATTACAAATACAGTAGCACTTCCTGTTGAATCGCCGAAGCAGGTAATATCTGCAAATGAAAGCGAATCAATTGTAATCTGCGTACCGATTCCCTGAACTGCGAAATCGTATGTCGCTTCATCACAATCGTTGTTTGCAATGTTGATTACCGCATTGCGAACACCAGCAGCTGAAGGATCAAAAACAACAGTGATCATTGTAGAATCTCCTGCAGTAACTGTTGCAGCCGGAGTAACTGTAATACTGAAGTCAGAAGCATTTGCTCCGGTTACCGTAGCACCACTTATTGAAAGGGTATTTCCTCCCGGATTCACAACATAGAAACTGCGAGTTACAGTGCCGTTGCAAACTGATGTGGAATCAAAAAGTGTAAAGTCTGCTGTAGTTGGAGATACATCTCCATCAGCAATTACAATTCCGTTTCCTTTTACCGCAGCTTCACGCGGTGTTCCGAATTCGTCAGCGCCGATATCCGGTGTACAAGCGTTACGTGTATCGCAATCAATGTCAGTTGTAATACTTGGCAAAACAGCTCCTGCATCTTCCAGAAGCGGGTTTGAACCCACAACGAGATGAATATCATTCAATGCACTTACAAACGAAGGCAATACGCTTACAGAAGCAGCATCGCGTCCTGTTTCAAACTGCCAATCGTTCAAAGTAATGCGTGTAACACCTGTAGCCAGACCACCGGTACGACCCACAGCAGAACCGGAACCGGAGACAAAGATGTCGTTGTTGTCGGATGTCAGGTTCACATAATTCCCCGCAGTACTCGAATAAGCAAGTCCGATACCCGTGTTTCCGTTGAATCCATTATTACCTGCACAAACAAGAATGTTATTTCGAATATCAACTGTTGGTGTTGTACCGTTAATACCTATTGCCATATTAGGTTGCGAAGCACCGGTGAGCGCTGTACCGTTAACAACAACTGTATTATGATAGATATTCATCAAACCAGCTCCCCCACCGTAATAAATACCAACAGCAAAATCCCCTGCTGTGCCGTTAGCAAAAACCTGGTTGATCATGTTATTGCGCACAGTGGTTGTTCCGGTTGCAGTTGCAGCAACGAAGATACCTCCTGCTGAGAAGGTGTTGGTCTGACGAATGCTGTCGATCACGTTACCTTCAACCAAACCATTTGTGGTTTCTGCAGAGGTTGTCACACTATTCGACAAAGCATTTGAACCTAAAGTAATTCCGGCCACATCTACACTTGCTGTGCTCACAATATTTGCAATTCGATTGTAACTTACTACCGGGGCATCTTCGAACAACAACATCACACCGATTCTTCCGATACCGTTAGTTCCGGTTGAATCAAGCGAATTCAAGGAATAAGTATTGTTCAGGCTTTTGGTTACTGCAGAACTTCCTGCAGAGAAAATTCCGACCTGCGCCTTGATAATTTTGTTGTTAACGATCTGGTTATTGTTATTACCATTAGCACCCGTACCGCTTCCGATTGTTGGACCACTCAGGTTAACCGCAACACCGGTAGTTAAACTTCCATTACCGCTGATCAAGGTATTCATGATTCGGTTGTTGGTAGCTCCATCCCCTGCAGCGGTTGTAGTCAATGCAACAACAGCGCTTGCTGTAGACGTATTCGTGTTCTCAATAGTCATGTTACGTGTAGCAGTAACTCTCGGGCAAGTACTGTTCACAGTGCTGCCATTGCTTCCGTCTATAGTAACGTAGTCTGCGCCGTTAAGTGTAATAATAGCAGTGGTTGTTGATCCGCTGAATACAGGAGTCGCTCCTGTTGCAGGTTTGATTGTAAGTGTATTGACTGAACTGGAGAGCGGATTTGCGTTAATAACAATCGGGTATGTCTCTGCAGGATATGTATTGTCGATCAGACTAAATACCACAGGACCTGATAAACAACTATTGTTATAAGCTGTAACCGCCGAAGTTAATGTTGGGAATACACCTGTTGTACCAACTGTATAAGTTCCGCTCAATGTTCCTGAAATAGTATATGAATTCGGAGTTGTTGGCGGAGTTGTGATTGTATTTACATCTGAAGCAACAAGACCGGCTGAAGGATTAGAACGGATATTCGGCGTTGGCGTTGAGATATCCTGAGCAATGACATAGTAAGAAACAACATCGCCGAGCACGAGTCCACCCATAGCGGCTGATGAAATCACAAAATCCCAAGTGCCGTTGGTTGCAGTACCTGTCATTAAAGTTCCCGGAGCAGAAACCCAAGCATTCGCATTCTTGCGGAAGTAAATGCGCGGACGTAATAAACCTGTCGTAGGCACTCCTGAGAGATCTGCAATTGTTGCAGTGAGCGTTCGATCGTTGGTTGCACAGGTAAATGCGAATGCATTGTAGGTAATTGTCGGTGCTAATCCATCAAGGAATACTCCGTCAAATTCATCTGCTCCCAGATCATATGACAATGCTCCGCCGTTGACCGAACCTGTTGGACCCGGACGATTCTGAGCGTCGATATCAGTTGAGTAAAGAGCAATATTTGTTCCTCCTGATTCCAGTACAGTAGGCGTAGTGCCCATGTTCAAATGCAAATCCGAAGCGCTGTTTACGAATACAACGCTGATCCCTGAGTAACTAAAAGCATCCGAAGCAGACGCCGATTGCCAGTTTGCAAAATCCATGTTTGCATTCCAATAACCCACTGTAGATGCATTTGCATTAAGGACGTTATAATTGGATGACCAGCCTGTTGGTTGCGCGGAGGCAACACCGAAGTTATTACTGATTGCGAAATGAAATCCGGTACCTCCCGTACGGGTATTCGTGAGAATATTATTTCGGATATCATAACTTATAGTTCTTGCTGTTGCGGATAAATCACCACGGTTAATACAGAATGTGCTAAGTGCCCCTGAAGCAACCGCTCCTTCTATGTTGATGGAGTTATTGTAGATGTTAACAACACTTGGATTGGGTGTTGAGCCATGATTCCCAAGTATACCGACAAACGCAGTATTGGTAGTTTGTCCGCTACCCAAAGAAATCATGTTATTGTAGATTGTAGTTGCCGCATTTCCTGAACGAATATTAATACCTGCAACAGTGGGAGGTGCAGTTGACGTAGTACCCGTTCCGCTATTGCGAAGATTGTAGATTCTGTTATTGAAAACTGTGGTGCTCTGGGTAGTTGTTACCGAAGAGGCTGCAACTGAAATCCCGACTACATAAATATTGGTTGTGGCTGTTGAGGTATTGGAAATGTCGTTTATGGTATTGTTGTCAATGTTAACACCTACAGCAGACAGCATATGAATACCACATGCACTGACAAGCCCGCTGGTAATACCGGTCAATCCGGAATTGGTTGTTAAAGCAGTAATTGTATTACCACTGATTGTCATCGTAGAAGAACCTGAGGTTGTTGTTGCAGTCCAGAATCCACGAACGTAACCTGAAGTACCACTTCCATAAGATGACAAGTTTCGAATAGTGTTATTGGTAATAGTGGAAACAGTAGGCGTGGAAGACATGTAGATACCGGAAACAATCGAAGATCCGGTTGTAAGTCCGGAAGTTCCGCCACGGATGTTGTCCGCTGTCGCGTTGCCGATCGTGTTCCCTGTAATGGTCATCGACGCAGCTACTCCGCCGCAATTAATACCGATTACTCCACCCGCAACGGCCGCGGTAGAGCCGCTGGAAGTTAATGCCCCGATTAAATTGTTTTGAATTACGATTGTACCGGTTGCAATTGAACTGATTCCCATTAAGGTTCCTTGAGAAGTAGTTGGTGTTGCTATCAAACTACCGGTACCGGTAGTTGAACCGATTGTGTTTGGAGTAATTGTGCCAACGTTAACACTTGAAGAGCCCAGAATATAGATTCCGCAAAGTACACCATAGGTTGTTGTAGCTCCGCTTGATGTAGATAATGAAATCGATGCAACGGTATTGCCTTGTACAGACGAAGGCACCGCATTACCTACCGAGAGCTCAATCCCGACAAAACGGGTTGCAACAGTACTGCTCATTGTGTAAACACCGGTCTGAGATGAACTTGCATAGCCTACAACATTACCCGTCACTGAATGGTTATTGCCTGATGCCAGCCAAATACCGCGATGCGTATTCGCGGTTGTATAAGTGCGACTGGCTGTTTGATAGATTCTGTTGTTGCTGATGATCCAGTCCGAACTATTGCTCTGGGCATATATTGCGGCCGTTACAACCAATGGATTAAAAGTATTGGCAATATTATTGTTCGTAATTACAATTGCACTGTTGTCCATTCCTGCAGTTCCGCTGGAAGCAATCGCAACAGTCGGATTACCGCTTATATTCCCATCCAACAGACAAGAGTTGATGGTAACCGTATCATTGCCGGTCAGTGTTCCGGTCGATAACAACACCGTTGCCGGTCCTGCACCTAACAGAGTGGCGTTTTGCACAGCAATAACATGAGCATCGTTAATAAATCGGATTGTATTTCCGGTAACGTCTGTATTGCTTAATGTTAAAGAGTTCCCGCCGGAGTTTAAACCGTCAACAAGAATCTTGTCAGCACCGTTAAAATCAATTAACGGTCCTGCAATGTTTCCGGTAATTATTCTACCTGCTCCGCCAACAGGGACAACATTAAGCTGGGTCCAGGCCCCGGCATTCAATGTTGCGGTCGTGGTTTCAGTTGTGTTTGCCACAACAGAAACAGTAATGATTGCTCCGGTCTGCGCGCCGCTATTGATTGCGGTAAATGCAGAGCCCAGATCAGGATAGGTGCCGTTCCCGACAATAGCTCCGGTTACGTTGACATTTTGCGCGGCAATTGTACCTCCGAGTAAAACGAGAACGAATGAAGCTGCTGCTGCCAGCCTTCTTGTATATAATTTCATAGCGATGATTTTAGGGTATGCTAATTTATGGCAAGTAAGCTCGGGATTCACCACCTATACATGTTCTGTTGATCAAGCTTTAATCACCTGACACAATCGCCTGTTATTCAGCTTGTTTCGAAATTACTGTTGAGAAATTGTGAATGAAATCAGGTTATTGCGAAATCTTTACACACAAATGTCAAAGCATTGAAGATAACATGCCCTGTTAAATACAACACAATCGACATTATCAGAAATTCAAAATTCAGTGAAGTGATAAAGAACATCGTAAAATGTTGAACAAAGCAGATCGATCAAATGCTTAATTTCGTTCTGCATGAAGCTGCTTACAACCGAGGAAAAACAACTCAATGAGAACGGATCGCTTTCCGATCTCCAGTATTCACATCTGAAGCGATACGGATACAGCCAACTTCTCGTTGCAGGAATTTTCGTTGTCTTGGTTTTGGTTTCGGTACTTATGACCAACATGAAATGGAATTGGCTTACAGCGATATGGATTGGCGGAGGCGCATTGTTCGCGTCTATTTATGTATACACTGCAATGGGATATTTGAAAATCAAGAAAAACGGGAACATCATAAATAATGTTTCCGGTAATGCAGAAATAAAAGAGTCCGGAAAGAGGCATCGATTGCTGCGTATAGGAGATCAAAGTTTCTTCTTGTTGAAGAATCAATCGGCAGGTATTCAAAACGAAAAATCGTACACTGTTTATTATCTCGACAATCCGCGAACTGTCACTGGTTGGATAGAATCGTGACGCAGTTGTGCAATCGCTTATTGCACTTGTAAGTGCAGATTCGGCAACTATGTGTTCCCGTGATATTGGTTGAAGGAGCAGAATAATTTCGCTGCATCAATTCAACGCACATGAAAAATATTATTCTTCTCTGTTCAGCAACAACTGCAATTTTCGCTGCATCATGCGGTGACTCCGCAAACACCGCCGAGACTCCCAAGGACTCAACAACCAATGAAGTAAAATCTGATGCTCCTGCCGGAATACACAAAATTCAGGCAGTTACACTTTCCTCAGGATCTCCAACGGAAATCACAGCAGCAAATCTTTTCATTACTGTCCCGGCAGGATGGAATATTCCGGAACCTTCGGTCTGGGGAGATGACAAAGGCATCGTTTCGATAGTTATTAATCGCGGAGAAAATTCATTCGCAGAAATTTCCATTGAGAAAACCGGTAAAGAGAATTTATACGCAACATTTGAAGCTTTCAAAGCGGATTACGCCGGAGCAGATCGTGCAGTATTGAAGGAAGAATCTTCAGACCTGAATGGAATTACCTCACGCAAGTTCATTGCTTATCAGGATCTCGATGAATCAAAGAATCCAACCACTACCGGACTCGCACTGGAAGGTTATTATTCTGATCGCAAGATTACAGTTACTTCCACCGGAGAAGATACCTACTCACCCGCAACAATCGATACGCTTGTTGCCATTGTAAATACAATCCGCGTTAAGTAGTACAGTTTCAAGCTAGAATTGAAAACAGAAGATGTCTCTTGATGTCTTCTGTTTTTTGCATTTTTGTATTGTGGAACTTAGCGACATCGATTACGAGACTAACCGGAAAGGTTTTCTGACTGAAACTCAGAAAAAGAAATTCCGCACACAACATATTGTTTACTTAATTATTGCTCTCGTATTTCTGATTTGTTCCTCTGCGGGTTACTTTTCATATCGCAGCACAGGTGAAGCAGGCCCTTCTATATTTCTTAGTGGATTCTGTATAGCGACAACCTTGCTTTTTGTATGGATGAGCAACAACAGCAGAAAATTTTCATTGCGTACAGATGCATGTGTTGAAAGTCACGGAGGACAACTTGAAATGAAGTTCAGAGGTAAACGTGTTCATCTCATTCTGGGAGGAAAGACCTTCACCGTTGACTTACGAGGAATCAAAGGTCTGCAAAACGGTGCGCGATATGAATTCTTCTTTGTAGATCAACCCGCAAAAATTGTGGGCTGGAAGAAGATGTAATTGCTACTCTTGCGAAATCCAAACCCACGGAGAAGGGTCTTTGGTCTTCTGCATTTTGTTTCTGAACAACAACAACTCTTCTTCTGTTTCACCTCTCTGAATAGAAACGTAATGCATTCCGCTTGGCTGTACAATCATCTCAGCAGGATAACCTCTATCCTTCCAGCGCTTCACATAATTCTCCGCATTCTCTTTCACACGGAAAACGCCGGCGATCAGGAAACAGGAACCTGTTCCTTGTACAATTTCGTTTTGTGTCTGTGATGTAACTGCTATCGAAGCAATTGCCGCAAGCGAATCCCGCTTCGCATTGATGGCCGCTAGTATATTTGAATGCCTCCATGTCGATGTACTGAAAATATCTCCGAAAAGTTCCGGTATAACATCAGTAGTCGTTGGCATTTCAGGTATCGCCAAAGAATCTCTGCGCTGACGAAGATGTGCTGCGAGTACGACATGCGGCGTAAGCATTGCATGAATTGAATTGCCAGAATTATTCAGCTGCGGCGTTGTTATTTGTACAACGTCAATCGGAACATTGATAACCGGAGCAACTGTATCACGAGATACGGATTCACTTCCCATACAGTAAAGAAAACCATCTCGAGAAGCGATGATTACACGGCCATCGTGAGTGATTGGCGTTGCTTCAAACATTCCGGCACGAAAATCGGTTTCGGTAAATCCGCTAAATGCTTCGTGACTGAAAACACGTACACCTTCATATCCTGCTGCCACTAAATGTCCGCCTGTGAAAATCGGAGTGGAAATGGAAGGTCCGATTTCCTTAATGAATACAGCATGAGGCTTCGGATAAAGTGTTTTACCGTCCGGACCTGCAACAAGATCTGATGTCAGTTCCTTGTAGTTCACAACGGTCAGCATGCCGTCGATACCGGTAAATGCTGCGAGATAAGGATCGTTGTCTTTACGATAATTATCATTAACAGAAACGCTGCCTATCACTCCGCCTATCCATGAAGAGAAATTGCGATCTCCCGTTGGATAATACCAATCCACGCAATTCTCCGGCTTGCGTGCAGGATTAATTTTCATCACGCCTCCATGTCCCGGAATGTATTGTTTCTCAATAGCGATGAGCAGACAATTGTCGGAGGTAACAACCGGAGTTCCGTCTATATCACAACCGATTTCAAAATCCCAATCGAACTTTTGTGTTGAAAGATTGAATCCGAAAATGTGTCCGCATCCCGATGCTATGTAGATGTGATCTCCTAACAATACCGGAGAAGCTTCCGTAACGAGATTTCCTCCGTGTGCTGCTTTATCGCTGTTCGAGTAAATCAATTCCTTGTGCAACAACTGCGGACGCGAAGATGAATCGTTCCAGCGCAATTGCTTCAGCGGATCAAACGACACAAAGTACCCGTTCTCCAATCCAATGTAACCGCGATCATCAAGGAAAAGCGCAGACGCATCCACATCGCTACTGTAACAATCCGTGTGATCCATTGGCATGCGCCAGATTTCATTTCCCGTGAAACATGAAACTGCACGGAAACTCGCAACGGCGGTATCACTCACTGTGTATTGCAATCCTTTTCTGCTTCCTTGAAAAATCACAAGCCGCTGTGCTGAATCTGCAGCATCCGGGAACATCGCAATACTTCCTGTTCCTTTCAGAATGTCGTCGAATGTATATTGCCACACAAGCTCACCTGAATCCAGACGAATCTTCTTCAGATGATGATCGTACGCACCCTGATAAATGTATTGTACGCCGTATTCTTCGGTGATCAGCGGTTGTCCGGTCCACCCTGCTCCCGCCCAGATTTCAACTCCGGCTTGCGCAGTTACAATTGTCTTACCCGATCCGAGTTCGTGTTTCCAAATGAGATTCAGCGAATCCGAACAGAAGTTTCCGTAATAGTTGCGTTGATTTCCACCAAGGAATGTTCCGTTGATGATGCGAAACGGCAATTCTATTTTCTTTCCTTGTAATGCAGATTCATTCCGCACATGCGTATCACCAGCAATCTTTTTACCGATAATAAACGTACACGCCGTTTGCACAGACACAGCAGCGAGAACAATAAGTGAATATCGGAGTACCCTTTTCATGAGTTTGAAAGGAGTATCTAAAGTACGTAAATATTGGATTGGTTATTACTTGTTGTGGATCGGGTTGCTTCGCAGGATCGGAGATCGGTGACGCATTCGCGTCGATCGGGATAAAACATATCTGCCGATCAGCACGCAGTGCTTCTATCAAAGCGAAGCATTCCGATCAGCGCGAAGCGCCCCGATCCGCACGCAGTGCGCTCTAAAGTCGAACGTCTAAAGTCTAAATCAAGACTTAATCCTATTCCGCTCCGAATCATTATTCGAACGCTGATTCAGATTCTGCTGCTTGACCTTACCGAAACGATAAGAAACGGCCACGCGCACAAAGCGAGAATCTCCAGGCTCCTCATAATACAAATTGAATCCGGGTATGCGCGAATCTGCTCTGGCGTATGAATTATACAAGAGATCATTTCCGATCAAACGCACAGAGAAATTACCGTCCGTAGACTTGTACTGAATGGAAACACGCAAACTCGACATCGCCCGCGCCATGAACAATCCTTCTCCCGCACCGGTTGAATACCAGTAAATCGCTTCCATAGACCAATGCTTCTTCAGACTGAATTTATTGTAGAAAACAAAGAACCATCCTTCAGCATCGTTGTGCGCATAATCCACACCGTTATCCAAATGATAAATCGATTTGTTGTACCCTGCCGAATTGTAAGTTGTCCACCAACTGGTTTGATATGGAATCGCGATTTCGAATCCCAACGTTTTCGCGTAATTGAAATTCCGGGTCTGTCCGATGAATTGAGAATTATTCGGGCCGGTACGTTCTACAAACAAATCCATTGCCTGCTTGGTGTAGGCATAATTAAAGCTGATGGAAGCGGCTTCGAGGTAAATCAATTCTACACTGAAATCGTGCGTGTATTCCGGACGTAGTGCCGGATTTCCTTTGATGTAGGAAAGCGAATCAATGTAAATCAGGAATGGATCCAGATCCTGAAAGCTTGGACGCTCAATGTTCCACGAATAGTCCAAAGAGAATACGAGATCCTTCATGATCGTGTAATTCAATTCTGCAACCGGGAACACATTGATGTAAGCAGTGTCTATCAAAGTGGAATCATACAAAAGCGATTTTCCATCGGTACGCGTCAACTCTACACGAACACCCGCAGTCGCAAACCATTTTCCTTTGGTAAATGTTCCTTGTGTGAAACCTGCAAGGGTTGTTTCTCCATACCGAAATGAATTCGCAATCGTACTGTCGTCGATCCATTCACCGGAAACGAGTCGTTGCATTCCCACTTCACTGCTGTTGGTGATTTGCGTAAACTTCAACCCGCTTTCGAGTTTCCAAATGGTATCGAAACACTTCGTGTAATTGAACTGTCCGACCGCAAAACGGATTCCGCTTTCAGATGCATTTCTCAACTCCGCATTGCTGGTGGATGCCGGCGTTGATACATTCTGCAGAATTGCGCCAAACTTATTCGAAGTATAATCGGTGTAAGAAGCCGAAGCAAACCATTCACTTCCTAACGTATCAAGCGTGCGTGTGTAACCCAAAGTCGCCTGATAATCCAAAGTTTTCTCGTCGTCTCTGCGCGAAGCCAGAATTTCTGATTCCGTGTTGTTTGCTGTAATCAGGTTACGATTGTCAATATCTACTCCGATCTGATTAAAACTGGTTGTCAACGAAAGATCAATATGACTGACAGAGTCCGGTCGGTACTGGAATGTGGCACCCGGATAATACGTTCCGTTGTAATGACGGATGCTGTTCACCGTATTCCGCATGGTGTACGCAACCGTATCTTCCGTAAACGTTCGGAGATACAATGTATTTTCCCAACGCGTTCCAATGAAAAATCCGGTGCGACCTGTAATCGTCCATTTGTTCTTTCTCCAATAGCCATTGATTCCGGTGTAACCGTACATATTCGGTGTGTATGTCGCCGCCTGAAACAAATCAACATTGTAGCCTTCCATGGCTTTCTTCTTGGTCACGATGTTCACCACGGCGCGACCTTGTGCATCGTAACTTGCAGGCGGATTCTTGATAATCTCCACACTGCTGATTTGAGTAGAAGGAACCGAACGTAACATCTGCGCGGGAATACGTTGTCCGTCGAGATACAACAATGCCGTTCCGCGACCGAACACTGTAACACTTCCATCCGTGTTGACCAGCAATCCCGGTGTGTTTTCCAATACTTCATAGGCAGTTCCCATCGCGCCCAAGCTGGTATTCTCGACATCTACGACCAGCTTGTTGCCTTTGTTCTGAACAACAGGAGCAACGGCACGAATCTCAACAGTTTTAAGCAGAGAATTCATCAACTGAATTGTATCCAACTGCAGGACAGAATCCGAGCTGTAAACGTGCAGCCAAACCGGATCGTAACCGATTGAAGCGCACTTCAGCAGAACAGAATCTGAAACTTTGAGCTTGAGTGAGAATTTTCCATCTGAGATTACATCGCCGTGGATGTAAGAAGAATCCTTCAATTGGAACGCCACCACATTGCCTGTAAAAATCGGAGCGCGATTGGCATCCACCACAAAACCGGTTAATCGCAACGACTGCGCACCAAGCTGCATCGCCGGGAGCAACGCAATGAGTAAAACAATAAGAGACCGCATACGTTGGTTATAACGCTAAAACCGTATAAAGATACAGAAAGCGTTAAAGCAGTTGTTTATATTTACAAAACCATGAAAAACTCCACCAACGCATTAAACTGGTTTGAGATTCCGGCCTCCGATCTCAAGCGCGCACGATTGTTCTACGAATACATATTCGGCATTACCATGACCGAATCAGAAATGGGCGCAATACGAATGGCCTTTTTCCCTGCAGAACCCGGCAGCGGAAAAGTCTCCGGCGCTTTGTGTTATCATCCCGATTTTTACCGTCCGAGTTTGTGGGGACCGGTGATTTACCTCAACGGAAATCCGGATTTACAATTGGTGCTGGATCGCATTGAATCAGCCGGCGGAAAAATTCTCATGCCTAAAAAGCTCATCGCCCCCGACATCGGCTACATGGCTTTGTTTGTGGATTGCGAAGGAAACAGAATGGCGCTGCATTCGAGTAAGTGAAAAACTTCTAAATAATGTCTCACAGGTACAATTCTTCAATGACTCAGTTGAAACGCTTTATTAGTATAACCGCTTTAGTATTATTAAGCATATACGCCCAGGCTCAAACAGTGAAAACCCAAGACGTTGACACAATAACTGTTAACGGCTGCAAGTTCGTTATTGAAACACCGTTTGATTGGTATTCAGTCAAGGTACAAGATGGGATCGTTGATGATACATCATGGAATTATTTTGCCAAAACTTTTCAGCAAAATGAATTTGGTGCTTCGGTCATCGGAATTCAATTTGTCCGAAGAAGTGACGATGTAATAACTGACAAGGAAGAGAAAAAAATGAAAAGAAATGTTACTTTCTCGAACATTATGCTCGGTGAGTTTCTTGTGTACAAGGCTGTTTACAAAGAAACAACTGTTAGAAATTGCCGGACGTGCGGGAACAATTACATGACAGTTTACAGTCTCCCTCTTAACAATAAGTTGCTAGTTAATTTTGTGCTTCAAGGCTACGGCTCGTCAACAGAAATTACGAATCGTAAAAGTCAGTTTGATGAGTTTTGTACGACGTTCTTACGGGTTAATTTGGCATCAATTAACTCTCTCATTTTATGGAACGGTTATAACACCATGAAAAAGGACACACTTAAGTCTGGAGACATTTTTCCAATAGTATTACGCCCTTCTGATTCCA
The DNA here is from genome assembly GCA_023151315.1 of Bacteroidia bacterium. Classification (GTDB taxonomy): domain Bacteria; phylum Bacteroidota; class Bacteroidia; order Palsa-965; family Palsa-965. The sequence continues at coordinate 14,931 of JAKLJE010000027.1, forward strand.
AACAACTAATTAATGAAGACCCTACTCTAAATGGATTTGAAGGGCTTTATAGTCCCAAAATTCAAGGCGCCAAAACAATTGGAAAATATGGATACTCTACACTTAACGTTGAAAATAGCACATTGAAGGTATTTACTTCTTTTCAACGCGTTGAAAAAGTAAAAAAAGATACAACGACAATCTCAGGTCAAATCAGTACTATGATTGACACCAGCGTCAAACTAGGTAGTAATGCCTATCTAGGTTATTCCCAGCACATGCCAAGTGAACTTACCCTTTACACAAGCAAATACACGTATCTCCAGGACGGCAGTATGCTTATTGTAACTGTTGTAGTCAAATCATACGGATTTTACGATCAAAACATGACGAACTTGTATAGACACTATTGTCAGGAATATGCGACATCTATACTAAATTTAAACAAACGTCTCTTCGTACCGATAAAAGTTGATTTGCAAACGCCTAAAATTGAAATGTTCAACAAGAAGGAATCTAATATAATAACCCCGAAAATTCAGCCTGTTCTAAAACCTAAGTAAAGTGAATATTTTTCACGCGGAATTTGAGGCGCAAGTCTGAAAAAGTTCCCTCAATAATTACAGTTTGTTTTAATCGAACCGTAATCCTTAATTACAAATCATTTAATCGAAGTCACCAACTCCTGCATCAACTTCCCTCTGATTCCTTCCTTCGCGAGCTTGTTGGTCTTCGCATCCGGATAAACGCGGTTGGATAAGAATACAAACACCAATCCGGTTTCCGGATCCGCCCATGCTTGTGTGCCGGTAAATCCTTGGTGACCGAAACTCTTGCCTGAGATGGAATCACAAGCAGGATTCACTTTCTTCGGATCAGGTTCAGGTTTATCAAAACATACACCGCGACGATTGTCCTTGTATTGATAACGCGTAAACTCATTCACAGTTTCCGTTCTGAAATAACGCTTACCTCCGTATGTTCCGCCGTTCAGGAACAATTGCATCATTACACCAACATCGTTGGCATTACTGAAAACACCGGCATGTCCTCCTATTCCACCCAACATCGCCGCGCCCTGATCATGCACATCACCTTGCAACTGTTGCTTACGCCATTCGAGATCTTTTTCCGTTGGTGCACAACGCGCACTCGCAAAACGCAAGCGAGGCTGATAACCCATGGTCGGTAATCCTAAAGGACGATAAAACGTACGCATCACGTGCTCACTCAACAACATATGATATTCGTCTTCAACCATCTCTTTCATGTAATAATAACCGAGATCGCTGTAAAGAAACTTGTGCTCCGAACTTACCTCGCACTCATTGATGCGCTTGTAAATCGTGTCTTTGTAATTACGTGCGATGAACATGCCCGGCGCAACGTAAATCGGGAAAGAATCACTGTACGACTTACGATATACATCCCGTTTCCAGTTGTTCTCTTTGTCCAATGTTTTCAGATAAAACGGAATCCACGCCGGTAATCCTGCCTGATGCGCCATCATTTCACGAATGACCAAACTGTCTTTGTTGGTTCCTTTTACCATTGGTAAATGCTGACCCAAACGGTCATCAAGGCGCATTGCTCCGTCGTCCACCATCTTCATCAGACTAGGCGCGGTTGCCATAATTTTAGTAACAGATGCAACATCATACAGATCGTTGTTATTTACAACGTGTTTCTTGTCGTAAGTGAAATGTCCGTACGACTGATTGATGAATACTTTTCCGTTTACTGCTGCAAAGACCTGACAACCCGGATACGCCTGATCCGTGATGCCTTTGTTCACAATGGAATCAATTCGTTTGTGTAACGAAGGATCCATTCCCAATTCTTCAATCACGGTGTACTTCAATCGAACCGGCGCAGGAGTTGTGATTCCGGTTTTGCCTTTCCAATGATTCAACGTAACCGGCAGATTCCCGGAGAATGAAATTCCGCCGAACATTGCCTGAACAGAAAGATCCTGCATATAAGGCTGATCTTCATATGCCGCAATTACAGCATCACATTCTTCAATACGTTTGATTTCATTCAAAGCATAAGGCGAACCGAACAGAACAGTTACAATCTTTCTGTTCAGCTTCAGCAACGTATCAATCAATTGATCAGGAACGTCACTCATTCCTCCATAGTTGTTGGCGGGGCGTTGCGATACTTTGTGAATTCCGATCACTACAACGTCATTCGCTGAAAGTCTGTTCACCAACGCATTCAGCGAATCGGCCTTTGCGTCATACGCTAAAGTGTGATATTGCGCCGGTGCGTAACACATGAATCGTTCCTGTAATGGATTATTCTTGTTTACTCCAACAGAAACGACTGCAAAATTCTTCTTCTCCAGATCCATGAATGGAAGAATTGCATTCTTGTTGTTGAGCAATGTCACAGATGCTTCGCCTATCTGACGACAAAGCCATGTGGTACTTCTGTCGTTCAATGCCGCGTAAAGTCCTTTGGTCTTTACACTTTTCTTTTTGTTCAATCCGCACCACATTTTCGCAGCGAGAATTTTTCTGCAACGCGCATCAATTTCAGCCTGAGAAATTTCTCCTTTCGCAATTGCAGCTTTAATCTGAGCAATCGCTTTCGGAACATCTCCGCTGAACAACAACACATCGTTACCGGCAATCAGTGCGCGTACATCAACATCGCCAGGACCGTAAAACTTGCTCACGCCTTTCATATTCAGCGCATCTGTGAATACAAGTCCTTTGAAACCGAGTTCCTGCTTGAGTAATGTATCTACCACATAACGCGACAATGTTGTAGCCTGATTCGATGTTGTATCCAGAACAGGAACTGACAAATGCGCCACCATCATGCTTCCAACTCCTGAATGAATCAAACGGCGAAACGGATATAATTCAAGAGAATCCAATCGCTGACGTGAAGCATTGATAACCGGAAGTGTTTTATGTGAATCACTGTCGGTATCTCCGTGTCCAGGGAAATGTTTTCCGCAAGACATCACATGGTTATCCTGCAATCCGTTGGAATACATAATCGCTTTCTCAGCAACATTCTCTCTGTCTTCTCCAAAAGCTCTTGTACCTATGACCGGATTCAAAGGATTATTATTCACGTCTGCGTCCGGTGAGAAACTAACATGCACTCCGAGCAATGAACACTGTCGCGCCATTTCCACTCCGTACCAATAAATGAGGGAGTCGTTATCAACCGCACCCAACTGCATCTGATGCGGAAAACTCACACAACTGTCAATACGCATTACCGGTCCCCATTCTGCGTCCATACCAATCAGCAACGGAACCTTCGCCGCTTTCTGATATTTGTTGGTAAGATTTACCTGACGAACAGGTCCGCCCTGCATGAAAATGAGTCCGCCGATCTTCTGCGTCTTTACAAGATTCAGAATTTCGGTTTCGTGCTTTTTGTCTTTGTTCGACCAAGCAGCAACCATAAACAATTGACCGATGCGCTCATCCGGACTCATGGTTTTAAAAACCGAATCCACCCATTTATCATTCTGCGAGGCAAGAAACGGAGGATCAAGAACCAACTCAGTCTTATCAATTTGTAACGGCGCACGATCGACATAACCTGCCTGAGCGTTATGCTGCTCACCCGGCCATATCAATCCCAAAGCCACCAAAGGACCGGCGAGTAAAAAAGTAAATGCAATTTTCCGGGTCATAATTTGAGAATCAATTGCTCTAAAATTAGAGACAAAGCCCATGCCCTATTCGTAAACAGAACGGACTTTTCACCAAAAGAATGTTAATCATACAATATGCTTTTTCGCTGTGCGACACTTATGGAAAATACCCTAACACTTGAAAAAGAGCCCATTGAAAATCCGTTGCTACTAATTCGATTCCAACAATGGAATTTCCCAATGAAAGTATCGGGGAAATTCACTGTAATTGTGAATAAAAACGGAATCAAGGGACGGGGGATTGATTAACTTTGGTGTCCGCAAAAAAAGAAGGAGTTTATACGTGAGCAAGGATATCATTTCCGTTCTACCGGATGCAGTAGCCAATCAGATCGCAGCAGGAGAAGTAATCCAGCGGCCGGCTTCTGCCGTGAAGGAATTAATGGAAAATGCGGTTGATGCGGGCGCCACATTTATTCGCCTGATTGTGAAGGATGCGGGTCGCACTTTGATTCAGGTAATCGACGACGGAAAAGGAATGTCTCCATCCGATGCGCGACTCTGCTTCGAGCGTCATGCCACATCAAAAATCCGTTCTGCAGATGATCTCTGGAATCTGCATACCATGGGATTCCGCGGCGAAGCATTGGCTTCGATTGCTGCTGTTGCGCAGGTGGAATTGAAAACTCGTCGCGAAGAGGACACGATGGGAACGCTGATTACCATCGAGAATTCTTCTGTGAACTCTCAGGAACCTTGCGCTGCTCCGAAAGGAACATCGATCAGCATGAAGAATCTGTTCTACAATGTTCCGGCACGACGCAATTTCCTGAAATCAGATGCTGTTGAGTTTCGTCATATTCTCGAAGAATTCGAACGCATTGCGTTTGCGAATCCAACAGTAGGTTTTGCATTGCACCATAACGGAAACGAAATGTACCGTCTGGAAGCGGGAACTGATTCAGAATGGCGCGCCTCATTGCGACAGCGCATCATGGCTTTGTATGGTTCTCCTTACAATCAACGCCTCGTTCCTGTTGAAGAAGATGCCGGCATCGTGAAAATTTCAGGTTTTGTAATCAAACCTGAATTCGCCAAGAAAACCAGAGGCGAACAATTCTTCTTTCTGAATAAACGCTTCATCAAGAATTCTTATCTGCATCATGCGGTACAATCGGCATTCGAACAGCTGATCGCGCCCGGTAACCATGCAGGATATTTCATCTTCCTGGATACCGATCCGAAAACCATTGACGTAAACATTCACCCGACAAAAACAGAGGTGAAGTTTGAAGATGAACGCGCTATTTACGCGGTACTTCGCTCTACAGTGAAGAAATCGCTCGGACAATACAACATTGCTCCTACTCTGGATTTCGAACAGGAAATGAGCATGGAGATTCCATACAATTCAGGAAACATTGAAGTGAAAATGCCGGAGATCAAAGTCGATCCGACTTACAATCCGTTCAATACAACTTCACCGGCCAAATCTTCGAACAACGAATACCGCGAGCAGAAGAATCTGGACAACTGGGAAGTGCTTTACAACAAACATATCACTCCTGTTGCGGAACAATTGCATACCGGACATCAGATAGGAACTCCTGTTCATGAAACGCAAGCAGAAACTTCCGTTTCAGTTTGCATTCAGATGGACAACCGTTACATCATCACTACACGCAGTGCCGGAGTTCTGGTCATCGATCAGCAGCGGGCACATGAACGCGTGCTATATGAAAATTACATCACCGGCATCGCGCGACATCAGGTTCAAACACAACAGAAACTATTCCCTGATACCATTGCATTTTCTCCGGCGCTGGCTCATGTAGTGGAAGCCAACCTCGGAGCGTTTCAGTCCATAGGATTTGACATTCATCCATTCGGCAACAACACATTCGTAATTCATGGAGTGCCGGCCGGAACGGAAGAGCACGACACTACAATTCTCCTGGAACAGGTGCTGCAAACGTTCAACGAGAACGAACAGGAATTGCATCTGAAACCACTGGAGAACATGGCACGTTCACTTGCAAAACGTGCTGCAGTAAAACCGGGCAAAGCATTATCGAATCAGGAAATGAGTGCACTTGTAACGCAATTGTTTCACTGCGAACAACCGGCGTTCTCCGCTGATGGTAAACCTGTTTTCGTGAATATTGCAGCGGATGAAATTGACAAACGGATGAAGCGCTGATGAGTTACTTCAAGCAATATCGCCCGACAAGCAGCAACCGCATGCCTTTTGTGGTGCTCAATCTCATCATCCTGAACGTGATTTTCTATGTAGCCAAGATTTTGGCACATAATGCACAGAATCTGGATCTGGGCGGTTTGCTCGGTCTTTATCATCCTTTCAGTCCGGATTTCCATTGGTTTCAGTTTGCTACGAGCATGTTCATGCACGCCAGTCCTTCGCATATTATATTCAATATGCTTGGGCTTTGGATGTTCGGCCACATGCTGGAGAACGTATGGGGCGCGCGACGCTTTCTGATCTTCTATCTCATTTGTAGCCTCGGCGCATCTTTGATTTATCTCGGATGGGAAACATGGTCAACCGTTCAGTTTCTGAATCAATACGGTGACGGATGGGCATTACTTCAGGAATATCCTCCGCAAACACCAATGGTTGGAGCTTCCGGAGCTGTGTACGGTTTACTCATGGGCGCGGCACTTCTTTTTCCGAATACGGAAATGCATATGATGTTTATGATGGGCTACCCGATCAAACTGAAATGGCTCGCGATTATTTATGGCGTGGTTGAACTCTATACAGGTTATCAAGCGAGTGCGGGCGACAATGTGGCGCATTTCGCTCACATCGGCGGTATGATTTTTGGATTTATCCTTGTTCAGATTTACAAAAGAAGCCGTAACAACTTTTACTGAGCATGAGTATCATCAATGATCTGAAAACACAATTGCGCGGTTCTTACCGGTCGGTGGTGATTTTGCTCATCATCAACATCAGCGCATTCCTACTGGCAAATATTCTCATTCACCTGTCAGGAATGTCGAAAGTTTCCGCTGCCGAATTTATAGCAACCACACTTTGTGTTCCGGGAAAGTTCAGCGAATTTATTACACACTTCTGGACATTGTTCACTTACATGTTCCTGCATGTCGATATCTGGCATCTTATCTCGAACATGTTGTGGCTTTGGTTTCTCGGTCGTGTTTTTTCTGATCTGATTGGTAGCAAGAAACTGATGTTCGTTTATATTATGGGTGGTCTGGCCGGAGGCGTTACGTATCTCATTACTTCCGCTGCAATTGTTCCGCTTCAATACTCCGTTCTATTGGGAGCATCAGGTTCAGTAATGGCAATTGTCGTGGCTGCTGCAGTTGTGGCACCTGATTACAAAGTTTATCCTTTCGGAATTCCCTTGGCGTTGAAATGGCTTGCTCTGATTTCATTCATTCTCACAACTGTACTTGATCTGTCCGTAAATACAGGCGGAAAGGCAGCTCACGTTGGTGGTGCTGTGTTCGGTTTGCTTTATGCATACAGTCTTAAATCAGGCAATTTTCTTTCAGGAATTTTCTCCGGAAAAAGCCATCTCAAAGTGGCACACTCCCGACTGAAAGACGAAGACTACAATGCGCACAATGTTAGTATTCGTAAACGCATCGACGAAATCCTTGACAAAATATCACGATCGGGATACGACAGTCTCACAAGGGACGAGAAAGATTTCCTGAAAAGAAACCACGACAAATTCTGATCCGGTTGGTCAACCAGCAATATATTGAACCCGTCGCTTCACGAAAACCACTGAGCTGGTTCAGTCGCGTTGTGTTCTTTTTTAATTGGTTCGCAATTATATCCCTGCTGTGTGCAGATTTTGCACCGTGGGTAAATCCGGAACGTATTTGGCCGTTTGCATTTCTCGGTCTGATTCAACCCGCGTTGATCATTGTGAACTTTCTTTTCCTTCTTTACTGGTTGATCCGACGCAAAAGGCAAATCTTCTTTTCTCTCGCTGTGATTCTGATTTCGCTGATGCATTTCAATCGGCAGTATCAGATTTCATTCGGAGATCAGGAATCAGCACCAGATAAATCCATCCGACTTATGTCGTGGAATGTGAAGCTTTTCGATCTGTACAACTGGAGCGGAAATGAAGAAACAAGAAAGAAAATGTTTGATCTCATCCGCAATGAAGACCCCGCTGTTCTCTGTCTTCAGGAATTCTTCTCTGAAGATGCAGGCACTTTCCGCAATCTTGATACGCTGAAGTCAATGCTCGGCTATTCTGCAGCTACTGCTTACACAATTACATTGCGAAAAACAGATCATTGGGGCGTGGCAACATTCAGTCGCTATCCGATTGTCAATGAAGGACGCATTGTTTTCAATAACCGAAGCAACAACATTTGTCTGTATACCGACATTGCGATTAACGATGATACTATTCGCGTTTACAATGTCCACTTGCAATCGATCAACTTCGGATATGCAGATATCCGTTTTGTAAAGACAATGCTCAGCGAAGAAGATGCAGAAAATGAAATGGAAAATTCCAAAAACATTTTACGTCGCATGAAGCATGCTTACGGTCGCAGAGCACGACAGGCGAACGCCATTGCAGAACACATTAACAATTGTCCGTATCCTGTTGTAATTTGCGGAGACTTCAATGATACTCCTGTTTCGTTTACGTATCAGGTGTTGAGTTCCGGGATGAAAGATGCTTTCCGCGAATCAGGTACGGGCTTCGGAAAGACTTTCGATAATCCGCTTCCGATTCCGCGTATCGATTACATCCTGCATTCTGAAAATCTGCAGTCGTACCAATTCAAAACGATCACAACAGAAGGTCTTTCAGATCATTTTCCGGTTATCTGCAATATCGGAACAGCTACCGCTCACTAACCCGCTGACGGGAAACTGATCACTGCCGGTCGTTGCGTAATCTCATGATAACACAACACATCACCTCCGCAGAAATAATGCACCACCAGACTTTTACGCGATGAATTTTTATTCGTCACTTCTTCTCCTCCGTGCAGCAGATTCGCATGCCAGATGAGTACATCGCCTTTCTTCGCATGAAAAATTGTCTTCGGAATTCCACTGGCTTTTACTTCTTCCGCAATCTTCTTCTCAAAATTTCCATAAAGGTCATCTCCGACCACCCACGCATTCGAAGAATGTTCGAACGAATCGCCCAACACATAAGGAAGTTTGTGACTGCCCGGATAATAATGCAAAGGCCCCTGCTCCGGACCGATATCTTCAAGCGCAATCCACGCAGCAATAAGATATCCTTTCGGTTCCGTGGTCATGTGAATGAAATCGGAATGAGTTTCCTGTTCACTTCCTTTCAAAAAACTGATGGTCTGAAATGGAATCACCTCTTTACCGAGCAAAAAACTGAGCACTTTCTTCAGCTCTTTATCATTCATTGCGGCACTGATAATTTCTGATCGCGTCCATGCATTCATCACACGCGAATTCGTGTAATCAAAATCAAGTTCCTTGTTTGCGATGATTCTATCGACTTCGGCATTGATTTTATCAGCAAGATCTTTAAACTTCCCCTGCAAAATCATGTAACCGTTTTCCGGCCACTGAAGCATTTGCTGTTGAATTTCAGCAGTGAACTCTCCGAATGCAGGATGCTTTTGCAGGAATTCACTTGCATTATCGTTATCCAGCCAGGGTTTTTCCGCAGAAGGATTCGAAATTGCAGAATGACTCACCGGACTAACTACCGATTTCCGAATCCCGAACTTCCGATACAACTGCACATTTCGTTTCAACTTGCCGTAGTTCCGGATGTTGTAAAGAACGTGCACCATTTTCAGGCGACGGATCACCGACCAATATTGCTTAATAATGCCCATAATCAGAGTTTTCAAAGTTCGCATTATTCACCAATATCCGCGAGAAACCATCATTTGCCTGATTTCCAGCTGTAAGCGATCTTAAAAATGATTGGAAATTCGCCCGGAAGCGATCCGTTTTTTCCTTCAAAAAACCTATTTTTGCGTGGCTTGTAAAAACGGGCAATTCCGTTGAGCAATCCATTCACTGAATTTCGAAATTTCAATTAGAAAGTACTATGTCTCAGGTTGAGCTGATCATGCCTAAAATGGGCGAAAGTGTGAACGAAGCAACGATCATCAAGTGGCTGAAAAACGAAGGCGACAAGATTGAATTGGATGAGCCCGTTCTGGAAATTGCAACCGACAAGGTTGACTCTGAAATTCCTTCACCATTCGCAGGATTCCTGTCGAAGAAGCTGTTCAACGAAGGCGACGTAGTACAAGTAGGCAAAGCTGTTGCATTGATCAACAGTGAAGCACCTGCTGCCGGAAACTCCACTCCTGCTCCAACTGCGCCGGCTGAGAAAAAAGAAACGGTTGCTACTGCACCGGTTTCCAATAACAGTAACGGAACTGCAATCAAGAATTCAGAAACATCACGCTTCTATTCTCCGCTTGTAAAAAGCATTGCGAAGGAAGAAGGAATTTCAGTTGCAGAACTCGAAAGCATCTCCGGAACCGGAATGCATGGTCGTGTTACCAAGAACGATATCCTGGGCTATCTGCCGAACAAAGGCAAAACACAACAAACTGCAACTGTTACCGCTCCGCCAGTGCAGGAACCAGTGAAAACAGCTGCCGCAGAAACCACAACAGCTGCGCCTGCAGTAAAACGTCCGGCTGTTTCTCTGATGGGCGGTGATGAAATCATCGAGATGGATCGCATGCGCAAAATCATCGCTGATAACATGGTGATGAGCAAGCAGATTTCCCCGCACGTAACTTCTTACGTTGAAGCTGATGTGACCAACCTGGTAATGTGGCGCGACCGCAACAAGAAGAATTTCGAGAAGCGTGAAGGAGAAAAACTGACGTTCACTCCGCTTATCATTGAGTGCATTGTGAAAGCGATCAAGGACTTCCCGATGATCAATATTTCAGTAGACGGCACAAAAATTATTCTTCGCAAGAACATCAACATCGGAATGGCGGCAGCACTTCCTTCAGGAAATCTTATCGTTCCTGTAATCAAAAACGCTGACCGATTGAATCTTCTCGGACTCACCAAATCCGTTAACGATCTTGCGAACCGCGCTCGTACAAACAAACTGCAGCCGGATGAAATTCAGGGCGGAACTTACACATTGACAAACGTAGGAACTTTCGGAAACGTGATGGGCACCCCAATCATTCCGCAGCCGCAAGTTGCGATCATGGCCGCCGGTGCAATCCGCAAGAAGCCCGCAGTTATTGAAACACCAATGGGCGATACTATCGGTATTCGCCACATGATGTTCCTGTCGCATGCGTACGATCACCGTGTGGTTGACGGTGCGCTTGGCGGACAATTCGTTCGTCGCGTTGCCGATTACCTCGAACAGTGGGATATCGACCGCGAAATCTGATCAACGCATACAAACCCAAAGTAATTCTCATTACCCGAAGCGCTTCACAATGAAAAAGACCCTGTTCTTCACCGCATTAATTGGTATTTCAATAATCGCAGGTGCGTTTGTTCTGAAAAAGTCAGGACCAAAGCAGAAAATTGTTGAAGCGGATTCATACTTCGCGGCTGATGATTACGGTGCTGCGTTGCCTCTTTATCTCGAAGCCGACAAAATGGAACCGGGTAATGCCAACACCAATTTCAAAATCGGTGTTTGCTACCTCAATCTTCCGGGGAAACGTTTGATGTCTTATCCGCATCTGCAGATTGCTTCCGGAAATATTACTGAGAAATACAAAGCAGGAAGCACCAAAGAAAAACGCGCTCCGATCGATACATGGTATTACTTCGGACAGGCTTTACACCTTCGCAACAGTTTTGATTCTGCCGTGATGTGTTTCGATAAGTATCTCGGATACATCGATTCAACGGATGTAAAAATGCGTGACGACATCGCTCTTCGTAAGAAGTGGTGCGAAAATGGAAAAATGTATGTAAGCAGTCCTGTGCAGATTAAAGTGGAAAACCTCGGAGCGAAAGTGAATACCGAGTATCCGGAATATTCTCCGGTGATTTCTGCGGATCAGCGCATGCTCATCTTCACTTCACGCCGTCCGGAAACAACCGGCGGTAAGAAAGATCCACGCGATCAGATGTACTTCGAGGATCTTTATGTTTCCACAATGAATGATTCCGGTGAATGGTCTACCGCGGTGCCAATGGAAACAACAATCAACACTCCAGGACACGAAGCCACAATAGGCATCAGCGCCGACGGACAGCAATTGTTGATTTACAAGGACGATCAGGGCGATGGAAACATTTACCTGAGCTATCAGCAAGGAAGCAAATGGGGAACTCCAACGAAGTTGACTGATAACGTGAACTCGAAAGATTGGGAACCATCTGCATCAATCACTCCTGACGGAACAACTTTGTATTTCAGCAGTAATCGTCCCGGTGGATTAGGTGGCCGCGATTTGTATCGCAGCGTGCGCCTGCCGAATGGAGAATGGTCAAAACCCATGAATATGGGTCCGAATGTAAACAGCAAGTACGACGAAGATGCTCCTGCAATTTCAGCTGACGGTAAAACATTGTATTACGCAACAAATGGTGTAGTATCGATGGGAGGATTTGATATTGTATTCTCTACCATTGATGAAAACAACGTATGGTCAGCTCCGGTGAATATCGGCTACCCGGTGAATACATCAGATGATGATATTTTCTTCGCTCCAACCCCTGATGATAAGCACGCTTATTATTCTTCAGCAAGCAGCAGCGGCGGTATGGGTGAGAAAGACATCTGCCTTCTAACCTTCCCTCAGAAAGAAGAAGTTCCTTTGACTGTATTGACAGGAGAAATCACGAGCATTTACGGAGGAGTTCCTCCGGGAACAATCATCACGGTTACGGATGTTGAAACCGGAGAGATGATGGGGCAATATGTTCCGAATGCCGCAACAGGAAAGTACGTAATCATCCTTCCTCCGGGCCGTAACTACAGTATTACATACGAAGCGGAAGATTATCTCTATCAGTCTGACAACGTAAACATTTCCGACACTTCTGCCTATCAGGTGATCTCCCGACCGGTTGAACTTGAACCACTCAAAGTGGGACAGAAAATTGTTGTGCGTAACATCTTCTTTGATTCGGGTAAATCAGTTTTGAAACCTGAATCACAGGCGGAGTTGGACAAACTTGTGAAGTTGATGAATACATTCCCGAAACTGATTGTGGAAATAGCCGGACACACCGATGCTTCAGGTAGTGACGAACTCAACCAGAAGCTTTCTGAGCAGCGCGCTCAATCTGTAGCCAACTATCTGATCGAGCACGGAATTGACAAATCACGTATGCGTACTGTTGGTTTCGGGGAAAAACAACCTATCGCACAGAATTACAATCCTAACGGAAGCCCGAATCGCGCAGGAATGGCAATGAATCGCCGTTTTGAATTCACCGTTCTGAGTGTTGATGGCGTAATTCAGGATGTTGTTGAACCGATAAAGGTTCCGGATAATCTCAAAGGGAAATAGAATTTCCTGACTTTCAAGTATCTGCATTCCGAAGTTCAAAGGGAATTTCGTAATATTGGTATTCATCCAACGGATTCCCCCTATGAAAAGAGCAACTTTCATGCTTTCCGTTCTGGTTCTCTGTATTGTCAGCGGAACTATTGAAGCGCGAGAATCACGTAACAGTAAAATCGATCGACGTAAGTATAAGGAAGCAGAGAATCTGTTTACCTATGCCGAGTTTGAAGCTGCATTGCCGCTTTACCTTGATATGCTGTCTCAGGCTCCGGACAACTGGAAGTTGAATTACCGTGTTGGAATCTGTTATTATTACTCAACAACCGCGCGCCCAAGAAGCGTTTCGTTCCTCGATAAAGCTTTAGCGCAAAGTGTTCATGATACATTTCCGGACGTATTATATCATGCGGGTCTGGCTCACTTATCAGTAAATGAATTTGATAAAGCATATACGTGCTTTACTGCATTCAAGAAAAAAGCAGGACCGAAATACCGCGATGCTCAACTGGATCAACTCATTCGCGGCTGTGTAACGGGAAAAGAATCATGGAACAATCCGGGTAAGGCTCGCATTTCAAATCTTGGCCCCAATGTAAATTCTCCTTATCCTGATTATGCACCGGTAGTGATTTACAGAAGCGACATTCTGCTTTTCACATCAAAACGTCCGGGCAATACCGGAAACGATAAAGATGATGAAGGCTTCTTCTACGAAGACATCTATCAGGCTAAAGGTGAAAGCTGGAATCGTTGGAAAGAACCTTCACGTTATGATACTTCCAATGTAAAACGTCGGGGAATTCTTTCACTCTTATTTAATAAGGCAGAAGTCGTTACCGAAATCAACACGGAAGATCACGACGGATCAATTACGCTTTCTCCTGATTCAACCGACTTATACATCTTCCGATACGGCGATATCATGAAAGCCAAATGGAACGGCAAGCGTTGGGAACGTCCTTCACGAATCGGTGAGGAAATTGATATGCGTGCCAGTCACGAACCGTCTATTTTCCTGAGCCGCGATGGACAAACATTGTTTTTTGTAAGCGACAGAAAAGGCGGTGTTGGACAAAAAGACATCTGGTTCTGTAATAAGCAAGGCAATGATTGGAGTAAACCTGAGAATATAGGAATGGAAGTAAACAGTCCGTTTAATGAAGACTGTCCGTTGCTGACGCCTGACGGTAACACTCTTTATTTCTCTTCCGAAGGTCATAACAGCATGGGCGGTTACGATGTGTTTCGTTGCACGAAAAAAGCGGACGGTCGTTGGTCAGAACCGGAAAACCTCGGAGCACCGATCAACAACGGAGGCGATGATGTTTTCTATACTCCGTTGGAAAACGGATCCGGAGCATATTACTCCACACTGAATAAAGAAGGAGAAGGAGATCTTGATCTCTATTTCATTCAGTACTTCCCTCCTGTTTCTCCTTTAGTAAAACTCCGCTTGACTGCTCTCGGCTTTAGTGCAGACGAAAAACTCAACGTGATTATTCGCGACAGTAAATCGAAAAATGAAATTCAGCGTTTTGATATGTCGCCTTCAGACAGTGTTGTTTACAATTACATTCCCGGAACCGAATACGAATACGAAATCAGCGGAAACGGTTTCACTTCCATAGAGACTTCATTGCCGTTTGCCAATACTTCAGATGAAGAGTTTATACTTCAGAACATCACCGTAACTCGTGGTACCGGTGCAACCAATGCTGAAATCGTGAACAACTACTTCAGCATTGATGAAACCATTGATCGCAATACAGTGGAAGATCCGTTCACCGAGTTGCCATTGATCCGCAAGAATTATCTGGATAGTCTTTCTACTGTTGCTGAACTCGGAACCGCTTACACCACCAACTCGGCAAATGGCAGTTCAATGACATTGAGCAACACGTCTGCCGCTTCAACCGAAGCGAACATGAAGGGCGGACTGATCTACTTCGCCTTTAACAGCGCAGAATTGGAATCTCTTCAATTGAAAGAAATTGAAAAGTGGTACCAGTTGTGGAAGTTGAATCCTTCCGGAACCGTTTCTGTTATCGGTCATGCCGATGAGAAAGGTAATGCAGTTTACAATCAACGACTCTCAGAGAAACGAGCATTGGCAGTTAAAGATCAACTGATTCAGCTTGGAATTCCTGAACAGAACATTCGTGCGATTGGAAAAGGTGAAACAGAACCGGCTTCAAACAGTAATGGGAATGATGACGACTCCGAAAATCGCCGCGTTCAGATCATCATACAAGAATGAACGGGTGAATGTTGGTAAATAGCACCCTATTTGCTCAAATAAGGCTATAAAACCTTACTTTTGTCTGACGAGCGCCCAAACCCCGCTCCAATTGTATATCGACCGGAATTATGGTTAAGAAATTCGCTTTAGTATTGGCACTGATTTCCGTAGCAGGTTTGCGATTGTTTGCACAGCAACCAATACCGGGCGAATACAAGCAGAATGTTGTTCAGGGGAATCTGTTGATCGAAGAGAATAACTGGCCGATGGCTTTGCTGTATTTCTCTGAGGCTTACAAAGTTGACTCGTCCAATGCGAACATAAACTATAAGATGGGTTTGTGTTATTTGCGAACTCCTTCCCAGAAAGCAAATTCACTTCGTTTCCTGCGCAAAGCAATGAACAACATCACACGGAATTACGATCCGTTTGATCCTATGTTCAAGAAAGCCCCGGAAAATACGTTGTATTACATCGGACAAGCGTACCACTACAATTACAAGTTCGATTCAGCTATTGCCCATTTTCAATCTTATCGCGCAATTATTGCCGATCGGGATCCGGAAATGGTGAAAGATATCGACATGCGCATCAACTGGTGTAACAACGCCAAAGAGTTCATGTTGACTCCGTTGAATATCACTATCACAAACATGGGTGATAGTATCAACACTCCTTTCCCTGATTATGGTCCGGTAATGTCAGTTGATGAACAGTCAATTGTTTTCACATCACGCCGTTACGGAGAAATTGCCATTGATGGAGGCTACTACGAAGACATTCTGATTTCGGAAAAGAAATCGGACGGAACCTGGACTTCTGCCCGACCAATCAGCCCGTATATCAATACTCCAACCAACGAAGCTTCAATTTCCCTCAGTACGGATGGTCAGACACTTTTCCTCTACCGTGATGATAACGGTGGAGATATATACTCATCCACCACAATGAATGGTCAGTGGATGACGCCTCTTCCTTTGGGCTCGGATATTAATACAAAGTATTGGGAAACTCACGCGTGTATGTCGGCTGATGGAAATACACTTTATTTCGTAAGTGATCGTCCGGGCGGCTTCGGTGGTCGTGATATTTATCGTTGTGTGAAATTGCCCAACGGCAAATGGTCGAAGGCTCTGAACCTCGGACCAACAATCAACACTTCTGCAGATGAAGATGCGCCGTTCATTCACCCGGATCAGCGTACACTCTTCTTCTCAAGTACAGGACACAAATCAATGGGCGGATTCGACATCTTCTTTACTACACGTAATGAAGAAGACAATACCTGGAGCACTCCGACCAACATGGGCTATCCGTTGAATACACCGGATGATGACATTTTCTACATGACATCTCCTGACGGAAAACGCGCATATTTCTCATCTGTGCGTGCTGACGGTTACGGAGAAAAAGACATTTATATGGCGGTTCTTGAAGAAACCGTTTCACAAGCTCTTACTTTGCTTCGCGGCAGAATTTACAATGCAGATGGAAAGCCGCTTTCCCAGAAAGTGGAAATCATCGTAAACAATTCTCTGAACGGAGAACTGGTTGGTGTTTACAAACCCAATGCCCGTACTGGCAACTTCACCATTATTCTTCCTACAGGCGGAACCTATCAGATCAGTTATGTTGTTGATGGTAAAGAATACGCGAATGAAATCATTGACGTTCCTGCAGGATCAAGTTACGATGTAATTGATCGTTCTATTGATCTTCGCGACCTTGTGTTAGGGAAGATACGTTCAGATGTTCCTCTGGATACTACTAATAAAGGCGGACAGCACATTGTATTGCCTGGCGATTCGCTAAACAACAACAAGCCACCTAAGAATTACAAAGCCGAGTTGACGGAACACCACAACCTCAGCTTCACGATGTTCTTTAAATACAACATCAGTTCTATTGACCCTGCGGATCAGGACTTCAAGAATTTCATCGACAGTTGCGTAGCCCACATTAATAAATACGGCAGTATTAGTTTCCGCATTACGGCCGCGGCTTCACAGGTTCCGACCAAGAAATTCCCGAGCAATAAAGCCCTTGCCGAAGATCGTGCGAAGAAAGCCCAGGATGTGGTAAATAAAGCTCTGATCGGAAAAGGTGTCGATATGAACAAAGTGAAATGGGTAACTGTGAACGCATATGTACTCGGTCCACAATACAAAACCGACTTTGAGAAGCGTAAGAAAGTGTACGAAAAGTACCAGTACGTGAAAATCCGAGGGTACTGACGATGATAAATGGACTACTGAAAGCCCTGAGCAGGAATTGCTTGGGGCTTTTTATTTCAACTTGTTCACAGTCGCGAAAAAATGGTTCGCTTTTTGTATTTTTGAAGATGGTCGGTTGCGTCCGTCCATCAGAATTGTGAAAAGACTTTTACTACTAGTTTTCGCTTTAAGCTGTTTTTCAGCAGGATTAACCGTTACAGCACAAACGGCCAGACCGGGTACAGGTCCTGTTGCAGATCCTGATCTTGCAGCCGAACATTTCGGACACAAGAACTACGTGATGGCGTTACCGCTTTACGTGGCACTGGCGAAAAAAGAACCCTCTAACTACGATTACAACTACCGAGCGGGCATCTGTTATCTGAACACCAATTCGCAGCGTAAGGAAGCAGTAAAGTACATGGAGTTCTGCACGAAACAGCCAAAGGCAGATAATGATGCCTGGCTTTACCTCGGACAGGCATATCATCACGCACAACGCTTTGATGATGCAATCAAATCATACAATACGTACAAACTGAAGGCTGATAAAGACGGTAAAGCCCGTGCTGATCTTTATATACAGCAATGCAACAATGCAAAAGTACTGATCAAAAGTCCGCTGGACGTAACTTTTACGAGTCTTGGTAAAGAAGTTAACTCGGAATATCCGGACTACTACCCGTTTGTTACACAGGATGAATCCATGCTGTGTTTTACATCGCGCCGGAAAGGAAATCTCGGAGCACCAACTGTTGAAGTTGACGGCTACTATGCGAGTGATATTTATTACTCTAAATCGGTTGGAGGCGTATTCTCCAAAGCAAAAAATGCCGGTGCTTCCGTTAACGGAAATTACGACGAACAGTGTGTTGGATTGTCTGCGGATGGAACATGGATGACGGTTTACGTTGACAACATCAATACTGCAGGAGAAATCATGTTCTCCTCATATAAAACTTCATTTGCAAAACCGGTTGCTTTTCAGGGATTGAATAACAACATCAACGACGGATTTGAAACTGCAGGTTCACTTTCACCAGACGGTAACGTATTGTTTTTCGCAAGTGAACGTCCGGGCGGACAAGGTAAAACGGATTTGTACATGGTTCGTAAATTACCGAACGGACAATGGTCAATGGCACAGAATCTCGGTGCTGTATTGAATACACCTTGGGGTGAAGATTTCCCTTACATGGCTCCGGATGGCAAAACATTATACTTCTCGTCTGAAGCACACAACAGCATGGGCGGTTACGATCTCTTCTACTCTATCTGGGATCAGGAGAACAACACGTGGAGTACACCGAAGAATCTGGGGTATCCGCTGAACAATACTGAAGACAATATGTCGATCTGCTTTACCGAAGCCAATCGCGTTGCTTATGTTTCTACAGTGCGCGAAGGCGGAATGGGCGATCTGGATATCTGGCGCGTTGTATTCAATGAAGTGCAATCGAACTATTTCACTATTGTAACAGGACAGATTGTTGTTCCTGATCCTTCCGTTACATACGCGGATATGATTATCTCCGTTGCGAAATCAGAGAACAACGAGGAATATGGTTCTTATAAACCGAATCCGAATACAGGAAAGTACGTTGTTGCCCTGCCTCCCGGAAAATACGTTATGACAATAGAAGCCCCCGGATGTGCTACGAAAGTGGAAACACTGATCGTATTCGATATCGGTCCTCAAGGGGAAATGAGCAAAGATGTTCTGCTCACGAAGCAATAATTTATTCTGCAATTGATTCAATGAGCAAATGATACAATCTGCAAATTGTATCATTGACTCATTTGAATATTGAATTTATCCCTGAATGCCGAGCTTCTGCATTACTTCGTTGCTCACACCTGTTGTAGCATAACCGCCATCATGATACAGGTTCTGCATTGTTACCATACGCGTTAGATCAGAGAACAACGTCACGCAGTAATCTGCGCATGAATCTGCACTGGCATTTCCAAGCGGAGCAATTGCGTCAGCGTAGTCGTAAAAATCTCCGAATCCTTTGATACCGCCGCCTGCAGTAGTTTTCGTTGGCGACTGCGAAATCGTATTCACACGAACTTTCTTCGCTTTGCCGTAGTGATAACCGAAGCTGCGTGCAACAGACTCAAGCATTGCTTTCGCATCTGCCATGTCTGTATAGAAAGGATACGTACGCTGAGCTGCGATGTAAGAAAGCGCCACAACGGAACCCCATTCGTTCATTGCGTCCATGTTGTACGCAACGCTGAGCATTTTGTGCAGCGACATTGCACTTACATCAATTGACTTATTATAGAAATCGTAATTCAATCCGGTGTAAGGAATGTTCTTACGGATGTTCGGAGACATTCCGATAGAATGCAGCACGAAATCAATTTTTCCGCCGAGATGATCCACAGATCCTTCGAACAAAGCCTTCAGTTCATCAACATTGGTTGCATCCGCAGGAATGATTTTGGAATTCGTTGCTTCTGCCAGTTTATTGATTTCACCCATGCGCATTGCGATAGGTGCGTTCGTCAAAGTGAATGTAGCACCTTCAGCATGACATTTCTCTGCCACTTTCCATGCGATGGAATTTGCGTCAAGCGCTCCGGAAATAATTCCGCGTTTTCCTTTAAGAAGATTATAGGCCATTTTTAAGTGTTTGGAAGGCAAATATACAAAGGTTTTGATGCTGTTTCAGGTTAAAATTGCACGAGAAAACTGCTCAAAAGCATTCTGAACAATTCCTATTTAGTAAATTTAAACTATGAGAATACAAGATCAAAAGACAGATCTCGCTAAACGCATCATGGCCACGAAGGATAAGAATGTTATCAAATACATTCAAGCCATATTTGACAATGATGTAGACAAATGGGAAGAAGAATTGCCGGAATACATTAAAAAATCAATTGACTCCGGTTTAGATGATTCCAAAAAAGGCAAAGTCAGTGACCATGAAGTAGTGATGAAAAAATACGCGAAGTGGTTGAAAAAGTAAAGTGGACGAACGAAGCGAAGGATCAGTTCGCTGCTGTCGTCGATTATCTTATTGAGAATTGGACCAATAGTGAGGTTCGTCATTTCATAAACGCAACTGAATAAACAATTGAATACATTAAGGTTTATCCGAAAATGTTTCGTCGTATCGGAAAGAGAAATCTTTATGAAGCGCTGATCACTCCCCACAATCTCATGATTTACAAACTGGTTTCTGACGAAATTCATATCATCACTTTTTGGGATACACGCAGAAATCCGAGAGTCAAATCGAAAGGTCAATCGAAATAAAATTAAGAAGGGATAAGACATATTGACGTTTAATCGAACAATGAGACTACACTTAACATTTCTATTATGTCTTTGCTTTTCTCTGTTTGTTCAGGCACAAGCTGCTAACAAACCCATTAAACTGTATTACATCAATGTGGATTCGGTAAGTAAATATTTGAAAGAAACACAATTAAAAAATGACAGCTTGACTGCCTATCGCGAGGACGCAGAAGCAATGATAAATGAACTGCGTTCACAATATAGGATTAGGAAACAAGAGAGCGATTCCCTGTATGCACTGTGGTTAGCAAATGGTCAACCAAGAGGTTGTATCCTCGAAATTGGAGATTCCGCAGAATTGATTTCAGCGTATGAAAATCTTTACATGCAGGAACTAAAAGCAATAGACTCTACTCTGACAAAGAACATTAATGATTCAATTCTGGTTCATTCAACTCGTTTCGCGGAGTTAAATAAGATGAACCACGTTTATACGAATGAGGAAGTTAAAGTTCTTCTAAGTAGTTCAATCGGAAAATACGAATCAATCGATCTTACCAACCGATTTGTCGAGTATATGAATAATCGAAATTGGGTGAAGGCTTATTAATCGTCAAACAAGCATGAATAGCCGAACTCACTTTTTCATACTAATTGCGTTGTTGATCCTGATCAACGATGTGTTTGCCCAAAAACGCTCCAAACCAACAAAAACAGAAGCGCCGGCTCAGGAATCCGCACCTCCACCTGCAGAATGTATTGTGGCGTATTATATTCAGGATTCAGTTGGCTCACGTATTCCGCAATACAAATCAGCCAACGACTCATTGATTTCCGCAAACAAAGAACTGGAACAATGCAGATTGCTTAATGATACTATAACCGACATGAAACTTGTGCTGAGTCGCGATTCTGCTTCAATAACCAAAGGCGATTATCTGGTTCGAAAGAATGAGATCCGGAAGAAGGAACTGCGATACGTTCTTCTCTCTTCAAAAGCGCTGCGTAAAAAGGAAAACGCGGAAGCCATTCTGAACCCGATACGAATGGAGATCCGAACGAAAGCTGATACGATTTGCGCGCAACGTCAACTGAAAAACGTAAGTGAATTCAACCAGATGCCTGCACTGAAATGCAAACCTGACGCGACGGTAATGATAGATATTACCTCTGATTTGATTGCAGAGTTGACAAAACCACACTAAAGTTTAGACCCCAAACTGCGACAAATGATGTTCCAGGTGTTTTGTGAACATCGTGTTCCACTCTTTAGAAGTAAGCGCTCCGAACGAATTGGATTCTTTTCCTTCGAACGACTTCTCTCCCAATGAAACAGTCTTGTTGATATAATCAATCAGACGCTGCTTTTCTACTTCGAACTTGCGTTCATCAGTAATCAAAAACTCTGGTGCAGTACGAGAGTTGTGACTGTACGGTTTATCGCCCACAACAATAGGTTTCACAAACATCTTCAGCATGAATTTCTTGAAACCGGTTGCTTTCGGATGCTTTGTTTCATAAGCCATTTCATAAGTCACATTGCAATGCGCGAGCATCTTTTGCACATTCATTTTTCCCCATTTCGGTTGTGTTTGCGGTGTGAGCTTATTGATACGCTCTATGAATTCCGAGCTCGTTTTCTGTTCGAAGATGTTTTTCATTCGACGAATATAAAACGAAAATCGACAATGAAACCGTTGAATCTCCTTTGGCACGATTTCAGTACATTACTTACAAATTCTGCGTCATGAAGTATTATACTTTGATTATTATACTTGCTGTTTCCGTTCTTGCGTGTCGTAACAAGAAATCTGTGGCAAGCGAAGTACCGGCATCAAACTCGCAAACAGCATCAACTGCATCCGGGAGTAACGGAACGGTATCTGCAACTGTAACAGTAACGGAAACCGTAAGCACGACATCCTCAAGTTCATCCGGCAATTCCACAACCGATACTGTTGATGTTCAGACTGAAATTCAGGACATAGGAGTTGCTGTAGAATCAGACACCAACGTGGTTCGCCTGGTCGTTTCCTTCATCAGCAAAGGAGCCGGAATTGATTACGAAACGCTGAAATCCTTCGAAAGCTGGCTGGCAGAAAGACCACGATTTGTTTACACAAAATCGTATTGGGGACGCGAAGGAGAAGTAAATCTCTGCTTCCGGATGACGAATTTATCAACAAGAGAACAGGAAATTTTCGTTCGGGATGTCCGTACACAATTGACAGACAAAGACTTAGTAATTGTCACCGAATGGGCAGTTTGTGATAAACACCGATAAAGATCATATTACGTTAATTCGGAATCCGTACCTTTGTACCCTTCCCGTAAAAACGGGATTTCATCATTATTTAACCACGAAAAAACGTGCCTGAGGGTGTTTTTTCGGTAAAAAGATTTAAAGAATGAACGAATTTGGGATTAAAGGCAAAAACGCCTCAATCGCGTCACTGGGTCTGGGAAATGTAGCAGCTGCCTGGTGGAATCTTACTCCATCCGAACTTGTTGAAGAGACTTTGATGCGTGGTGAAGGAGAATTAACCGACACCGGAGCTTTAGCAATTGATACCGGTGAATTTACCGGCCGCTCGCCGAAGGATAAATTCATGGTGTATGATGACATCTCTAAAGATGTTATCTGGTGGGGCGACATCAACATCAAATTTGATCCTGCAAAATTTGATTTGCTTTACAATCGTGTTACTTCATACCTCAGCGGGAAAGAAGTTTATGTGCGCGATGCTTACGCTTGCGCTGATCCGAAATACCGTTTGAACATTCGCGTTGTAACCGAGTTTCCTTGGTCAAATTTGTTCGCGAACAACTTGTTCCTGCGTCCTACTGCTGATGAAATTCAGAACTTCAATCCTGAATGGACTATCGTTTGTGCTCCGGGATTCAAAGCAGATGCTGCTATCGACGGAACACGTCAGCACAACTTCGCAATTCTGAACCTTACGAAGAAAGTAATTCTCATCGGAGGAACAGGATATACAGGTGAAATCAAGAAAGGAATTTTCACACTCTTGAATTACATTCTTCCTCACGAGAAAGGCGTTCTTTCCATGCATTGCTCTGCTAACCAAGGTAAGAACGGCGACACTGCTGTTTTCTTCGGTTTGTCAGGAACAGGAAAAACAACTTTGTCGGCTGACCCTAACCGCGCATTGATCGGTGACGATGAGCACGGTTGGTCTGACGATGCTGTATTCAATTTCGAAGGCGGATGTTATGCAAAATGCATCGATCTCACCCGTGAGAAAGAACCGCAGATCTGGGATGCGATTAAATTCGGTGCGCTCGTTGAGAACATCGATTTCGTTGACGGAACCCGCACTGTAGATTACGCAAGCACATCTAAAACTGAGAATACACGCGTTGCTTATCCGATTGATCACATCAGCAATGCGCTTCCTGTTTCGAAAGGTGCGCCACCGAAAAACATTTTCTTCCTTACAGCAGACGCATTCGGAGTTCTTCCTCCGATTTCAAAATTGACTGTTGAGCAAGCAATGTATCACTTCATTTCAGGTTACACTGCTAAAGTTGCGGGAACTGAAATGGGAATTACAGAGCCGCAGACAACATTCTCTGCTTGTTTCGGGAAAGCATTCCTTCCATTGCACCCTGGTAAATACGCAGAGTTGCTTGGTAAGAAATTGAAAGCAAATCCGGACATCAACGTATGGCTCGTTAACACCGGCTGGACCGGCGGAGCTTACGGAGTGGGAAGCCGCATTAAACTTTCTTATACACGTGCATTGATTACTGCAGCACTCGAAGGTCAGTTGGACAAAGTTGAGTACGGTACAACACCATTCTTCAAACTTCGCTTCCCGACATCATGTCCGGGTGTACCTGCTGAAATTCTGGAGCCACGCAACACTTGGGCTGACAAAGCAGCGTTCGAAAACACAACAGTTAAACTTGCTGAACAGTTCCGTAAGAACTTCGAACAATATGCATCAGGTGTATCGAAAGATATCCTGGACGCAGCACCGGTTGTTAATGCTGTGAATGCATAACAGCAACACATACAAGAATGAAAAGCGTTCCAGACGGAGCGCTTTTCTTCTTTTGCACAGTTTCGTTCTCATTGTGCTTTCGATTTCTCTTGATGCACAAAGCAAATCAGAAGAACCACGCAAGCCTGTGAAATGGCACAGCATGGAAAAATCAGTTGGAGTTGTTCCCGAGATTGATTTCCTCAACGGAGGAATGGGAATGCAGCTGTGCAGAGCAAAATTTATTTACGGTACTCAAAGATCCATTGCGGGCAGCGGATATTATCTCGGCTTCCAATACAACTCCGATCAGCGAGTAAGTATGGCATCATTCGGATTCTGGACCGGAATGTTCAAACGAAACAAAGGAGCGCAGATCGGTGCGCGGGCTGTGTATTTCATCAAAGACAATGAAAGCGGTTTTGCATTGCGACCGGAAATAGGAATCGGATTTGTAAAAGCGCAATTCAATTACGGATATAACATTAAGGTTGCAAAAACTGAATATGCAACCGCCACACATACATTAACCCTGAGTGCGTACTTCGGTTTTTCAGGAGGACGCGCACGATTTTTCTAGAACCATTATGTCGTACTGTAATTTCGTTTCTGATAAAGAAAAAGATAACGTTCACCGTCGCTATCATGATAAAGCCTACGGATTTCCGATTCACGACGATGATGAACTCTTCTGCAGGCTTGTGCTTGAAATCAATCAAGCAGGTTTAAGCTGGGATACCATTCTGAAAAAAGAAGAGAATTTCAGAAAGGCGTATCACAATTTCGACATCAAGAAAGTGGCGCGCTATAAAGAAAAAGACAGAACTCGCCTTTTGAACGATGCAGGTATTATCAGAAACCGATTGAAGATAGACGCTGCAATTCACAATGCCAATGTGATACTGGAACTGCAGAAATCGCACGGCTCATTCAAAAGCTGGATTGATTCAAATCATCCATTAAAGAAAGAAGAATGGGTGAAGCTTTTCAAAAAGACTTTCCGATTTACAGGAGGAGAAATCGTAAACGAGTTTCTGATGAGTACCGGATACCTTCCCGGAGCGCATCATGACGGTTGTCCGGTGTACAAACAAACCATCAAAGCAGGAGCTAAATTTCCTGACAAACGGTGAACCGAATAACGGTGAACCGAATAACGGTGAACTGTATTATCTTTGATCACGCTATGCAGGAACGTCATTCCAACCGGGAACAATACTTTAAAGAACAGATATACACTACGGAGAAACACGTCATTCCGTTTGTACGTGAAATCCGAAAAGTCGATAAATCCATTTCTGTTCTGGAAATCGGTTGCGGCGAAGGTGGAAACCTGATGCCTTTTCTGGACATGGGTTGTGATCGTGTTGTCGGTGTGGATCTCTCCGAAGGTAAAATTGAAAATGCAAAGAAATACTTCGAGAATCATCCGCGTAAAGACAAGATCGAACTAATTGCTGCTGACATTTACGATACCAACACGATCGGGAAATTTGATCTCATCATTACTCGTGATGTGATTGAGCACATCCACAATCAGGATAGATTCTTTGAAGTTCTGAAAAATTATCTCGCACCTGGCGGACATTTCTTTGCGGCTTTTCCAGCGTGGCATATGCCGTATGGCGGACATCAGCAAATCTGCAGAAGTAAGTTTGCATCGAAGATGCCGTACTATCACATTCTGCCGGTATTCATGTATCGAGGCATTCTGAAAATGTGCGGAGAAAGTCAGGCAACGATTGACAACCTGCTTGAAGTAAAATCAACAGGTATTACCATTGATCGTCTGGAGCGGATTCTGAACAAACGTGGGTACCGTATCGACAAGAAAGTCCGTTACTTCATCAATCCGAATTACGAAGTGAAGTTCAAATTGAAGCCACGCGTAATCTGGAGCTGGCTGGGCGCGATTCCTTATTTCAGAAACTATTTCATCACGGCGGGTTGGTATCTGATTTCACTGAAAGACGGAAATCAATCCTCAACGAAATAACACGACATCATGTCCACGTTTCTCTCTGCCGAATGGCGCAAACTGATCCTCATCAATTATGCCATTGAGGAGAAACATCTTCTTCCCTATTTACCTGCAGGCACTCAGCTCGATACTTATAACGGCATCTGTTATGTAAGTCTTGTCGGCTTCATGTTTGTCAACACAAAACTGAAAGGGATTCCTGTACCGTTTCATCAGAACTTTGAAGAAGTGAATCTCCGGTTCTATGTCAAACACAGAACTAAAAACGGAGCGGAACGCAGAGGAGTTGTTTTCATTAAAGAGATTGTTCCGAAGATGATGATTTCCTTCGTGGCTAATACTTTGTATGGCGAACATTACGAAACGATGGACATGGATCACTCCTGGCTGGAACGCGATGGGTTGCTGGAAGTGGAATACAAAATCGAAAAAGATCAATGGTATTCCATGAAAGTTATTGCTGACCTTGCCAGCGAAGAAATTCCTGTTTCCTGCGAAGCGGAATTCATTACGGAACATTACTGGGGATATACGAAGTTGAGCGATACTGAAACTTCAGAATATGAAGTATGGCATCCGCGTTGGAAAGTTCATACGGTAAAATCATACAGCTGCGATTTTGATTTCGGCAAAGTGTATGGCAGTGACTTTTCGTTTATCAACGAATTGAAACCTTTCTCGGTGATGCTTGCTGAAGGATCAGAGATTAAGGTGATGGAAGGAGGAAAATTATCTTGAAATACGGCTTCCTCATAATGTCCTTCGTGCTGATCAGCTCATGCGTTTCGTACGATATGCCGGTGATATATCACAAGAATTTTTCTCCCGGCACCAATGACAAATTGCGTTTCGATGGATGTTATATTCAGCGTATGCAGGGAAAAAATGTGAAACCGGTTTTTCTGTACGCTAACGGTTCAGCCTGTGTAGCAGAAACACAAATCGACAGTAACCTTGTATCAGTTCCTGATGCCGCTGTTTACTCGTGGGGAAATTACAAAGTGAATGCTGACACAATAATTGTGGAACGCTTTTACAAAGAAGAAGCCGGAAGTAATTTCAACCGCATCCTCATGCGCGGTGTAATCGGTAAAGACAGAATTGATTGGAATCTGCGAACCTTTCATCGCAGCAAACCCGACACCGTGAGTTACACTTCTCACTTCAAATACGCTTACGCCAAACCGGATTCAACCAAAAACTGGACGCGCACGCGGGAGCAATATAATAGATAGACGGTAGACGTTAGAAGTTAGGCTTTAGACCTGTGTGTGGCGGGAATCGGAATGCGTAATCCGTAATTGATAATTTCCACTACTCTTCTTCTTCGTTCTTGGCCAGATACAAGTCAATCAATCCTGCAGGTGCAGCGATATGCAAAACTTTATTTGCGCGATCTACGTTTTTCACAACGCCTTCAGCAAGAGGAATCAGGATTTCAGTTAAACCTTTCTTCACAATCAACACCGGTTGCATGAGTCGGTCCATTACTTCATGTGCAACTCCGATTTCGCCGGCTTCTTCATCCACCACTTTGAATCCGGGGATCTCATGAAAATAAAAACGCTTGTTATTGAGCTTCGGTAGCGCTTCCAATGGCAACATGGCAGTGCTTCCAACAAATCGCTTTGCATCTTCAGGAGTTGTAACTCCTTTGATTTTTATCACGAGTTCTTCGCCACGCACAATAGCCTGATCCAATTCAACTCCGTTTGCGTCCGAATCTTTCACAAGCAGAATTGCGTCAATGCCTTTGTAGCGGGCAGGATTATCCACTTCAAGCTTTATTCCCATTTCGCCTTTGATTCCGATAACGCGGCGAACATATCCTATTGTGAAAAATTTACTGAGTTCCATGCTTTGCAAAAATAATCGTTGTTGGTCGCGATGTGAATCTGTTTGGTGAATAAAAAAAGACCCGAGTTGAATAACCCGGGTCTTTTCAGAATTCAAATATGAATTATGCGTTCTCTGTAGACTCTTCAGCAGCAGGAGCAGCAGCTTCTTCAGCAGCAGGAGCAGCATTCTTCGCAGCGATTTTCGCAGCGCGAGCTTCTTTAGCAGCTGTTTCAGCTTTGAAGCGTGCAGAAGCCTGGCTCTTCGCAGAGTCAGCAAGGCGGTTTTTCTTGCCTTCTACTTTTGCATTCTTCTCATCCATCCACTTCGCGAGTTTAGCATCAGCTTGCTCTTGTGTGAGCGCGCCTTTTTCAACACCGCGGTGAAGGTGATAACGCATCATGATTCCTTTGTAAGAAAGGATGGCACGGCAAGTGTCAGTTGGCTGAGCACCTGTCTTGATCCATTCAAACGCGCGATCGTTATCGATGTCAATAGTCGCAGGATTTGTGTTCGGGTTGTACGTGCCTATTTTCTCAATAAACTTCCCATCACGTGGGGCACGACCGTCCGCTACAACGATATGGAAGAACGCGAACGCTTTCTTACCATGGCGCTGTAATCTGATTTTTGTAGGCATTGGTCTTTTGTTTTTAAATGGTTAATAATTCCCTTTTGGGACGGCAAATGTACATTATTTTCCTGTTCTATCGCAATTGTAACGAAAATTTACCCCAAGGGTGTCGACCCTCCAAGGCTGCGGCCCCTCCAAGGGTGCGGCCCCTCCAAGGGTGCATTACATTAGTCTAATGTCCAAAGTCTACCGTCTAAATAGTACCTTCGGCACATGAAAATCGCATTACTTGGTTACGGCAAAATGGGCAAAATCATAGAAGAAATTGCCATTTCCCGCGGACATTCCATTGTTTTGAAGGTAAATTCTGCAAATTCTGCCACTTTTTCGGATTCCGAACTCAAGCAAGCAGACGTTGCCATCGAATTCTCCAGACCCGATTCGGTAATGCAGAACATTTCCCGTTGCATCACGGCAGGCGTTCCTATCGTCGTTGGTACAACCGGTTGGTATGCGAATCTCGAAAACGTAAAAAAAGAGGTGCAATCCGCGAACGGAGCCTTATTTCATGCTTCAAACTTCAGTCTGGGTGTGAATCTGTTCTTCAAAATGAACGAACAACTCGCCGAGTTGATGAAACCTTTCCCTGAATACGAACCGTCAATTGAAGAAATTCATCACATCCACAAACTCGATGCGCCAAGCGGAACGGGAATTTCATTGGCGGAAGGACTTCTCTCGCACCTTGGACGAAAGAAGAACTGGAAATTGTACTCCGAAAAAGGTCCTGAGTCCGCGAACGATACTGACTTGCCATTGATTGCAATACGCACAGGAGAAGTTCCGGGTACGCACACGGTAACTTACACTTCTGCCATTGATAAAATCTCAATGACGCACGAAGCGTTCAACCGAAAAGGATTTGCTACCGGATCTGTTGTAGCAGCAGAATGGATCACGAGTCGCAAAGGCGTGTTCACCATGCGCGATCTTCTGGGTTATTGATCTTAAAAAACACTAAAACCACGAACAAGAAGTAACACAATTGCAACTGTTCAAAGTTACATTGCTAACTTTCGACCTTCTAATTCACATTATGGGTATTATTCAGATTCTTCTTCTCATTTCATTCATACTTCTTTTCGCAGGATTGTACGGTGTTTTCAAGAAAGCCGGTGAGCAACCCTGGAAAGCATTGGTTCCTGTTTACAACATTGTTGTTTGGTTAAAGTTGTTGCAGAAACCGTGGTGGTGGGTTTTTCTTGTGATCATTCCTGCTGTTGGTTTCTACATGCTCGCAGTGCTGATCGTACTTACATCAAACGCATTCGGTAAACGGAAATTCGGAGAGCATGTACTCGCAGTGTGCGGGTATTTCGCATGGATGCCGTGGCTTGGATTCTCATCCGCAAATGAATGGAAAGGTGTTCCTCGTGATGAAATCAATAAACATTTCCTTAAGGAATGGGGAGAAGCTGCCGTGTTCGCTGTTGTTGCAGCTACATTGATCCGAACTTTCTTCTTCGAAGCGTTTGTGATTCCATCTTCTTCTATGGAAGGAACATTACGTGTCGGCGATTATCTCTTCGTGAGCAAAATGAGTTATGGAGCAAAAGTTCCATCCATTCCGCTTACATTCCCATTTACACACAACACAATGCCGTTCACAGAAACCACTCCGTCGTATGTGGATTGGATTGAATTGCCTGAAATACGTTTACCGGGTTGGAGCGATGTTGAACGAGGCGACATTGTCGTGTTCAACTTCCCGGAAGGTGATACAGTTTACACAGGCAATCGTAACAGAAGTTATTACGGATTCATTCGTGTAATGTCGCAGAATAGTCGTTTAAGCGAAAGTCAGATACGTCAGATTTACGTTCCGGATTCTATTGTTGTACATCCTACAGATAAGAAAGACAATTACGTGAAGCGTTGTGTGGCGACTGCTGGCGACAAGTTCGAAATTCGTGATCAGCAGATTTATATTAACGGTGCAGCACAGAAGTTCCCGAAAGAGGTTCAATTCTCTTACAACTTTAATATTCCTAAAGGATACAACTCATGGGAATCTTTTCAATATGACTTGAATGCGAATGGAATCACAGACAATTTCTACTATTCTCAGAACGACACAGCTCGTCAGTTTACAGTAAGCTGTTCAGAAGCGAATTCAAAAATTCTGGAGAAGATTACCGGAGCTCCTGTGAGTCGGGCTTTCTTCCCAAAGGGAATGTGTAAAGTTCCTTCATTGAATCCGATGTATTTCGAATCGCTGGTCGATGATGTTTTCCCTCACGACACAACACACTTCAAGTGGAACCGCGATAACTTCGGACCGTTGCTGATTCCGAAAGAAGGAATGACCGTAAAACTTTCATTAGACAGTTTGCCTTTATGGAGACGCATCATTGAAGTTTATGAGCACAATAAACTTGAAATCAAAGGCGGACAAATCTATATCAACGGTCAACTTGCAACTACTTACACTTTTCAGCAGAATTACTACTTCATGATGGGTGATAACCGCCACAACTCTCTGGATTCGCGTTATTGGGGATTTGTTCCGGAAGATCATGTTGTAGGTAAACCGGTCTTCGTATGGATGTCGCGCGGTGAACATTCCGGATTGCGTCCTGAACGAATGATGACATTCGTTAGCAAAGACGGACTCTCCAAGTCCTATTTATGGTTCGTGATCACCGGAATTGCTATTTACGCCGGATGGAGCTATTACCGCGGAAAAAAGAAGAAGGAAGCTGAATCCAAACGTCCTTCATTGCGTAAGAACAAGTAATCGTAATGGAGAACCGGCCACCGGATCATTCTGAAGAATTTCTCACTCCTGAAGAATTAGGCGAGAATAATTTTGTCTCCGCTGATGATCCTTCCGCTGATTACGAGCTCCCTGAAAAACAGGAACCAGTAACTCCTGCTGCAGAAGAAACTCCTGAAGAACCCGCGAAGAAAAAGAAATCGCATGTGCGCGAATGGATTGAAGCTGTTGTTGTGGCTTTCTTTGGCGTCATCATTCTCAAGGCAATTGTATTTGAACCTTTCGCCATTCCATCTGATTCGATGTCGGGAACATTGATGGCCGGTGACTACGTTGTTGTAAATAAACTTCGCTTCGGTGCGCGAATGCCGATCACTCCGCTAACCATTCCGTTTACACATCAAACTATTTTCGGAGCACAATCGTATTCCGATATCTGGCAATTACCATACATGCGTATCCCGGGGTATGCTGAAATTGAACGCAACGATGTGATCGTTTTCAACTTCCCGGCCGAAGATGAATTTCCGATGGACGGAAGACCAAATGAATATCCTACTGATCACAAAACACATTTCATCAAACGCTGCATTGCAATTCCGGGCGACTCCATTACGATCAAAGACAAAGTCGTTTATATCAACGGAGAGGAATTGGCAGCACCTGCAAAGTCTGTATTCAATTTTGTGATCAAAGCCGACACATCGAAGAAAGACAGTCTTGATTTCAAGAAGTACGGTATGGTACGTGAAAGTCAGCAAGGCAAATACGCGTACTACACAATCACGCTGCGTCAATCAACTGCCGACAGTCTGAAACTGAATCCGAATATCATCAGCGTTGAACCGGAACTATCTCCTTCCGGCAGCTACGATGAAACAGTGTTTCCACATGAAGAAAAGCTATCGTGGAATCTCGACAACTTCGGTCCGTTGGTTGTTCCGAAGGAAGGCATGACTATCACGCTTCATCCCGACAGTTTATCACTATGGGAACGCATCATTGTGAATTACGAACACAATGAACTCAGTTTAAAAGGAGATTCGGTTTACATCAACGGAAAATATGCACGCACCTACACGTTCCAAATGAACTATTACTTCGTAATGGGCGACAATCGTCACTTCTCTATGGACTCGCGCTATTGGGGATTTGTTCCGGAAGATCACATCGTAGGCGTTGCCACCACGATTCTTTTCTCTTATGATCGCAATGCGGGATCGGTTCGTTGGGACAGATTGTTCGAAGGGATTGAGTGATCACTTACCGCTGATCGCTGCTCCCTGAATTCCCTATCTTCGCACGCATGTCAACGGAAATCTACACAGAACTTTCCTTCTGGCTTCTGATGCTGGCCGGATTCGTTGCCGGCTTTGTGGATTCCATTGTTGGTGGAGGCGGACTCATTCAACTTCCCGCTTTCCTCCTCGCCTTTCCGGGTTTGCCGCCTGCGGCTATTCTTGGCTCTAACAAACTGGCCGGATTTTCAGGAACAACATTAGCAGCCGTTCGCTATGTGCGCAACACACCGGTTCGCTGGAACGCAGTATTGCCTGCGATCATCACAGCTTTGATTTTCGCAGTAGTTGGTGCTGAACTTGTAAAGCTGTTCGACAAAGAACTGATCAAACCTGTAATACTATTCCTTCTTATCGCGGTTGCCATCTATACGTATTTCCGTAAAGACTTCGGAATGAAATCTACCGGCGGATTACTTCAACCCGCACTAACAATGTGGTCGCTTATTATTGGTGCAGTACTCGGATTGTACGATGGATTCTTTGGTCCCGGTACGGGAAGTTTTCTTATTGTGATTTACGTAAGTCTGTTCGGATTCGATTTCCTTAATGCATCCGTGAGTGCAAAACTGGTGAACGTGGCAACTAATGTAGCTGCGCTTGCGTCTTTTATCTGGTCTGGCAATGTGATTTGGGAAATCGGGATTCCTTTGGCAATTTTCAATATGACAGGATCATGGCTGGGAGTACGAACAGCATTGAAGCGCGGTGTAAAGTTCATCCGCATTTTCTTCCTTTGTGTGGTGACGGCATTGATTCTGAAATTTGCATATGATCTGTTATTCTGAATTATAACGTGAGCAGAGCTGTAATATCATCGTGTTATTTTCCTTCCGTTTCGTGGTACATGAATGTGCTGAAACATGAAGAAATTATTTCAGATATACACGAACACTATTACAAACAAACGAACCGCAATCGCTGTAACATTATTACTGCGAATGGTGTAATGCCGCTGATTATTCCTGTGAACACCCTGGGTAATCATACGCCTGTAAAAGATGTGAAGATTGATTACTCTTATCCTTGGCAGCGCATTCACCTGCATGCAATCATTTCGGCTTACGCACATGCACCCTACTTCGAACATTACAGAAATAAGATCGGGAATTTGTACGCCTTGCAACCTGCAATGCTGCATGAATGGAACACAGCGTGCTTCATGATCATTACCGAAGCCTTCAAGATGAATTGGAATCCGGTTCAGTCTGAAACATTTGTTCAGGCGAACGAAGCAATAACTGATTTACGTTCCAGACGATTGAGTAAATCTTTTATTACCGATTTATCACTGCAACGTTACCCGCAGGTATTCGAAGAACGACATGGATTCGTTCCGGACCTGTCGGTTCTGGATTTACTGTTCTGTTGCGGACCTGGCGCCATTACTAAGCTTTTACCGCGGTAACTATTTTGTAACTTGTACGTCCTATGCGTATGCTGCGTCTTTTCAATCTCATTTTATTACTTCTTGTTTTCGGTGCAGGCGGAGCCTTTGCACAACAACAATACACGATTGGCGGCACTGTTTCCGATTCCACCAGTAAAGAAAGCGTGATCGGTGCTATTGTAACTGTAAGCGGTACCAACAAAGGAATGGCTACCAATGTTTACGGATTCTTCTCGCTCACACTAGCCGAGGGGGAATACGACCTCATCATCAAATACACCGGATACAATACAAAAACGGTTCATGTAAGTCTGCACGCGAATGTTTCTCTGGAAATTCCTATCAGTAACAGCGCAAATCAGATGAACGAAGTTGTAATTACTGCGGTCAAAGACAAAAACCAGGAAACGGTCAGCTCTACGCAAATGAGTTCCATCAGCATACCGGTAGAACAGATAAGATATGTTCCGACGATTGGCGGCGAAACAGACGTTATCAAAGTATTGCAATTGATGCCGGGTGTGAAACGAGGCGGTGAAGGTCAGAATACCATGCTGGTGCGTGGCGGTTCGGGCGACGACAATCTTATTCTTCTGGACGAAGCTGTAGTTTACAACGTATCACACCTTTTCGGTTTCTTCTCTGTATTCAACAACGATGCGCTCAAGGATGTTACCATGATCAAGGGCGGATTTCCGGCACAGTACGGCGGTCGGCTTTCAAGCGTGATGGACATACGCATGAAAGACGGAGATATGCAGAATTACCATGTTGACGGAGGTATCGGTTTGCTTTCATCTCACATTACAATACAAGGGCCGATTAAGAAAGACACCTGTTCTTTCATTCTCAGCGGACGTCGCTCTTATATCGACCAGGTTTTCCGTGCTGCGTACGGACAAGACATTCTTCCTTATTTCTTTTACGATGCAACACTGAAACTGAATTATAAAGTGAATGAGAACAACCGGTTGTTCTACAGTGCTTACATCGGAGATGATGTATTGCGACCACCGAAGAACGACAGCTCATTGTTTGATGGAGGATTCCGTATGGGGAACTTCACAACTACGGCCCGTTGGAATCACATTTACAATCAGAAATTATTCTCCAACCTTTCTTTCATTCATACACGTTTTCGTTATGACGTGGAAGCGAGCATTCCTGGAAATTCATTCCTGGCGAAATCACGTATTGCCGATTTCGGACTGAAGTATGATTTCACCTATTTCAAATCTACAGAGAACACATTGCGTTTCGGATTCCTTGGCACTTTCCATGGATTCCGACCGAATGTGGTCAATACAGCAGGAACCATTTCTGATATCATTCGCTCCCGTGAAGGTGAGCTGGTTGTGAATTTCGAATCCGGATTGTACATACAGCAGGAATTGAAACTGCGCGACAACCTCAATGTTTCCTACGGATTCCGTCAATCATTTCTGGTTGGCAGCGATGTGTTCTATACTTCACCTGAACCGCGCGGTTCAATAACTTATCTGTTCAATGAGAACCAATCTGTAAAGTTCGGTTACTCGCGCATGACGCAATATCTGCATCTCGTTTCCAGTTCTGCAATTGCGCTTCCTACAGACTTATGGTACCCGGTTACGAAAAAAGTAAAACCGATTTATTCAAATCAGATTGCAGCAGGTTACAATCACAATTTCCCGAAACTGAAAACCATCGCGTCAATTGAAGTTTACTATAAACACATGCGGAACCTTATCGAGTATCGTGAAGGTGCAGTTTTGGTATTGAACGACAATTACGAGAACGAACTCATAGAAGGTCAGGGAGAATCATACGGAATGGAGTTATTCCTGCAGCGTAATTCAGGTCGTTTCACCGGCTGGATCGGTTACACCATTTCGTGGACCACACGTCAGTTTGATGAACTGAATGAAGGCAAGCGCTATTATGCTCGTTACGATCGCCGTCACGATCTGTCATTTGTCGGAACGTGTGAAATCACCAAGCGATTCATTATTTCCGCAGTGTGGGTTTATTCAACCGGACAACGTTTCACTCCTGTGATCGGTTACTTCCTCATGCCGAATTCATCTACCACGAACGTGAATACACTTCCGATCTATGGTGAACGAAACGGCACGGTTTTACCTGCAGCGCATCGTATGGACATCAGCTTCATTATCAAGTCGCGCGAAAAAGCGAATCGCAAATGGATGAAATGGCAGGGCGAATGGAGCTTCGGCGCTTACAATCTATACAACCGTGCACAACCTTATCGTGTAGAAGTACAAGCCGGAGACGACGGTTCTCTTAAATACGTTTCCCGCGGTTTATTCGGATTCATTCCTTTCATCAGTTATAACTTCAGGTACTAATGAAAAAACTAGCTTTCATTTTCGCTCTCACATTCGTCGCGTTCACACAATCCTGTGTACCCGATCCGATTGATATTGATGTAACACCTGCTGATCCGAAGTTGTGCATTTCATCAGTTGTATTAGGCAACAATGGAATTGTAATCGGTCTGACAAGAAGTTACAGTCCGTTACAACAGTCGCCTGAATCGGATACTCTCGGACAACAACTTGTTGATCAGATTCTCGTCACAGGAGCCACTGTAACAATTTCCTACCTGAACCAACTGGATACGCTTTACGAATTATCTCCCGGTATTTATACCAACCTTTTCACCTCAATTACAGAAGGCGTGAATTATACTGTACGTGCTTCTGATCCTGTATCAGGAGAGAGTGTTTGGGCAGCAACAATTATGCAACCGGAAGCTGTGCTTGATACAGTGTATCCTTACATCGACAGAACAACAACTGATTCCTTAGTTCATTTCAAATTCACGCTTTTTGACAACGCTGCAACGGAGAATTACTATGTAGTCAATTTCATTAAAAAGGTTCAGGGCGACAGCACCTTTGACATCAATTCTGTTTTCGCAGCAGGTTCCAATGAAGTGTTGACGGAGTTTGAATTGTACGATGATCAGGCGTTCACCAATGGTTCACTCAATAAAGATGTGATTGTGTTTTCTGCAGAACAGACCGATACGGTTGCTGTAACTGTTTCGGAAATTTCGAAAGGTTATTATGAGTTTCTGACTGCGATGAAACGTTCATCTTCAATTTTCAATCAGTTAACCGGCGAGCCGATAACTTATCCTTCCAATGTTGAAGGAGGATATGGCTTTTTTACCATGCACAGAGTGCGTAGCACCGTGTTTGATCTGAATCTTTACTGATCCTACTCCCTCCGAAATTACACGCTTCAGTATTTGAGTGGAGAAGACAAAATTGTGCAATTCTCTGCCTTAGTGTCAGAGTTTTGTCGGACTATACCGTTGATTGCCGTTGAAAATGCAGGATTTGCCGTAAATACTTGACAATGGCCTGAAAATTTGGTAACATCACATTCTCAATTCTTAACATCTGACCTGTATCATGAAAAAACAATTACTTGGATTATTGGGATGCACCTTTATGGGAGGCGCTCTCATCGCTCAGATCCAATATGATGTGGAACAACCGTCACCTGACGGAGGTTCTGTAACTGTGATCAAGAGCAAGAATTTTCAAATCTCACGTCCTCTTAGCGAAATGGATCCTGCTGATGAATCTCAGGAACCTGCTGTATGGGAAAAGCATGAAATGACACACAACCGTCGTGCTTTCCGTACTCACACGCTTGAAAATCCGAATGCATTGCCGGCTAATGGTAATGATCCGATCGCATCGCAATCTTATAACCCACTTCACCTGGCATCACCTCCGATCGCAAATTGGCAGGCTCAAAGCGGTTCAGGTTATCCGCCTGATCCATCAGGAGCTGCAGGTCCGAACCATTACGTACAAGCTGTTAATACTTCATACCGCGTTTACAGCAAAACAGGTACACCAATGACTAACTCATTAAACCTGAGTTCACTTTGGGCTGGCAGTTCAAACGACGGTGACCCGATTGTACTTTATGATCGTTATGCAGATCGTTGGGTAATCAGCCAGTTCCAGATTTCCGGTAATGAAATCCTGATTGCTGTTTCGCAGACTAATGATCCTATGGGTTCATATTACAGCTGGACATTCGTTCCGCAGTCCAATCAGTTTCCTGACTACTTCAAACTCTCTATCTGGCACGACGGTTATTACATGTCTGCAAACTGGAATGAGCGCGTTGTTGTATTCGATCGCAATGCAATGATTGCGGGTAACTCAACGGTGAATATGATTGTGAAGGCTATGCCTACAACACCAACGAATGGATTCTTTGCTCCTATCCCTGCTGATGCTGACGG
>JAKLJE010000027.1:53875-58529 GCA_023151315.1 Bacteroidia bacterium
TTCAAACCAGGATGCGATCCGTATCTACCAAATGAACACTAACTGGTCAAGCGCTGCAAGCACTACAATGACTCTGGTTACTACATTGCCAACCACAGCTTTCAATGCAGTTTTCACATCATCTTGGACAGACATTCCGCAGCCGGGCACAAGCCAGAAGCTTGATGCAATTGCAGGAATTCTGCAGTTCCGAATCCAGTATCGTCGTTGGTCAGGATACAACACCGCACTTATGTGCTGGCCGGTTAAAGTAACCGGATTGCAAGCGGGCATCCGTTGGGCTGAGTTACGCGAGAATACATCTAACAATACTTGGAGTATCTATCAGGAAGGAACTTATGCACCAACTGCCGACTATTATTGGATGGGCGCACTGAATATGGATGATAATGGAAACATTGGCCTTGCGTACAACAAGTCAAATGCAACTAATATTTCTCCTGGTCTTTATTACACCGGACGTCTTGCCTCAGATCCACTTGGACAAATGACTGTTGCTGAACAAACAGCTGTTGCAGGGTCAGGAGCACAAACTGGAATTGAGCGTTGGGGCGATTATGCTCACATGACTCTTGATCCGGATGGAGTTACTTTCTGGTACACTGGTGAGTATGTTGCTTCCAATGCGAAGAGAACAC
This sequence comes from Bacteroidia bacterium, assembly GCA_023151315.1. Taxonomy (GTDB): domain Bacteria; phylum Bacteroidota; class Bacteroidia; order Palsa-965; family Palsa-965. The sequence goes on from JAKLJE010000027.1 coordinate 54,514, forward strand.
GCATTTTCTCTTTCCAGATCTCCGGAGCTACAGGAATGGAAGAAAACAACAACTCTTCTGCAATGAACTGTTTCCAGTCAGGAAGCAACCTGAACGTATCTGCAAGCAATCTTGCTAACAACGATCAGGCTATGCTTGAACTCTTCGACTTGAATGGAAAACTGATTTCATCTGAAAAAGTTGCAGCTTCAAACGGACAGATAAACACTTCACTTGATATTGCGAATGTGGCTAGCGGATTCTATTTCGTGCGCCTTGGTAACGCAGGTTACCACCGCATCGTTAAGGTTGCAGTGAACCAATAATTTAAACTACAGAAAAGCCTGTTTTCGGGTTAATTCGAGCGAAATTTCAGATTGGTCTGATTTTCGCATGAGTTCCGGAAACAGGTTTTTTATTTCACCACTTTATGAAAAAGATCCTCACGTTAGCAATCGGTATTATGCTCATAGGCGGAGCCGTTGCTTGTAAAAGAAATAAGTCGGTAACCGGAACTGCTGATGCAACTCCGCCTCCGGCAACTCCGGTAGCCGCATCAACAGTAACTATGCAGGACACAACGTTACCAATTGCTACGGGAACAGTTTCCCATAAATACAAAGGAAGTTGCCGTTCGGTGATTGTAACAACCGGTGAAGACGGAGCTGAACTCATCCTCATTCCAAAAGATGATCTGGGTGCTTTTGATGCTGAAGGAAAGAAAATCAAATTCAACTACCAGCTTCTGCGCATGCCTTTACCGGAAGGTTGTACAGTTGGTAAAATGGCCGCTGTAACCAACATCAGCGAATAGAAATAACGTAAATGATTGATGAATCCCGCTCTTGTCAGCGGGATTTTTTCGTTTCAGGACAATGGAAATGTACATGCAAATGAATACATTTAACTCATGTACAACCGCAGATCGTTTCTAAGCAAAGCCGGATTGTCGGCAGTGGCATTGTCACTCCCTTCCATTTTCGAACCTTTATTTGCTTCCGGATTTTCCGGAGCATTGGATCGTGTAAACAAACTTTCTCCGGAAGATGCTGCAACAGATGAAGAATTCTGGCAATGGATACGCATGCAATATTCCATTAACCCGAATCTGATCAACCTTAACAACGGTGGTGTGAGTCCTCAACCGAAACCGGTCCAGGATGCGCACATACGATTCTATCAATATTGCAATGAAGGTCCTTCATTTTTCATGTGGCGTGAGTTGGACAAAGGTCGCGAGCCCTTACGGCGTCGACTTGCTGAGCTTGCAGGCGTTGAAGCGGATGAAGTGGCTATCAACAGAAACTCGACTGAAGGATTGAACTCAATAATTTTCGGATTGAACCTGAAAGCCGGTGACGAAATTGTATTGTCAAAACAGGATTACCCGAATATGGTGAACGCATGGAAGCAGAGAGAAAAACGAGATGGAATCAAACTGGTTTGGGTGAACCATGAGTTACCATCTGAAGACGAAGCAAAGCTGGTGAAGACGTACACTGATGCATTCACATCCAGGACGCGCATCGTGCATGTAACGCACATGATCAATTGGACAGGTCAATTACTCCCTGTAAGAAAAATCGCAGATGCGGCTCACGCCAAAGGAATTGAAGTGATCTGTGACAGTGCGCACGTTTTCGCACATGTTGATTTTAAAATTCCGGATCTGGGTTGCGATTATTGGGCAACAAGTCTTCACAAATGGTTGTGCGCCCCGTTCGGAAGCGGTATGCTCTGGATAAAAAAAGACAAGATTAAAAACATCTGGGCCTTGTTATCGAGCAATGAACCGGATAGCGGAGATATAAGAAAGTTCGAATCGTTAGGCACAAGAAGTTTCGCTTCGGAAATGGCAATCAATGCTGCAATCGATTTTCATCTTCTGATCGGTATGCAACGCAAACAGGCGAGATTACAGTATCTGAAAAATTACTGGGCAAGTAAAGTTGCTGATATTCCGGGAGTGAAATTGAATACATCACTTAATCCGAAGTTTGCTTGTGCGCTTGCCAATTTTTCAATTGCCGGATTCAAGCCTGAAGAAATCGAAGGAAAGTTATTGGAGAAATACAGAGTTCACACAGTAGCGATTAACTGGGAGAATATTCATGGCGTGCGTGTAACACCAAACGTTTACACGTCAATCAGCGATCTGGATATACTCGTAAAAGGAATCAAAGAAATTGCAGCCTCTGCCTCTGCTCCGACTAAGTAATGAAGAATGCAATCTTTTACGGTTTTGCCGTTGTGGCAATCAGCACTCTGGTGTGGATTACTTTCAGAGCCAAGAGCCTGAATGAAACGCACAACCGTGTAATACTTACAAAGAACGCTCCTGCTCCGATCGGACCATACAGTCAGGCTGTACTCAAAGGCAATGCGCTTTTCGTGAGCGGACAAATAGCTATTGATCCTGCAACCGGTAACATGGATACTTCGGATATTCAGACAGAGACAAAACGTGTCATGCGTAATCTTGAAGCTATCGTATCGGAAGCCGGAATGAAAATGAGTGATGTTACCAAAGTCACGATTTATCTCACCGACCTTAATCAATTCAAAACTGTAAATGAAATTTACGGTTCATTCTTCGCAAACGGTGTTTACCCTGCGCGTGAAACCGTTGAAGTTAAATCACTGCCCAAAGGCGCACACGTTGAAATCAGCGCAACGGTAATTCATCAATGAAAAATTACGAAATACGTGAGCTGATTGCGAAAGAGCGTTCTTCAAATCAGATGAGAAAGGTGGTGCGAATTGCATCAAAAGATTCTGCTGCCTTTGAAGAGTTGTCTGGTGTCTTTACCGGTAAGGATGAAGAACTCGCCAGAAGAGCTGCATGGGCAATCGGTTATGTTGCCGAAGCAAAGCCGGACTACGCAAAGAAACATTTGCGGGCGTACCTGAAAATGCTTGAGACTCCAAACCGTCACCCCGCGATTTACAGAAACATATTCCGTTTTCTTCAGAATTTTCCATTGCCCGAAAATATCAAGGCGCAGGTATTTGATATATCCATCCGCTACATTCTCAATACTGCATATCCCTGTGCCGCTCGCGCGTTCGCGATGAGTGCCGCGTTTAACGCATGCAAAGCATATCCGGAATTACTCGGAGAATTGAAAGCAGTGCTTCTATCTTTGAGCAGTGAAGAATCGCCAGCTATAAAAAACAGATCCGGAAAAGTTCTTGCCAGAATTGCGCGAATTAAATAAGTCTGCTTTTAACAAACACACTGCCTTCTGCTCTGCCGATTTATCTAAATTTGCGTAGGTAAACCCTGAAAAACATGAAACAAATTTCCTGCGTTACAGCCATTTTCCTGATGATGTTATTGGCTGCCTGCGGATCCGGCTCCGTCAATTCCGTTGCTTCCTTGAACGATAAACTTGAAGGAACCTATATTGAATCAGCAGGAAAGGATTCCGGCAATACATCCGCAGTAAAACGCGGTAAAGAGAGCTCTATTCAATTTTTGTTAACGGATATTCCCGCCATGAATGATCTGGATAATCCGCAAACTGAAATCACTGTGCAGATCGGTAATAAACTGATTGCAATTGATTCTATTCTCGGAGCGGCGCAGTACTACACAGAATCTAACTATAAAGAGATGGGAATTCCGGATAACGCCATTGCCGCATGTGGCGCATGGTGGGCAGGAGCCGGAGATTATTTCTACATGGTTCGCACTTCAAAAGGAGTTGCGGTTTATCAGGGTTGGCAGGATGAGCAGCAGGAAGATGCGGGATATCATTGGAAATTGTATCGGGAGATTGCAGAATGAGTTATCGTGACGGAATAGAAACCGAGCGACTTGTAACCCGGTTTCTTAAAGCCGAAGACGCGGGAATCTGGAAAGCTTTTCTTGAAAACAAAGAAGCGACGGAACTTTTCCCTCCGGCGTTTCGCAATAATCCTGAAGAACAAGCCGTAACCTGGATTGAACGTCAACAAACGCGCTACAAAGAGAACCGTTATGGTTTACAGGCATTGATCGATAAAAAGACGGGTACTTTCATTGGACAATGCGG
>JAKLJE010000028.1 GCA_023151315.1 Bacteroidia bacterium
CAGTTTAAGGGTGATTACTTTTTTTGTTTGCACTTTAAAAGTAACCCTTACTGTCAGATTAAGTCGAAACTACTTCAATTAAACTCTAGTTTGCAAGTTAGACGCGAAATGTGAAATATCTGTTTCAGTTTCTTTTGAAAGGTCTAATTCTCTAAATAAAATTTCGTCAATTTTTTTAACATAACTACAAGCTTCTTTTGGTTCTACCTTTTTATTGTAAGCTTCTTTAGCAATTAACTCAAGTGAGTCTTTCACTTTTTTGCTTAGTTCAATTACTGGAATTTTTGAAACATAACCAGAAGTCACCATATTTGAACGAATTAAAACACCTCTTACGATATAAGTAACTAAACTACTATTTAGATAAGCAAGTAACCACCAAATATCTTTTTTATCACAAAATATATTTGCGTTTACTCCATAAGTTGAGCCCTTTGGGAGATAACACGCACTGAACGGTAAACCCATAGAGGAACAAGTAATACCCTCTTGCAACATGTAAGACTTGTTGCGAACCATGAAATTTTTAATTTCCTTATCGAATTTTAAATACTCATTAGTTAAATAACCATCTTGCTCACAAAAGAATTTTCTTGTGCCAGGATTCTTATAAAATGGAATTTCGAATCCTTCCTTTTTCTCTTTAGAAATATATTTACTATCTGAGCCGGTAGATATACCTGTAATACATTTGAATTTTTCTCCAATTCTTGGAGATTTGAAAAGGTCTTGGATTTCAGAGGGAATATCAATTACGAATTCAAATTGTTTTTCTCCGCTTACGCTTACGATGTTTTCCAGTTCAGTTTCAATAAATGCTTCCTCTTCCAATTTGTTTTTTAGGTCTTCCTTATTCTTTGGTCTGTTTAATGTTTTTACTTTTTTTTGATACTTCTTGCCTTTTTGCAGAATCATAATACACGTTCGTACGTCTGCTTTTTGTTCCCAAAACAAGCTTGTTGGGCATAAAATAAGATAATGAATTGAACACTCCTCTAAAATTTGCTTTCTCAAAGGATTGTGCATTCTTGCTGTTAAAAAACTGTCTGCACTAATTATTGCTATTAAAGCACCATCTTTAGCACTGTCAATGATAGCGGAAATAAACATTGAATACATGTTGTGTACTCCAATGCTTTCAAAAACATTGTTTAATTCCTTTTTATTATTTTTAATATAATCAACTTCATGACAGTTGTACGGAGGATTAGCAATATAATAGTCGTACTCTAAATTGATTTTCTGGTCAAAAATAAGTCCTATTTTATTTCTCTTATAAAAGTCAATAAAGTCATCTTCGATGAAATTGCAATAAAAGTGGTCGCCATGATTATGAATGTCGATGCCATCTATTTCTATATTTGAATCATAAAATTCCTTTATCATTTCTTCTTTACCAACACAGGGGTCAAGAGCAGTTTTACCATTTGGATTGATGTTCAACATTTTTTTTGTCATGAATGTTGAAATAAAATTAGGTGTTGAATAGTAGCCTAATTCTCTTCTGTCAAGACCATTCTCTATGACAATTGTTTTTTCAAACCTTCCCATTTTTTGTTGATTTTAGATATTTAACTTTCTGTTCGGCAACTTTTAAGGCTTGAGTAGCAAAATCCTCATCAGAAATTTCGTAAGCTATTTTGTCGCTTATGAATTGAATCATTAATTCTTGTTCGTCAAGTGATAAAATTTCAGCAAGTTTTATTATGTTTTCCTTGGAAGGTTTTCTTTCACCTCTTTCTATTTTGCTCAATATCGCCTGATCTATATCAACATGAGCTGCCACTTGTCTTAACAATAAGCCAAGAGTTTCACGTTTAGTCTTTATTATTTGTCCGCCTGTTTGCATTTAGCTGATATATTAACTTGACAATATATGTCAAATATATTTTGTCAAATAGAAAAGTCAAAATTGTTCGGGGATACTTTTCAACAGTCGAGGAGGGGGGAGTTTTCGCTCTTCTGGTTTGCGAAGTGTCGACTTCTGGGAAGGGCAAAACCAAATGTGCTAAAATGTGCGGTAGGCTTTTTATTCTGTCGGTGGATGTCGTACTGTCGGTCTGTTAGGATTGCTTGTAACGTTTTGCGGATTGGCGCCGCGCGCTTTTCCTTTGAACTAATATACGTTAAAGCGCGTGGAGCCAATGTTCTGTTAAGTGCTGTGTCACGTCTAGAACCAGTATTTGTTCATTGCAACCAAAAATGGTAATTCGGTTACCGGAAATCCTGACGCAGACCCAATTACTGAATCAATTGTACAATTTGCGCATAATGCAGTTGCACCTTGCGGATTATTCTCGTCAATCCACATCTTGATTTTACTTGGGTGATAAGTAAATTGGCAATAAAAGCAACCGCAGGCTGTGCTTTTTAGAATTTCCTCCTTATGCAAACTGGAATGTTTGTGAGCTTCTACTAAGAACTCAACGCTATATTCACTCATAAGTATAATTTTTACAATCAACAGAATCTGTCAATATTGAACTTAACTAAATGCTAAGCCTCAAAACGGATCACTAATCACAGCACGCCCGCCTGATCAAAAACAATCTTCAATTCCATGGCACCGCCCTTGTCGAAAATAGGGAAGAAGCCGCAGCCTTTGGCTTGTTCGGTGATTTCATCAGCAATGTAGACTGCGATCATCACGTTGTCAGAAGTGCTCACGGTGTAGAATGCTCCTTTCACGCCTTGTTCCATTAAAGCCTGATTGACAAAGTCAACAATGTACGGAGACACAAGTCCGTTCTGCAGCTCCATTTCCTTGTCGTAGTTCACTCCATTGAACGTAAAGCTCACGTGATGAATGTTCGTGTTACCGATGCGCTCATCGCTCACAAATCTCGGTTTGAAATTGCCACGTGAAGCTTCTGCAAGCGCATTGATAGCATCTTCGAAAGGATTGTAATCGTTCAATGTATCCAGACTGATGTGACAGAAGAACGTATCTGCGAAATCAAGAATCTGCTCCTGGCTGTAAATGGATGTTTGCTTTACGTCTTCCACTACACGATCAAACAGTTTCTCTGTTCCCTGACCGAAAATGCCGGACTTTGAAAGCTTGTTGAGCTCATCATCGACTTTTTTAGTAGAGTAGATGTCGAATTCTTTTTCAGGTTCGAGCATCAGTTGTGTAATCGTGAGCAAAGTATCAGCCTGTTGCTTGGTCAGACGTATCAAGCCCATTCTTTCGTAATCGAGATTGCCAAGGAAATCATCGTCTCCGAATGCCCTGCACGTATCGCAGTAAAAGTTGACCAGAAACAAGCGCGTATCCATTGCTGAATCTGCCATCATCGTATTGTACATGCGGTAATAGAATTCATCCACCGGCCAATCTGAGAAGCAATAGAGCTGACGTTCGTAAACCGCGTTTCCGAATTTCTGGCTCGTAACGATCCACATCGTATCGAGTGATTTATCCGCTTTCTTTTCGGTAACATAACGAGATTTAATATCCGAAGCTTTCAGATCCGGATAACGATTGCCAATGGAATCGTTGATAATCGAGTACATTTCATGCGGTGCGCGTCCTTCCAATGAAAGATCGATGTGCATCAAGTCGCCGGATGCAATCATCAAATCCGCCATTCCGTTCATCTGATCCTTGCGGTACAATTCGATCAATGAATCCAGTTCCTTCTCATTGTACTTCTTGAGAAATCCGTTGCGGCGTAATTTCATTACACCATCGCGGAACGGATCCGACTGAACGGTTGCGACGGAATCACTTTTATTGTCGTTCTTATTATCACCGCAGGAAGTGAATACAAGACCGGAAATTGAAAGGCAGGCAAGAAGGTAATACTTCTTCATATCGGAGGTTAATGTGATTCGTTATACTGGCTGTAATAGGCTTCGAAAGCTTCCATCATATCGCCCCACGTGAAAATTTCCTTTTGAGGTACGGGATAGGTTCTGGCGAAACCTGAGAACGCATTCCATTCGGGTTCTGTCATGCCGAGCTTTCCGAATGTTGGTTTCATAGTCGGCAATTTGGATGCATCAAACGGAATCGATCGTAAACTATCAAGTGTTGTTACTTGTACATGTAGCAAATAATAGCTTTCTGTGGTTTTGAATTCTTCCAGATGTTTCTTGAAGTCACCGTAAGTGATGTTGTTATTTCCTTTAACGCGCTCTTCACTCAGCCAGCTGGAAAGCAAATTCGGCACCACGTAACGAAAATCAAAACTGTCAACACAGTAACGTAGTTCAGAAAGATCGTATTGCAACTGATCGAGTGAACTGTCTGCAGGAATTCTCTTTCTCAGAATGGAACAGTCATGTTTAACGATAATCTGCTTTCCGGATGCATCCACAATTGTATCGGAGATGAAATCAGCGCTGTCAGCGATGACATCTTCAGCTGTATCAACAGCAACTTTATCCTTCGGTTCATCATCACCGCAGGAAATGAGAAACAGGCTCAATGCGAAAATGCTCAGGAATCTGATCATGGTTCAAATTTAACGGATTAACTGTACTGATAGTATAACGCCTGAAGGCTAAAAAGTCAGTTTCCGGTTAAATATTCTTACCGTGGTATTTCTTCCACCAGGTTTGGAAAACGATGAGTCCCCAGATTTTGGCAGCACTGTCGCCGGGATTTGTACTCATCAGTTGCTTTCTCAATTGAGCAATTGCTTTCGGATTGAAAAGTTGCTGTTGTTTGAGTAATGGCTTGCCAAGTAACTCCTCAATGAGCCCCTGAAGATCACCGCGGAACCAGTTCAGCAATGGAACTTCAAATCCCTGTTTTCTGCGGGCGAAGATTTCCGCAGGCAACAAATCGGCGCAAGCGTCTTTAAGGATCTTCTTGCGGTGTTTTCGGTCGATCTTATAATCTGATGGAAGCTGCATTACATATTCCACCAACTCATGATCGAGGAACGGTGAACGCATTTCCAATCCGTGGCGCATGCTCATGGTGTCTGCTTTGATCAGCATATCGCCTTCAAGAACAATATTGAAATCGGCTCGCAAGACTGAATTGAAATCGTCTTCATCTACATAATCGGGATCAAGATTTTCTCCTCCCCAATAAATTTCATCTTTATTCAGCAGAAGGTCCTGCATTTCTTTTAATGCATAAAATCCGGCCCATTCCCAATAGCGATCGGTTGCAGAAAGCTTCACGCCTTTGGAGAATTTCTTCATTTGCCGAACGAAGTTTCCCGTTTTAGAATTACGTGACCCCGGCAATGCATCCCACAACGGTTTGCCTGCTCGTGCGATGAGTTTTTTTAATCCGGCATTGCGCGCAATGTATTCAGCCGAATGCTTGTTGTAGCCTGCGAACAATTCGTCAGCTCCGTCGCCTGAAAGCGCAACAGTGACATGTTTGCGTGTTTCACGACTGAGAATATATACTGCAAGAGCAGAAGAATCTGCAAATGGCATATCCAGATGATTAAGAAAATCATGCAATGCTTCAAGCAGATCTGCATTGCGGACTTGAAATACTTCGTGTCGTGAACCGATGTGTGTTGCCGCCATCCGGGCATAATTTGTTTCGTCGAAATGCGGCTCATCCGGAAAACCGATGGAGAAGGTGTGAAGATTTTTATTGTTGCGCATTGCCAATGCGGCAACTACGGATGAATCAATTCCTCCGCTTAGAAAACTACCAAGTGGAACATCAGCAATCATGCGTCGCTCCACGGCTTTCTCCAGTAATTTTCTTACTTCCCACACTGCGGAATCGTAAGAAGGAGGTGTTTCAGATGTTACCGGCAATGAATACCACTGATCGCCATTGTAAGTGTCGTTGGTATCGCCGCTGTAAAACTCCATCCAGGTTCCGGGCGGCATTCGTGTGACTTTATCGACTAGCGCACTTCCGCTTGCAACGTAATTCAAATGAAGAAAATCGCTGATGGATTCCTGATTGATTTCCTGTTCCGGAATCACGGCCCAAATTGCAGCAGGTTCTGATGCAAATACAACGCTGTTCACATCGCGGCGAATGTAAAGAGGTTTTTCACCGTAACGGTCACGAGCGACAAACGTTGTTTCTGTTTCTGCATCATAAATGGCAAATGCGAAGAAACCATTGAGCTTCGGAAGCATTTCTTTCCCTTCGCGAATGAAAAGATTCAGCAATACTTCTGTGTCGCTGTTTGTTCGGAATACAATTCCGGAGTTTTCAAGTTCGATTCGCAATTCCCGGTAATTGAAAATCTCCCCGTTGAATACGATGGTCCAGCGTTTATCTGCAGAATGGAAAGGTTGTGATGCGGCCGCTGTGGTGTCGATGATTGCGAGACGTGTATGTCCTAAGGTGACGTTACGTTCTGTGTAGATTCCGTTTCCGTCAGGTCCGCGATGCAGCAAAGCATTCACCGCATCTCCGATTTTCGTAAGATGTTGCTTTCCTTCTTCAGTGAAGGCAATGATGCCGGTGATGCCGCACATTCTGCAGACTTTAAACCTTTGACTTTAGACTTTAGTTAGACAATCGACGTTTGACTTTAGAAAATTGGTGTAAACGAGTTCAATTAACTAGGAATGACTCTTTTGATTTTACGCAAATTATTCAATCTACTTGCGGCCTCTAACGTCTAATGTCTAACGTCTATTTTAAAGCAATTACACTAATCTCCACCTTCACATCAAGAGGCAAGCGCGAAACTTCAACTGTTTCACGTGCAGGAAAATCTCCTGTGAAACGTGATCCGTAAATCCCATTGACTGTTGCGAAGTCGTTCAGGTCTTTCAGAAAAATTGTTGTCTTCACAACATTCGAAAAATCCATTCCTGCATCAGTAAGAATTGCGTTCAGATTATTCATTACCTGTTCGGCTTGTGCTGCTACATCAGCGGGAATTTCTCCGCTCACCGGATGTTTACCAACCTGACCGGAAACAAATAGCATGTTGCCGTGCATTACAGCGTGACTGTATGGACCGATAGGAGCAGGAGCACCTGAAGAAGTGATGATCTTTTTCATAATTATTGATTTGTCCAAATATCGGGAAATACTTCCCGAAATGGTGTTTGTTGATGTCGATTTTGACTGAGAAATATCACTCAATGTCTGGCCAAAGCCATGAGATCCATGGTGATCGCAACGGAGTAATGAATCAGAACGCCCAGAAGGACAGAACGGCTTTTCATACTCAGTGTTCCCAATACAATTCCAGCTATGATCGCTGCAATTGTTTCCGGCATGGGTTTTCCGAAATGAATCATGCAATACGGAATTGTCATGATGAAGATGCTCAGAAATCCGAACGACTTACGAGTTCCTAATGTGATGAAACCGCGAAAGAAAAATTCAAGTGCGAGAAACTGCACGAAATACACCGCTTCCCAGATAATGAAATTCGGCCAAATACCTTCATCAGGTCGCATTTTGTAAAACGGATAACGACTCTGAAAACTCGCCGTGCCGCTGAAGTAATAAACCAGCGGAATCATGATGAACAGCATGAGCACATACAGTTGCCAGCCTTGCAATGAGCCTCGCAGTCGTAAGCCCATTTCCGACAAAGGAATTTTGAAAGCGAATCGCGTAATGAAAACAGGAATAATCAGATAAACTACAATGATTGTTCCTGCCCACCAGATCAGAGAATGCAGTTGTGCATTGTTGTTGATGGCAATGAAATCACTGATGCTCTGCGCGATGGAATGAAAACCGATTTCTCGTAATGTGCTTGCCGCGAAAACCGGATTGCCCCAATATTCCACGATGGATAGTCCGAGCGCTGTCCAGATCAGAATTACAATTGTGCGCACATGATCTTTCAACGAAGGCGGATTCTGAAGCCAAGCTCTGTTTTCGTCGGTCCACGTATCGCGGAAGAGGCTGATGATCTTCACAATCAGAGCGGATAACGTGCCAACGGAGCTGTGTTCAATGGCGCGAATTGTTGCTTTCGGTAGAGAAATTCACCGCTCATTGCAATCATTGCAGCATTGTCTGTGCAATATGCAAATGGCGGAATGCAAACCTGAATTTGCAACTCTTCACCCAATGAAGTTATTGCTTTACGCAGTCCGGAATTGGCAGAAACACCGCCTGCCAGAGCTATGCATTTGATGTTGCGATCGGAAATCACAGCACGTAGTTTTTTCAGTAAATGAAGAATGATACTGTGCTGCACTGATGCGCAAATATCATTGATGTTTTCCTTCACAAAATCCGGATTCTTGGCTGTTTCATCGCGAACGAAATACAAAACGGAAGTTTTCAGTCCGCTGAAACTGAAACTGTAATCGGGAACATTTGCTTGAGGAAAACGGAATCGCTCCGGATTACCTGAGGCCGCGTGTTTATCAATGAGCGGTCCGCCGGGGTACGGTAAACCTAGAATCTTCGCTGTTTTATCAAAAGCTTCACCGGCAGCATCATCCTGGGTTTCTCCGAGAACTTCAAATGTGTAAGGATCGTTGATAAGTACAAGTTGCGTGTGACCTCCGGAAACGGTGAGGCATACAAACGGAAATTCAGGTTTGGCTCTCGGAGTTTCATCTTCAATGAAATGCGCCAGAATATGCGCCTGCATGTGGTTCACTTCGATGAGAGGTTTATTCAGCGCGTGCGCAAATCCTTTTGCAAATGAAGTTCCCACCAGCAGAGATCCCAATAATCCGGGACCTCGCGTGAATGCAATGGCATCAATGTCGTTATTGGAGATTCCTGCTCTTTTGATGGCTTCTGCAACTACAGGAATGATGTTCTCCTGATGTGCTCTGGATGCCAATTCCGGAATAACACCGCCCCAGGCTTTGTGTATCTCTTGTCCGGCAACAACATTGGCAAGCAATTTGCCGTTTGAAAGTACGGCTGCTGCAGTATCATCGCAGGAAGACTCAATGCCCAAAATAACAGCCATAATGCCTATTTTTGTATAATTCCGGTGAATAAAGAGAAACTTCGCAAAATTATCAAAAAGACTACTCGTGCACTGATGTGGACGACAGGCATTTTTGTTGTTTTATTGGTCGCTCTTTATTTCGCCTTCCGTAGTCCGGCTTGTCAGACGTGGATCAGCCAGAAAGCGGCCAATTACCTGTCAGATGAATTGGGAACTCATGTTTCCATTGAAGGCGTAAACATTCAGTTTGTATCATCTGTTGTTCTGGAAGGAATTTATGTTCAGGATTTGCATGGCGATACTTTGCTTCACGCTCCGGCTCTAACTGTTGCTATCAGCAATTTCAGCTATGAAAACAAGTACATGAGCGTGGATGAAGTGAAGATCACGGACGCTACCATCAAACTGAAAAAGTACAAGGGAGTTCGCGGACTGAACTTCAAGTTTATTGCAGATTATTTCGAATCATCTGACACAACAGCAAAACCGAAAAACCCTTCTCCATGGAAAGTGGATATGGGTGCGTTAGTATTGGATAATGTTCGTTTCTGTTTTATCGACACACGTTGGGCAGATGTGGACAGGGGCGTAGACTATGAGAACATTCAGGTTAACAACATTTTCGCAACGTTTGATCGTATTGAACCCGGAGATGATTCCACAACCTTGATGCTGGAACATCTTGCTGCAAGAGAAATGTCGGGATTCGAAGTAACGGATATGCGTTCACGATTGGTAGTGTCTGATACGTTTGTGAAGTTCAACGATCTTACAATCAAAACACCGGGTTCTGATGTGAAAGGATTCATCGGATTTCACTTCCACACCTTCGAGGATATTGAAGATGATTTCATTCATCGAGTGAGAATGGAAGGACATTTCTCCGAGTCAATAGTGGAGATGGGCGACATTGCATATTTCAGTCCGGTGATGCTGGGCATCAGAAAGCGTGTAATGGTTACAGCCGATGTGAACGGAACTGTGGAGCGTTTGCGGGTGAGAAATGCGGATATGCGTTTCGGAGAGAAGTCACGTGTGTCAGGAAATTTTTCGTTCAATGGTTTGCCTGATGTGGATAACACAGACATGCACCTGAAGTTCCGCAACTCTACGACTAATCGTAAGGATCTGATGGGAATTCCGATTGCGCCGTTCAATGATTCCTCATTTCTGGAAGTTCCGGAGCGCGTTGGATTGCTTGGTGATATGAACTTCACGGGTACTGTCGAAGGGTTCACTCATGATTTCGTAGCGCATGGAAAACTTGCCACTGCTCAGGGAGGATTGGTGCTTGACAATCTTGCAATGTCATACGATTCGCTGGAACAGGATTATATCTGGGATGGAGCGTTGACGGCGAATGAATTCAATGCCGGAGTGTATCTGGGCGTTGCGGACATGGGGCGCATTACCGGTAGTGCGGAAGTACATGGTACAGGCACAAACATTGAGACGATGATCGCACGTGTGAGCGGACAATTCACTGCATTTGACTACAACGGTTATCGTTACTCCAACATTACAGTAAGCGATGGAATCCTTGCGAAAGAAATTTTCTTCGGAAAACTCCACACGCAGGATAAGAATATTGAACTGGACTACGATGGATTTGTGGATTTCAGCGGACCGGTACCGGATCTGGATTTTGTAGCAACAGTGAAGAATGCCAACCTGGGAGCATTGAACTTCGCTGATACGTCCTTGCATCTGATCGTATCAACAAAGATGCGTTTTGCGATGAAGGGTGATGATATCGATAATCTGCGGGGAAGTATTTCCCTCAGTGAACTTGATTTCAGTAAGCGAGGAACTCTTTATCATCTAAATGAACTGACGTTGCTTTCATTGGAACAAAACAAAGCGAGACAGCTTATTCTGCTTACCGACTTTGTAACCGCACGGATCGACGGTCAATTCGAAATTCTTAAACTGGATGATGCTTTCGCAGATGTGATGAGTGCGTATCTGCCGGCGTATTTTCCACCTCAGGATAATGTTCAGAGAAAAAAGAACGATGTTGTTCAGAATTTCACATTCAATGTGAACTTCCTGACGAAAACAGAAACGGTGGGAGCATTTCTCCCTGAGTTGAAAATTGCACCACGTACAGGTGTGAGCGGTACGATGAGCCAGGCCGATCGGAAATTTACATTCCTTGCCAGCAGCGACAGCATCACTTACGGAAATTATCAGATACTGAGTTTATTCAGCCAGGCAAGTGCTGCTAACGGACAGGCATTAACTGCAACCAGAATTCGACGTATTCAGGTGAACGATACTTTGGGTGCAGACAACATTACATTAAGCGGCGACGCCGGGGCAAACGTTCTGAATTCAACTCTGAAGTGGAAGAATGATACACAGGTGAAGAATGATGGTAGTGTGAGGAACCGCCTGACTTTTTATAACGAAGAATCAATGGAGTTGAAAATCACGGAAGCTGTTTTTCATTTCAACGATTCGTTATGGAAGATAAAATCGGACAACTTCATTCGTAAGGATTCTTCAGTTGTTACTGTACATGATGTTATCTTCGAATCCGGCAAGCAGCGGGTAGGAGTGAACGGAATTGTTTCCAACAAAGCTTCTGATCACCTCGATATTCTTCTGCAGAATTTTAATCTTGCAAGTCTGAACTTTCTGACAACACCGGAAGGAGTTACTTTAACCGGATCGATGGATGCAGATACAAAGTTGTCGAATCTGTATTCGCAGGTCAGTCTTGTGGGTAACAGCACGTTTACCGGTTTAATTGTAAACAAAGAAAAGATCGGCGACGGCGTTGTTGATGCTTGGTATCAGAAAGACAAAGACGCTGTATATGTGAATGGTAAATTCACCAAAGGTCAGAAGGATGAAATGACCGGTGAAGTGTATGATAACATTGCTTTCAATGGTTATTACTATCCAAAGCGTGAAGAAAATACGCTGGACTTCGAGGTTGATTTAAAGAAGATTCCATTAGGAATTATTCAACCTTTATTGGCTGATTTCTGTTCTCTTGTGAACGGATATGTTGCTGCAAACGATGTAAGGATCACAGGAACACTTGCTAAGCCCTTGATTAATGGAAACGCTGATATCAGTATCCGCAAAGTTGTTGTTGATTATCTTGGAATCGAATTGACGAATCCGCGACCGCAGACAATGGAAATTACGGACAATTCATTTTACTTCAACAATTTTAAAGTGTCCGACAATCAACGCGACACCTGCGTAATTTACGGTAACCTTTTCCATGATAATTTCAGTCGCTTCCAGTTCGATATGGACTTCGTATTCGAACACTTTATGGTTCTGAAAACTACACAGGCGCAGAATGAAGATTACTTCGGTCGCGTTTACGCTACAGGATTCATGAACATCTTCGGATTCGCTGATGAAGTTGTATCCATTGATATCAATGCACGCACAGATAAAATTATCCGCAACGGACAAACGGTTTCTTCAGACTTCAATATTCCAATGACAACAACCAGTGAAGTGGGTTCCAGTGAATACATTGAGTTTGTGAAACCGAAGGATACAACCGGCGAGGCGAGTTCGAAGAAACGTTTGTTCAATAATAATGGCATTGATCTTAAGCTGAATCTTGAAGCAACTCCTGACGCGATCGTGCATGTGATCTTCGACGAAACTGTTGGTGATGAGTTATCTGCACGTGGAGGAGGGAACATCCGTATGCATATCACTCCATCCGGAGAGTTCGACATGAAAGGTTCGTATGCAGTGGAACAGGGAGATTATCTCTTCACATTGAAGAACATAGTTTATGCGCCATTCCAGCTCGTAAAAGGCGGAGTGATTTCGTGGAACGGAGATCCGGAGAATGCAGCAATTGACATGGATGCGATCTACGCTGCCAACGCATCCGTACTTCCTTTCTTCCCGTTCGATACAGCAGATGCACGCTATCAGCAATCGTATCCGGTGAATGTGGTCATGCACCTCGACAGCTTCCTGATGAACCCGGCTTTGTCTTTCGACATTGAATTGCCAACGGCCGATCAGCAGATTCAGGAAACTGTGAAGAGCTACACGCAGTCAGAATTAGAAATGAATCGTCAGGTTCTTTCATTAATGGTATTGAACAGTTTCATGACACCTGCGGAATTCCGGGAAGGCGGAACTGCGAATGAAGTAGGAGGAGCCACATCTACTTTGTTGAGCAACTTCGTTTCGGGTACATTGAATAACTGGTTATCGCAGATCAGTGATAATGCTAACGTGAAATTGAATTACCGACCGAATGAAGATCTGAGCTTACAGGAATTGAAAGTTTATCTTGGAACTCAAGTCTGGAACAACCGACTCACCTTCGATGTAGCGGGTTCAGTGGTGAATGCGAGTCAGACGCAGGTACAAGGCGGTTACAACCAGTATGTGGATGTGAATGTGGAATATAAAATCACGGAAGACGGGAAAGTCCGCGTTAAAGCATTCAATCGAGGTAATGAAAACTCCGTGATAACAAACGGAGCGCAACACACGCAAGGCGCGAGCTTATTTTATCGTGAAGACTTCGAAACGTTCCGCGAACTCATGCAGTTGATCAAAGCGAGAATTACGGAACCGAATCCGAACCGGCAAAAGAATCCGGCTGAAAAGCAACCTGTTGTTCCGGATAGTACGCAGGATTAGTTATTGCGGATTACGGATTACGGATTCCGGATTCCGAATCACGAATTCCGGATTCCGAATCACGAATTCCGTTGGTCTAAAGTCTAAAGTCCGTAGTCTACTTCTTCCTATCCTGCTCAATACGCCTGTTCAACCAGTTCTTCAGGCCTTTATCATCCAAACGTTTTGCGATGATTTTCTTGTTCGCATCCATCACATACAGCGTTGGAGTGCTGTACACTTCGTAGTAGTATTTCGCGGTAGCTAATTCCACTTCGTCTTTCGCACACACATCTTTCCAAGTGTGATTGTGTTCGCGGATGTATTTGCGCCAGGTTGGATAATCAAGCTCAGAATAGATTGCATAAACTTCTACAGACACTCCTTGTTTGTGGAGCGAATCAGTATAAGCTTTGATGGCTGGAATTTCTGTTTTGCAATGTCCGCAAGTCGGATCCCAGAAAACAAGAATGGTGTAATCTGCTTTGATCTTTCCAAGTTCCACAACTTTCCCGGCGGAGTCCTGTAAGAAAAGATTCACTGCCTGATTACCAACGAGACAGAATTTCAATTGCTTCGCATGCTTGATGATTTTCTCTGTTGTTTCATCTGAAATCCACCAGCACTTGCCTTTCATGTGATTGTTCTCCACAATCGCTACAAACACGGCATCGAATCCCATGATCTTGGATGATTCAAATTGATACGTCAGCACTGAAACCGTATAACGGTAAAGCAAATCGGCTTGCTGTGTCTGATCAATCAGCCAATTCACGTGATAAGAAAGTGAATCCGGATGCTGCGGAACGATGCGATCCACCCATGTTTTCATCTTGTTATGATAAACTGGTGTTCTCAGCAAACGTTCATCACTCCAATCCATATTTGCCCAATACGAATTACGTAGAACCCAATAGTTATACGTGCTGTCAATTGTACCATCCGCTTTCTTAGGACACTTATCGTATGGAACAAAATCCGGTTCGTCGCTTAGTTTAATGATCTTCGACATGAAAGAGCTCGGATACTTTACAGTGAATCCTCTTTTGTAAGCTTTAACAGAGCTGTCGATTGCGCTGATTTTCTTGTTGAAATACGCGATTGAATCTTTGTTCTTCGCAGCCTTAGCGCGCTCGAGTCCGGCTCTTAACGGTTCAACCGATTTCGATTGCTGGGCAATGAATTTCTGATGCTCGTAGAATGAAGTGTTCTCTTTCGATCCGCTTACTTTCACAGACTCCGCAGTTTTCAGCGTGTCCTGAATATCAATAGAGAAATTCTGTTCTTCAGTAAGAATAACTTCTGTAAACCATGAGCCCGGGCGTGTAAGAATGTAGATTCCTCCCGGTACAGCTGTATCTGCTTTGAATACCAGATTGCCTTTTGGATCTGAATATGCTGTATCGTAGATGTATTGCTTATCGCCGAAATAATAGGCAAGAAGTACGTAACCACTCTTCATCCCATTCACATGTACTTTCAGATTCAGAGTTTGCTGATTCTTACTGATCGGATAATGACGACCCGGAGCTTTCTTCGGCTCGGGATTGGATGTAACAACTGCGCCGGATTTCTGCGCCGGTGCAGTGGTTGTTTTCGCCGGTGTTTGTGCAAGTGCAG
The DNA here is from genome assembly GCA_023151315.1 of Bacteroidia bacterium. GTDB lineage: Bacteria > Bacteroidota > Bacteroidia > Palsa-965 > Palsa-965. The sequence goes on from JAKLJE010000028.1 coordinate 15,066, forward strand.
CGATTGAAATAACTAAAGCACATACGGTTGTGGCGAGATTTCGCATATTCTGAATTTTTTGAGAGTCGTAAATTTACTGAATTGCCAACCTTTCTCTGCAAAAATCGCGCCGTTTCAGCGTTTGCCGGCCAATTTGTTCACATTGTGGCGTACACTCAGATAGTTGAAAATCAGGAAAGAAGCGAGCAGAGTCAAGGCAATCAAGGAAACTTCCGTGTCCAGGCCGCTGTTTAACGGGAATCCGCGAGAGGAAGCCACAGCATTGGTTGTCATCTTGATTACAAAAACGCATGCCATTGCAGTACTCATTAGCGCCGTGTACAGCAATCCGTAAAATTTCATGTAACGTTTCACGAGATTTTTCGGACTGAAACCGATGCAAATAAGCGTTTGAATTTCGTAGGATGATCTGCTGATGACCAATTGAGAATATAACAGGAAGATGAGCAATGACAATCCGATGATGGTGACACCGAGCCACACGCAAACGGTCATAACCAGATTCAAGGCAGAATTGATCTTGCTGTTACGCAGACTTTCTTCACTGGCTTCATAACCATTCTCTGTCATGTAATCGGTCAACTGAACGGAAGCAGGGCCTTGCGTGCGTATGATCACACGATTCGGCGCAAATTGTCCGGGCTCAACACCGGCGTATTCTTTATTGGCAAAATCAATGAACGACTGCGGTACCAGAATGGTATTGATGCGCTCCGTGAAACCTACAATCTGTCCGTCATATACGATGCGGCCTTTGCTTGTAGAAAGTATCACATCAAATTTCGCCATGCTGATCATTTGCTCAGTCAAAGGCGGTAGTTTCTGCGTCGGTGCAAATCCGAAATTGTAAAGCTTGATATAATCGCGAGGGACAATTACAGGTACAAGCGAATCTCCAGGTTTCCATTTCCATTTTTGTTGAGGCACATCTGCAAAGTCATCTGGAACGGCTTCGAAAAACATGTCGGTGTACATTCCCGGAATTCCGGCCATGCCGCCTTCGCCCATGCTCATGCCGACTTTGAAACGCGTCGCTGTCAACGGAGCTGCATCCAGAACTCCTTCGCGCGATTTCAGACCGTCAATTTCCTCTTTCGAAAATCCTTTCTGACCGCCGAAAAGCGTATTCACCACGCTCACTTGCTTGTTGATTACAAGATATTGCACGCGATTGATGTCGCCGGTTCCATTTACCAAACGATCGAAATCGAAATACAATTGCAATGCCCCTAAGAGCAATACAATTCCGGTGAGTGATCCCGCAATTCCCGCTGCGAGGAAGAAAAATTTCTGATGTGCGAAGAGCAGTTTCTTAACCATTTTCAGATGTAAATAAAACGGTTAAACGGAAACATAGAAGACGGATCAAGACTTGTCAGCATCAACCCTGCTTTATTTTTCTCGCAGTAATGCATGATGAGTTCAGCGGCAATTCTTGAGTTGTTTTCATCCAGATGACTGAATGGCTCATCAAGCATGATGATTTCGAAAGGCTGTGCAAGAGCACGGATGATCGCGACGCGTTGTTGCTGTCCGAGCGATAATTTTCCGCAAGGAAAATCCATACGGTGATCGATTCCCAATTGCTTCGCCATCGAATCAATTTCTTCGTCAGTCAGAACAGGATTCAAATCGTTTTTCAGTTTGATATTCTGTCGGGCCGTAAGTGAAGGAAACAATCGCAGATCCTGAAATACTGCCGAAAGTTTTGTTCTCCGGATCTCCGCCCAATCCTCAATGGAATAAGCAGCAATATCCGTGTCGTTCATGTACACTTTGCCCTCGTAGTCATGACGAATACCGTACAGAATGGAAACCAATGTGGTTTTGCCGGTACCGGAAGGTGCTTCTGCAATAGTGATTGCCGATGATTCGATTTCGGTTTCTGTTTTCCACAGCGATTTCTCCGACAGCGGACTGTCGATCAGCGGAACCGGAATTACATTTTTCAGAAGGAATTTCATTCTCCGGAAGACGTGTAGCGAATCATGCGCATCAATGAATTTTCTTCGGATGCAGGCATGGTGAAATGAAACTTCGAACTGTTACCGGACGACTCGTAACGAATTCCGCTGAAGATGTCAGTCAAGCCGGTGTACGCCTGCAAATCAGCAGGGTCGAGGAGTGGTGATTTCGGATTTATCAGCAATTCAGGCATGTGCGATTTTTCCAAATCCATCCACAATGAAAATGGCTGCGCAGGAACTTTCGAGGCATAATCAGCAGGAAGTTTGCCGCTCATTTGTCCTTCTTTCATGATCGTCTGTGCGGAAATGTAATCGTTAGTGATGATGAGGTGATTGGATTTCACAGCGGCATAAATCACCATTTCCACTCCCGGTGCTGCGTAAAATCCGTCCTCCTGTAATTTCATTCCCAGGGATTCAACAACCGAAGTCGCCATTTTTTCATTGGTGATTCCGAAACTGATCACAGTGATCGGAACTTCAATGCTCAGCATGTTCTGAAACATCGCACCGATTTCTCCGAATTGATCCATTGGTCCCATGATAGCGGCAGTTTCTTTCTGCACACGAGGATCAGTTGCGTAGATATCACGGTAATCAGTTACAGCAGCTGTCATAGTTCCGGTGAACAGCTTCGCCATTTGCTCTTGTGTAAGTCCGAGTCCGGCTGTGATTCCATCCACATTTTCACTCATCATCGGATCATTTGACGCTGAAGTGAGCAAATTCTGAACATTGAAATTAGTGCCGATGTATATCAACGGATCCTTCATTCCGAGAAGTTTCAGATCTTCTGCATTTGGTCCGGTTGTTTGTGTCAATGCAGGTTGCGATGTTCCGGAATTAACGAACTCCGTTACAATTTCGTTCTGCTCAAACCGCATGAAGAATTCGCTGTGACCTTCTCCCATACCGATCAAAGCCAGAGCGGATGTTTCCATGTTCAGACCGCTGAGCTTACGATTATCGGTGTATAATCCTGCATCAAATGTTTTTGCGTTGAATGTATTGAAGCCTTCAACGGTTTTAATGGATGCAGCTTCGCCTTGCGCGAACAATTTCTCTCCGTATGCGCGCACGTCCATCGCGTCAGTGGAAATGAACATGGCGGCTTCGTCGTTCCAAATGATCGCACGATTTTCATCAATGTCGAGATATTCGGAATTGTTTCCTTCTTCAATATTTCTATCGGGAAACATTCGTTTTACAAATGCGTTGAAATCTGAAGCATCATCAACAGCAAGAACAAGTGCTGAAGCCGTTGACTGATCCTGCTTTGCAACAAATCCGTAAACGTTCTGAACCGGATCAATGCCTGTCGACATAGGTTCCGCCATGATGTTCATGAGAAAATCAGGAATGTCGTTCGTCGCGTAAGTTGCTTTTTTATCCGTCACCAGTTTAGCCGGATCAATCTTCGTTGCAATCTCACGAGAGTGCAGTGAAAAAACAGCAGCGGCATCTTTCGGAATGTAATTCAGATGTACATCTGAAGTGTGTTTATTAAACCATGCCCAGGCGAAAATACCGCCGCCGACAATCAGAACGGCAACTGAGATCAGAACGATGCGAAGGTTTTTGCTCATTGTTGCAAACAGAATTTTAATCAGGATTTAGCAGGTTGCGGACCTTTTTGTTTTTTCTTGCCGAAGCGTTTCTTGCCGCCTCCGCTTTTTTTAGGTCGTGCAGCATTTCCGTTGTAAGCCGGTGTTTCTCCGAATTCAGCAGGTACTTCCGCTTTGGTGATTTCGTATCCGATGAGACGTTCAATACTTCCGAAACGGCGCATGTCGTCAGGAGAAATGAAAGTGATGGCTTCGCCTTTAGTTTCTGCGCGTGCAGTTCTTCCCACGCGGTGAATGTAGTCTTCTCCGTCTCCAGGAACATCAAAGTTCACAACGAGACTGATATTCTCAATATCAATACCACGAGACAAGACGTCTGTAGCCACAAGAACTTTCAGATCGCGGTTACGGAATTTCAGAAGTACTTCTTCGCGCTCATTCTGTTCAAGATCAGAATGAATCGCTGCAATACTGAGTCCGAGTTTCTTCAACTCGCGCTCCATGTTCTTTACATTCTGCTTTGTAGAAGAGAAAACGATAACACTGATCAGCTCCTTCGATTTCAGCAAGTGCATGAGCAGAGGAATTTTCTGCGCATCGTAAACGCAATATGCTGTTTGCTGAATTCCTGCCGCAGGTTTGGAAATGGCAATATTCACTTCAGCCGGATTCCGCAACATCTTATTCGCCAATTGCCGGATACGCGGTGGCATGGTAGCGGAGAACATTACGGTTTGTTTATTGGCAGGAAGATAATTGTTGATCTTAATGATATCCTCATTAAAGCCCATGTCGAGCATACGATCGGCTTCGTCCAGTATTAAAGTCTGAAGCGTATCGGTTTTTACATATCCTAAATTGAGATGTGAAAGTAAACGTCCGGGTGTGGCAATGATAATATCAGTTCCTGTCGTAAGTGCTTTTTTCTCACGATCGAAATCTTCGCCTTTTCCGCCTCCGTAAACAGCAATGCTGCTGATACCGGAGTAATATGCAAAACCGGTTAGTGCCTGATCAATCTGCAATGCCAATTCGCGGGTGGGCGCAACAATCAAAGCCTGAATTCCTTTGCGGTCGGAATTCAGAATTTTATTCATGAGCGGAAGCAGGTAAGCTGCAGTTTTTCCTGTTCCGGTTTGTGCGCAACCGATGAGATCGCGGTTTTGAAGTAAGTAGGGGATGGCTAGTTCCTGAATCGGCGTGGCTTGAGTATATCCCATTGCATCAATTCCGTCCAGCACAGCGTCATCAAAATCAAAGTCGTAGAAATGAGCCAAGAGATTTGGGATTAGTGTAACTGTTTTATTTGTTCCGCGGACCGATAACGATTATCAGTACCTCCGGAAATTGAAAGCTAAAGATAGGCATTTCCATTGTGAATAAAGGTTAAGATTTGCCTTATCGTTGATAATCACTTTTGCGGTTGACGTACGTATTTCAAAACCGTCTTTCCTTTCTTGTATAACTCAATATCTTCTCCAATGTACTCCTGAAGTACCAAAGTATCTGCGTGGTAAACCCAATTGTAGTCTTTAAACTGACCGGTTTTATTTCCATTCATAAATCGTACGCGATCTGCTTTTCCGAGCCAATGTGTTGTTCCGAAAAAATCATCCAACTCAAGAAAATTGTAAGGCCCGAATCCCTTAACTGCCGCGCTGTCGCTTACTGTAAATGAAGTTTTATTGTCGATTGAAACAAAAGTTCCGGTAATGAATTGTTTGCGCCAATAGGAGTTGTAATTCTGATGTAATGGAAAGAATATACTCTTACTGAAGAAGTTCGCTGTGAGCTGTACAAATTCATCACTGCGCATTCTGCGATAGGAAAATACCTTTTGCTTACCATCAACGGTAAATGCAACTTGCAGGCATTTCTTCTTCTTGTTATAGAAAAATCTGCAGGTAGAATTGATGCTGTTTATCCGGCAAATTGTATCACCTGCAATTCTTTCAATTGCTTTAAGAGGGAATATTGTTCCTGACGAAAAAATACTGTCTGTGCGAACATTCAGAATAACTGCAACATAATTCGGTTGCTCAAAACTGAATTCACCGATTCTGCGGTTATTCATGATGCGATCATGATACTCATGTAAAACCCACCAACCTTCAGCCCCGGAGGAATCCTTCGCTTCCGATCTGCGAGCAGTACCAATGAAAATCGCCAGCGTTGATATTACGCCGGCGATGATCACAACAAATCTCATTTTACTTTTCATTCTTCTTCGGATTGTTGTCCGTTGGATTTCCGGTTTCACCTGCTGGCTTTTCAGTACCCATTTTCTTTGTTACTTCTTCAAGCAATTTCATGCCCAGCAAACCGCTGATCGGACCGTTCGGACCACCGTCTCCGCCATTGCCGGTGATGAGAACTTCCGGAATGATTTTGATTTTGTCTTTACCGATTGCTTCAGTAATCTTCAACTGCGTGAAGTTGTCTCCGCCCATTGCGCTTACAGCGAGTTTGTACGACTCCGCTGATGATTTACCAATGGCCAGAATCTTTTCTGCTTCCGCATTACCGGTAACTGCAATCTTCTCCGCTTCAGCGTTCGCAAGTGCTTTTACTTTGTCTGCTTCAGCGTTCGCAATGACCTTCGTACGTTCTGCTTCTGCAATGGAAGTAACTTTTACGCGTTCCGCTTCAGCGTTCGCCTGAATTTTCACGCTGCTCGCTTCACCTTCCGCTTTCTTCACGGCTGCATCTGCAATTCTGTTCGCAATCAATACGCCCTGATCGGCTTTTACAATTTCTTTCTGGATGTCTGCAATTGCCGTTTCTTTCTCAAGCGCCTGACGCGTTACTTCGGCTTTCTTCTGCGTTTCATAAGTAACATTCTGCTCTTCTGCAATCTTACGGTCTGTGAGTGTCTTCATTAGTGATTCCGGCGGATTAATATCACCGATCAGCGTGTCAACACCAAATACGTTGTATTGTTCAAGCACTTTGCCGATATGCTCACGAGCAGCTGTCTGACGTTCTTTACGCGAAGTAAGGAACGTGATCACGTCAGAATCCTGAGCAGAGTTACGGAAATAGTTGCCGATGGTTGGTTCCAGAACCTGACTCACGAGGTTGTTCATGTTACCGAATCGTGCAATTACTTTTGGCGCCTCCGTTGTCGGAATGTGAATGATCTGCGATACATCCAGATTGAATGAGAATCCGTCTTTGGACCGCACAGTGATTGTTGAAAGGTTCTTGTCGAGCTGGTGCGACTCTGAACGCGCAGCGGCCCAGTTCAAAACAAGGTTTGTAGTTGGAACCAATTCTACTTTCATGATGTACGGGTTCACCGGATATTTTCCGGGACCGAACGGTTCGCCCCAAACACCTTTTTCTCCTTTGGAAACTATGTTTCCGTGTTTGAATTCAATTCCGCTCAAATCTTTTCCTTCCGTTCCAACATAAGATATAACAACGCCCACGTGACCGATCGGAATCTCAGTCATCTTCACCTGTTCAATCTGCACGAACCACGGGTTGAGGTAATATGAACCGGCAAGAATGACCTGAGGCTGCAAACCTTTGTTACCGCCGCTGTTCAGAAACAAATCTGCGTCCTGAAAGTTGTTGTGATTGGAAACAACTTTACCTGCGATGTTACCTTCTTCAATCGGCATACCATCAAGTGTAGTTACAATACCAACCATGTTTTCATTGATGGCAGTCATTCCATACAACAACACATCGAAAAGCAAAGTGTTGATACGATATGTTCCTGCAGTAAGAATTGCGGATTGGCGACCCTTGCGTCCTCCGTTTCGGATGAAGTCTGCAGCATTCTGATACGATTCACATTCCACTTTACGTGCAAGAATGTGACCTGTTTCAAGTTCTTTACCGTCTTTCGCAACCAACAACCCGATTTTCCCTTCGGGAATAATGGTGAACGGTTGCATGGTAACTTCAAACTGCCAGATCCAATACCAGAAATAAATTCCCGGCGCAAGTGTGTCTGCCTGAAAACCTGCTTCACCATTCACTGCAATGATGCGACCTGGCGGAAGTTCTTTATTCGCACCGAAGAGCACGAATTTTTTCGTTACCAATCCGATCTTGTCTTCCGGTATGATGATGATACCAAGGATTCGGAAAATCACTTTGTACAGAACAAGGCAGAGTACAAGAGCGATGATCCACCAATAAGAGAGAAGAAATTCTAACATGATGTGGGTTATTTTATCCGATCAAATTTAGAGAAAGCAGTAGCTGATGGGAGGAGAATAATGGACAATAGTTACCAACAGAATATCCGGGTTGTTAATGATTTTCAGGCGTGGATTAAGAAGCAGGTTCAGCTCGATTGTTACTACTAACGTAGTATTGCGTGATCCTGATAATTGCCTGTATTTAGCTCAAAAAAAGTATGAAACAATTGGTAGTAATGTTCCTGATAATCATTTCAGGAGCGATCGAAGTTGGAGCGCAGAATAAAGTTGAAATTACAGGTGTATTACCGGACTCGGCAGCTAAGACCGGTACATGGACGGAGTGGCAGTCTGTAAAAAACTCGTCGGGAGCTGAAATCGCATTGTACCGTATTCGGTTGGCGGGTGCCGGGAAATTTATGACCGGTTCTGTTGAGTGCAAGTATGAAGTGGAAGTGAAGAGCCTGCTCGATGGTTTGGTTTTTGTCGACCTGACGTATTCCTATTACCAAACATTGGGAGGTAGTTCCAAATGGCAGAACGGTGAGCGTCGCGGTACAATTACCAAAAAGAACAAAACGTGGAAGTTTGAAATGCTTGCATTCAATGATCAGGGTGACAACAAAGACAAATCTGCAGCATGCAAGGATTGCGATTTGAGTTATAAGTTGATATTCAACTGGAAGTAATCCATATATGAATATTAAAAAAGCCGTCTCGGGTAAATTCGGGACGGCTTTTTATTTCGAGTTGCTGATACTTAAGAATGCGCTGCAATCTTATCACTCTGATACTGACCGGAAGTCAGTTTGTGACGGATTTTAGAGAATGCATCGATCGTGTAATTCACATCATCAAGAGTGTGTACCGCTGTTGGAATCAAGCGAAGGATGATTTGTCCTTTCGGGATTACAGGGTAAACAACCATTGAACAGAACACGTTGAAGTTCTCGCGAAGATCAAGAATCAGGTTTGTAGCTTCAGGAATACTTCCGTTCAGATAAACAGGAGTAACCGGAGAAGAAGTAGTTCCGATATTGAAACCTGCATCTTTCAATCCTTTCTGAAGTGCGTTCGTGATCTTCCAGAGATTTTCACGCAGATGTTTCTCTGTGTTCATCAATTCCAGACGCTTCAGCAAGCCGTAAACCAAAGGAAGCGGCAATGACTTGGCGAAAATCTGTGAACGCATATTGTAACGGAGGTATTCTACTACGTCTTCAGTAGACGAAATGAAACCGCCGATCAATGCGAATGATTTCGCGAATGTTCCGAAGTAAATATCAATTCCGTCCTGACATCCTTGTGCTTCACCTGTTCCGCCGCCTGTTGGTCCCATTGTGCCGCATCCGTGTGCATCATCAACGAACAAACGGAAAGTGAACTTCTTCTTCAGGTCAACGATTTCTTTGAGTTTACCCTGATTTCCGCTCATTCCGAATACACCTTCAGTAATTACGAGAATGGCGCCGCCGGTTTGCTCAACCATTTTAGTTGCGCGATCCAACTGCTTCTCAAGTGAAGCAATGTCGTTATGCGGATACACAAAACGCTTACCCATGTGCAAACGAACTCCATCAATGATACAAGCATGAGATTCAGCATCGTACACAATTACATCATGACGATCAACGAGACAGTCAATAGCAGAAACCATTGCCTGATATCCGAAGTTGCAAAGGATTGTATCTTCTTTCTTCACGAGAGCAGAAAGTCCTGATTCCAGCTGTTCATGGTAATTGGAATTTCCTGACATCATACGTGCGCCCATTGGAGCCGCAAGACCGAATTTCTGAGCACCTTCAACATCCGCTTTGCGGACTTCAGGATGGTTAGCAAGACCCAGGTAGTTATTCAAACTCCAGTTCAAACGCTCACGTCCGCGGAAAATCATGCGTGGTCCGATATCTCCTTCGAGTTTCGGGAATGTAAAATAGCCATGTGATTCCTTGGCGTGCTTGCCAAGTGGCCCGCGATTGTCACGGATTTTCTCAAAAAGGTCTTTCATACGGAATCTTATCTAGGTTAAAGAATGAGCAAAAATACTGATTTGCAACGGCTGTGATGTGCGGCATGTGCGCTTTTTTACCAACCGGGTGTGAATTGACCGATTTCTGAAAATTAATCTGATCGCAAAAGCATTCCTCGGGTCCTTTCGCAGCACATGGAAATGTTCACTTCGTAAAAGATGATAACAGTAAGTTTTTAAGGTCGTTTTTTTCGGCAATTTTGAGAAATAATACAATCCGAATTTAATTATGGCCAAATCCATTACTGTACATTTCCTGGGTGCCGCTGGTACCGTTACAGGATCCAAATTCCTGATTGAAGCTTTGGGCAAACAGATCATGGTCGATTGCGGATTGTTTCAGGGGTTGAAAGAGTTACGCTTGCTGAATTGGGAGTATCCTCCAATTGAACCTGCAAATATTGATGCTGTGATTCTGACACACGCGCATCTCGATCATTGCGGATACTTACCGAAGCTGGTGAAGGCCGGATTCCGGGGACGCATTCACGGAACTTTACCTACACTTGAAGTTGCAGAGATTATTCTTCGCGACAGCGCACGGATACATGAAGAAGACGCAGAACGCGCCAATCGCAGAGGTTATACCAAACACAGTCCGGCTAAGCCCTTGTATGATGAGAAAGATGTGGAACAAACGCTGCCGCATTTCAAAGCAGAACCGTTGGATACATGGCTGACGATTGATGAAAACATTCGTTTTCGTTACCGTTACAACGGACACATCATCGGTGCAACTTTCGTTGAGTTGGAAATAGGAGGGAAGCGTTTGGTTTTCTCCGGTGATATCGGACGTACGCACGATTTGCTCATGCGCGCTCCGTCGAAACCGGATGAGGCCGATATAGTTTTCATTGAAAGCACCTACGGAAACAGAGAGCATCCTGCCGATCATACCAAACAGGAATTGGCTGAAGTGATTAATCGCACCATTGCTCGTGCTGGTACCGTGATTATCCCAAGCTTCGCAGTAGAACGAACACAATCGCTCATGTATCTGCTGTGGCAGTTGAGTGAAGAAGGTAAAATTCCGAATGTGCCGGTTTACATGGACAGTCCGATGGGAAAGAACGTTCTCGATGTCTTCATCAAGTATCCGGAATGGCATAAACTGAAACCGGATTTGTGTGAAGCAGTATGTGCGCGTATTCACCGTGTAAAAACTGTGCAGGAAACCAAAGCAATCGTGGAGGATTATCATCCTAAAATTGTAATCGCCGGCAGCGGTATGGCAACGGGCGGACGCGTTCTTGCTTATCTTGAAAAACACTTGGAAGATGAACTCTCAACAGTTCTAATGGTTGGTTTTCAGGCGGCTGGTACACGAGGCAGAAGTCTGGTGGAAGGTGAAAAGCAAATCAAACTTCACGGAAAATTGCTCAATGTGAAGGCGGAAATTGCCAACATACAGAGTATGTCAGGTCATGCCGACAGCAAAGAACTATTGGATTGGTTGGGTGCCTTGAAGCGCAAGCCTGAAAAGGTTTATATCATTCATGGCGAACCCGATGCAGCAGCTCAGTTCAAAACAAAACTGAAAGATGAACTCCATTTAGACGGGTACATTCCGCGTTTGTTCGAGATTGTCGAAATACCCCTTTAGGCGATTATTGTTGACAGTTTAACTGTATTTTTGGACGCATTATTTCAAGCTGAATTATGAAAAAAGTACTTGTTGCCAACCGCGGGGAAATTGCTTTGCGTGTAATGCGCTCCTGCAAAGAAATGGGGATTTCAACTGTTGCGGTTTTTTCCGAAGCGGATCGTAATGCTCCCTTTGTAAAGTATGCGGATGAAGCAGTTTGTATTGGTCCGCCGCCTTCCAATCAGTCGTATCTGAAAGGCGACAAGATCATTGAAGTGGCGCTTCAGCTTGGCGTGGATGGAATTCATCCCGGCTACGGATTTCTTTCTGAAAATTCTGAATTTGCCGCCGCGGTTACCAAAGCGGGTATCACCTTCATCGGACCTTCTCCTGAAGCCATGGATATCATGGGTGATAAACTTTCCGCAAAAGCTGCGGTGAAGAAATACAAGATTCCGATGGTTCCCGGTTCTGAAGGAGCTATCTCTGACGTGGAAGAAGGTAAAAAAGTGGCGAAAGCAACAGGATTTCCCCTTCTGATCAAAGCAAGTGCAGGCGGTGGCGGAAAAGGAATGCGCATTGTGGAGAAGATTGAGGAGTTTGAAGAGCAAATGAAACTTGCGGTAAGCGAAGCAACTTCTGCTTTTGGTGATGGATCCGTTTTCATTGAAAAATACGTAGCCGGACCTCGACATATCGAGATTCAGGTAATGGCAGATCGTCATGGGAATGTTTGCTATCTGTTTGAACGAGAGTGCTCTATTCAACGCCGCCACCAGAAAGTAATTGAAGAAGCTCCTTCCAGCGTATTGACTCCGGAAATTCGCGAAGCGATGGGCAAATGTGCCTGCGATGTGGCGCGTGCCTGCAATTACGAAGGTGCCGGAACAGTGGAATTCCTCCTGGACGAAAACCGCAATTTCTATTTCCTTGAGATGAATACCCGTTTGCAGGTTGAACATCCTGTAACCGAAATGATCACCGGTATTGATCTGGTAAAAGAGCAGATTCAGGTGGCTCGAGGAGAGAAGCTTTCATTCTCGCAGTCTGACCTTAAAATCAACGGACATTCCGTGGAAATCCGTGTTTATGCGGAAGACCCGACGAATAACTTCCTGCCGGATATCGGTAAACTGGTAACATATCGCAGACCTCAGGGAACCGGAATCCGCGTGGATGACGGTCTTGAAGAAGGCATGGATATTCCGATCTATTACGATCCGATGATTGCTAAGTTGGTGACCTGGGGCAAAGACCGCAAGGAAGCCATTGATCGCATGATTCGCGCTATTGATGAGTACCGTATCAGTGGGGTGGAAACAACACTTGCTTTCTGTCGCTTTGCTCTTGATCATGAGGCATTTAGATCAGGTGACTTCGATACGCACTTTATTAAGAAATACTTCAAGCCGGAATACCTGAAATCGGCGCGTAAACAGGAAGAAGAAATCGCTTCAATTGCCGCATCAATGTGGATTTCCGCGTACAAAAAACCTGTTGCAAAATCTGCAACTCAGAGCGGAATTTCGCCTTGGAAAATGAATCGTACATAGCTTAAGTTGTGAACCTGGAACCGGAAACCGGTGACCGGGAATAGTAAGTGTTAACATTTTCCAACTCCTTTTTCGTAACAATCATAATACCATTGGCGTTATGGGTGTAAATTGGCACATGGTTTGGATAACCATATAGCATGAAAAACGCCCTGTATATCGCTCTTTTGCTTTTGTTCCCTTCGGGAATATTCGCTCAAGTATTGTATGTCGGCGAAGTAATGGACTATCCGCAAAGCATGGTCACTTACGAACTCGACGACAACGGCGATACGGTTCCGCACATCACTCGTTTTACCTGTGTGATTGTGGCGGATAAGGTTTTCAAGAACAAACGTGAGAAAGCAAAGTGGGACAAGCTGAAGCGGGACGTGAAAGCTGCTTATCCGTATGCCGTTATGGCGCGGATGAAGCTGGCGGAAATGGACTCACAACTCGTCCTCATCAAAGGCGAGCGCGAACGTAAAGCCTTCAACGAGAAATGTGAGAAAGAACTCACAGATCAGTTTGAAGAAGATATGCGTAAACTCACGTATAATCAGGGGAAAATTCTGTTCAAACTGATTGACCGTGAAACCGGTTCTACAACTTATCAATTGATTCAGCAACGCCGCGGTTCATTCTCCGCCTTTATGTGGCAAAGTGTGGCTTTTGTTTTCGGAAACAACCTGAAAACGGAATATGATCCTGAAGGAGAAGATAAGGGTATCGAAGATTGCGTGCAGCTGATTGAGCTCGGTCTGTTGTAAGCAGAAACCATTAACGCGATTTTCACGTATAAACTGCGGACAAACACTGAACTGTGTACTCAGTTCTTCAACTTAACACATGATGCGACGATTATCTGGCCTTGCGGCACTACTTATTCCTGCTCTCTTGTTGTTTACTTCGGCTGATCAAGCCCGAAACCAAACACGTTATTCTGTGCAGGCTTATATCATGTATCCGCAGGCATGGGGAGCTGAAAAAAGACGGTTGGAATTGTCGGACACTATTACAGAGCCGCATAGAATCAACATTTACTATACCAAGGAATATTTCCATATGCCGGAAGCTTTGCCGGCTCAATTGCAGGACAGTTCACGCGCAGGAGATACACTGCAGCTTGCAGGAGGAACAGGTTACCTTAAGAAAAAGGAAATCATGATGGCGTATGATAAGCGCGGTTACATTTCCGTGTTTGCCAATTACGGTTGTCCGAATTGTCCGATTTCTCCGTACGAACATCATTACGAATATGATGCCTCAAATCGCCCGGTTAAGATTACCAATGTAATTGGAAAGCAGGAGGAATTTGTATTCGTCTATGAAACTACCGGAAATCTTAAAACGGTAGAACGCATCGAAAACGGAAAAGTGATTCAGCGTGTAGTGTACGAAGTAACCGCCCTTAACTGATCCTCTTCAGAGTTTCTTTTTCAGCTCAAACCACAATTCTCTTCCTGCTCTTGGTGGAATTGAATCGGCACACGTGTCCATCTTAAGAATTTCGAAATGAACGGAAAACCTTTTCAGGTATTCCGCTTTGTTTCCTCCGAATGGCGGATGATCTTTATTCATTTCATCATTAAACAACAATCCTGCAAGTCGACCTTCCGGTTTCAGCAGCTCATACATTTTCTGAACGTATCGGTCACGTAATTCGGGATTGATCGCGCAGAAGAAAGTCTGTTCAATAATCAGATCGTATGGTCCGTTATTTAACTCGAAAAAATCAGCACACAACAGATGAGCTGACGGAAATCCGGGAACTCTTTTGCCGAATGAATCCAGAGCTGTCTGCGAAAAATCGGCAATGAAAACATTCGTGAATCCCTTTCGATGCAGATATTCCGCTTCATAGCCATTACCGCAACCGGGAATTAAAATTTTCGCCGTTTTATCCGTTAATGTATCTGCAAACTTGGTGATCGCCGGTGCCGGATATCCGATGTCCCAACCCGTGTCGCTTTGTTGCCATCTGGAATCCCAATAATCCGCATTCAATTCAGGTAAATTCATATGCGAAATTAACAACTCATATCATATACCGGCGTTTGTGAAGTTGTTCAAAATTCTCCGCCGAATCACTTCGCTGGAACGGCATTTGCAATTAAACTTACATACGCATGAACGACTACGTTGAGCTCACTGTTACTGTGTCACCGCGACAACCCGGAACCGATTTACTGATTTCTGAATTGGCGGATGCGGGCTGCGAAAGTTTTGCTGAAACCGCAGAAGGATTTCAGGCCTGGATTCCGAAAGATCAATACAAGGAATCGTTGTTATCCATTGTAAATCAGCTGGATACTGAAATCGGCACAGCTTCGGTGAAGACAGAAGTAATTGAAGGTCAGAACTGGAATGCGGAGTGGGAATCATCTTATCAGCCGGTTACAATCGGGCATGATCTGATCATTCGCGCACCGTTTCACCCGAAAACGGAAGGTTTTCGCTTCGATTTGATCATTCAGCCTCAACAATCATTCGGAACCGGACATCATCCAACCACATTATTAATCGCCGAAAAGTTATTAACACTACCCGTTTCTGAGCGTTATATCATTGATATGGGTTGCGGTACCGGTGTTCTGGGAATTCTAGCCTCGATGCGTAATGCATCGAAAGTGGATTGCGTGGATATTGAAGCTCATGCAGTAGAGAATGCGAAAGAAAATGCAGTTCACAATAACATGGGCGGAATTGAGTTTGCTGTGGGTGATACTACTTGGCTTCGAGGCAAATCTGCTGACGTGGTTCTGGCAAACATCAATAAGAATGTGCTGACAGCTGCGATGGATGATTTGCGGAACAGTGTGAAGGCAGGAGGCGATCTCATCATGAGCGGATTTTTTACAACTGACGCAGAGGATCTGGTGAAATGTGCCGGGAATGCGTTTCAACTGATTGAAATAAAAAGTTCAGGAGAATGGGCAATGGTTCATCTCCGGAAAAACGGATAAAGCTTATGAGAAAAAGTATTCTGTTGACATTGGTGCTGTTCCTGTTTTCAGGAGCAGGATTTCTATTGAACGCTCAGGTGATGCCGAAGAGTTTCACTGAAGATAACGTGAAGTTCATTGAAGAAATGCGCGAATTCTTCGAGTCGAATGAAAAGAAGGAGGGCAAAGATTTTATTGATGATTTCAATGAACAATACTGGCTCACCGGAAAAGTAACCGAGGAAATCAAGCAGGCGATGTACAAGAATACGAACGCTATGGCGAAGAAGAAATTCAAGCCTTCGCCGGAGTATTATGCTTATTTCAATACAATCAAATCTATCTGCGACAAGAAAACACCAATGGCCACATTCAACGATTGGCAAGTGTGTTTCATGAGCGTAAGCAACAACAGAAATCAGAAACCTTTTTCCGATTTCATTCTGATGAGTGAAGACCTTTTTCGCGATAACACATTCTACGATCAACCTTCAGGTTCCTGGCAGGCACTTGGCGGAACATGGAAGTTCATGTGCGACTCAATTCCGCAAATCCGTTTTACCAATATCACATTGAAAGGAACCGGCAAAAACGACAGCACGCTTATTTACAATACAACCGGAACCTTCAATGTATCCAAGCAAACCTGGGAAGGAAAAGGAGGGAAGGTGGATTGGAAACGGGCCGGATTGAAAGACAATGAAGTTTATGCGGAATTGAAAACATACAACATCGCTTTGAAAAGCATGAGTTATGTGGCGGACTCCGTGACTTTCTACAACAAAATTTATTTTAAAGACAAGCCGCTCACCGGTAAACTCACCGAACGACTTACGCCTGACGTAACCAAGGCAACTGCGAGTTATCCGCGTTTCGAATCATACAGTTCGCGTTATCAGATCAAATCCATGTTCCCGAACGTGGATTTCGAAGGAGGTTTCACTCAGGTCGGCTCAAAGTTTATCGGCTCAGGTACGAAAGAGGCTCCTGCTTTCTTCATGTTCAAACGTAACGGAAAGAACTTCCTGTACGCTGCTTCGCAAAGTTTCTCTATCACGGATGATAAAGTAACGAGCCCGAATACTTCAATAAAATTCTTTCTCGACGCGGATTCAATTGTGCATCCGCTGGTGGATTTCAAGTTTTTCATTGATAGTTCGAAAGTGATTCTCTATCGCTCCAATGAAGGGGCGTCGGAAGCACCGTACTACAATTCATTCCACAAAGTGGATATGTATGTTGAACAGTTGATCTGGAAAACCAATGAGCCGATTATCACGATGGGAACATTGCCTACGACAACACAAGCCGAAGCAACTTTCCCGTCTGCAGATTACTACAGACAATACTTGTATGATCGTTTGCAGGGGATGGAAATGGTTCACCCGCTCATCAAGATCCGGAATTTCGTTCGCGATGTTAACGGCGGCAATCCGTTATTTACATTGGTTGATCTTGCGCGCTATTGGAAGTTACCTCCTGAGCAATTACGCCCGACCATCATGAACCTCTCCAATCAGGGCTTCCTGATTTATGATCCGGTAACTGACATGGTTACGTACAAGGAAAAGTGTGATACGTACATCGCGGCGCGTGCTGGTAAAAAAGATTACGACAATATCCTTTTCAGTTCCAATGTAAAACCGGGGCAACCGAACGCAAAAATCAATTTGCTGAATTATGATATGACCATTTTCGGGGTGAAAGAAGTTGCGCTCAGTGACTCTCAGAACGTGGTTGTGTTCCCCGAAAACGATCAGTTGATTCTGAAAAAGAACCGAAACTTCACCTTCGAAGGTTCAATCATGGCAGGTCGATTTGACTACTACGGAAAAATGTTCTCGTTCAATTATGAGACATTCACGATCAATCTGAATAACGTGGATAGTGTTCGTATCTGGGTTGATACACCGCAACGTGACCCGCGCGATCCGAAAGGAGGCTTCATTCAGGTGAAAGTCCGAAGTGTGATCGAAAATCTGAACGGCACTCTGGCCGTCGATAATCCCGCCAATAAATCCGGAGTCTGGTCGCAACCGAAACCAAATTGTCCGACGTGTCCGAGCTATCCGAATTATCCGATTTTCACCAGTGCTAAACCATCGTACGTTTATTACGATAAACCTTCAATTCATAAAGGCGTTTATAATCGCGACAAGTTTTATTTCAAGGTCGATCCGTTCGTAATCGACAGCCTGGATAACTTCACGAATGACGCATTGATGTTCGGAGGTGTTCTGGAATCAGCCGGAATTTTCCCGACAATCCGCGATACGCTGCGCCTGCAACCGGATTATTCATTGGGATTTGTGCGCCAATCGCCAAGCACTGGATATTCTTCTTACGGCGGTAAAGCGAAGTTCACCAACACAATCAGCCTTTCAAACAAAGGGTTGCACGGTGCGGGAAAGATTGACTACATCACATCAACTGCGGTATCCGATGATTTCCTGTTCTTCCCGGATTCCACAAACGGTGTAGCGAAGACATTCGATATTCAACCGCAAAATATTAAAGGCAAAACGGAGTATCCGGACGTAACAAGCACCAACGTTTATGTTCATTGGGTTCCGAAGAAAGATTACATGGAAGCCACCAATAAAGATTCCGCTTTCACAGCTTACAAAGGAGAAGCGAAAGTAAACGGAACACTTACTCTTGGTCCAAAAGCTTTGCGTGCGCGCGGAGTAATGGAATTCTCCAATGCAGAAATGACTTCACGTGATATGGTGATGAAACATCATGTCGTTGACGCAGACACGGTTGACTTTAACCTGAAGGCGGCGCAACTTTCCAGCATGGCTTTTCAGACGAAGAATTTTAAAGCGCACATCGACTTTGAAAAACGTGAAGGTGAATTCAAAGCCAATGGTAAAGGTTCTATTGTGAATTTCCCTGTGAACCAGTATATCTGTTACATGGAGAATTTCAAATGGTTCATGGATAAGAGCCAGATCGAACTCAGCGGCAACAAGCCGGCTGCCGGTGCAAGTAAAGTGGATCTTACCGGACCGGAATTTATTTCCGTACATCCTAAACAGGATTCGCTCCGATTCTTCGCACAGCGGGCGAAATTTGATTACCAGAATTTCATCATCGACGCAGAAGAAGTGAAAGAGATTCGTGTTGCCGATGCACGCGTAATTCCTGATAGCGGAAAAGTTACAGTTGAACGCAATGCATACATGCGTCCGCTGGAGAACTCGCAGATTGAAGCGAACAGTGTAACGAAATATCACCATCTCTTCAATTGTCATACTGAAGTATTCTCCCGCAGAAGCTATACCGCATCAGGTGATTATGCTTACGTTGATGAATTGAAAGGTGAGCAGATCATTCACTTCTCTAAAGTGGCACCTGATACATCCGGACAAACTTATGCGGAAGGATTTATTGCGGATACCGCGAAGTTTACATTGAGTCCGGCATTCGATTATCAGGGGAAAGTGATTCTTGCAGCGAACAACCAGTTCCTTGTGTTCGATGGATCAACTGCATTGAATCATGATTGCGCACTTGGTAAACGCCGACTGAAGTTCAAAGGTGAAATCAACCCGCTGCAGATTTATATCCCTGTTACAGCTCCGCTTGAAGACGACAAAGGAGATCCGATTACTGCCGGTATCATGAGTACAGTGGATTCTGTGCACGTTTACGGTGCGTTCCTTTCACCTCGCAAAGGCAGAACAGATGTAACTGTTGTGGGAGCAGACGGATTCCTATTCTTCGACAAAGCAACGCGTGAGTATCGCATCTCCAACAAAGAGAAATTGGTGGAACGTTCATTGCCGGGTAATTATATCAGCTTCAATACCAAGTCATGCTCGGTTTACGGTGAAGGTAAAATGAACCTCGGTTCGGATCTGGGACAGGTAACATTGTTGCCGGTTGGAAATGCAACGCACAACACGGTTACGCATACAACGGATTTCGATCTGGTGCTGGCTCTTGATTTCTATATGAATGAAAAAGCAATGGATATCCTGGTTGAAGACATTAATGCTTCAACTTCATTTGCAGGAACCGAAGCTGCACGCCCGACATTACAACGCGCATTGAATGAACTCGTTGGTAAAGAAAAGGCTGATAAGCTTGTTTCTCAGCTCACACTTTACGGTTCGTATAAGAAGTTCCCGGATGAGCTGAAATACACGTTTTTCTTCACAGATGTCAAAATGACATGGAATCAGAAGACAAAATCCTATATTTCAACGGGTAAACTGGGCTTGGGAAGCATTGGTAAGACACAAATTAATAAATTTGTTCCCGGCACAATTATGCTGGAGCGCAAGAAAAGCGGCGACGTTCTTTCAATTTATCTTGAGCTCGACAACAGTAAATGGTATACGTTCCGCTATTCGAACGGCATTATGTTGGTGTACTCTTCTAACGATAAGTTCAACACCATAATCAAGGAAGAAAAGGACGAGAACAAGAAGAAAGAAGGCGAAAAAGGGCAGAAATCGTACAAATACACGCTTGGAAGCCCGAATGAACGTAACCTGATTTTAAAGAACAAGAGTAAGGCGGAAGAATCCGGAGGATCGGATCCTGAGTCTGAAGACAAATAGAAAAGATGACAGCAACTGCAATTTTTGCTTTGATTGTAGCTTACCTGATGGGTTCATTTCCATCAGCAGTTTGGATCGGCAGATTTTTCTACGGTGTTGACGTCCGCGAGTTCGGAAGCGGTAATGCCGGTGCTACCAATACTTTCCGTGTTCTGGGTAAGAAGCCCGGACTCATCGTTCTCGGTCTCGATATTCTGAAAGGATGGCTCGCCGTAACTATGGCTGCTTTCGTTTCCGAGGCTCCGGCGGGAACTTCTCAATATGTTGATCTTCAGATCGTTCTGGGCGTTGCTTGCGTGGTCGGACATATTTTCCCGGTATTCGCCGGTTTCCGCGGAGGCAAAGGAATTGCAACACTTTTCGGTGTGATTCTGGCTGCACATCCTTTGGCTTGTCTTATGTCTTTGGGTGTTTTCCTCCTCGTATTCATCGCGTTCAACTATGTTTCTCTTGGATCAATCTGCGCAGGTGTTGCGTTTCCGGTGATTGTGATTACTATGTTCGGCGACCGAGTGGTTCCATCCATGGTGATTTTCTCTGTGATGGTTGCAATCCTGATCATGATCACACACCAGAAAAACATTGAGCGATTACTGCGTCGTCAGGAGTCGAAAATGAAGCTGGTGCGCCGCAAGGAAGACGATAGTCAGGCCACTGCCAACTGATCCGTTTTTGTGTCCACAATCACCTGTGGAAATTCCCTCATTCCTGCATCTTACACACAAGCGCGTTTAATGCGTAAATTGGGGTATTATTATTGATGCAGGAAACTATAGCGTTTGCTGATCGGAGCCGAATGGGAAAAAAGTACCTTTTGTTTTTTCTTGCCGTAATTTTTACGGTACTGATTTCACCTGCATCATTGCGTGCTCAGGCACCGGGTTCTGAAGCGGATGTTATCAAGACCGCTGCATCCCATTTCGAAAAAGAAGATTACGCTGCTGCAATGCCATTGTATTCGCAGTTGCTCGCCAATCACCCCAACGATCCGAATTACAATTACCGTTTCGGAGTATGTATGCTCTTTGCAAATGCAGACAAAGGAAAAGCTTTACCGTTTCTTGAAGTTGCATCGAAAGATCCGAAAGCAGAAGTGGAAGTGTGGTTTTATCTCGGCCGTGCGTATCATTTGAATTATCGGTTCGATGAAGCAATAACCGCTTACTCGAAGTATAAAAAGCTGGCAGGAGAAAAGAAGGCGGAGAAAATGCAGGTGGACAATCAGATTGCCATGTGCAAAACCGGGAAGAAATTACTTCGTGCTGTTACGGATATCACTGTGCTCGAGAAAAAGGAACTCCCAACTTCCGACTTTTTCCGCTCTTATAATCTCGAAGGTTACAGCGGACAACTTCTCGTGAAAGGCGATGAATTCAAAACGAATCTCGATCGCAAGAAGAATGAAACTTCAATCATTTTCCTCTCTGGCGAAAAGAATATTCTCTATTTCTCATCTTACGGCGACGATGAAAGCAACGGAAAAGATATCTACCGCGTTGTGCGTTTGCCCAATGGCGGATGGAGTAAACCGTTCAACGTAGGTTATCCGATAAATACGGAATACGATGAAGATTATCCGTTCCTGCATCCGAATGGAAAAGTGTTGTACTTCTCTTCGAAAGGTCATAACAGCATGGGCGGTTACGATATTTTCCGTGCAGAACTGAATGAAGAAACAGGTTCATGGTTGAAACCTGTGAACATGGATTTCGCGATCAATTCGCCGGATGACGATATTCTTTTTGTAACCGACTTCGAAGAAAAAACAGCATGGTTCGCTTCGGCGCGCAGTAGTCCGCAAGGCATGATGACCGTTTATCACGTAGTGATTGAACGCAAGCCGGTAAACATGTGTATCATTTCCGGTAAGTTCAAACCGAATGAGGGAGAAGGAAATGCATCAGCGAAAATCACTGTACGTAATGAAGAAACGAATCAGCCTGTTGGTGTTTATAAAGCCAATGAACAAACCGGTGCGTATCTGATCAACCTTCCGAATACCGGAGGGAAATACACTTTTACCGTTGAGAAAAGCGGAATTCACACGCAGACGAAAGCAGTATTTGTACCTCCGCAGTATGAAATGCGTCCTATTCGCCAGGAAATATTTTACCTGAATGAAGGCGAGGACAAGAATCTGAACATCGTTACGTATTTCGATGAGGATACAGCTTCCTTCGCTCCGGATTTCCTTAAAGACAAAGCAAATCTTGACGTTGCAGATCCTTCTGCAGTAAACGAATATTCAGTTACAGATATTGGAACAAACAATAACAATACAGCTGCGAATTCAAATAACAATAACGCGAACAACAACAGCGATAATTCGGATACGGACGACACCAGTGATACCGGTGACTACGTTGATCCGGCTGCGAATGTTCCCTCATCTCAGAATACAGTAAGCACTGCTGAACTTGTGGCTAGTGCATATGAAAACGCAGAAGAAACAGACAAGGAAGCGACTGCGGCTCAGCAGCAATCTGACAGAGCTTTTAATTACGCCGCAAATCTGAATCAGCAGGCTAAAGCGAAACAATCAGAAGCGGATAAGGCCAAATCAGATGCTGATGCGATGTCCGAAGGTCCGGATAAGGTTGCGGCGCAACAGAAAGCAAAGCAATTGCAAGCCGAAGCAAATGCGCTTGAAGCACAGACGGTTGCTGCATATAATGTCGCGAACGGATTGGAAGAAGATGCTAAGCAGAAGAAGAACGAAGCTGTACTTGCGAACGATTACGCTAAATCTTTGGATGCCGCTTCCAAGTCGAAGGATCCGAAGGCAATGGATGCAGCAGATCAGAAGGAGAAAGAGTTGCGTGCCATGTCTGATGTTCGTCCGCAAGGAGAAGAAAATCTGAAGAATCTCCAGGAGGAAGCGGATAAGAAACGCGAACAATTGCAGGCTGCAAAATCGAAGCAGGATGATCTGCTGGAAGAGAAAAAAAGCAATGAGGAATTGATTGTTAAGCTTCAATCAGATGCTGCAAAAGAAAAGGATCCTGATCTGAAAGCAGGATATGAAGCGCAGATCGAAGGTATTCGTGAAACGATGCAGGATAATGATGCTGAAATCAAGAAAACGGATAACAATGTAGCGCGATTGCAGAATGAAGTGAATCAACTCGATAATCAGGTTGCAGCTGCTAACAACACGCTGAATGAATCGAAGAATACTTCCGTTGCTCCGGTCGCAGTAACTCCGGAAGTGAAGAAAGAGTTA
Source organism: Bacteroidia bacterium (assembly GCA_023151315.1). Taxonomy (GTDB): domain Bacteria; phylum Bacteroidota; class Bacteroidia; order Palsa-965; family Palsa-965. Next base: position 38,637 of record JAKLJE010000028.1, read on the forward strand.
AGTGCCAATGTCGCGGAATATCAGAACGAAGCCAACACTTCTGGTGATTATGCTGTAGCTAACAACACTACGCCTTACAATCCTGCTACCAGCAACAATTCGACATCAAACATCAACACTGCATCGAACAACAATACAGCATCAAACAACAATACAGCATCGAACAACAATACTTCTAATACCAACAACTCTAATACTTCCAATACCAACAACTCCAATACTGCCAATACCAACAACTCCAATACTTCTAACACCAATAACTCAACAACCAACAACTCATCAACCACCCAGGAACCAATCGCTTCCTCCGAAGATATCATCGCGGATATTCAGGGTAGCGTAAGTGAGAAGATTCAGGAAGCGGAGAATGAAACTGATCCGGTGAAGCAGGCGGAAATGAAGCAGGAAGCGCATGAAGCCGCTGTTGTTGCATTGAATGGGAAAATAGAAGCAACGCGCAATCAGTTGAATCAGGAAACGGATCCAAACCGTAAAGATCAGTTGAGTCTGAATCTGCAAGAGTTGCAGACTGCGAAGACGGAACAACAACGTCTGGCAGATGAAAGCAAGGCGCAGGTTACTGCATTGGCAGGTAATAATTCTGAACCTGCGCAGGAAGATCCTATGGCGGTTTTTGGTACAAATCTGACCGCGGCAGATACGATTTCTGATCCTGCGGTGAAGTCCAATACAAAAGCACAAGTGTATACCGATTGGGCGGCAGCATTGGATGAGAAGATTGTTGCGGACAAGCAGGCACTTGCGACTACTAAAGACAAAGCGGAGAAAGACTCTCTGAAGAATCTCATTGCTGAGGAGCAGAAGCAATCTGCCGACCTTAAGCAAAAGGCCAAGACGGAGAAAGCGAATGAACAGAGTGCAATAGCTGCTGCGAATTCTCCCGCTGCTAAGTCGGAACGAGCATATCAGGAACAGATTGCTGCAGCATCTCAGAATCCGGATGTGAAGGAACGTGAAACCGCTAAAGCAGATGTGTATCGCTCGTGGGCTGATTCGCTTAATGCAGAAGCCGATAAACTGGATGCGTTGGCTGCAAAAGAACGTAATGCCAAAAAGAAAGAAGAGTTAACCGCTCAGGCTGAACAGTTGCGAACTCAGGCAGGAGAGAAGGAAGTACTCGCGCAGAAATCTTCAGAAGCCGCAACCCAGGCTGATGTTGCAACGAACAACTCCAATACTTCCAATACCAACAACTCCAATACCAACAACTCCAATACCAACAACTCCAATACCAACAACTCCAATACCAACAACTCTAATACCAACAACTCTAATACCAACAACTCTAATACCAATAACTCAACAACCAGTAACGCTAACGCACTCACAGAATCTGGTGTTACGTATTCCGATCCGAAGGCTCAGGAGGAGTTGAAAGAACGCAATCGTTTGCTGGATGCAGCCAAAGCAGATCGTGCCCGTCAGGATTCTCTGATCGCAGCTTCAGCTAATGCAGATGGTGCGGAGAAGAACAAGTTACTTGCTGATGCAACTGCTGCACAGCGCGCTGCCTGGGAGAAGGAGAGCGAAGCTTCTGCGAGTCAGGGAACCGCGAACAATGAACAGTACCGCAACAATGAAGCGGAACTGAACTCTTATCGCGAAGGAGCGAAAGGAAATTCGGATCCGTCTGTTGAGATTGCCGCTCTTCAAATGGAAGAAGCAGCTGTATTGATGTCGAAAGCGGAAGCAAAGCGAAACGAAGCAGCTAAAGCAACAAGTCAGTATCAGAAGAGCGAAGCTTTGAAAGAAGCGGAAGAACTCGAGAATCAGGCCTTGAAGAAACAGCAGGACGCACTGGCAAGCTATAAGAAAGCAGGAGTGGAACCATCTGCGATTGCCGTGAACAACACTAATACCAACAACACTAATACCAACAACACTAATACCAACAACTCTAATACCAACAACACTAATACCAACAACTCTAATACCAACAACTCTAATACCAACAACTCTAATACCGCCAATACCAACAACTCTACCACTGCCAATACCAATAACTCAACAGCCAGCAACTCAACAGCAATTGTCAACCCGACAACTGGTCAGCCTTACACTCCTCAACAGGTAGAGGAAATCCGTAAATCTGAAGAGTATACCAATTACGTTGCCTTGCAGGAAGATGCTAATGAATTCCAGGAAGAAGTAAATTCTTTGGACCGTCAGGCAGAGAAGTATCAGCAGAGTGCGAATTATAATGTTGAACAGGCTCAGGAGTTTGCGTTGAAGGCGGCTGATGAATCCGATCCGGCGAAGAAGCGCGAGTATTTGGATCAGTCAAACGCATTCAACAACGAAGCGAAGAAAGATATGGCCAAGCGCGACTCAGTTCGCGATCTCGCCGATAACGCGCGTATCGAAGCGAAAGCGAAACAGGGTGAAGCTGATTTGTATCTGAACGAATTGGATAAACAGGAATATGAAGGTGTGAAAGCGGTAGCTCAGAATGATCTGCGGACACCGGAGAATAGCAACAATTCTTCGTCGAACAACACCGCTTCAAACAATAACACGGCATCGAACAACAACACCAATTCGAATAGCAACACCGCTTCGAACAACAACACTACTTCGAACAACAATACTACTTCGAACAACAATACTACTTCGAACAACAATACTGCTTCGAACAACAATACTACTTCGAACAACAATACTGCTTCGAACAACAATACTGCTTCGAACAACAACACTGCATCGAATAACTCTAATACTTCTATTACCAACAACTCCAATACTGCCAATACCAGCAACTCCAATACTTCCAATACCAACAACTCCAATACTTCTAATACCAACAACTCTAATACTTCCAATACCAACAACTCCAATACTTCCAATACCAACAACTCCAATACCAACACCAACAACACTTCCCGCGTAGCTACTCAATTGAACGCAGGTGAGCAGTTCGCGATTACTTCAACGCCGAATAGCGCCCCGATTCCGGTTGATCCTCCTGTGCCTTCAGGTATTGTTTACAAGGTGCAGATTGGTGCATTCCGTAATCCTATTCCGGTGGATCTTTTCAAAGGAATTCAACCACTCAATGCAGAATCTGCAGGCAATGGAATTACACGATATACGGCAGGATTGTTCACTGAATTTGCTAACGCTGATGCAGCCAAGAATGAAATCCGCGCAATGGGTTATCCGGATGCGTTTGTTGTAGCGTTCCGCGATGGTAAACGAATTTCCGTTGCAGAAGCCCGCGGCGCAGGTAATCAGAACTCTGTTGCAAACAATACTTCCAACAACTCTAATACCAACAACTCTAATACCAACAACTCTAATACCAACAACTCTAATACCAACAACTCTAATACCTCCAATACCAACAACTCAACAACCAATAACTCCAACACTGCCGTTACAAGCAACGCCGCTCCTGCAACAGACGTAACTACGGTTCAGGGATTGTTCTACACAGTTCAGGTAGGAGTGTATTCGCGTCCGGTTAGTGCAGATAAACTTTACAATCTTACCGGTCTGTTCAGCGAACGCACAGCGAACGGATACATTCGTTACGCTGCAGGTAAATATGATAATCTCAATGCTGCGGTTAATGCAAAGAACGGAATTGTGAACACCGGAATTCGCGATGCGTTTGTTACTGCTTATTTCAACGGTCAGCGTATTTCTGTGGAGCGCGCTCAGGAATTGGAACGGGGAGGAGAGAAGCCGGTAGGTACTCCTCAATCTAATACCAACAACGTTAATACTTCTAATACCAACAACTCGAATACTTCCAATACCAACAACTCTAATACTTCCAATACCAACAACGTTAATACTTCCAATACCAACAACTCGAATACTTCCAATACCAACAACGCTAATACTTCAAACACCAACAACTCTAATACTTCTAATACCAACAACTCCAATACCTCCAATACTAATAACTCCGCACCACTCCCTGTTGTAACCAACACAAAACCAAACGTGCCGGATACCGGAACCGTATTCTCTGTACAGCTCGGCGCATATCGCGAAAGTGTTCCGATCGATCAGGCGAACCGTTTCTTCCTGTTTGCTTCACGGGGAATTTCCATTTACAAAGACGCGAACACTGGTCTTACTGTCTATCAGGTTGGTGTGCTGAAATCATATGATGAAGCGAATTCATTGAAAAATGAAGCAGTTACCAGCGGAATTACCGATGCATTTATCGTAGCATGGCGCGACGGACAGAAGATTTCCGTAGAAGAAGCGCTTAAACGCTGAGCATCCGGATTTTCACCGTTTTTCGTAACTTTGCCGGACAATTAACCGCAATGAAAAATCCGTTTTTCCATTACGAAACCGAAACAGAAGAATTGGTCCTGACCGAAGAACGCGTCAAGGAACAAAATGAAATCATTCTGTGGAACGACGACGTGAATACGTTTCAGCACGTAATTGAAACGCTCGTCGAACTTTGTCATCACACTCCTGAGCAGGCAGAACAATGCGCTTTCCTCGTACACTATACAGGAAAATGCAGCGTTAAAAAAGGAGAATATGCGAAACTGCGTCCGGTATGCGAAGCATTCCTCGATCGTGGTTTGTCAGCAACAATAGAATAATCCTATGAAAACCAAACTCATCATTTTTACCGCCGTTCTCGGCGCAATTCTCTGGTCGTGCTCGCGCGTTCCGATTACCGGCCGTCGCCAAATGAAATTACTTCCCGATGCGAAGCTCATTCAGCTATCGAATCAGGAATACACGAAGTTTCTGAATGCGAACACGCTTGTTCCTTCAACGGATTCAAACACCATCATGGTGAAGAAGGTCGGGAACAAAATCGCGATGGAAATTCAGAAATATCTCGTCGCACAGAAGCAGGCAAAGCGACTCAACGGATACAAATGGGAATTCAATCTCGTGCAAAGCAATACCGTAAACGCGTGGTGCATGCCGGGCGGAAAAGTTGTTGTCTACACCGGATTACTTCCGATTACCAAAGATGAAAAAGGTCTTGCAGTTGTAATGGGACACGAGATTGCGCATGCTATTGCGAATCACGGTAACGAACGCATGAGCCAGCAGATGGCAATTCAGATGGGCGGAACTGCTCTTGCAGTGGCAATGGAACAACAGCCCGGTCAAACGGCTGAGATTTTCAATCAGGCTTACGGTGTAGGTTCAGGACTCGGTGCTCTGGCTTATTCTCGTAAACACGAAACAGAAGCTGATAAACTCGGATTGTGTTTCATGGCAATGGCCGGTTACGATCCGAATTCTGCTGTTGGATTCTGGGAACGCATGGCGAAAGCCGGTGGTGGTGCAACAATTCAATTGTTGAGCACGCATCCTAGCGATGCAAACCGCATCAAAGACATTAAAGAATACATGCCGAAGGCGATGAAGTTTTACAAGAAGCCGCAGTAACGGAAAGAACTAAAATCAAGAACGCCCCTGATGATCACTCACCAGGGGCGTTTCGTTGTCCGGAGATCAACTTCACTAGAAATCGATAGTAGCCTCCTGCGTTCCCGCTTCGTCGGTTCCCTTCTTCCGACGCTCCAGCACAACGATGTTTACGGTATAACTTGTTTTAACCTTTCTGACCTGAACAGCCATACCGTTTGATTTGATTTTACCTTTCACGTCTTTACGTTCATTCAGAAACTGTTCCTTCGCATCTTTAATCGCCATCTCCGAATCAAATCCTTCTGCTTCGTAGCTCTTCGAGAAAACGTATTCTACTACTGTGCTGCGCATTCTCTTGAAGATGTCGAATCCATGTGATGCTTTCTTCACGCGCTTCTTCGCAGTTGCACCGGTATAACGACTCTTACCTTTCTTTTCAGTTCCATTAGTGGTTTTGTGCAGCGACATGTACGCAACGTGATTCTTTGCAGCTGTCGCTAATGCTTTTTCAGTTTTCACTGCTTCAGGGAAAAGTGCTTCTTCCAGTTTCGCAGTAATCGCTTTTTCGTATTGCGAATTACTCATTCTTTTCTTCGATGGCATCGCCTGCACATCAGGAGAGTTGGTGTACACAACCTGATTGCTCGGTGCAGCTGTAGTTGTAAACTTCGAAGGCATCGGTGCTTTCAGCGCAACTACTTTGTATCCGCGATCGTAAGGTTTGCGAGCAAACAAATCTGTAGCCCACGCAGTACCGCCTTCTATGTTGAACGCAACACCATGCATGTAGCTGTCTGGATTCAACATGTTTTCGTTATGGCCGGGAGAAGCTTTCCACTGATTAAAGGAAGCTTGTGCAATCCGCTCCGCAATTTCTATCGCCGAGGATCCCCAGGCAGAGTAATTGTACAGCGCATTCTCTCCCGACCACTGCGTTTTTCCTTTGTCGGATGTTACGTACAGGTAACGTCCTCCCGGACTCGCCGCAGTAAATGCAGGAGTGCCTTTGGTTTCGTCGTGCGAAAGCTTGTCGTTCTTCAGCATCCACAAATTGTGATTGCGTGATGCGAGCCACAAAGTATCGTCCCATTCCAACGCAGCGATGCTCTTGGAAAGTCTGTACTCGTTTATCTTCTGATGAAAAAGAAACGCAGCTCTTCGTTCTATGTATTGAATGGAATCCGTCTCTGCATCTTTCAGCAGAGCAGGTAAGGCTTCAGCCTTTTCGATTTTTGCCTGTGCCGGAGCGTGTAAGGCAAGAAACAGACTGCAAATCCCGGCAAGAAGGGCGCTCGGAGTTTTCATAACGCAGGTCATTTAATTGGTTAGCGTATGGCTGTTTCATAGTTGTTGTTTGATATGTAACGTGAAAAGATCGTGCCAGATTGTGTGAAGCGCGAATTTTCTTCGGTTTGTTGTGTTTTGGCTATTTGCACTTCGCGCTGATCGGGATTGCTTCGCAATGATCGGTGCGGCAATGCCGCGATCGGTAGTCGCTTCGCGACTGATCGGAAATACTTCGTAAGGATTGTTATTGCCAATTAATGATCGCAAGATCCTTTGACTCCCGATCGACGCGAATGCGTCACCGATCTCCGATCCACACGAAGTGTGACCGATCAACAGTTGCGCTCCTGATCAGCACGAAGTGCCCCGATCGTGCGAAGCACACCGATCCACACGAAGTGTGCCCGATCCGCGCCGCAGGCGCCTCTAAAGTCTAACGTCTAGCTGAACGACATTCTCCACATGATGCGTCTGCGGAAACATATCCACCGGCTGCACTTTTGTGATGGTATAGTGCGGAGATAAAATCGCGAGATCTCTGGCCTGCGAGGCCGGATTGCAACTTACATATACAATGCGTTTCGCTCCTGAATCGCGAATGGCTGTACACACATCTTCATGCATTCCTGCTCGCGGTGGATCAGTGATGATCACATCGGGCTTGCCGTGTTCATTCATGAATGAAGCATTGAAAATATCTTTCATGTCTGAAGCAAAGAAGCTGCAATTAGCAATGCCGTTCAATCCTGCGTTCTCTTTGGCGTCAGCAATGGCAGAAGGAACAAGTTCAACACCGATTACTTTCTTCGCCTTCGATGAAACAAACTGCGCAATGGTTCCTGTGCCGGTGTACAGATCGTATACGACTTCGTTGCCCGTTAATCCTGCAAACTCACGCGTGACTTTGTAAAGTTCATACGCTTGCGCGGAGTTGGTTTGATAAAACGATTTCGGTCCGATGCGGAATTTTAATCCTTCCATCGCTTCAAACATGTGATCGCGTCCTGCATAAACATGAACAGGCAGATCAAAGTAGGTATCGTTGCCTTTCTGGTTGATAATATAGAGCAGGGAAGTGATGTTCGGAAATTCAGAATGAATCGCGCGCATCACATCCTCAATCTGTTCTTTGTTGTCGTCGAAGAACTGCACGATCACCATTGTTTCTCCTGTTGATGATGTGCGAATGATCAATGAACGCATCAGTCCATGCTGATCGCGAATGTTGAAATACGGATAGTTTTTCTTTCTCGTGTATTCGCGAACGAATTTGCGAACTGATTCAGAGAATTCGCCTTGCAAATGACACTCTTTAAGATCAAGAACTTTGTCGAAGGCTCCGCTGATGTGAAATCCGAGTCCGCTGCGATCATCAATCTGCACGCCGCTCTGAATTTCTTCAATGGTCAGCCATTTCTTGTCAGAGAATCCGAAGTCGAGACGGTTGCGGTAGTTATAAACTTCCGTCGGTCCCATGATGGGTTGAAATTCCGGAACCTCAAGTTTTCCGATGCGAACTAATGCATCATGAACCTGCTGCTGTTTGTACTTCAGCTGCGTTGCATAGTTCAGCGATTGCCATTTACAGCCTCCGCAGGTTCCGAAATGCGCACAAACAGGTTCAACACGATCTTTGGAGAGTGTATGGAAATGAATCGCAGTTCCTTCGAGGAATCGACGGTGTTTACGCATGATTTTCACGTCCACCACATCACCCGGAACGGCGTTGTTTACGAACACCACTACATTATCGATGCGTGCGAGCGATTTCCCCTCGGAAGACGCCGCCACAATCTCCACCTTCTCATAAATCGGATTGCCTTTCATTCTCATAGCGCAAAGATAGTCAAGTGGGATGAGAGAGGAGAGTGGAGGGCGGAGCAATCGTCGGCCAGGAGAAACTCTCCTCCTTCCTCCCTGAATCTCTCCTCCCTTCTCCTTATCTTCGTCTCATGCGCATCACCTTCCTCGGTACCGGCACTTCTCAAGGCGTTCCCATCATCGGATGTCAATGTGATGTTTGCCGTTCCGCTGATCCGCGCGACAAGCGTTTGCGCAGTTCGGTGATGGTTGAAACCGACGATGTGCAATTCGTTATCGATTCCGGTCCCGATTTTCGTCAGCAGATGTTGCGCGAAAATGTGCGCGATCTGGATGCGGTGGTGTTCACGCACGAACACAAAGATCATCTGGCAGGATTGGATGAAGTGCGCGCTTTCAATTTTCTTTCCGGAGGAAAACCGTTTCCGATTTACGCCTCGGAGCGTGTGCAGCAAGCCATACGACGTGAGTTCGCTTACATTTTTGAAACGCCTTCATATCCCGGAATTCCGAAAATCGATATTCACACCATCTCGAACAAAGCGTTTTCCATTGGCAACACGAAAATTCTTCCTGTGGAAGTGTTTCATCATCGTTTGCCCGTTCTCGGATTCCGCATTGGCGATTTCGCTTACATTACCGATGCCAACAGAATAGAGGAGAAGGAGCGCGCGAAAATCCGCGGAGTAAAAGTTTTAGTTCTCAACGCACTGCGCCGCGAAACGCACATCTCACATTTCACGCTCACCGAAGCACTCGAAATGGTTCGCGATCTCGCTCCCGAGAAAGCGTACTTCACGCACCTCAGTCACCAAATGGGATTGCATGCGGATGTAATTGCGGAGTTGCCGGACAACGTTTCCATCGCACATGATGGATTGCAAATTTTAATTTAAGTATTTATCCAACGAGCTCAATTCTTGCGCCTCTTCACCATTTTTCTCCTCACTCTGCTCATCGCTTGCTCCGGCAACGATACTTCTGTTCATGAAGACGATAAATTGCAGTCACGTCTAACAGATTCGATTATTTCGCCGGGAGTAACCGTTGCTGATACTGGATTGGATTCTGTGCAAAATGCTGACTCTGTATTTATCCAATCAATTAAAAATTGGTCCACGGCAGATTTTATCATCAGCGAGAAATACAAATCATTCGCATCCCTCCGCAACTTAATCGAACACACACGCGAAGAATGGAAAAACGTACAAAGTCCGTTTAAAGCTGTCTACACTGGTTGCAACATCGGCGATTATTTTCATCTGAGCTTCGAAGATACCCAAGGTAAATCGTACGACTTCGGTTTCGGGAACAACAACTACGGAGATATTTTATTGTTCGACACCGTTGCTTACGAAAGCAATCGCAAGTATGTGGGAAGATCATTTCGCATTCATTGGACATGGAAAATCTCGAAGTTCCCGTGCTGCGACGGCGAATACGATAACGTGGAAGCGTATTATCCTTCCATCACTAAACTGGAATTGATAAAAGAGTAAGACTTGCGCTCTGGCATGCGGAAGGATCCGCGCAATCAGCGCACTACCTTTTCGCGTTTTGTTTTCGGGATTGCTTCACACTCGCAAAGACCCGAAGAATCCGCGTAGATCCGCCGAATCCGTTAAATCCGTGTACTATTGAACGTCCTTTATCAACGAGTCCAGCTCCGCATACGTCGTCTGTCTCGGCAGAAACACCGTCTTACCTGTCTTCGCATTATAAATTTTTGTCGCCGGAATATTTCCCTGCCAAGCGCTGTCCACTTTCGGAATCCATTCGTTATCGTAAATCTCATCAAGGAAATCCACTTCCGAATGTAATTTGCGTTTCTCAACAAACGGCTTCAGTCGCGTGTCAATGTCTTTTCTGAAATCGGTCGACACCAGAATTACTTTCACCTTCTTGTCTTTATAAACCGAATCCAGTTTCTCGAAGTACGGCAGTTCCGCCACGCACGGACCGCACCATGTTGCCCAGAAGTTCACAACGTAAATGGTATCGCCTCCGTTTTTTAAACGTGTATTCAGCGCATCGATTTTCACTTCGGGGATATTACCGGACACGACCACAAAAAACGAAATCGGTAAAATGTATTTAGCGAAGTTCTTCACGATTTAAAGTTACGAATCAGTTGCGTTGAAATCGGGTTTCAATATGTCCAGAGACCTAATACGCTGATTTAATCACTTAAAATCATAAATTTGGTTTTCTGATCGCATTTATGTCGGGCACAGTACCGCTTTATAAAATCATTCCCCCTGCAATTCCTTCTGCCGGAGTGTACTTTTTCACTACCGACAGCGGTATTCAGTATGAAGTGCGTTTCGGGCGACGTCAGGATAATATTCTCCACGCAACAATTGTTTTCGGTGTCATCAACGATGAATTCGAAGGAGAAGAATACGTGATGACCAACCGCGGTGAAGTGTTTCGCGTAATGAGCACCATCTCCGAGATCGTACGCATGTTCATGCGCGAACATCCGAAAATCAATTCATACGAATTCACCGGCATTCCGAAAGACGGGGAAGATGAAGACAAATCTTCTCAGCGCACGCTGCTTTACAAACGTTATCTCCCACGCATCTTCGAAACCGGCTTCGATTTCAATTTCAAAGGCAACTCCGCACTCGTAACCCGCAATACGCGCTACTAAGTGTTCACGGTTAAATCGTTCAACGTTTCCCGAATCCCGAATTCCGCTCTAAGGTCTAACATCTACCGTCTAACTCGCCCCATCGGGGCGAAATCTCAATTGTACGTACTCCTGATTCACCAAAACATTTCCATGCTGCCGGCAGGCGCAATTCAATACAGCTTTCCTGATCGCGCGTAGCGCCCCGATCAATGCGCAGCATCCCGATAAGCACGTAGTGCTTCGATCCGCACAAAGTGCGCTCGACCGTCTAACGTCAACCGTCTAACGTCTACTTATCTCTCAACACTGCTAACTATATTCTCTAAAGTCTAAAGTCAATCGTCTCCCTCTAGTATCTTTGACCCTGTGAATTCTGACATCTCCATTCATTGGTTCCGTAGAGATCTTCGCCTCAACGATAACGCTGCACTTTATCACGCGTTACGCAGCGGAAATCCGGTGCAATGTGTTTTCATCTTCGATAAAAACATTCTGTCGCGACTCAAACAGAACTCGGTGGATCGTCGTGTGATTTTCATTCATCAGCAGTTGCATAAACTGAACGCTGAATTGGAAAAGCTGGGGTCCGCATTGCATGTGTACTACGATACTCCCGATAATGCGTGGAATGAAATCCTGAACAATTATAACGTTAAAGCTGTATTTACTAACCGCGATTACGAACCGTCCGCTATTGAGCGCGACGAACGTATCAATCAGTTTTTGTCAGCGAAAGGAATCTCTTTTCAGACTTTCAAGGATCAGGTGATTTTTGAAAAAGATGAAGTCCTCAAGGACGATGGAAAGCCGTACACGATTTTCACTCCGTACAAAAACAAGTATCGCTCGCGACTCACACCTTTTTTCCTTTCGTCGTATCCGAACAAAAAGTATTTCGGGAACTTCAATCAGAGAAGCTCTGTTCCGATTCCGACCATTGAAGAGATCGGTTTTATAAATGAAGATTTACATTTTCCGCCTTTGTCGCTGAGTAAGGAATTGCTTATCAAATACGCCAATCAACGCAACTTTCCCGCTGTCCCCGGAACGAGTCGTTTGAGTGTTCATATGCGATTCGGAACGGTGAGTGTGCGCGAACTGTTTCGCTATGCAGATGCCTATTCCGAGCTGTGGGCGAATGAATTGATTTGGCGCGATTTCTACATGTACATTCTCTCGCATTTTCCGCATGTGGTGAAGAAAGCGTTCAAACCGGATTACGACAGAATCGAGTGGAACACAAACGAGAAGGAATTCGCAGCGTGGTGTGAAGGTCGCACCGGATATCCGATTGTAGATGCCGGAATGCGCGAGCTCAACGAAACAGGATTCATGCACAATCGCGTACGCATGATCGTTGCTTCCTTTCTGGTTAAGCATTTGCTCATCGATTGGCGTTGGGGCGAAGTTTACTTCGCAGAAAAACTCATCGACTTCGATTTGTCCGCAAACAACGGCGGTTGGCAATGGGCTTCTTCAAGCGGAACAGATGCCGCTCCGTATTTCAGAATCTTCAACCCTGAAGAACAACAGAAAAAGTTCGATCCGAAATTTCAATACATCCGCAAATGGGTTCCTGAATTCGGAACTGAAAAGTATCCGCGCCCGATCGTCGACCACAAATTCGCCCGCGAACGTTGTCTCGCTGCTTTCAAGAAAGCACTCTCACCGCAGTAAGCACGAGCGCTTTTCCAATCAACGCAGACAGTTCACAATTACGCCTTGTTCAGTTGCGTTTATCGTGTTTCGAATCCCGAAGGGATGAAATTATTATTGAACATCAGTTCCAATAAAAAACAAATTCCTTGCTGCGCGCAGGCGCAAACTAATGTCGTATCTACGACCGCGCTCTTTTCAGTTATGCTTATCATCTATGGAATCCCGAAGGGATGAAATTATTATTGAACATCAGTTCAAATAAAAAACAAATTCCTTGCTGCCGCAGGCGATTGTTTTCCAATTTCCGTTTACGTTTTACGCATTTTGAAACACATAGTAACATAGGAAAACATAAGTTTCACATAGTGCAGCACGATTTACCCAGATCTAACGTCTAAAGTCTATCAAGCCCCCTCGGGGCGAAATCTCAGTACACATCGCCTCTAATCACAAAAATAAATTCCTTGCTGCCGCAGGCGCCAGTCTCAGGTCTAACGTCTAAAGTCTATAATCTATTTTTTCTTCGGCACAATCTTCTCCTTATCCACAAATTCCACCTCACACGGCACCATCAACTGATCTTCCATCACAATAATATCACAGCTGGTTGTCGTCATCACCAACGTTTTCTTCGTCCCGTCCGGCATTTCCATTTCCATCTCCGACGACGTTGCCGCTGGTCCTTCGAATGTAAACGGCTCTTCGAAATTGTTCGCGATGTCAATGTCTTTGATGTGATATTTCGTGCCCAGAACTTTCGTGTAAATGCCAACCACGGCTTTCAGGATCTTCACATAGATCAGATTCTTCGTACGATCATATGTAATGAGCACATCGCCTTTGCATGGAGTAGAGTAGGAGAAAGGTCCGGCTGTTACATTTACATCGGTAACGAACTCCGCTTTCCCCGGATGCAGATAAATTTTCGGATTGATCAGCGTGTAGGTGAAAGTATCTTCCACGAACAATACTTTGTACGGCTCTTTCCCCGTTATATTTCCGAGTGCAGCCAGACTCTTGTTGATCATCTCTTCGTGAAGAATCACTTTGAGATCGTTGGGTGGATTACTGACTTGCGGTTGTTGTGTTACAACCGGCTTCGGTGGTTCCATCACCGGCTTTTTCGATTTGCAGGATGCTACGAAGAAAACAGCAACAAGGACTGTGAATAATGCGACTCTGATGTTCATGTTTCGCAAAGGTACGTGGCAAGGAATTTGTTTACATTTATTCAACGTAAAATAACCGACAATGAAAGCCGTTTTCTTAACAGCCGCACTGGCAACACTGTTTCTTGCAGATCCTCCCGTTGGACAAATCTTTCCTGAACTTAAAGCGGAAACGCTCACAGATTCGGTGATCTCTTTTCCTAACGATACAAAAGGAAAATCAACGTTGATCTGCATGGCGTATTCTGCAGATGCGGAAAAAGATCTCAAAACCTGGTATGAACCAACTTACGACAAGTTCATTGCCAAAACGGAATTGATGTCGGATATGTTTGATGTGAATGTGTACTTCATTCCAATGTTCACGGGCGTGAAAGCTGCCGGAGCGGCCAAAGCCAAGAAGGAAATGAAAGAATCTGTTCAGGTTGATCTTCAGCCTCACGTGGTGGTGTACAAAGGAGAATTGGATGCGTACAAAGAAACGCTGAAGATGGATGATAAGTCAAAGCCGTATATCTACGTGCTCGACAAAGAAGGCAAAATTGTATTCGTTACTTCAGGTGCGTACACCGAAGATAAGATGGACGAAATAGACGAATACATTGAGTAATGTTGCACTGTCAGGCTTCGCTGATTTTTCGCAATGCCAGACTTAACTGTTTGTTGCGATGTCGGACTGATCGGTTCTATCGCGATGTCAGACTGATCGGTTCTTTTGCGATGTCAGACTGATCGGTTCTTTTGAGATGTCAGACTGAGCGGTTCCTTTGAGATGTCAGACTGAGCGGTTCTTTTGAGATGTCAGACTGTGCGATTCTTTTGCGATGTCAGACTGAGCGGTTCTTTTGCGATGTCAGACTGAGCGGTTCTTTTGAGATGTCAGACTGAGCGAAGCCGAAGTCTGACTTACGCAACTACCTTCGCATTCGGATATTTCCCCATCCACATTTCCAACGCCTTCTGCGATTTCACCATGATCACTGTTTTGTAATCAACCTGAAGTTTAATCACGTCAGCTCCGTTGGTTTTTGGCGCTACCATTTTAGGTTTTCTGCTTCTCATGTTTTTCATTGATTTGCTTTCGCGAACTAATACGAGCGGTTTCATTGTCTTTGTTTTTTGTCTATACAAATGACGTCTAAATACACTTGCGGAGGCTTCTCATTTCGTTGAGTGGACGGAAACAAACGACAACCGGAAACAGCCCTGAATTTGTTAAAATTCGCCCTCGATTTTCAACTTATTTCGCTGATTTTTCGCCTTTTTCATAAGCTGTTCATTGCCGGTGAATAGATTGTTAATACGCACATAATTCCGCGTTTTCGCACTCAATCCCAAATCCCGAATCCCGCATCCCCAATCCCGAATCCCCGCGCAGCGCCCTCTAAAGTCTAATGTCTAACGTCTAAAGTCTATTGTCTACTTAAAAACAATTTCCCTCCCCTCAACATCCACAAGCACTTTACCGCTCTTCGGTGCTTTATCCGCCAGAATCTGTTTCGACAATTCATTCAGCACTTTCTTCTGTATAATTCTCTTAATCGGGCGCGCTCCGAATTGTGGATCGTAACCTAATTCCGACAACCAATTAATCGCAGCATCCGTTGCAGTAAGCTCCAGTCCCGATCCTTCAAGCATTTTCGTAATGGAATTGAACTGCAATCGCACAATCTGGTCTACATCTTCACGCGTTAGTGGCGCAAACATGATGATCTCATCAATACGGTTGAGAAATTCCGGGCGAATTTGCTTCTTCAGCAAATCATACACTTCTACTTTGGTCTTTGCTATGATCTCATCACGATTGATTTCATTGATGTTTTCAAAGCGCTCCTGAATCACATGCGATCCCATATTGGAAGTCATGATGATGATCGTATTCTTGAAATTCACCACGCGACCTTTGTTGTCCGTTAATCTTCCGTCATCAAGAACCTGCAGGAGAATGTTGAATACATCCGGATGCGCTTTCTCAATTTCATCGAGCAAGACAACGGAATACGGTTTGCGACGAACCGCTTCTGTCAATTGACCGCCTTCTTCGTATCCAACGTATCCCGGAGGCGCACCAACCAATCGCGAAACAGAATGGCGCTCCTGATATTCGCTCATGTCAATACGCGTCATCGCCTGATCATTGTTGAAGAGAAAATCTGCCAGCGCTTTCGCCAACTCGGTTTTACCAACTCCTGTTGTTCCCAGGAAAATGAACGATCCGATTGGTCGTTTCTGATCCTGCAATCCGGCGCGACTTCTGCGCACTGCATCGGAAACAGCTTCTATCGCCTCATGCTGACCAACTACACGCTTGTGCAACTCATCTTCCAGATGCAGCAGTTTTTCCTTCTCACTCTGAAGCATACGATTCACCGGAATTCCGGTCCACGCACTGATCACTCCGGCAATATCTTCACTGTCCACTTCTTCCTTGATCATCTGACGTCCGTCGCTCTGCATTTCCGCTAAATCGCCTTTCGACTTCTCAAGTTTCGCTTCAGCTTCCTTGATTTTTCCATAGCGGATTTCAGCAACTTTACCGTAATCACCTGCGCGTTCGGCTTGCTCAGCCTGAAACTTCAGTGATTCAATTTCCTCTTTCGCTTTCTGTATCGACTCAACAATCGTTTTTTCAGATTGCCACTTCGCCTTCAGATCTGTGCGTTCATCATTCAGCTCTGCAATTTCTTTGTTGAGATGCTCCAACTTCACCGTATCATTTTCACGTTTGATCGCCTCACGTTCAATTTCCAGTTGTCGGATTTTGCGCTCCACATCTTCGAGTTCTGCAGGCATGGAGTTGATTTCCATTCTCAATTTCGAAGCGGCTTCGTCCACCAGGTCAATGGCCTTGTCCGGTAGAAAACGATCGTTGATATAGCGTTGTGATAACTCTACAGCAGCAATGATCGCTTCATCTTTGATGCGCACTTTGTGATGTGCTTCATATTTCTCTTTGATCCCGCGCAGAATGGAAATCGCATCTTCTGCAGATGGTTCGTCGACCAATACTTTCTGGAATCGGCGTTCCAATGCTTTATCTTTTTCGAAATATTTCTGAAACTCGTTCAGTGTTGTTGCGCCTATTGAGCGAAGTTCTCCACGCGCAAGCGCTGGCTTCAGAATATTTGCCGCGTCCATCGCGCCTTCACCGCCACCGGCTCCTACAAGCGTGTGTATTTCGTCAATGAAGAGAATGATTTCTCCATTGGAAGTCGTTACTTCTTTCACAACGGCTTTCAGTCGCTCTTCAAATTCTCCTTTGTATTTCGCACCTGCAATCAACGCGCCCATGTCGAGAGAGAAAATCTGTTTTGATTTGAGATTCTCCGGCACATCACCATTGATGATTCGGTGTGCGAGTCCTTCTGCAATGGCTGTTTTACCAACGCCGGGTTCACCCACCAGAATCGGATTATTCTTCGTGCGTCTGGAAAGAATCTGCAACACACGACGGATTTCCTCATCGCGTCCGATCACAGGATCCAGTTTTCCTTTGCGTGCCTGATCGTTCAGGTTTATCGCATATTTTGAAAGCGCATTGTATGTTTCTTCTTGCGAAGCACTCGTTACTCTGTCACCTTTTCGGATTTCTTTAATCGCAGCTTTCAGATCTTTCGCGGTGATGCCTTGATCTTTCATCATCTGCGAAACCTGATCTCCGGCATCAAGCAATCCGAGAAGCAAGTGCTCAATGGAAACGAATTCATCATTGAATTCCTTCAGCAAAGCAACAGCTTTAACAATGGCTTTGTTCGCCGTTTGTGAGAGATACTGTCCGCCTCCGGATACTTTCGGGTACGATTGTACAATCCGATCGGTCAGTTGCGAAAACATATTCGCGTTGATGTTCATCTTCTTCAGCAGGTACGGGGTGACGTTTTCATCCACCGCCAAAATCCCCTTAAGCACGTGCCCGGTTTCAATGGCTTGATGACCTTCGGTCATGGCAACTTGCTGGGCATTCTGGATTGCTTCCTGCGACTTTAATGTGAAATTGTTCAGATTCATAGTTCAAATTGTGGTTCATGAATGAGGCTCAAACCACGTTCCAACGTCGATTTCTGGCTAATTTGGCAGATATTGGAAGATTTTGTACCGTATCTGGCATTGAACTTCAGAAATCACCGACAAATCGGCAGAGAAATCCGGTTCAGCAGAACTGTATCTACACGAAAAATTTTAAGTGGCTCATAAACACGATTTTCCGGAGCCTTGTTTTTCAGCCATTTCCGTGGAAACGGCAGTTTTAACGGTTAGATATTCAGCGATTTACATCATCAGGTAAAATAAATTCCATCGCGTTGAATTAACACAATTCTGTGTCGCAAGGAAAGGGAATTAATCTATCTTTGTTGCCCTTTCCGAAGAAAGGAATCTGCCCGATTGCAGATGATGTCAAACCAGTTTACCGGAATCGGCGGTAAGCCAGTCTGCAAAACAGACAAAATCAAATAGCAAATGGCTGAAAATACAGCAACGGCACTTCCGGATTTCGACTGGAACGTGGTAGGTAAGAAGCAGGACGTTTACTCTAAAGAAGAGATTGCCCAGCTCGAAAAATTGTACAGCGGTACATTGAAATCAATCACTGATCACGAAGTGATTGAAGGTGTCGTTGTAGCTCGCAACTCAAAAGAAGTTGTGATCAACATCAATTTCAAATCGGATGGTGTTGTGCCTCTGTCAGAATTCCGTTACAACCCGGATCTGAAAATCGGTGACAAAGTTGAAGTGTACGTTGAAAGTCAGGAAGACAAAAACGGACAGTTGATCCTCTCTCACAAGAAGGCGCGTGCGATGAAGTCATGGGAGCGTGTGAATAACGCACTCAACAATGACGAAATCATCAAAGGTTACGTGAAGTGCCGTACTAAAGGCGGTCTTATCGTTGACGTATTCGGAATCGAAGCATTCTTGCCGGGTTCTCAGATCGACGTTAAGCCGATCCGTGATTACGATATCTACGTAGGCAAAACAATGGAATTCAAAGTTGTGAAAATCAACAACGAATTCAAGAACGTTGTTGTGTCTCACAAAGCGCTTATCGAAGAAGAACTCGAAGCACAGAAGCGCGATATCATTTCCAAGCTTGAAAAAGGTCAGGTTCTCGAAGGAACTGTTAAGAACATCACTTCTTATGGTGTGTTCGTTGACCTCGGCGGTGTTGATGGTCTTATCCACATCACTGACCTTAGCTGGGGCCGCATCACGCATCCTGAAGAAATCGTTAAACTCGATGAGAAAATCAACGTGGTTATCCTCGATTTCGATGATCAGAAGAAGCGTATCGCTCTCGGTCTGAAGCAGCTTTCTTCTCACCCATGGGAAGGTCTGAATACAGACTTGAAAGTTGGTGATAAAGTAAAAGGACGTGTTGTTGTAATCGCTGATTACGGCGCATTCGTTGAAATCCAGCCAGGCGTTGAAGGTCTGATCCACGTTTCTGAAATGTCGTGGTCACAGCACCTGCGCAGCGCTCAGGACTTCCTGAAAGTTGGTGATGAAGTTGAAGCTATGGTATTGACTCTTGACCGCGATGAGCGCAAGATGTCACTCGGCATTAAGCAACTCAC
>JAKLJE010000029.1 GCA_023151315.1 Bacteroidia bacterium
ATGAGATCGCCGGAAATATTGTTGTTGAGTCCCGAAAGCGTGCGCTCAATAGCAGCGTGCGTGTGACGCAAAGCATCCGCGTGGCGTACGTTGGTAACAATGGTCTCGCGTATGTTAACCGTGCTCTTGTCGAACAAGGCTACAAGTTTCATGCGAAGATCATCGATGTAAAGTTTCTCTTTGGCTGAAATGAAAAGTACATCGAGTATTTCAAACTCTTTCTGCACTTCGTCCATATTCATGCGGTCGATCTGATTGCCGATCAGCACCACTTGCTGCGATCCGTTCAGATGCTTCTGAATTTCTGCCAGCTCCAGATTCAATTCGCCGCGCGTCATTTCGTGTACATCGAACGAATATATCCTACGTGTGAAATAGAAAAAACTATCCGGGATGCGCGAAATCGTTTATTCTGACTTACTAATGAATATTAAATTGAAGATACCTGGATGTTTATTCAGTATTTCACAAGAAGATGGCCTGTGTTTAATTGATAAAATCATTTTTAAATTTTCTATCGCTCTATGATCCAGATGCATTTTTGTTGCTGATATCGTATAATGTGTTTCATTTTTCATTTTACACCCTGAAATTTGGATTCCTAGCAACGTAGTATGAACCTTAACGAATCGAGTCGCCATATCAAGTTTAATGCTCATCAGTTCTTTAACGTGTGGCGGCTCATTAATTCTAAGTTGGGGCCGTATGATTCGAGCTGCACCAATTGAGAGAAATGCAGAAGCTAAAAGCAAATGGATCAGAATTTGCCAATTCGAAAGCTCAATTATTTCCCACAGACTAGAAACTGTTAATGCAGCAAACAGAAATAGTATTGTCCACTGTGCTTCTGAAAAGGATAGAAAGTAAGGTCGCTCCGGATCTCCACGAAAGAATTCCAGAACAAAGCGTAGTAAGCCGTAGAGGGTTATGAAGACGGTCAAGCCAATTCCATGATCTGGATTTTTCAATAACGCCAAGATGCTGATACATACTATTGTTAAGATACCAATGGCTTCAACAATTTGTATCGGGAATAAGCGCACGCCGGAATAGTAATTGGGAAAACCTTTCTTAACCTTATCGTGTCCATAACATACACCAAAGGAATTAGGGCGTCCGTGACAGCATCCTGCAAGATAGCAACCAAATCGTCCAAAAAAAATAATTGTCCCGTATCCCAACGCAAGTATTTCCATGTAAGGGAATAGAGGTTGGTTAAGTAGTTTAATGATGAAATAGTTGAATAACAAGATGGCAATAAAATATCTAAGCATTACATGATCATTTTTTCCGGTTAACACCTTGATGAGTATGGCTAAACATATAAATGCCACTGCAGACGCAGCAATCATGACTAAGAGCAACCAAATATTTGTTGAAAGTGCATGAAGAATTGCGCCGGATTGAATTACAGCAGCTATCACGCCAATAGATGACATAAGCTTAAACCGGGAAATTTTCTCGTTGACAACTCGTAAGTTCATTGGCTATCATTAAAGTGGAACCTAGTTGAAATCTCCCTTTTTTAACCCCCAATCATATGGCTGATGATACTTGCAATTCAGAAATTGACGGGAGATTGAGCTGTCTCTAAAGTTGATGCGAAAAGCCAAGGTTAGCATGAAGGTTGGTCATTATTTCCATTATCGATGACACATTCTCATTTAAACTAGTTGGAGAGTTGCGCGCTGCAAAACTTATTATCACTAACACTTACTTGATTGGAGGTACTACAATTCCTTCACATTTAAATTTCACGACTCCCCCCGTATTCAATTGTGTCGTATCAAGACAAGAACGGAACATCAGGTAGATTGAATCCATTTTGTCATCGTTAAAACAACCGCTTTCCAAGATATATACATACCGGCCATACCTTAAATGATATTGTGGAGACTTGTATAAGTCAGCTGCTGGAGGTAACAGATCCTTCCACATTTTGAATGAGTTTTGGGCCTGCGTAGAATCGGAGTAAATTTTGACCTTGAATTTAAACCAAGAGAAATTGTATGTCTGATCAGTTATCGAATCAGGCGATTCAACATGGTAATATACCGTTGTATCACTTTTAGCGTAAACGGAAGTTTTACAACCTGCTTGATTCAGTTTAGCAATAAACCTAGCCTGCTCTTCCCCATCCTTCAACGTGGTTTCAGATTCGTTACAGGTAATAGTGCAATAGCTTAATGCAAGCCCAAGCAAACTAATTGTAATGGTATGTAATCTTGATTTAATCATTTATGTTTCTTAGATAAGATACGCCAAATTCTTGTCTGACAGTTTGGTTCATCAAATCCCCAGAATGTATTGGCATAATCAACAAATTGATCAAAGTCGGCACCTCCATTCAATTGTCTTACCCCGCCGATACCTCCTTCAAAATCATAGTAACCTTCATGATCAGTGGTGTGAGAGGAATTATCTGCAAGATAATAAACTGTAGCGGTCGTTGTTCTTTTGACAAAAACACTAATACTATGGTACCCGTTTACAACAGACATGCCATATGAGAACCATCCCGTTTCTGTGCCCATATTTGCTTCAATACGTTCCGAAGCAGTCGGATGATTCTGCAACAGTTTGTCCGATTTTTTAGCAAACGTAATTGCATTGCCCGCTTCATCTAATAGTTCGTATGCGTAACCTGAATCCACAAGTCCTTGCATTGCATCTTGCATTCTATTTCTAGGATCGTCTTTGTTCTCCTTAGTGCCGCCAATTTTTACATTGGCATGTTTTTCAATATTAGTCTTGATCCTCTCTTGCTCATCTTCGGGAAGACCAGAAAATAAATTGTTAATTACAATATCTCTGACTGTGGTTATGCAGTCCTTATGATTGGAACAGGTTGGTAATGTATTTCGGTATACTTCATCGAATATTGTGTGAACAGTTTCTTCCGGAAATGTGCCGTCACCCGGAGTATCGGCACTATATTGTTTGTTAAAATCGTCGACTAATTTTTTATCATCTGCAGTCATTGTTCCAAATTGAAGTTCCAGAATCAGGGCAGCCTTCAATTTTGGAGTCATAGTCGCGTATGCATACCCCTTCATCCAGCCATTAATTATTTTTCTCGCTTTCTCCTTGCTGTCAGCCGCCTTTTCTGGTTTACCTGATTCTGATAAAAGCGCTGTATAATCCATTAGCTTTTGAATTTCGGTATCATCGTATGGGGTGGATCTGGTACGTGGCGTTTCGTATTGTCGATCATTGCTTGCGTCTAATTTGGCTTGCTTCGCCTGCTTAATGTCTTGATCGGCATAACGTTTTTCTGTTTCATCAGAAGCATAGTTTTTGGCCTGCTCAAAATATGATATCGCTTCGTCATAATCTTCATCATAAAGTTTCGCGTTGCCTAAAGCCATAAACTTTTTATAGGTAGCTTTTTTCTTTTTGACAGTATCCGAACCGGCTAACTTTTCCGCTTGCTCGTACAAATCTGCAGCTTCAGTAAATTCCTTTGCCCTGTATTTTTTCTGACCTTCCGTAATGCACTCATCATAAGACTTCGGAGTGGGTTCACTTGCGCACCTTTGCACCTGCAATCCGCTTTTCAGCCTCGGCCAAGCATTTGCTTTCAGATCGGAAACTACACTTTTCATTCCGCCGAATAAACGTCCCATTACTCCACGAGTTGCAGCTTCCGCATCATTTTCTATGGCCTCGTATTCACTGCCACTGCCCATTATTCCGCTTTCGTTGGCGTTTTGCTGTTGCAAAACGTGGGCCAACTCGTGCGCAATTAACGCATCTCCTTCTGGTGTTCCAGGTTTGTATTTGCCTTCTGCAAATGCAATGTCCGCGCCAATGGTTGCAGCCTCTGCATCGAGTTCTTTTGCAAATACGCTTCCTTCATTTTCCACATGCACTTTTACTTCACCAAAACTTGCACTGAATGCAGCTTCCATTCTCGTTTTTGTGACTTTATCCAACTCTTTTCCCTTGCCCATTCGTGCGCGTTGGTTGGCAGCTTCCTGGCCTGCAACGCGCATCAAGCGTCTTGGGATTTCTGCGGGCACTTCTGTTATTTGGCCTGTAATCAACCATGCAGCAATTGCGCGCTGAACTTTTTCGCTTAAATGAGTAATGTACTGGTCTATTGACTCCGCCTGTTTTGTTCCCGGCAAATATTTGTGAATAGAATGTTCCAGATACTTGGCGCTTCGTCGGTTGTAATGACGAAACAGGTGTTGCAACCAAGGGCAGTCCTTCTCTGTAAATCCCGTTCCTTCGAATGATTTTCGTAATGTGGCACGTACGTGCTCTTCCGCAATGTCAAGAAATGCTGATTTACCAATGAGTCCCTCTGATTCCGAACACTTATCCTCAGTAATCAGATGAGAATTCTCACTTGTTCCTTCATGCGTTAATTCGTAAACATTAAAGATATCGGCAACGTAATCGTTAGGCGAATCTATCATGATTTGCTTTTGACAATCGTCCAACTCCGTCAGCTCCTCACGGAATCGATTTCGGGAAAAGTTTCGCTTTCTCTTCCTATTGCTACTATCATGACGATCGGCGTACGTTTTCATTTTAGTGTTTAAGAGATCATAGAACGTTTTTCGTAACCCGCTCCGAAGCGGCGTGCAGGATTCACATGCACAAGTTCATCGGGAACGACTTCGTATTTCCTTCCTGTCTTGTTAAACTCTGACATTAAGGCACGCTCCATCATTTCGAACCGAATTTCTTTTGAGTTTATACTGAGTGCTTTAATTACACCATCAGAAACCACATTATGAATGCTGCCACCGCTTAACTGGTAATCTCTTGCCATGCGGTCTGAGAGGCCTTGTTCATATGTGAAGGATGATCCGAGTGTTTTCTCCCAAATCAATTTCCGTTCAGGGTAATTCGGGAATGGAATATTAATAATGCGGTAGAATCGACGAAGAAAAGCCTTATCCATGTGTTGACGGATATCCTGAACATTCGTAGCAAGAATAATGACTCCATTGAATTCTGTCATTTTTTGTAATAAGAACGATTGTTCCTGATTAGCGTAACGATCATGTGAATCATTGACTTCCGTTCTCTTGCTGAAAATTGCCTCAGCTTCGTCAAAAAACAGGATGCAATTTTTATTGTTAAAGCGATTCAATACCCGTTCCAGATTCTTTTCAGTTTCTCCGATGTATTTACTGACGAGTTGCGCAGTATTCACTGTGTAAACAGGCATGTTCAGCTCATTTCCCATCGCCGTGGCTGAATAACTTTTTCCTGTCCCCGGTTCACCCGTAAATACGCAAACGCAATACGCCTTGTACATGTGCTTATCAGGAAGCGCACATAGTCGGTTTATTTGTTTCGCGAACAGGTAGATCTCTTCCATCTCCCTTCTAGTGGTTTCATCAAGAACTACATCATGCATGTTATGCTTGCCATGATTACGTGATGCAGGAAAGCCGGATTCTGCATCAAGTCGCGGATCTTCTCCTTCGAGTAAAGTTGGAAAATATATTTCGTTGAGTTTTACTTCCATCTCGACAAATGAAGTTTCATCCGGATTCTCTTTAACCAACAAAATGCCTTCTTTGAATAATCGATGACTTGATGAGAGTTGATTTAAGTAGCGAGCATATGTGGCTGGATTATTTCCGGACATGATCCACGCCAACGTTCTAACAGTTGGATAAAACCGGACGCTGGATTCTTTGAAAATTCCACCTACGTTAGAATGCCGTGTTTCTCCTTTTCCGAACACACGCAGGAAGCAATCAAAAGCAGTTGGAAAGTATAAGTGCGCGAAACAAATTCCGATTGCCATTCTCTCTAGTTCATCCGCATTCCATTTTAACAGAAACTTCTCGTAGTATGAGTCACCATGACCAACGTACAGTGGATCCTCAGCAAACCTTTCTTCTGGATTTATGATGGAGTTCAACAACTTATTCACACGAATTGAGACCCATTGCAGCTCTGAACGGATAAAATCAAAATTGACATCGCGTTGAGTTGATGCAACAGACTGGTTCTCTTGTGGTGCCGAGTTATTCATTTTTCTTTCAGTGTTATTTAACCAAAACGGTCTGTTTTAGGAAAATATCGATAAATTAAATTTCCGGATTTTGGAGTTATTATGCATGGACAATTTGGTGGTAAAATTTCAGCGGAAATAGACAAGTTGCGTTATTTAAATACTTGACGTTCAATATGAAGAGGCTGCACGAAACAGTTTTTTTTCACAGTATGTAATACATAAACGGTGGAAAAGAATGAAGGATTCTGAACACGTAAACGCGTAATCACGTATGGTGCGAACTTCTCTAATTGTGAGGTGGGATTCTAATCAGTTCAGTTGAGCATTGATTAGAATCAGCATTGCTTAATGCGGAATGTCTGCAAGAGTAATCATACTAGCGAGGTAACAGACAGGTTCAGGCGTTGCGTTCATGTAAACTTCGCGACCGGGGAATATTAAAAGAAAATAAAGTGAGCCTACTTCCCGATACAAAACTTCCCGAAAATATTCCCCAGTAACTCATCATTCGTCACTTCTCCGGTAATTTCTCCCAAATGGTGAAGCGCTTCACGAATATCCTGCGCGATGAGATCGCCGGGAATATTGTTGTTGAGTCCGGAAAGCGTGCGCTCAATAGCAGCGTGCGTGTGACGCAAAGCATCAGCGTGGCGTACGTTGGTAACAATGGTCTCGCGTATGTTAACCGTGCTCTTGTCAAATAAGGCCACAAGTTTCATGCGAAGATCATCGATGTAAAGTTTCTCTTTGGCTGAAATGAAAAGCACATCGAGTCCTTCAAACTCTTTCTGCACTTCGTCCATATTCATTCGGTCGATCTGATTTCCGATCAGCACTACTTGCTGCGATCCGTTCAGATGCTTCTGAATTTCTGCCAGCTCCAGATTCAATTCGCCGCGCGTCATTTCGTGTACATCAAAAACATACAGCGTAATGGAAGACTCACGAATCTTGTCGTAAGAACGTGAAACTCCGATAGACTCGATTGTATCTGTGGTATTGCGTAATCCTGCCGTATCAATGAATCGATACAGAATTCCGTCAATCGTAATTTCGTCTTCAATTGTATCTCGTGTGGTTCCCGGAATATCGCTCACAATTGCTCGTTCCTCGTCAAGAAGTGCATTCAGTAAAGTCGATTTTCCGGCATTCGGTTTACCAACGATAGCGACAGGAATACCGTTCTTGATGACGTTGCCGACTTCGAATGATTCCAGGAGTCGCGCAACAAGACGATCAATAG
Organism: Bacteroidia bacterium; assembly: GCA_023151315.1. Classification (GTDB taxonomy): domain Bacteria; phylum Bacteroidota; class Bacteroidia; order Palsa-965; family Palsa-965. The sequence continues at coordinate 7,230 of JAKLJE010000029.1, forward strand.
TGACAAGCAAATTCTTCAGATCACTGCGATCCGCAAACTCCACATCTTCTTCACTGAAATCGAGTTCGAGTTCAATCAGTGAAGCGAAATTCAGCAGGTGTTCGCGCAGCACCCGGATCTTTTCCGAAAATCCTCCGCGCATCTGTGCCATTGCCACCTGATGCGAAGTGGAACTTTGAGATGCGACGAGATCAGCAACTGCTTCCGCCTGGGAAAGATCCATCTTGCCGTTCATGAATGCACGCATGGTGAATTCTCCCGGTCGTGCCGGACGAGCTCCGTGTCTATTCAATAAAAGCAAGAGCTGCTGCTGAATGAAAATGGAACCGTGACAGGAAATTTCAATGACATCCTCTCCAGTGAAAGAATGTGGATTACGGAAAAGTGTGACGAGCACCTCATCGAGAATGTAACCATTGTCGTTGATGCAGCCGAAGTGTACAGTATTTCCTGCGGCATTCTTCAGTGAAATCGGTTTCATGCTGCGCGTGCAGAACAATTTCTCTGTGATCTCAATGGCCTTAGGACCCGATAAACGGAGAACAGCAATGGCTCCCGTACCGTGTGCAGTGGCTAATGCGGAAATGGTTTCATCGCGACGATAGTGCATGGAATAAAGATAAGAAAACAATGCAATGGCGTTATGACTTTTGAATTACGTTTTGATACATTTACGGAAACACAATCCAATATGGAACGAAGCAGGTTTTCCGCGTTGCTATTTGTACTGTTGCTCATCGTCGGTTCCGATCTTTCCGCACAGAAGAGAACGAAGAAGGAGATTATTGACTCCCTTTTCAGAGCAGAAGGTGCAGCGAAGGAGGACACGAACAAAGTTCTGATTTATGAAAAACTGTGTTGGGAACTCAAGAATACCGGCCGTTATTCCGAAGCGGTAGTATATGGATTGAAAGGCGTTGCGCTGGCAGAGAAATTGAAATTTAATCAGGGTCTTGCAGCGAGTTGCAATAGCTTGGGTGTTGCGTTTTACCGCAAGGCTTCGTTTGATTCTGCTGAGATGTATTTGCAAAGAGCTGTGGAAATTAACAAGCAGATAGGTGATACATCCGACATGGCCATGAACATGAATAACCTGGGATTGGTGAAACGGGATCAGGGTGATTATCCTATGGCTTTGGAGTACATGTTTGAAAGTCTCAGATTGAAGGAAGCGTTGAACGATACGGATGGCGTTGCCAGCGCGTATGGGAATATCGGAATCGTTTATAACGGACTTGATCAACCGGATACATCGCTGTTGTATTTCGAGAAAGCACTGAAGTTGTCGCAGTTAATCGGCAACGAGCGGGATATTGCTTTTTCGTATAACAATATGGGTGCGATATATCACAAGCAAAAGAAGTATGATCTTGCTTTGAGTTCGTTTCAGAAGGCGCTTGAAATCAAATTAAGACTTAATGAGAAAAGAGGTATTGCAGGTTCCAGGGCGAATATCGGAGCCGTTTATCAGGAACTCGGTCAGTTTGATAAAGCGATTCCGGAATTCGATTCAGCGTTGGTAATACTTACAGCTTCAGGCGACCGTGACGGGATTGCATCCTGTAACAATCTGAAAGGACTTGCTTTGTTTAAGGCGGGTCGGACTGACGAAGCTTTCGAATGCTTCACGATGGCTTATGATCTCGCAGTACAAATTGGAAGTACTCCGGAAGTTAAAACGGCTTGTGAAGGTTTGGCGATGGTTTATGAAAAGCGGAAAGACTGGGCAAATGCATACAAATATTACAAGCAATTTGCTGAGCTCAACGACTCATTGCGAAGCGATGAGAAAACAAGACAGGCTTTAACAGCAAAGCTTCGTTACGATTACGAAAAACGCGAAGCCCTTGCGAAAGCTGAAGAAATGGCAAGAGAGCAATTACGGGAAGAAGAATCACGCAGACAGCAACTGTATGTTTGGTTCGCTTCCGGTGCAGTATTGTTGGTATTGCTGTTGGCGTTATTCATCTATCGCGGTTACAGAACGAAGAAGAAGGCAAATGAAGAGCTGGATGATAAGAACCGTAAAATTGAAAATGCATATCAGATCATTGAGCATAAGAATAAAGAGATCACAGACAGCATCAACTATGCGAAACGAATTCAGAGTGCAATTCTTCCTGAAGCTGAATTAATCAGCAAGCACCTTCCGGAATCGTTTGTTTACTACATGCCAAAGGATATCGTAGCAGGAGATTTCTATTATTTTGAAGAGGGACAATCCGGCAGTGTTTTTATCGGAGCTGCTGATTGTACAGGTCATGGTGTTCCCGGAGCATTCATGAGTCTGATATGCGCAAGAGAACTGCATCTCGCCAATAACATGACCGGTTCGCCTGCGAAGATGCTGACATTGGTGAACAGAGCTGTGCGCGACACTTTGCGACAGAATCACCTCGAAGGCGGCAGAGACGGAATGGATATTGCGTTGTTGCGCATCAGCGGTACGCAGGTTGTTTATTCGGGAGCCAATCGTCCGCTGTGGAGATTTTCAGCTTCAGGGGATTTCGAAGAGATCAAACCTACGAAGCACGGAATCGGGGGTTATACGGAGGAAGATGTGAAGTTTGAAGAGCACACGGTGGAGTGTATCTCAGGTGATATGATTTATATTTTTTCTGATGGTTATGCTGATCAGTTCGGAGGAGATAAAGGGAAGAAACTTACTACGAAACGATTCCGTGAATTGTTGACCGGAATTGCCGGTTTAGGTTGTGAAGAGCAGAAACGACAACTGACTTCTTATCTCAACGAATGGAAGGGTATGACGGAACAGGTGGATGATTTGCTCGTCATCGGAATCAGGATTCAATAATGATATTCACAAAGAGATTTTCCAACCTTTGACTCTTTTGTACTTTGAATTAATTTGATTGATCCTTCGAATGACGGGGAATAACATAACTTCGCACTAAATATTGCGTTTTACTGTATGGTTACAATCGTCATTCTCCTCATTACGGCGGCCGTTTCGCTTATCAACATGAACAATGATGAATTCCGTCATCAGTACATGTTCAATGCATGGGCGATTAAACACCGGAAAGAGTGGTATCGTTTTTTTACGGCCGGATTACTTCATGCTGATTTCGCTCACCTCGCTTTTAACATGCTGGCACTTTACAGTTTCGGTGCAATGGTGGAGGAAGGTTTCTGCAGCGAAGCTTTGTTCGGACCTAAACTCGGACATTTCATGTTCTCGTTGATGTATGTAAGCGGACTTGCGGTAAGCAGCATCTATTCATACATCAAGCACAAGGACAATATTCTCTATAACGCATTAGGCGCATCAGGAGCGGTGTCTGCTGTAGTTTATTCAGCAATCCTGTTTCACCCGAACGGAACCATTTATTTCATTGTGATCCCGATTAAATCATGGTTATTCGGTATACTTTATCTTGTTGCTTCGTATATCATGGCGCGTAAAAACGTGGGCAATATCGGTCATGATGCACACTTCTGGGGTGCTGTGTACGGGTTCATATTTCCGATCATCTTTTTCCCCTTCCTTATCCAGCGTTTTATCGGATTGCTCGTCCCATAATCCTCGTTTATCAGTTCGGTAAAGCAGGAAATCATATTTTTTCCTACTTTCGAAAAAAAAGCAGGTGGCAACTCTACTGTTTAATGGCGAATTGCGGGACGGCTCACAACCGATCTTCTCAAGTCATAACCGTTCATTCCGTTATGGCGATGGATTGTTTGAGAGTATGCGCATGATCGGCGGTCGACTCAATTTTTCCCGGAAACACATGCAACGCCTGCTTACAGGTGTTCAGCTTTTACAACTTCGTTTACCGGACAGCTTTGTAGCCAATTCTCTGGAATCATGGGCGAAGAAATTATGGGAAGCGAATGGTTGTCCTCCCAGCAGTCGTTTGCGTTTGACTGTATTCCGTAATGATGGTGGATATTACGCACCAGAAACGAATGATGCATCTTGGCATCTGGAATTGTGGCCGATTGAAAGTGATCAATACCACATCAACGAAAAAGGAATCAGTGTAGAGCTGTATCAGGATATCCGCAAGCCGATCAATAAACTATCCACACTTAAAACTGCTAACGCAGAATTGTATGTGCTTGCATCACTTCATGCGAAAGCGATGAATGTGGATGATGCTATTCTCATCAACCAGAACGGAAACGTAATTGAGGCTACCGGTTCCAATTTATTCGCGGTGAAGAACGGCGTATTGTACACTTCGCCTGTTTCTGAAGGTTGTGTCTCAGGAATAATGCGCAGTGTCATTATGGATGTTGCACAAGCAAATCGTATTGCAGTGTATGAAGTGCCGCTGCCGCTTTCCATTCTGCTCAATTCAGATGAAATTTTTCTGACAAATGCGGTGAAAGGAATTATTTGGGTAGGTGCGTACCGCCAGAAAAGATATTTCTCTCAGACAGCACGTAAACTGAATGAGTTGCTGAATAAGAGTGTGGAAGTGGAAGCGGAAATCTGATTTCCGGATTTCTATTAACGTGCTGAAAACAAAATGAGTTTATTTCAAGAGAACAAACTGGAAATCAAACAGGGCCGACTGCTCTTGTCGGAGCCGTTTCTTGATGATAATTATTTCAAACGTGCTGTTGTAGTGCTCGCGGAGTTGAATGAAAAAGGATCTGTAGGATTCATTCTGAACAAGCCTGCCGACATGAATGTACATGAAGTGATTCCTGATTTTCCGAAGTCAGAGCATCGCATTTACTTCGGCGGACCCGTACAACGCGATCAGTTGTTTTACATTCATACATTAGGAGAAGTTATTCCTAACAGTATTCCTATTGCTCCGGGATTGTGGTGGCTGGGCGATTTTGAAGTAGTGCGCAAAATGATTGAGCAGAAGGAAATAGGTCAGCAGGAAATGCGCTTCTTCATTGGGTATTCAGGTTGGGAACCAAATCAACTTGAAACCGAAATGACAAAGAAGTCATGGTTTGTTGCAAAGATGAATCGTGATTTGATTTTCGATCCTGATTCGAAAGAACTCTGGTCAAAGGCCATGCGCTCATTGGGAAAGGAGTTTTCTCCAATGGCCAATTTCCCTTTGGATCCGGGATTGAATTGAACTTCTTACAATATTCAAATTATACAATGCTCAAATTATTCACTGATATAATGCTTCCAATTATTCGGTGCATATATCATAATAATTCGGGACGCTCATTGACTCATTTGATAATTGAATAATTGATTTAAAATGGAAAATCTCAGAGACTATATCAATCAATTGCGTCACGATTTCATGCAGATGCATCTTGATGAAACAATGATTGACGCAGATCCGGTAGTTCAGTTCGGCAACTGGTTCAAGCAGGCGGTAGAAGGACATGCACGCGAAGCGAATGCGTTTGTGCTTTCAACGGTTGGCAACGACATGAAACCTTCTGCTCGTATTCTGTTATTGCGCGACTTCAATGAAAACGGTTTTGTATTCTATACCAATTACAACAGCCGTAAGTCGCAAAACATTGCGGAGAATCCCAATGCGTGCATGACTTTTTTCTGGCCGGAGCTTGAACGTCAGGTGCGTATTGAAGGACGAATAGTTAAGCAAAGTGCTGCTGAATCTGATTTGTATTTTGCAAATCGTCCGCGATCGAGCAGGTTAGGAGCGTGGTCATCACCGCAAAGTGAAATCATTGCTGATAGAAAAGCTTTGGATGATATTCTCGCTGACATTGAGAAAAAGTTCGAGGGAAAAGATGTGCCGCGTCCGGATTGGTGGGGCGGTTATGTTTTAATCCCCGATCATATTGAATTCTGGCAGGGAAGACCAAGTCGATTGCATGACAGGATTGCCTACATGAAGTCGGGCAACAACTGGAAAACAGTCAGACTTGCACCATAAAAAAATCCTCTCCGAGTCTGGAGAGGATTTTCTTTTAAGAAGATTTCTTAGCGGCCTTCTTCGCCGGAGCTTTTTTCTTTGCAGCTTTAGAAGCGGGAGCTGCAGCTTTCTTTCTCTTTTTCGGACGTGTTTTTCCGTAAGAACCCTGGAAGATTTTTCCTTTGCGGGATTTTTTGTCGCCTTTGCCCATAATGTGGTTTGGTTATGATGTTTACCAAATATACATAATAGACTTCAGATGTTAGACTTTAGACGGTAGGCGCCTGCGGCAGCAAGGAATATTTTATTGGTGAATCGAACGGATACTTCATTCTGAACACGTCCTTTGGGTCGCAGCTCGTTGTTTACTCGTTTAGACAAATCTTCTAAAGTCTAATGTCTAACGTCTAAAGTCTCCTTGAACTTCTTCTCAATCAACTCACACCGCTGAATTGTATTTCTCAGCCAGTCGAGTTTGAGTCGGGTAAGATCTGCTTCGGGTAAACGCCACTCAACTCCGCTTTCACGCATGCGTGTTGTAAGATCATAAAGGCAAATGGCTGCAGAAACGCTGATATTAAAACTCTCTGTGAAACCGTACATCGGAATCTTCACAAGTTCATCTGCGTTATCCCGTAACTCATCTGTAATTCCTTCCAGTTCGGTTCCGAAAAACAAAGCTACAGGTCCGGCTGTAATATCTAGCTTATCGATGGTTCTTGATTTCTCATGCGGAGTAGTTGCCACAACACGGTAACCGGATTTCTTCAAAGCACGAACACACTCCATGGTGTTGTTCTCCGACTTGTTGTAATGCACGAGATCAATCCACTTGCTGGCGCCTTTCGTGATTTCCATATTCGGAGAATACTTGTTCTTGTTCTCAACAATGTGAAGCTCCTGAATTCCGAAGCACTCGGCGCTGCGCATTATTGCACTTGCATTATGCGGCTGATAAATATCTTCAACAGCAACAGTAATGTACTTCGTACGTTCTTTCGCCACTTCATCAATGCGTGCTAAACGTTGCTCACTGACGAATTGCTTGAGATGTTCGTATAGCTTATGTTCGTACGTCTCCATTATTTGCGTGTTGCCGCCATTGTCATGATGTTGCACATACGATAGAGCATACGCGCTCCTACATTGGCATCCCATTCATCTCCGTCAGGTCCCGGCGCAACTTCGTTGAGATCAAATCCGATAATCTGTTTTCCTGATTTCACCAATTCCGTAAACAGATATCCTGCCTGTTCGAATTCAAGTCCGCCGGCAACAGGTGTTCCTGTGTGAGGACACAAGCCGGGTTCCAATCCGTCAATATCAAAACTGATGTAAACTTTCTGCGGAAGAGAAGCGATGATTCGTTTGGTGATTTCGTGCCAGGTTACGCCTTTGTATTTCTCGTGACGCATATCGCGATCAAAGAATGTAATCACGCGGCCTTTGCTGTTGTCAATAATCTCTTTTTCCTGCTGACAGAAATCGCGGATTCCGACTTGCACCAATCGTTTTACCTGCGGAATGCTGAGTGCATTGTACATGATGGATGCATGCGAGTAAGTAAATCCTTCATACGCCACGCGCAGATCGGCGTGCGCGTCAATCTGAAGAATACCGAATTCCTCATGTAATTCTGCCTGCGCCTGCAACATTCCGAAAGGAGTGCTGTGATCGCCGCCAAGTAATCCAACACGTTTACCTTTTTGCAGCCAATGCAAACAGCGATTCTTTACCCATGCATTCAACTCTGCTGAACCTTCATTAACCGTCAGCAGAATCTTCTGCAATTCAGGATCCGATTCCACATCCTCTCCATTGGTCAGCGCATCAATATATTGCACTGCCATTGAGCGTAAATCTTCAGCACGTGCTTTCAGCTTAAGTGGAATTTCATCCATCGCAATACCGCTTTTCCATGCATCTGCCAGATCAGGTTCGTAAAGATCAACCTGGAAGGAAGCGTTGAAAACCGCTTCAGGTCCATTAGCAGTTCCATCGGCATAAGAAACAGTAACGTCCCATGGAACAGGAACAATTACAGTGTCCGCTTCTTCACAAGTAAAAGGAAGACCGTATATGTTCGCATCCGGATCACCGGGTGAATTCGGATCGAATGATTTGATTTTTTGTTCTTTGCTCATTTGCCTGCAAAACTACCAAGAATGCATCAATTACGATTCGGGAAATAAAAAAACTCCCTGTGTTGACAGAGAGTTTCTTTATTGGGTTTGTGCTGTTATTTATTTACGCGTCGGGTTAATTCCGTGCCGGCTTTGAACTTTGCGATTTTCTTCATTCCGATATGAACTGTAGTTCCGTTCACGGGATTTCTTCCTGTTCGTGCAGATCGTTCTGCAACCGAGAATGTTCCGAAACCATTGAGAGAAACTTTGTCTCCTTTTTTCAGTGATTTCGCTATACTGTCAACAGCGGCATCCAGTGCGCGACCGGCATCTGCCTTGGAAAGCTTTGCCGCAGCGGCAATAGCTTCAATGAGTTCAGCTTTGTTCATGACGGGGAGATTTTTTTAAGGGATAACAAAGCTAGAATAAATAATCAGATATGCAACTTAATATTCGCTGTGTGAAGAGTGAGAGCAATCATAAAAAAACCGCTTTCCTGATTATGGAAAACGGTTCTTTGATAAATGAAACAGTGTAAAGCCTGAATTCAGTTCAGATTACTTGTTCACAGTTTTAGCGAGCTCAATTCCTGCTTTGAATTTAGCAACTTTCTTCGCTGCAATTTTGATGGATTTGCCTGTCTGTGGATTGCGTCCGGTACGCGCTGCACGCTTAGCAACTGAGAAAGTTCCGAATCCAACGAGGGAAACTTTGTCACCTTTCTTAAGTGCTTTAGATACATTGTCAATTGTTGCATCAAGTGCACGCTGTGCATCAGCCTTTGTGATTTTTGCTGAAGTTGCAATTGCTTCGATAAGTTCTGCTTTGTTCATTTTGAATGTGATTTTATAGGGTGTTGTGAAATTCAGAGTCGCAAAATTAGAATACTTCGCATACGCTCCAACAAGGCAAACACTTCGAATGCACTTTTGTTGATAATTCGAAAAACGGTGTTGATAACGTCGGCTGAAATCCGCTCAGGACAAGGGTTTCAGCGGTTTTACTGAAAACGAATTATTCCGTTTCTCTTAAAACCTTTCAGGAATTCTGAAACAGGAAGTCGCTTTTTTCCGGGAACCTGAATTTCTTCAATGATGATCCATCCGTCTTTTACCGCAACTTGAAAATCATCAGTTACTGTGCCGATTTGCGCCTGATGTGGCGTTGGATTGAAGCGTGCAGCGTAAATTTTTACAGCAACAGGATGTTCATCGCCATGAACCATTTCTGTCCACGCACCGGGATAAGGACTTAATCCGCGTATGTGATTGCGAATTGAATTTCCATCGTTACTCCAATTGATCCTCGAAGTTTCTCTGAAAAGTTTCGGTGCTTCCTTCGGCTGAGTTCCTTCAGTAATCAGACTGCGTTGATCAATGGAAGGTGCATTACCGGCAGCAATTGCGTCAACTGTTTTACGTATCAATCCTGCACCGGCAACCATCATGCGATCATGAAGTGATCCAGCATTTTCGTTTTCACCGATTTGAATCTCTTCACGGAAAATAATATTGCCTGTGTCGATTTCTTGACGCAGAAAGAATGTGGTGATTCCTGTTTTAGTTTCACCATTGATGATTGCCCAATTGATAGGTGCCGCCCCGCGATAATCGGGCAGGAGAGAAGCATGCAGATTGAATGTTCCCATCTTCGGCATCGTCCACACCACTTCAGGAAGCATACGAAACGCCACCACAATCATCAGATCAGGATTCAGTCCGCGTAACTGATCTATAAACTCCTGTGATTTCAGTTTCTCCGGTTGCAGGACAGGAATGTTGTACTTCTCTGCAGAAATCTTCACAGCACTTTTCTGGATTTGCTGACCGCGTCCTGCCGGTTTATCAGGAGCTGTAACCGCAGCAACAATGTTGTAGCCTTCAGCTGCCAGTGCTTCAAGACTGTAAGCCGCGAATTCAGGAGTTCCTAAGAAAATTATTCTGATGTTCTTTGCGTTCACTGTTTGCGTGTTCACCGTTAGTTAGTTCTCAGCTCATCGTTGGTACTTTCAATTTACCCTTTCCGTTTCTTGAATGTCCAAGTGCCGAATACCCAATGTCCGAATCCCGAAGCTACCTCTTCTTTATATCCAACAGATCAATCGTTTCTCCAGCCATGCAAATACTCATACGATCTGCATGTTTGTATTTAATCCACACGGGTAAACTGTCCTGCATGAAACTCTCCTGTAATCCGTCCGGCTCCAGCTTCTTTCTATCAGATTCAAGTTCAAGCATGTATTTACATCCGTCCAGTTCAATATCAACGACCATCGCTTTCACATATCCTTCCGCGGCATAATCGACATTAGTTGTTGTCACTTTTTTCAGCTTCGAACAAGAGAATAGCAGAAGAGAAACGGTTGCGATGAGAATAAGATTGCTAAGTTTGCTCATAGGGTTAATTTTTTCTCAAAAGTAATGAATCAGCGCGTACATATTATTGCCGGACCTGTTGCCGCACTTGTTGTAGCGTTGATACTTCGTTTTTTTACGCTGGCACCTGTGGAAGCACAGTTAATGTCGGCTGTCGTGATGATCATGGCCTGGTGGTGGATGACTGAAGCTGTGCCTCTGGCGGTAACATCTCTGCTGCCGATGCTGTTGCTGCCGATTTTCGGAATCGCTACAGCGAAAGACACAGCGCGTCAGTATATGGACAATATTCTGTTTCTGTTTATCGGCGGTTTCATTCTTGCTTTTGCATTGGAGAAATGGAACCTGCACAAACGGATTGCCTATCTCATCCTGAGCAAAGTTGGTACTAAGCCTTCCAGGATTCTGCTTGGTGTAATGCTCACATCTTTCTTCATTTCCATGTGGATTTCCAATACTGCTACGGTAATGCTCTTGCTCGCAGCAGTGATGGCATTGGTAAGCGAAATGGACGTTCATCTCGCTCAACCCGAAGCGAAACGGAAGCTTGGAGCCGGATTGCTTATAGGTTTGGCGTATTCTGCCAGTATTGGCGGATTGGCGACTTTGGTGGGAACTCCAACAAACATGATTTTTTACCGTGAATATCAACGGGCTTTTCCGGAAGCGAACGATATGGATTTCATGCATTGGGTGATCATTGGTTTTCCTGTAGCGTTATTGTTACTTGTTACGGCGTACTTTACTTTGCGCTTCATGTTTTGTCGAGGAATAAACACCGCTGTTGTGGATCGGTTTTATTTTCGTGATAAACTGAAATCGCTGGGGAAATGGAGAAGAGAAGAACGGATCATTGCATGGGTATTTCTTGTTACAGTTGTTTTGTGGTTTACGCGCTCCGATCTGGATTTAGGAAGTTACACAGTACCCGGATGGGCATCTGCGATCTTCGGCGAGAAATCAAAATACATTGAAGACAGCACTGTTGCCATTCTGGCGGCAGTTGTACTCTTCCTCATTCCTGCAAGTGATAAGAAACAGAAGCTCATTGAGTGGAAAGACGCGGAACGGTTGCCCTTTGACATCATTCTACTTTTCGGCGGTGGATTTGCACTTGCTTACGGATTCGAACTTTCAGGATTGAGTGCTTGGGTGGCTTCCGGTTTCTCTCACTTAAACGGGATGAGTCCTGTTGTACTGGTTTTCGGTTTGTCAGTGTTAATCTGTATCATCAGTGAATTCGCTTCGAATGTTGCAAGCATTCAGTTAATGATTCCGGTTTTGTTGGCAGGGTATCAGGAACTCGGGGTGAGCGCGCTATTCCTTATGGTGCCGGCTACACTTTCTGCATCATTAGGTTTTATGTTACCTGTTGCTACAGCTCCCAATACCATTGTGTTCGGAACAAAGCGCATTCGTACAGCAGAAATGATGCGTGCAGGATTGGTCGTTGACGTTGCCGGTGTACTGATTATAACTTTAGTAGCTGCCTTGGTGCTGTAACCCCGTAGGAGGTATTGTGGAAATTTTATCTGCTCAGCACAAGTCTTCGCATTGTTCGCATTTCTCCATTCAAAATCATAAGAAGATATGTGCCGTCAGGCAAGCCTTCTGTAGATAACAAGAGTCTGCCGCCGTTGATTGCTCCTTTTTGAAGAACTATCTGTCCGGCCTGATTGTATATCACAAGTTCTGCGTTTTCCATTTCAGTTGAAAACTCGATAGTGAACATATTCTGAGCAGGATTCGGATAGAGGAGTAAATCTTGTTGTTGCTGTTCAGATGTGGTTAAATGATTCAGAATACCGCCGGAATTAAATACGCCTCCACCGTATGTAGCAGCGTACAGTACACCATTGATAGCCTGAAGTGAAGTGTTACTGTAAATGTGCGTGCAGGTCATATTACCCGTGATGTCTGTCCACGTTATACCACTGTCATTGCTCATGTATGCACTGCCGAACATATTCAGTGTCGTGTCTTTTTCTGCTCCGTTTATTCCGATAACCAGTGAGCCATTGTATGACACAATATTTGTAATCTGACTGTTGGCAGGCCACGTGCCGGTGATGTTCGTGAACTGGGTTCCATTCACTTTATACATTACACCATTATAAAGCGAAGCATATAATTGAGTTGGAGTTACTTCGATTGTGGATACCGGAAGCCCACTGAATAAGTGAATTGTCCACGTTGATCCTCCGTCTGTGCTTTTATACAATCCTGTTGTAGCCGCGGCGTAAACTATAGACGTGTTATTCGGATCATACTCCAGTTTAGTTGTTATGTGTCCTGCTGTGTTAACAAAAGAATTCCCGCCATTCGTGCTTTTGAGAATTGCATAAGTGCTGGTTGAGAGGTCGAGTTCACTTATAAGAACTTCTTGTGTATTTGATGGATTAACCGCCACATCAAGTATTACTTTGTTGCCGCTTCTGATATTTGTACTCGTAGTGAATCCGTCTGTTGTCTTGAATAACCCTTGACCGAACAGTCCAACATAAAACGTACTGCCGCTTCCGGGTTCTTTAACAAGTACACCTCCATGTCCGACAGGACCTTTTCGTGTCCACGAGATGCCTCCGTCTGTAGTTTCAGAAATGGACTGCAGACCGGGTAAACCGAGAATGTTGTACGTTCCGAGTAATGAAACCAGAATGTGATTCGGGTTTAACGGGTCGATATACATTCCTCCGACTTCAGTGGCAACCGGTGATTGATTGAGAGCATTCCAGGTCAAACCTCCGTCCAATGACTTGAGAATATTTCCATTTGTGAAATTGCTCAGATAAACGGTGTCGTTTACCGAAGTAATTCCCATGGCAAGATGATTATTGAGATCCGGATGGTTTACCGCTGTCCATTGACCTGTTGAAGAATTGTATTTTTTCAATCCGGTGAAAGTAGAAGAGAACAGTTGTACAACGGGACTTATGCGCAGTATGTCAATTTCGAAATTGAACTCACCGACCATGCCGATATTCGCAAAAGTATTTCCGTAATCAGTACTCAGGTAAATTCCCAGTGCACCGGCTGAAACCATTACAACGTTGCTGTCTGCTTCAATCTCGTTAATGTCAGCAGTACTCGGTATCTGCGGATGATTAAACCACGTTGCTCCGAGATCGGTGCTGATTTTTAAACCTGCACCTCGTGTACCAGCGAACAATGCGCCGCCTGAACCATTGGAAGCAATGCATGGGGTTGAAGTGCCTTGTAATCCGGATGGAAACCAAGAGAGACCACCGTTTACGCTTTTGAATATTCCATTCCCAGGGCGCGGAGGAGTTCCGCTTTGTTCATAGCCGGTACAAATAAGTAACGTGTCCTGTGTGCCGTATGCAATCACAAGACCCGTAACCATACGATCATATTTCGTGGTTAGACCGTTGTTAATCACTTGCCAAGTCAGTCCACCGTCCGAAGATTTAATTATTCCGTATCGGCTATAAAGGTCACAAGCATAAATTATATCGGGATCGATTGGATCGAATACTACTTTCCAGCCGGTAAAATTCGGAAGCATCCCGGTGATCAAGGTCCACGTCTGTCCTCCATCTGTGGTCTTCCATAATCCACCACTGTCATCACTTCCTGCAATAATTATCTGAGAATTCGTTGGATGCACAGCGAAGTCCTTAAAGTAACCACCTCTAGGTCCGATTGCAGTCCATGTCTGCGCACCAATAGTTAAGGTGCAGAATGTAAAAAGAAGTGCGAAGATGTTTTTCATGCGGATTGATTCAGATTGTACAAACCATCAGTGTCCCGTCTGTAATGTCATCAACACTGCGAAAGGCGGCGCAATTTGAGACGATACAATTCGAAAGTTATTAAAATTCGCAGGAACAATTACAGGATGAGCACGTTAGAACTCCATTCTCTGTTGAGCAAATCTATTTTGATTTACGTATGAATGATACAGTGCCGTGCTCCGACGAAGAGCAAAGATGCTTACTTGGTGCAACTATTTTGTCAGAGCTTACTCCACGTAAACCACAAGACCTTTCAGATATTCTCCTTCCGGATGGAACATGCTTACAGGGTGACACGAAGGTTGCGTGAGGTGATGAACCAAACGTACACTGCGTCCTGCTTGAATTGAAGCGGCAACAATTGTATCCTGGAATAATCTGCGATCAACAACCTGTGAACAAGAAAACGTAAACAGGAATCCACCGGGTTTGATCTTGCGCATGGCTTCAGCATTCAATCGCTTGTAGCCCATCACAGCATGATGACGAGCGCTTACACTTTTGGCAAATGCGGGAGGATCAAGAACAATCACATCATACATATTTTCTTTTCCGTCAAGGTAATCGAATGTGTCCATCGCAAATGACTCATGATTGGTGAGTCCGTTGAGATTCATGTTCTCATCTGTTAACGCAATTGCTTTCTTCGATGAATCTACACTGTGTACCAGATTCGCGCCCGCTTTTCCTGCGTAAACGGAGAATCCGCCCGTATAACAGAAAGTATTAAGTACATTTTTCCCTTTAGAGTAATGCGCTAATAATTTTCTGTTCTCACGTTGATCCACAAAGAATCCGGTTTTCTGTCCGTTCACCCAATCCACTTTGAACTGATGACCGTTTTCAAGAACAATCCCTGAATCTCCTGCACTTCCGAGGATAAATCCATTTGTACTTTCTCCGCCTTCATTACGGAACAAAGCTTCTTTGCTCTTGTCGTAAACAGCAATGAGTTTATCTCCCATTACTTCCTTCAGTGCCGCAGCAATTTCGTTTCTGTTTCTGTGCATTCCAACAGAATGAGCCTGCAATACAGCAACACCATTGTAGAAATCAACGATTAATCCAGGAAGTCCGTCACCCTCTGCAAAGATCAAACGATACACATTGGTATCTGGATCCGTTGTAATACCTGCGTTAGTTCTGTATTCCCACGCCTTACGGATCTTCGATTTCCAGAAATTCACATCAAGCTCAGTCTGTGTAAACGTAAATACACGCACAGCAATACTTCCATCCTGATAATGTCCTGTCCCGAGGAATTCCTCCTTGTTGGAATAAACATCCACAATATCACCGTCCTGAACCGGTCCTTTTATTTTTTTAATAGCACCTGAAAACACCCAGGGATGAAAGCGTTTCAATGACTGATCCTTACCGGAAGAGAGAATGATATGAGTTCTGGAATTCATGGTGCAAAGATACTTAATAGACATTAGACAATTGTTATTAGACAAAGGACTTAAGTTCCCGTTCGTAAACTTGCAGTCGATTCAGTTAAAATTGAAATAAAATGTAGTTATCCTTAGAGCGATGCTCACACTTTAACGAAAACATGTTTAGCTAAGGCAGTTGTTTATATTATTTGAGCTTTGATAAATACACAGATAGTCAAATTAGTTCGTCATTTCCAAAATTGCATTTACCTTGCGCTGATGTTCAGTCACAGCGGTAAATCGAGAACACTTCAACATAATCTGGGCATTGCGTCGCTTCTGTCTTTTGTTGCCGGATTAGTGAATGTTGCCGGATTCCTTGCCGTACAGAAACTAACGACAAATGTTACAGGTCATTTCGCATTTTTCGTAGATGAAGTATTCAAGTTGAACTTTCGCGGAGGCCTCATTTATTTCCTATATATCTTCTTTTTCTTTCTTGGATCTTTTACATCAAGTGTTCTTGTTGAGTATGTTTCCCGAAGGAATGAAAAACTTGTTTACAGGATTCCGGTAATTATTGAAAGTCTGATATTGTTATCCGTAGCGGTATTCGGAAGTCATATGATTACTTCGGCTGCGGACTTGTTGGCATTTTTACTGCTTTTTGCCATGGGCTTGCAGAATTCTCTGGTTACTTCCATTTCAAGTTCTGCAGTGAGGACAACACATCTTACCGGATTGTTCACCGATCTGGGCATTGAACTGTCGCAACTTTTCTTCTATAAGTTACCTGAACAACGTCAACGATTGTTGTCGTCAATTAAACTTCGGTTAACAATTATCGTTTTCTTTTTTATCGGCGGTATAATCGGTGGTGTGTTGTACGCTCCGATGGGATTGATAGTGTTGCTGATCGCGGTAGTTATACTGATCGGAGGATTGGTATATGATAATCTGAAGTTGAAGCGAAGTAATTCGACTCAGTAATGTGTGGGAATTACAGGTGCGAAATTGCGGCTATGCTGAATTCATGATTATTTTTGGTTGAACATTATTAAACTCGTAGGTCAGGCAAATGCTTCATTACAACAAACTTCAGATTACATTTCAAATTCTTTGTGTAATTGTTATTTCTGCTTGGTGTAATTCCTGCGGTAATGAGAAACCATCAGGGAAACTGAATGCAGATAGTTTTGTAGCTGCAAATGATCGATTACCCCAATTGGATATTCGTTACGGAAATGAAGCTGGACAAACAATGGATATATATTATCCGATGAATGGAGATCGAGTTGCAGAAAATGTAATGATATTGGTTCATGGAGGCGGTTTTGGAGCGGGAGACAAAGGTGATTATACCGAAGTGGTTAAAGCTTTGAGACTGAAGTTTAGAGATGTAATGTTTGTTAATGTGAATTATCGTCTCGCCACTCCTGAGAGTCCGGCATTACCGAAACAACTGGATGATATTGGTTCCGTACTTGATTATCTGGAAGCAGATTCAAATTTTCATCCTGAGAAAATTATATTCAACGGAGCATCGGCAGGAGCATATCTGTCGTTGATGTATGCGCTGACAAGAGATGCTGAGCACAGGATAACTGCGGTAATTGCAGGTTCGTGTATTTTCGATTTTAATGATCCGGAATTCAAAAAGAGAGAGGTTGCGCCAATAATGTTTACTAGTCTGTTTGGCTCTGATTCCACGAAGTGGACCTCAGAGTTACTTTCCCAATACAGTATAATAAATCATGTGTCGGGGTCGACTCCTGAGATGCTCATCACAATTGGAGAAGACGATGAATTGTTTCCGGCTGAACAAGTGCGGAGAATGGATTCCTTACTTGATCAACTGCATATTGCTCATGAATCGGTTATTTACAAGTCGGAAAAACACAATTTCTCGCAACCGAAAAATCTGCAACATTTGATCATTACGTTGGACGGATTTATTGCAAATCACTTGTTGTCTGAGCTGCATCAGAATTAACGCGTTGGAATTCCGGATTTAGTTCTGAATTCTACAGTATCCGCAATTTCCGCAGTTTATCAAATCCAACTACTTCACGATCCAGTAATTTACGCAGTGCGGTATTCACATCTGCGTTCAGCTCCAGAGGAAACATTGCAACGAGTTCGTTAACGGTTTTCTGTTCGTTCCTCAATACTGCAAGGATTTCTTCTTCCAGATTCAGCTTTTCTTTCTTCTTCGCGTCTCCGGCTTTCTTCTTACACACATCGCACTTGCCGCATTCTTTCATTTCGGTTTCACCGAAGAATTTCAGCAACGTAATCTGACGACACTGCGTTTCATCACGTACGAAATTCTTCATGGCTTCAACACGGGTCTCTGCCGCTTTCCTGCGCTCCGCCAGATTCGCAGGTGAAATGTATAGCGAGTATGCGTCAGGTCGCGGCTGCAGCAAAGTCATTAACGGCTGATCCGTACGCGGTTCGTAACTGATCAAGCCCAACTGATCAAATCGCTTGAGATCAGCAGCAACTACATCAGGACTTTTCCCGGACTTACGCGCAAGATCAGCTTCACTTATACGAACGTAACTTTCAAATAATCCACCATACATGCGAAGCATAGCTTTCAGCAATGTTTCATCTGCCTGATTCTTTACTTCGTAATTGTAAAGTTCCTGATTTGAAACACGTACATGCACCCGCGAAGGTTGATTGATAGCATCCGCAAGTGCAACGTAACCTTCACGCTCTATAATCTTCATGCTGTGAAAGAGCAGAACCGGATCAAGGTTGTACGTTGTCGAGATCTTCTTCAGATCGAATATGCGCGTGACTCCTTCACCGGAGCCAACCGGAATCTGAAAATAGTTGCTTACAGCTTGCCAGCATCTGCGTATATCTTTCAACTCCGGAAAGGATTGGCGCAGGTTTACTTCGAGCTGATTGATATCTGCTTCATTCCAGAAGAGAATTGCTCCTGATTCCGCTCCGTCACGTCCTGCACGACCTGCTTCCTGAAAATACGCTTCGGGACTATCCGGCAAATCCATGTGTACGACAAAGCGTACATCCGGCTTGTCTATTCCCATGCCGAATGCATTTGTCGCTACCATCACTCGACACCGATTCGAAAGCCATTCTTCCTGACGTTTGCGTCGATCCTGAGCCGTTAAACCGGCATGATAAAAAGTAGCCGGTATTCCAGAAGATTGCAGCAATAAAGCTATCTCCTGGGTCTTTCTTCGGTTGCGCACATATACAATTCCCGGCGCTTGTACGCGTTCTGCCAGTCGAAACAACTGACTGTTTTTATCCTCCGTTTTACGAACTACATAGGCAATGTTGTGTCGCGCAAAACTCTGCGTGAAGCGTTTCTCGTTCTTGAATTCCAGTTTCGAGCAAATATCATCCGCAACCTGTTTTGTAGCGGTTGCTGTTAACGCAAGAACAGGCACCTTCGGATGTAACTCGCGTATCTCAGCAATCTGGGTGTAAGGCGGACGGAAGTCATATCCCCATTGCGAAATGCAATGCGCTTCATCAACCGCAATGAAGCTTACATTCATTTTAGAAATTCGGACGCGCGCTAACTCAGATTGAAGTCGTTCCGGAGAGAGATACAAAAACTTGATTTTGCCGTACACACAGTTGTCAAATGCGATATCCGTTTCGCGCTTTGACATGGTGGATGTAATTGCAATTGCAGGAATATTCTTTTCACGCAATCGTTGCACCTGGTCATGCATCAATGCAATTAATGGTGAAACTACAATGCATATTCCATCCATGCACATGGCAGGAACCTGAAAGCAAATGGATTTGCCGCCGCCGGTAGGAAGTAACGCAAGAGTATCATGACCGTCCAGAACACTTTGAATGATGTCTTCCTGCAGCGGTCGGAATTCGCCGTAGCCCCAGTATTGTCGGAGTATATCTTTCGGCGAGTTCATGACAGGTTATTGAAAGAGGAATACGACCGACATTCTCCATACAGGAGTTCCGCTCTTGCACACAGGAGGAAGCCATGCCGGCATTTCGCTAACGATTTTCGTAATTTTCAATTTGATGTCTTCAGACAGCGCGTTGTCTTCAATTACAATTCCGTATGGTTTGTAGGTCTTTGGATCTATTTCAAATACAACTAATACGGAAGTACCTTTCAGTCGCGCCCGTTCCGTATCCGTAAAATCTTTCTTAATGCGTTGCTGAATGTACTCCTGCTGCAGCATATTGCCGCCGAAATATCGCGGACCGCAAATCAATGATGGAACTCTTAAAGAGTCAACCATCACTTCTTTGTGATTATCAAAATCAAGTTTCTGTACCAGATCACCAAGCGTATCGGAACTGTAAAAACTCCAAACTCCAACAGGTGAACCATTGTTGTACTGACCTTCAATGTACAGTTTGCCGTAACGGGTGAAACGTTGATACTTGCCGTGCTTGTTGCCTTCCAGATTGCGGAAATAATCTTCGTTCTTTTTACCGTTCGTGTAGGAAGTCGTTACATGAACAGTGTCCTGTGCGATAATAGCCGCAGGGAAGATCACCAGAAATAATATTATGAGGTACTGTTTCATTCGGGTCAACTTACAGACGCTGACCGGTCATTAGCCTGTGATAGTTTACATGCTGATACCGTTTCATCACGTCGAAATCTTTGAACACAAGATACATCGTTTTGTCTTCAATTTTCAAACGTACTGCATCATCGTGATAGGCGCAATAAGGTGCATTCTTCAATGTTCCCCAGGAAACTGAAATTCGCCCAATGAGCAAACTTCCTGCGTTCAGTTTTGTGTTCTTTAACTCAATGTAGCGTACCGGTGGAGCTCCGCAAACAAGACATTCCTGCGGCCAGACTGACTGATCCATTACCTTGCATTTCAATTCCTGATCCGGTTTCATATCTTCTCGGCGAAACGGACGCAGTTCTCCTTTGTTGGAAATCATCCAGTTGCAACAGATACCGCATTCGGCAAGTTCATTTTCATCTTGTGAACCTAATGACGTTTCTGCGTTCTGACCGATTTCCTGATGACAATATGGACATTTACCAACTCTTGCTGTAGCCGCCGCGAATACACCCGCTGCAAGGATTAGTACGAACACTCCGATACCGGTATACATCAGCCAGTTCCATTGGTTCTTTGAACCGATTCCAATCATGATTCCTGCTACTAAAGCAGCAACAAGCAAAGTCATCAGAAATTTCTTCACGCGTACAAAAAACGGAGCAGGTTCCAGATAAGAAGGCTTTTCTGGATAATATGGTACGATATGACCAACGTAAGGAACTGATTGCGGTGTAATGCTGTTGTTTTCCATGTGTTCTGGTATCCCTCAAATATATTAAACCTGCACGTAAATAAATTGCGCAGATATCAATCGTAAACGGAATACCGTTAAGATCAATACCTGCGCAAAGAGCAGATTTCTATTACCGAGAATTAGTCATCCAATCCGCATGCATCCTGCATATACGAATCGGTTTCTTCATGGAATTCAAAATTTACTGAATAGCGGTTATTCTCCCACCAGAATTTAGTTCTGTTTTTGGTGGTGTTGCCTGTTTCATTCATGGTTTCTGCATCGTACAAACGGCCGTTTACCATTGTGTACTTCACATACTGTGAATTCTGAATGTCTTCTAAAGGATTCTTATCGAGAACAACAAGGTCAGCGAGCTTACCGCTTTCAATTGAACCGATGTGTTTGTCCATTCCGATATACCATGCTCCGTTCATTGTTGCGCAACGAATGGCTTGCATCGGGCTCATTCCGCCTTGGGCCAGCATCCACAATTCCCAATGCGCACCGATTCCCTGAATCTGTCCGTGAGCGCCAAGATTCACTTTCACACCTGCATCGGCGAGCTTCTTGCACGATTTTGAAATCAGAATGTGTCCGTTGTCGTATTCTTCCTGAGGAATGATTTCGCGATTACGTGCACGTGAATCAATCATACCGCGCGGATAGAAATTGAGCAAACGTTTATTCTCCCATACATTGGTTCTTTCGTACCAATAGTTTTCTCCGTTCTTCGCACCGTATGCTACAATCAGAGTAGGAGTGTAGCCGGTTTCGGAAGCGGCCCAAAGTTTTACAACATCATCATATAAAACGGAAATCGGAATGTTGTGTTCAATGCCGGTATGACCATCAAGAATCATTGTCATGTTGTGATAGAAGAAGGATCCTCCTTCCGGAACAACCATCATATTCAGATTACGTGATGAAGCAATTACCTGCTGACGTTGTTCGCGACGCGGCTGATTGTAACTCTTCACGGAGAAAGCTCCGCATGCCTGAGTTCTGTATACCGCCGACTTTGCATCATTGTAATTGTTGATCACAGCTTTGAAATCACCTTCTGCACCGTACAGAATCCATCCGGTTGAGAAAATGCGGGGACCTGTCATGTTACCAGCGCGAACAGCTTCAGACTGAGAGAAAACCATTTCTGTGTTGGAAGACGGATCGTGTGTAGTTGTTACTCCGAATGCAAGGTTAGAGTAATAACTCCACTGCTTCTGCGGACTCAACCCATGTCTGAAAGTTCCAAGGTGCGCGTGAACGTCAACGATTCCTGGCATTATTGTTTTACCGGAGCAATCAATCACTTTAACATCTGAACCAAGTTTCATTGTTGAAGAAGGTCCAACTGCCGTGATGCGATTATCTTCAATCAATACTGTTCCGTTCTCAATTACTTCGTTGCCGGCATTAACAGTAATAATACGCGCGTTCGTTAATGCTGTTTTACCTTTCGGCTTATCGCTTTTCAACACGAGTCCTATGTTCACGCCAACAGTATCCAAACCTGGCAATGAATCAGGTGCGCCCGGAACATAACTGAACGTATTATTGATTTCACGGGTGAAGTATTTTTCTCCCATGGTCCAGTGAAGTTTCTTTGAGTCACTGCTCCAATGAAGACTTTGTCCTGCATCACGTGTAACGCAGTTCATCGGAACCTGACTCATGTCTTTGCCAAGCTCAAGCGTTTTTCCGGTAGCAGGGAACGCGCACACATATACTTTGAACAACTCGCGGAATGCAATCCATTTGTTATCAGGACTAGCAACAATTTCCCATGCATAAGTTGAACTGGCGAGTGCGCGATCGGTTTTATCAGTCAAATGATATTCACGAAGTTCTTTTGCATCTCCATTGTCAATGAAGTAATGGATCTTCTTTCCGTCGCTGCTGAACTTCGGATTCTGCGCGCCATTATAGAATTGGAATACAGCTGCACCTCCTGTTGATGGAAGCGTATAGATTCCCGGCTTTACACAATATGTTCCGCCTTGCGCATCGTTACCTTCTTCTTTCCAGAAAACAACTGTTTTACCATCCGGAGAAAATGCAGGCGTTCTGAAAATTCCTTTTTCCTGAGTGAGTTTAACAGGTTTGCCGGCACCTTTTGCATCGATGCTCATGATTGCTCCGGTTTGCTCATCGTTCCATGTTACATATACGATTTTGGATCCGTCTGCAGAAAAGCTTGGTTCAAATTCGAAATCAGTTCCGTTCGTCAGACGCACAGGTTTTCCATCAGGTAATGATTTCTTCCATAGATAACCTGCAGCATTGAACACTAAAGTTTTTTCATCAGGGGAAGTAACCGCGTGACGAACCATTTTGACTGTGAACTCTTCCGGAGCAGGATTCTGTTCGTAACGAAGTGCCTTGTAAATTTTGTGTTTACATTTCACCGTGAAAGGAATTTCTTCCGCTTTCAATGTGTTCACATCCAGCTTCACGATTTTGCCTTGCGACCAGATGATGATATTCTTATTGTCAGGCGTCCAATTGAATCCGGTATATACACCGAAGATGCACCAAGCTTCCTGTTGATCTTTACTCAACTTGTCGTACACCGGCCATTCTTCTCCTGTTGCCAGATCACGAATGAAAAGGACAGTTTGTGTGCGCACGCGGCGAATGAAAGCAAGTTGCTTTCCATCACGTGAAATCTGCGGACGGCATGCACCTCCCGGACCACCCGTTACATATTCAATTTCTCCGGTCTGTGTATCGTAACGCATGATCGCGTAAATCTGATTGTTCGGATCCTTATTGTATTGGAAATATCCGCCCGGGTACATGTCTTCGCTGTAGTAAACGTAACGACCATCAGGTGAAATGCTCGGCTCATTCACGTCCTGCTGAGAGTTCTTCTTCTTCGTTAATTGAATTCCGTCTCCGCCTGTGATGTGATACATCCACATTTCTCCTGCGCCCAGTGAACGGGTAGAGGAGAAGTGCTTGCGGGCAACGATATATTGCCCGTCAGGTGTCCACGTTGCGTTATTCAGCAAACGGAAGTTTTCAGTGGTAATTTGCTTAGCATCTGTGCCGTCGTTTTTCATATACCAGATGTTGTCTCCGCCACCGGCATCCGATGTGAATGAAATGTTCCTGCCATCAGGACTGAAACGCGGCTGACACTGCCACGCGTGTCCGCTTTGAATTGCTGTTGCGGTTCCGCCGGTAACAGGCATGGTGTATATATCACCGAGCAGGTCGAATGCAAGCGTTTTTCCATCAGGACTGATGTCGAGATTCATCCAGGTTCCTTCTGAAACAGAGAACTCAACTTCCTTATAATCTCCCGGTGGATTGGAAACGTCCCATTTTTTGGGTTTTTCTTCGCTTGCTGCAGTGAACAGAAATGCTGCAGCAACAATAGGGCTCAGCAATATGATGGTCTTTTTCATAGTCAAAATGTGGAGAGCAAAGAAAAACAAAAACCCCGATCCGTGGTAATACGAATCGGGGTTTGGCTGATTAAAATGATGAGTGGTTAAAACCCGACTTTAGGGGTAACCATTTGTTCGATCAGAATACCGAGACAAGCTCCGTCTTCCGCTTTACCTTTTTTCACGCCGCCACCAGGGATGATTACAGTGATGAACATGTTACGTGTAGTTTCACATGAGAATTCCATGTGCGGAGACTTATTGTCTGTTGCGTTATCGTAAATCAGTGTTCCGTCAACTGCATCAGTGAGGGTAAACTGAATGTCGGTTCCCAAAGCTGCATCCGGACAAAGCGTAATTGAATAATCCATTCCGGCGTAGAATACTGCCTTCAGTTTTGAAGTTGTTCCCCGAGCGAAAAGACCGCTGCGAGACTGAGAATTATAACGGAAACCGTCTTCAGAAGCCTGACTGCATCCGGCTTGACGGTGAAAGTTGCTGCATGGTAGCTGCGATGGCAACTGAATGTGCAATCCCATTAGGATTGCGATCATGAGAACAGAGGTTACTTTTTTCATGGTAGTTCCTGTTTGATTCTTAGTTTCCTTCAACAAATGATTTACGAACTTCTTCAACTTTCTTGCGGATTGCTTCGAATTGATCTTTAGTGATTTCTTTCTTTTCACCTCCGCCGATTTTCATACGCTTGCCTTCCTGTTTAGGAGCTTCAACCTTGGTTGAGCCTACAGCGTCGAACAATGCCTTAAGTTCTTTCATCTGTACCAAAACTGATGCCACATCTTCGTTGCTTTCGTTTTTAGTCATGAACTCAATGCAGTTGTCCAAAGAGTGCTTCTGGTCAGCGATTTTATTCGCCATTTCTTTATCCTTTTCGAAATCTTTTACCATTGCACAAGACAGGTAAACACTTTCAACCCATCCACCTGCAAGCATAAGGCTGAGTTCAGTACCGCGGCCGTTTTCGTTCAGGTTATTGAATGTTGAAAGGTAAAGATCGTTACCCACCATAATCAACGAATCAGCGTTTCCTGCGTTGCGTGAAATACGCTCTTTGTCTTTGTCGTTTAAGCCGGTTGCAACCTGCAAAGTAGTGCCGAGGCGCATGCAAGTTCCGAAGTATCCCAAAACTTTATCTTTCACATCGAATGTTGAAGCATAAAGTAAATCGGCGGAGTAGATTCCGAGGTTAAGTGCCTGCGACTTCTTGGTGCCGTATTTCTTTTCGTTATCAATCGGATTAAGAAGGTTGCCGTCTCCGGTTTTAGGTCCGAGCGTCTTCATAAACTCAAACATATCGCTCGGAGATGGAACGCCGATCATATCTTCGGTCATGACCATCTCAGTAGCAACTGTGTCGCCCGCTGTAGAGTCAGTGTTACCGGTGTTATCAGTATCGTTTCCGCAG
The DNA here is from genome assembly GCA_023151315.1 of Bacteroidia bacterium. Classification (GTDB taxonomy): domain Bacteria; phylum Bacteroidota; class Bacteroidia; order Palsa-965; family Palsa-965. The sequence continues at coordinate 32,800 of JAKLJE010000029.1, forward strand.
GATGAACCGAGGATAGAAAATGCGAATGCAGCAACAGCTACACTTTGAAACGTAAGTTTCTTCATAGTTGGTTAATGAGTGATAGAAGCAAAAATAGCTTTTTTTCGATTCTTGACCGATTTTACCTGAGAATTATCCCTATTTACCTATAAATAACGACCAGTTGTCAAGCCATGTAACGAAAGTTCGGTTGCAGCGGGCATTAATCACTACCTTCGTAAGTGTATGCTGCGAATTCCGTTAATAACAACTTTGCTTGTTCTGGTCTGGGCCGTTTCCGTTTCAGGTCAGAATCCTGTACAGGGTATTTCAACCGGAAGTCCAAAAAAGAAGGGTAGTGATTATAATCCACCCGTGCTGAGCGCCCATTTGGGATACACGTATTCACTCATCAATAATCGCTATGAAACCCGCGGGCTTTTTAAAGGCGGAATTTGCGGAGGATTGCTGTGGCGTACTGCGCCTTGGTTCGGAATCGAAGGTTCATTTAATCGGCACTTTCGTCACACCGCATTTTCATTGGGCGATATTCAGTCCTGGAATGCAGAAGTAAACGGATTCTTCCTGATGAAACTTGGAGAAACAAACCTGCATTTCGACTTGCTTTTCGGAGCGGGTTATACGGATTGGAAGGGCTATTACATTGGCCCGAATCTGAACGATAATTATCATTATTACATTGGAAAGCTGTTAAACGATCGCTTCTTCACCGGCAATATTGGTTGGGGATTCAGTTACGGTTTTATGAAGCATAAGTTAATGGCATTCGGCAACTTCAGACTTCGTTTTGCGTCTGATCCTAAAGTGGTTTTCGGAATCATAGATGCGCAATACACATTCGGTTTGCGTTACGGTTTGAAATCGAAAAATTGGGAACGTAGCAAGAAGTCGGATGCAAACCGGAAAACAAAAACCGGAAGTAGACCAAGAGTATATAAATGGGTGAAAGACCGTCAATAATCAGAATCTGCGTTACAGCAGTTTTCTTCCTGGTATCCATGGGGCTTTTTGCTCAGGGCGCACCGGGTATTGCGGAAATCACATTCAGCGGAACGATTTACGATATCAACGATTCGCTTGCGACTCCTGCTCCGATTGTTGTAAATAAACGCACAGGAACCGGACATGCTTTCCTGCCGGGAGGCAACTTCAGTATTAACGGGATGAAAACCGATACATTTCTGGTTACATCGGGCGGATACAACCATGTCAAATTCTGTTTCGCTGATTCTGTTTATCGAGCTGAATACCGAGTTCGTGTAGGACTTTCCATGCGAGTGAATGAATTGAATCCGGTGACGGTTTTTCCTGTGAAAGATCTCAAAGTTATTCGTCAGGACAGACAGAACCTGGGCGTGCAACCAACACGAACCACCGAAGGAGTAACGGATGCGGTTTCCAGTCCAATCACTTTTCTGTACGAACGTTTCAGTCGGGAAGGTCAATCCAAAGCACTTGTAGCAGAACTGGAAAACCGTGATCGTACAAATGCAGTTTTAAAGGATCTGTTCCGCACTTATAACAGAGCGGGAGTGATCAACCTTCCTGAAAATGATTTCGACGCGTTCATAGCATTTTTGAATATGCCGGAAGCGTATCTGAAAAATGCAAGTGATTATGAACTTGCTGTGACGATCAAGCAGCGATTCGAGCAGTTCATTTATATGCGGTCTATGCATAACCGCAATCAGCACTAGCGCAGTATTTCTTATGTTTTCGGATTCTCTGACTAACTTTACGCCATGAAGGCGCTGATTGGATTTTGTCTACTCTTTATGGTACTGTTGGGAATCGGATGCGGAGGGAATGCACCAACAGAAATTAAGTCAATCAATGTTGATTCAATTAAACAGCTGAAAGCTTCTCAAGACAGTTCTTTAAAAGAAGTGAATAAAGGTGTTTCACTTGAGCGGATCAGAGACAGAGCTGACGTGAATTATATAGGGAAAATCGGCAACTATATCTTTTATTGCAGTGCTAAAGGAAAAGTCGAAAGATCCGATACCAGTGGTAATAATCGCGAACTGTTGTGTGATCTTAAAGTTCACTACCTCGTAGATAAAGTATATATACTTCCCATGACGGAAGATGTATTTATCATTACCTGGCAGGAAACGGCTTACACAGGACTCAATACGTACACCGTAAAATACAGAGCGGGCAGCGACAAACCGGACTGGACAATCAATTACAAAGCACCGGATCCCGGAGTGCCTGTACTGGCTAACGGACACGTTTATCTCAGCACCTTGGGAATAATCAGCAAGGTGAATGTTGAAAACGGTGAAACGGTGTGGATACACGATTCATTATACGAAACCACATCAATGCGATATAAGAGATTTGATGTTCCGCAGATTTACAAGTCTACCGTACTGTTCTTTGACTTCCCGATTCAGGGTAGAAAAGGCAAACGAGACAGCCTTTGGGTGAACGATCAGACCGGTCGTTTTGTACGTTGATAACTCGTTAAAAAGCCCTTCGAATTGTTCTTATCTTTGCGTGCATCCGTCGGAGCGAAAACGGTTTATGGCACCAAGGCTTCTTATTACTCCGCAACAACTCGAAATAACGATCAATAGACTTTGTCATCAGTTGATCGAAGTGCACGACGATTTTTCCAACTCAGCGATTATCGGATTACAACCCAGGGGAACTTTGCTTGCCCGTCGTATTCATGATACACTTTGCCGTATTCTGAAACATGAGGTTCGTTTCGGTGAGCTGGATGTTACTTTTTACCGTGATGATTTCCGTCGGAAAGACCTTGTGCCTAACAAAACACATATTGATTTCATCATTGAAGACATGAATGTGATCTTGATAGATGACGTTCTATACACGGGAAGAACCATTCGATCCGGACTTGATGCAATGATGGCGTTCGGGCGACCTAAGGATGTTGAACTGCTCGTGCTCATTGATCGTCGATTCAGCCGCAACCTTCCCATTCAGGCGAAATATGTCGGTCGTACAGTAGATACCGTTGCTTCGGAGAACATTAAAGTAGATTGGAAGGAAACGGGTGGAGAAGATCATGTTTGGCTCATGCAAAAGATCAGCGAATGAATAAGCGTTTAAGCGTAAATCATATTCTCGGGATCCGGCAATTACAGCCGGACGATATACGGCTCATTCTGGATACCGCTGTTCAATTCAAGGATGTTATCAACCGTCCGATTAAGAAAGTTCCGTCGCTGCGTGATATTACCGTAGCGAATCTGTTCTTCGAAAATTCAACACGCACGCGTACATCATTTGAACTTGCAGAGAAACGTCTTTCGGCTGATACGGTGAATTTTTCCGCTTCCACTTCATCGGTTAAAAAGGGGGAAACGCTAATTGATACCGTTAACAACATTCTGGCCATGAAAGTGGACATGGTTGTGATGCGTCATCCGAATCCCGGAGCTTGCATGTTTCTTTCACGTCACATAAATGCGAGCATTATTAATGCCGGCGACGGTGCGCATGAACATCCGACTCAGGCTCTTCTTGATGCTTTTTCGATCCGTGAAAAATTGGGTGATCTGGAAGGGAAGAAGGTTGCCATTATAGGCGATATTCTTCATTCCCGTGTGGCATTATCCAACATCTATTTACTGCGCAAAATGGGCGCGCAAGTAATGGTTTGCGGACCAACTACACTGATTCCGAAGTACATTTCAAGTCTTGGAGTAAAAGTTGAGCATGATTTACGTAAAGCATTGAAATGGTGCGATGTAGCAAACATGCTACGCATTCAATTGGAGCGCCAGGACATCAAATATTTTCCTTCACTTCGTGAATATTCCATGCAGTTCGGACTGACCATGGAATTGTTGGAACAAGCCGGTAAAGACATCCTGATTATGCATCCGGGACCGATTAACCGCGGTGTGGAAATAACCAGTGAAGTGGCCGATTCATCACAATCAATAATACTTAATCAGGTTGAGAACGGTGTTGCAGTACGCATGGCCTGTTTGTACCTTTTAGCATCACGAGCAGAAAATTGAGGTTTTCCTGAACAAAAACATTATTTTTGTTTTGTATGAGTTTACCATTCACGATAGAAAGAGGCGATCGGTATACCTTGATTAAGGTGACCGCTGACAAGTTGGATACACAGGTTGCACCTGCGTTGAAATCTGAACTTGTTGTACTGAATGCAGACGGAGTAAGAAACCTGATTATCGATCTGGGTGAAACACGTTATTGTGATTCTTCCGGTTTGAGTTCAATTCTTGTAGCCAATCGTCTCTGTAAAAACTCAAACGGTGCGTTGGTTCTGTCCTGTTTGCAGGATCCTGTGAAGAAACTGATTAACATATCTCAACTCGATACAATTTTAAAAATCAGCGGTTCTATTCCTGATGCAATCGATATGGTTGTTGCTGCGGATGTTGAATCCAATAACGAATAATTTCCCCGATCATGAAGAAACTTTTTACTCTGGTTGCTCTTTCAGTTTTGTCCGTTGGTGCTTATGCACAGTGTACAGTTAACTCAAGTGTTTTTGCAGGTCCGAACGACTACGGTTTTGTTCCTGATACCGTGCAGAATCTGCCGTGGGCAACTGTTGGCGTTCCGTATGTAACAGATATCCAGTTCCACGTTGACCCTGACACCGTAACAGCACTCGGCACATTCCCTTTCATTGACGTAACCATCGACAGTATCGTAGGTATTCCTGCGAACTTCACATACAATATGAATCCTTCCAGCGGAGTTTTCCCGGGTGGAAGTTATGGATGTGCAGGATTAACCGGAACTGCTCAGGCCGGACAGGAAACCGGCGGCCCTCAAGGCAATGGAGTTTATCCGATTGTTATTTATGCGACTGCGAACGTTAACGTATTGACAGTTCCGACTGCGTTCCCTACAACATTCACTGGATTCAAACTGGTGATTCAGGCAGCGAACAATGTTCCTGCAATGTCCAATGTGAATTTTACTGTAGGACAGAATGCTCCGAATCCTGCAGATAAAAACACTGAGTTTGTAATCAACAATCCGAATACAGGGAACGTACAGTTTACATTGTACAACATTCTCGGAGAGAGTGTGCGTCAGGTGAATATCTACGCTATGAAAGGCGAAACACGTTATTCTCTGAACACTGCAGATCTTCCTGCCGGTGTTTACCTGTACACGTTCCGTTCCGGTAACAGCGTTATCACACGTCGCATGACAGTGTCACACTGATGTCTTCAAGATTTGAAGTAACAATACTGGGAAGCAGTTCTGCAACCCCGACATCCAGAAGATTTCCAACCGCTCAGCTACTTAATGTGTCTGAGCGGTTTTTCTTAATCGACTGCGGGGAAGGTGCGCAGATACAGTTGCGCCGTTATAAGATCCGGTTTCAACGGATTAACCATATTTTCATCAGCCACCTGCATGGTGATCACTATCTCGGCTTGATGGGTTTGATCAGTTCAATGCATTTGCTTGGGCGAAAGAAGGAGCTTGTCATTTATTCGCCGAAAGGCTTGCAGGAAATTGTTGATATACAATTGAAGATTTCAGCAACTGTACTCAATTATCCGGTGAAATGGGTGGAACTGAATCCGGATGTTCCGGAAGTGATTTACGAAGACAGTCAGCTTAGTGTTACCACTATTATCCTTAATCACCGTATTCCGTGCTGCGGATTTCTTTTCAGAGAAAAAAAGAAATTGCTTTCTCTGGACAAAGCACGAATTACAGAAGATAAGGTACCCGTTGAAGGATTCTTCTCTTTGAAATCAGGACTTGACTTCAAAGATCAATCCGGGCGGATTTTCCGATCAGTTGATTATACGCTGCCGCAGTCGCAACCCAGAAGTTATGCATTCTGTTCTGATACTCGTTTCGATCCGAAAGTAGCCGAACAAATTGCCGGAGTGAAATTGCTTTACCATGAAGCAACTTTTCTTCATGAATTACTCGACAGGGCTGAGAAAACGGCTCATTCCACGGCTAAAGAGGCGGGAATTATTGCAAAAACAGCAGAAGTTGGAAAACTTGTAATCGGGCATTTTTCGGTGCGATACAACGATATGGAACCATTGTTGGCAGAGGCGAAAAGCGAATTTCCTGAAACCGATATTGCGGAAGAAGGAAAGGTTTTCCAGGTGTAATTAAATTGTTCCGGTTTAAATCTTTTTTAAAAACCGACTAAAGTCATTTGGTCGTTTCAAATACACGTGTATTTTTGTCCTGTTATTTAAAATTAGTCTAAATAAACATGAATACACGTATCGCATTGATTCACAACATATTTCTGGCCAAGAAAGGGCTTGAAATGCTTGTTCGTTCAAATTCCGAATTCGAATTGGTTTGCAGCGGCGCGCGTATTGAAGATATCCGCACAGAACGAGGGTCTGAAGTTGACGTTGTGATCTTCAATTTCAAGGATCATGAAACCGGCTTGCTTTGTATGAAGCAGTATCGTTCTATGTTTCCGAATGCATCGTTTCTTTCAGTTTCATCTATGCCGAATCGTTCGGAAATTTCCGAAGCATTGAAAATGGAAGTAACCAGTTTTCTTCTCACAGAATGCGAAGAAGATGAGATTGAAGATGCTATTCGATCGACACATGCCAACGAACAGTTTTTCTGCGGAAAGATCTTGAGTCAGGTCGTTCAGAATCCTGATGAAGCTTTGCCTCCTTCTGAGTTTGTGTGCGACGGTATACGTATTTCACAACGCGAATCTGAAATCATACGTCTGGTTGCAGAAGGATTAACCAATAAGGAAATTGCAGATAAGTTGTTTATCAGTGCACATACTGTTACAACGCACCGTAAAAACATCATGGCTAAACTCGGAGTAAACAACACCGCAGGACTGATGATGTTTGCGATCCGTAATAACATTGTTACGCCCAATCACTTTTTGTTCAATTCGAACTAAGGATATTAAACCGCCATGGTTAATAACGGTCGCAACTTTCGGTTGCGGCCGTTTTCAATTACGGTACTTTAGTATATGCAGCTACTTATTGCCGACAGCGGATCCACAAAGACTGAATGGACTTTCATTGAAGATCGCATCGTAGTACACTCTGTATTTACAGAAGGAATTAATCCGAATCAGGCTGATGCGGATTCCATTGCGGCCATGCTGCACAAAAGTGATTTGCGAAAGTATCGTGCGGACAAAATCCACTTTTACGGAGCCGGATGCGGCAGTGACAGAGGCAAAACTGTTCTGTCAGAAGCAATAAGTGCAATTTATCCTTCTGCGAAAACAGAAGTTGAGACAGATATAATCGGTGCTGCGCGTGCACTGAGTGCCGGTGAAAAATCTATTGTTGGGATTCTCGGTACAGGTGCTTCATCCTGCGTATTTGATGGTTCCAAAATTCTAGAACAGAGACCATCATTGGGATTCATTCTGGGAGACGAAGGAAGCGGTGCAGTGCTCGGCAAGATGTTTATTCGCAAACTTCTGTACGGAGACCTTCCTGACGCACTTCTGAAGAGTTTCCATTCTGAGTTTCCTATTGATAAAGACGCAATAATAAAGCGCGTTTACCGTGATCCTTATCCGAACAGATTCCTGGCTGCCTTCGGTGAATTTATCGGTCGACACAGAAATCAGGCTTCGGTGAATGAAGTGATTCGTGAAAACTTCACAGGATTCATTCGCTCGCATCTCTCCGGTTACAAAGGAGCAAAGGAAATGCCGATACGACTTACAGGTTCAATTGCTTTTCACTTCAGAGAAGAACTGAACGGGTTGCTGCGCTGGAATGGATTTCAGGAAGCTGAATGTGTTCAGTCGCCAATGGAAGGGCTCGTCCGTTTTCACACACGTTGATTATTTCATTTTGAAATACTGCTTAAGCGGATTCCAGTAATAATCTTTCCATCCGCTCACAAAGTTTTTTGCAATGACTTGAGGTACGTCTTCATGTAGAAACGTGATCAGCGTGCCTTTCCCTTTTTCGGAAAGTTTGAAAGTTATCTTCGATTCATGTCCTTCAGGCCATTTATCTTCCAAAGCAATCCAGGTCTGTACAATTTTTTTCCCTGGCACCAGTTCAAGGTTTTTTCCAACAATGTATCCGTCGTAAGCAGAGTAGTAGGTGCCGACTTTCTTTCCGATAACAGCTTTGGTGCCTGTGAAATCACTATGCTTTTCCGAATCCATTAGTGCATCATACACCTGTTTGGGTGTTGCCGGAATAGTGGCAGTCTGCTTTATAGAAGTGGTCTTAATTTTCATCTTGCGATAATTAGTTTTTCGCTGTTCTGTGTTCCGTTATCGGTAAGCACTGTGCAATAGTAAATTCCGGCAGGTAATCCGATTGTATTCAGTTGCACAGTGGTTGAATTGAATTCATTGAATTGATTTTCCGCAATACTCAAATTGAAAACAATTTCACCGAGTGAATTGTAGAGGAGGAACTGTGCATCTTGAGATCTATTCAATGTAACAACACAATTCACATTATCATCTGCCGGATTCGGAAAAACACTGAGTCGTCCCGTTTGAGGTGTGAGAACACTTGTTTCTTCTATGCCCACAAAATTAGTCGACACACCAAGAGTATCGGTTTTGACGAGGTACAGATTTGGTAAAAGGCTGCCATATCCTTCAGTGTAGCCGCAAAGGATGAATCCTCCGTCGTGTGTAAAGTCAATATCGAATGCTTCATCGGGTTCTACCGTTCCTTGTGTGTTGGTTGCCCAACCATTGTGCGAAGTGAAGATTGCCATATCGAAACCTCCGCTGCCGCTTGAGTTGGTTATTCCTGTGCATGCGAATAGAGTAAGCCCGTGTTTACTGATAATTTTATAATAAGCTTCGGTATTCGGCAGATCAAATGTGTAAATGTTCCAATTGCTTCCGTTATACAATAATCCTGACCAGTAACCGGATTGATTTCCATTCTGCGTGGAGCTGCCGCAGAAGAAGAAAGTGTTGACAATAGAATCGTACGCAATTCCGTAAGCAATATCGTTCTTGGCTGTATATCCTAATGTGCGAGTCCAAATGGTATCTCCGTTCTGTTGAGTGTAAAGTATCCAGCTATCTCCCAAAGTGTCAGCGTAGCTTTCAGTATAGCCGGCTATTCCGTAAAGTGTATCTTCCGTTTGAACAATGCAGTGGCCTTGATCAATACGCGCACCACCATACGTTCGAGTCCAGATGGTATCTCCGTACTTATCGAATTTTACAACATACATGTCTTCATTTCCGTTTGTAAATGTGGAACCGACGCAAATGAAACCACTGTCGCTTGTCGTTGCAACATCATTGAAGAAATCCCAATCGTTACCTCCGACATATTTATTCCACAGCGTATCGCCGTGCTTATCAATTTTCATCAGCCAGCCATCATAACCTCCGTGACCGTATGAATTTGTATATCCGGCTACGATAAAACCTGAGTCGGGAAGTATTTCAACTGATCGAATAATGTCGATGTTGACGCCGCCGTAAAATTTTGCCCACATGACGAGCCCGATGCTGTCTGTACGTACGATATAGCCATCGGTTGGTCCCGACATTGAAGAGGTACCAACTGCAATATAACCTTGGTCCAGGCACGAACGAACCCCGTAACCTTTTTCGATGGAAGTACCTCCGTAAATCTGTTGCCACATCAAAGGGAGTTGAGCCTGTAAAGCTCCGCCGAATAACAGCATTAAAATAATAATGACGCGATTTCTCATAACGTGTAACTGAGTTTAAAGTATAAACCGTTGCCCGTGAACTGATCGGGAGATACCAGCGACAAGACATTCATTGTTCCTGCTTCAACAATTACTTTCTCATTGAAGATTTTGTAAAGTTTAAGCGGGACCTGCAATTTTGCATAACCACCGTAAGCGATTCCACCGGATACCATTGCTTCAGCTTTAATAAATGTGTATCGGTAAGTTATTGCGCCGTATGGCAATGCATAACTCCAGAACGGCATTGAACCGCTTAGCTTGATTGCGTGCTTGTTTCCGATAACACGTGTGTAAGATGCGCGGAAAACAGCAGGCAAATAAGTGCTGATGAATTTCGATGATGAATCGTTCTTAATGAAATCATTCTCCGAAGGCAGGTTTGCATTGATTTGCGGATTGAGAATCATTTCACTGATATCAATACCCTGATAGTAAACCGTAGTATCTATCTTTCTATGAAGTGTTTTGCTGTTCCAGTTGATAAAACCGAAATCCTGACACTCAATCTTAAAGTAGTCGGTTCCGTTCTTCAGCGGACGCATTTTCATCCATGAAACATCTACAGATAGTCCTACACCGTTTACGCGCAATGAACTTCCTGAAGATGTATCGGAAGAGTAGAAGTCTGCATATGCACCGGCGTCAAGTGAAGTTCCCGAACCATCAGTGAATAGTTTACCGTATTCCACCCACGCTTCATTGTAGGTATGCGCTGCAATCCCTGAAACAGCAACATGGATGTATGTGTTCTTAGTTTCGCGTGTGTAATAACCGATCTGGAGTTGTGACCAACTGACAGCTCGGAATCCGGAGCGACTGAAATCCGCTTCTTCACCTTTAAATTGCGTGTTGCCTTGAAAACCCAAGCGGAATGCATCGTCTGAAAACCGAGCCGATAAATTAAAACGTCTTCTCAGGCTGAATTGAATCATGCTTTCGGAAGAGTCTTTCAGTGAAATTCCAAAACTTACACCGGCGTCATAATGAGCACCTGCACGATTCAAACCAAGCAATCCGTTTGCGGTTTCTTCAATGTAAGCGGAATCCAGAAATCCACCACGGTATAAATTATTCAGGAATCCGGTGTTCACTCCATCAGATCCGTAGAGCAGATTACCATGGACAGCGAATACCATTTTTCTTTTACCGGTAATGGTATCGTATCCCGGCTTTGAAGCCATGAAATGATTTTCACTCGTGAAATTCTGCGCAAACATTACCGCAGAACTGCAACTCAGAAATATCCCGATCAGATATTTTTTCATAATCAGTTTTTAACGCGGTATTCAAAATCAGCAGTGATGTTGATGCCGATTCTGTTGGTTGAATAAATTTTTACATAGTCAGGCGCCGTTCCCGTATGGAAACGCGGACGAATCAGAAGGCGTGTTGAATGCAATAAAGATGATGTTTGCGTTTCATTCAGCGGAATCTTTACTATGGAATTTGTACTGCCGTTCGCGAAAAAGTATCCGCCGCTGATCGCTAATGGGGCAGAATAAATAGTGCCCGGCGCGGCAACAACGGAATCTATGATGGAGTTTGTTGCATCGAGCAGATAGATCTGCACTCCTGCATCGAAAGGAAAGCCATTGCTGGCATAAACAGTAAGAACTCCATTCTGTACGTCGTCCGCTTCAACACCGCTGAAATCAACATCTACTGTATCTACGAGCACGATATTATCTGCGTAAAAATTGACCGGAAGATCAATATCAAAAGTTGCATTGATTCCGAATTGTGTATAAAGGAAGTCGTTATTGCCGGAAACATTGCCCAGAGGATTGGTGTAAATGGAAAAATCATATCCAAGAAACTCGGGCATAATTTCCATCATCTCTACAATATTAGAGTTCGAATTATCAAATGTCCATGAGTTAATCTGCGGTATACTTGGCGGATATGAATTTGAATACGCAGCACGATTTATGTTCACGCTGGTTCCGACAATCGGGTGATTGAGATACAGTGTCTGAGCAGTGCGCTGGCTGCGCGACCAAAGATTGTTTACAGTAAAACGTAGATCAACTCCTGCATAATTTTCTACTGTGAATTTCATGCGCAATGAATCAAGCCCCAAAGAACCGGATTGCACTTTCGAGAAGAATGAAATGTAAGTTTCGTCAGGACCGACAGGATTCAGTTCACTACCAAAGTAGCCTCGGATATACGACGGACGAAGTCCTTCTAACTGAATTTCCGCTGATACGGAATCAGCCGGTGTGATCACCTGTGCACCCACATCACTCGGGTCGATCTGAGCTGTGAAAAGTGTGATCAAGGTATTCACGCGGTCACCTGCAATTCCGGTAAAGTTCAACTCATAACCGGCGAGATCAACCTCAAGATCTGTAACGGAGCCAACGGTTGGAGATGGAGCAGGAGGCAAGGTGTCAATTACTTCCAATGGATTACCATTTAATTCAGCACTGGAAATCTGATAGATAACAATTACGCGCTTCTGAATATCATTTTTCAGGTGAACTTTCATCTTGCCTTTTTCAAGCGTTCCGAAAACCAACTGGATCGGAGATAATCCGTAAGCAGTTTGAGACGGCGATGTTGGAGTGAGGTATGAACCTTCGTAAACCGTTGTCGTTCCGAAAGGGAGATTGTAATTGTAAAGAAGTGTTGTATCCGGAATACCAAACAGCGAATCGTCGTCAATACCCGGAACCGATGTATGGTAAACTATACGTAGTGAGCCATCTGCATTTTCTGTAATCAAAGAGTCGGTGATCAGATCATCAATCCCGAAAGAGCCGTAAGCAACAGGGACAGTCAGATCAAGATCCCAGGAGAGTTCTTCCCGCTTGCAGGAGAAGACGAAAATTGCAGTCAGCAATACCCCGATGAGAAGCGATTTATACTTGTTCATACAATACGAAGATAACGCAAAGGGCGGTGAAATACTTCATGAAACGTATGTGATCTTACTTGTTCAGCCCATTTGAAACCAATAATCAGTTCTCTCGTATATTTGCACTGTTCAATGAGTATGGGAATCAAGTACGATAAACGATTCATGATCGGGTGGATTTTGTCAGCATTGACGATGTTCGCTCTTTCGTACGTTTGGCATGGTGTTATTCTCAATGACTACGAAATTCTCTCTTATCCATTCCAGATTTACCTTATATCGGCTGCCGTAGTCTATCTGGTGGTAGGTTTTCTGCTTACCAGAATTTTCATCGCGGAGTTTCTGGATCGGGTTTCTCAGAAAGCCATTCCCCGCGGATTAGCGGCTGGTTCCGCTTTGGGAATCATTGTGTACATGGTAGCGTTGGTGGTCGGAGTAACTTTTAACGCCGGGCTTGATATTAAATTCCTGTTGCTCGATGTTGCCTGGCAAATAACGGAACAGGCGATTGGAGGAATAATTGTCGGGCTCGTTTATATTTTTGTATTCGAATTTGTACCGATGCCGGTTGAGCAGGAACATCGTTCAGGTGAGTCCGAATAGCTTCAATAACCGTACTTTTCGTTCCAACACTTTTTCAGGTACATTCTCAACTCGTTTTCACGAACGTTCTCTCCGGGTGTGTATAAACGGTTACCTGCAATCCGATCAGGCATGTATTCCTGCTCGGCGAAATTACCCTTGTATTGATGGCTGTATGCATAATCTTCGCCATAGCCTATATCTTTCATCAATTTGGTAGGAGCATTTCTCAGGTGTACGGGAACCGGTAGATTACCTGTACTTCTCACCAGTTCTTCAGCTTGTCCTATTGCCATATAGGCTGCATTACTCTTCGGAGAAGAGGCGAGATAAGTAACGCACTGCGACAGTACAATTCGTGCCTCCGGCATTCCGATCGAATGTACAGCATTGAATGTGGCTGTAGCCAGCAAGAGCGCATTGGGATTAGCATTGCCGACATCTTCACTGGCCAGAATCAGTAATCGACGCGCAATGAACAACGGATCTTCTCCGCCTTCCAGCATGCGGGCCAGCCAATATACGCCCGCGTTCGGATCGCTGCCGCGTATTGATTTGATAAATGCTGAGATGATATCGTAATGCTGTTCCCCGTTCTTATCGTACAACGCAAGGTTCTGTTGAATAACATGCTGTACGTGATCATTCGTGATTTCAGTTTTACCTTCCGGTAAAGCGGAAGCCACGAGTTCCAATGCGTTGAGCAATTTGCGTGCATCACCGCCGGAAATACGAAGCAAAGCTTCGGTTTCTTTGATGGTTACACCACGGGCTTTCAGTGCTTCATCTCGAGTTACAGCATCGGTTAGCAACTGTTCGAGATCCTCTCGCTCCAGATGTTTCATCACGTACACTTGACATCTTGAAAGCAATGCCGGTATTACCTCGAATGACGGATTTTCGGTAGTTGCTCCTACCAGGGTAACAATTCCTTTCTCGACTGCACCAAGCAAGGAATCCTGTTGTGATTTACTGAAACGATGGATTTCATCGATGAACAGTACAGGAAGATTAGCACCAAAGAAAGATTGTCCGCGCGCTTTTTCAATTACTTCGCGTATGTCTTTTACTCCTGCCTGAATTGCAGAAAGCGAATAGAACGGACGCTTAAGGTGTTTCGCCAGAATCTGGGCTAATGTTGTTTTACCAACTCCCGGTGGCCCCCAGAAAATCATGGAATGTATGTTGCCGGATAACACCGCATTCCGCAATACTGAACCTTCGCCGATCAGGTGTTTCTGACCAACGTAGGTATCCAGCGATGACGGACGCATACGTTCTGCAAGCGGAATAGACGACATTTCCATGGATTACAAAGATAAGATCAATAGCGCGGTAAAGGACAATGGCGCGATAATTGGATAAGATTTCGAAAATGCGGATCAAACCGTTACTTTTGAAATCAAACTTCGTTATTACAACATGAAAAACATCAGCAGATTTATCATCCCCGGACTAATTTTCGTGTTCGCATGTTCCTTTACAATGGGAGGAGGCGATACAACAGCTCTGGAAGGACATGTGTATAAAGTAACCATGAGTTTGGTGAAGAAAGGCAAATCGCAGCCCGGAACGCAGGAGGAAATAACATTTAAAGGAGGGAAGTTCAAGTGTAAATTGATCGGTAAAGAAATGGGTGCGGAGAATATTCCGATTGAATTCACTGTTGACAGTGCTTACACTGATGAAGGAGCTGAGGAAGAAACAATCTACGTGGAATTCGAGGGAGAATATGTGAACAAATTGGATGAGCTCGTTAAGGTTACCGGAACAGTTGACGGGTACGGAATAGAAGGTAACGTAATCCTTTCTAAGAAGGATAAAGAAAAGAAACGCTACGATTTCGTAGGATCCAAGAAGGAAAAGAAGAAGTAACTGAAATAAAAAAGCCTCCCATAATTCGGGAGGCTTTTTCTTTATTGTACGCTTGTGATTTTATCTGCGATCAATGACTTGTCTACAAGTCCTTCATTGCGCCAGGTTATCTGGCCGTCTTTATAAAGTACAAGTGTTGGCATGGCGGCAATGTTCATGAATTCTGCCACCGGACGATCACGGTCCACATCCACTTTCAGAAGTACGAATTTGTCGCTCATTTCAGTTTCCAGTTCATGTAAACGCGGGGCAAGTATCTTACACGGTCCGCACCATGTAGCTGTGAAATCAACAAGAACAACTTTGTTCTCTGCAACAAAGCTTTTGTATTGATCCAAAGAAACCGGACCGTCGCCATTATGCGAATGTTCAGTTTCAGGATTAACTTTCACCGGGAGTCCGGCAGCTTGCCATGCTGCAATTCCGCCTTCAAGTTCACGTACATCAGTGAAACCATTATTGCGCAAATAAGTGGCCGCTTCTGCACTTCTTCTGCCGCTTCTGCAGTAGATGAGTACGGGTTTGGACTTTTCCAGAGCATTTACATCAATTGGGAATGACTGTGAGTTCCAGTCAATATTACGAGCTCCGTCTATGTATCCGGATTGAAATTCTTCCGCGGTACGCACATCCAGAATCTGTTCATCAGGTAATGCTTTGATCAGCGAATCAAATGCTGCAACTCCGCCCGTTGAAGCAGTGTTGTTGTCGGAACCGCCACCGCAGGAAATAATCATAGCAGATGACAGAATCAGTATCGGGAAAAGTAATTTCTTCATATGTGCAAAGTTAAGGAATAGGGTAAGGGAAAGCTGTTAATCGACGTTAATTGCGTTACATATTATAGACTTTCTTCCATACTGCAAAAGCAATGAATTTGAACATTCTGCCGTTCTCCGGTTTTCCGCGTTGATCGAAGAAATTATCATAATCGGCCAACAGTTTATCTTTTTTAATAATTCCGTTGAAGTCCTGATTCAGATAATCCCGCAATCGCGGTCGCAACTGCGCAATCCAATCGTTATGCGGAGTAACGTAACCCATTTTGTCCCGGCGTTGACGAATAGAGTCAGGAATAAACGGAGCAACCGCTTCACGCAACAGATACTTTGTTGTTGCGTTTCTGATCTTGAGCACGCCGGAAATATTGAATACACTTTCGATCAGTTCGTGATCATCTGCAAAAGGAGTGCGTGATTCCACTGAATGCCACATGGAACAACGATCCTCACATTTCAGATAGCCTTTCAGTCGCGTGTTAACGAACTCTGAATGCAAAGTTCCATTCAACGTACGCGGAGTTTCGTGTTTTATGTATCCCGATTTGTAATGACTGAAAAGGTCATCACTGACATAAGCGAGATCAGGGAAATATCTCTTCTGCAGAAACAACTGCATGTTTACCGGTAAAGAAGGAAGGAGATATTGCTTGAGAGTTTCTTTGCGATTATGTTTGTTCACATCACTTCCCCAGGCATTCATTTCCTGTTCGCGTAACGATGAAAATCCATTTGACTTTAATTCCTTCCAGAAAGGAATGAAGTAGGGCATATATCCTGCGAAAAGCTCATCGCCACCCTGCCCATCAAGAAGTACACGGATGTTTTGTTCTCCGGCAAGTTTCATTACACGATGTTGCGCATACGTGCTGGAACTCCAGATGGGAACATCCTGAGAAAATATCAGTTCCTCGATATCTGTAAGCAGTTCTTCCGGCTTCGGTTCTGTACGATACCACATCGCCTGCGTCTGATCAACAACTTGTTTTGCCCATTTACTCTCGTCAATTGCAGAACCTTCAAATACGGCAGTGAACAGTTTCAACCGATCGCCTACATTGATTCCGGATTCCGACTTGACCAATGATGCAATAATACCTGCGATTGCAGAACTGTCTATTCCACCACTCAGGCATGAACCTACTGCAACATCAGAACGCAAACGGAGACGAATTGCATGAATCAGTTTCTCTCGAACCAGTTCAATGGCATTACGGTAACTTGATTCGCTGAAATCAGTGGTTGCTTTCGTATAATTCAGTTGATACCACTCTTCAATGCGGATTTTACCATCGCTCATGTCTATGGTCAGAAATTGTCCCGGAAACAATTCAAGAAAATCATTGAAGAATCCCTGGGGCTTGTATTCAATTTCACCTGCAACAAAGTAATCGGCTACTGCTTCGTGATTTAAACTTGTGCGGAAGAGCGGACATGCTTTCAAGGCTTTCAGTTCGGACGCGAATCCGAAAAGACCATTCTGATTGCAGTAGTAGAATGGCTTTACACCGAAGCGATCGCGGGAGCCGAATAGAATATTTTTCAGACGATCCCAGATTACAAAAGCCCACATGCCGTTGAAATGATGCATGCAGGATTCGCCCCAATGCTTGTAAGCTGCGAGAATTACTTCAGTATCCGATTGTGTACGAAAGATGAAACCCTTCTGCTCTAGTTCGCGACGTAATTCTACGTAGTTGTAGAGTTCTCCATTGTAAGTGATCCACAGTTCACCGTTGTTATACGACATCGGCTGATGACCTGATGCACTGAGATCAATAATTGAAAGCCGACGATGTGTAAATACAAGTTGTGTATTGTTCCTGTAGTTGTCTATGTGCATCAACGGCGCCCAATGCATTCCGGAGTCTGAAACATTTTGCGGGGTATCATTTCCCGACAATGCAATCGGAGAATCATTACCGCTCCAAACCAGAAATCCTTCATCATCCGGTCCGCGATGACGAATTGCTTTCTGCATCAGTTTTGCAGCAGTAAGCAAATCTCTGCTTTCATTACCGTAACGGAACAATCCTGATATACCGCACATAACTACTTTTCTCCTTTACGGTTCAGAATGCGTTTAATGAAATCGAGATCACTGCGGTTCGGTAACAACTCTTTTAATTCTCCATTGTATTTTCTGCCGGTGATCACAAACATTGTAAAGATAAACACTGAAAGACCACCATACGACAGACTTGCGCTCCAGCCGGCGCCATCAGTACCGTAGAGGTGAATAAATGTGTGAACGAGCATTAACGTAATCGATAATGCACAAATGCCGCTGAAAAAGTTCATGTAATGTTTTCCTGAGCCGGAGAAATAATGTCCGAATACC
Organism: Bacteroidia bacterium; assembly: GCA_023151315.1. Taxonomy (GTDB): domain Bacteria; phylum Bacteroidota; class Bacteroidia; order Palsa-965; family Palsa-965. The sequence continues at coordinate 50,891 of JAKLJE010000029.1, forward strand.
GTTCCGAAGCTTACAAGCATGATTCCGGGCGCTAATGTTCTGAATGTGCTGTGAACTCCGGAGAAGTCCTTCCCCAAAAGCCATGTATAAAATTCTGCGGGCAACAACACAAACATTAACACAGCAGGTAGCGTAACGGCCACACTGAATTTACTGAGTCGCAAAGTGCGACGGCGTGAAATCTCATCACCGGTTTCATTCGAAACTCTTGACATGAGTATTGCGGCGACACTTGCACTAAACAGGAGAATGGCTTCTCCGAGAGAAATAGCAGTTGAGAAAATCCCAACGGATGCTTTGTTATCATGCATAGCTGTTTCAAGATGATAATAGCTTTGACGAATACTTAGTTGGTGCGTAAGCGTTGCGATTTGGGTAAAGAATCCGTTGGCAAACAGAACCATGAACACCGATCTGTTTTCAGTGAGCTTCGGCTCGTGCTTGCGTCGAAGAACGAGAATCAACCCTGAAAGGAATGTAATTCCGTAAGCGGCGTAGCAGGCATCCAAATAGGGAACTGCGTGTTCGTGTTTCAGAATGAAAATGCTTGTAGCCATTGTCACGAACATGAGACCGTTCTGAACATAAAGCAGGATATTGTATTCTTTAATGCGCTGTTGGCCCAACAGAATGTTCATGTTGATGGAATTCAACGAGAGCAAGAATGATGCAATCAGTACTTCAGTTGAGTAAGCTTCCGGCATCCAACCGCCTTGCATGAGTATCACACCGATTCCGGCACAGGAGAACAAAGCCCAAAGCCAACCTGTGATGTAAAGCACGGAAAGTTTTGTTCGCGGGACGAGATAAACCAGTCCAGGGCCACCAACGATGTCGCTGATGAGGTGAACAATATTAATGGAAAGCTGAATGATGCTGATTTCTCCACGCACTTCTTTACCCAATGCATGCGTCGTGAGTAGCAACATGAAGAAGTTCATGATGGCTCCGATCAGTCGGGCAGAAAAGTTTGTGATGATGGATCGCAGCATCAGTTGAATATTCGCTTGAACTTTCGTTTCAATTGTGCGTTGAAGTTAGCAAAAATGAAACGGTGCGCTTTCACATCGATTAATGTGGTATTATTCGGCCCCTGCGAAATCGTGTGAAGCCCTTCATTGAATTTCCATTCAGGATTAGGAAGAATTGTATTCAGAACACGGTCTTCATACTCTGTCGGACTCAACTTTGTTATTTCAACTGAAGCTACGCCGGCTCCGTAATGCGGAATTCCCTTTTGCAATGGAAGGATTAGCTTCCCGTTTTCAATTAACGGATTACCGCCCGGACGTGATGCGCCAATGTCTGTACGAACAGGGTTGAGTAAATGTTCCTTATAAGGACCATCAGCTTTTTCCGACCAGTAAACGAACAAATCTGCATCCGGATTTCTATCAGCACGATTTGTAAAGATCCACCACCAACCATTGTATTCAAAAACAGTTGCATCAATGCACGGAACATTTTGCAGCAATGGAAGTATCTCTTTTGTTAACGCATGAACTGCTTCCAACTTTCCGGAGGCCGATGCTTCAGGTACAAAATAGCGCTCCTCATTAATATTCAGAGGATAAGGGTAGGACAGATGATGTTCCGATTCGAAGATCAGTTTACCGCTCTGTGCTTCACAGATGATTCCCTTGCCTTTGTTGTAATCATACTTTTCGCACACAATGGTTTCATTCCCGTTCACATTCATGGTAAACGGATCAGCCAGATATTGAGAATTCTTCTTTGCTTTAATCCATTTCACCGATGAGAACTTTCCTGAACTCAACGTTTTGCTCATGGTTTGCTCAGCAATACCGATCATCCATGTTTCTGCTTTAAAGAGTTGACGGAAATGAAAGGCAATTTTATTTCCTGTAAGCACCAGTAGAAAACGCAACATGGTGAAGTTACCTGGATAGGTACGAATAACGTCCGAAGATTTGATTTTCGGAACATCACGCAGCTTTCCGTTCACAGCTATTTCGCGGAGAGCGTCGGCTATCCATGAACTCGTTCCGCTTAGTAATTGATTCAGATTTTCTGAATACGAATGTTTGATCAATCGGAACCATCCTTGACGGATAATGATTCCATCATCCAGTTTTTCGGTCAGACGCTGGAGAATAGCTCCTTGTTTGTCTTGCTTGAGAAGATATTCCCAGAATCCTCCGGGGCCGCCTCTGATTACCTTCGGATCGCAATGGTGGTACGACCAAACTCCAAGTGGTGCTGCATCAAGAATATTTCCGCGGAGGATATTGAATCCGAATCTCAGGATAACATCCGGTTGGTGTTTTCGAATTTCCTGAATTGCATCTTCAGGAAAGTATTGCGAGTGTTTTCCTTTGAGAATCGGTTTTACACGAACCGATGGTAAGCTGCTCAGTAAATCGGATACGTCTGTTGCCTGAACCGATTCCACATTACCGAAGCGCTTATGAAAACGATTCCAAACGAAGCGTTTCCATTTGTATGAAGTCAATCTTGAACCGAAACTATGTGAAATTACTTCGGGAGTATCGTGCAGAATGGTCAGAACCAATTCGCCGTACTTTTCAAATGCAATTTGTCGCAATGCATCCGCCATCCACTTCTCAAGCAGAAAGCTGTCGCACATGACAGCAACACGGATTTTGCGAGCAGCGTTCACTTTTTTGTCAAGACTTCGTTGTACAGGTTGTCAAGTTGTTTATTCACGGCTTGGTAACCATACACGGCAAGCGCTTCCGACGAAATATTTTGCCTTTCATGTAATGAAACAGGATGCACTTTTCCGGCGAAATTGTTCATGGCCTGTACCAATTGCGCCTCATCATTTACAGGAATCAAACTATCATAAGGGTGATTCAACATTTCGGGAATGGCTCCGGTGCGAGTGGCGATTACCGGAAGACCGCAACATTTGGCTTCAATTATTGTGACGGGCATTCCTTCGAAATTGCTGAACATGACAAGCGCGCTGTGCGTATTCATCAACACTGCTATTTCATTAGGTGATTTCAGCCCGGTGAATTGAACCTTGCTGCCCAGACCCAAAGATTCCGCATATCGTTTCAATTCTGCTTTTTCATTTCCCTCTCCCACAATTGTAAGCGATGCATCCTGATGTTTGATGTGCGCTGCGAAAGCACGCAGTAATCCGCGAATGTTTTTTTCTCTGTCGACCAACATGGAAACATGCAACCAGCGCAACGTATTGTCGTTTGTACCCGTATTCAATTTGAAAATGGTTGAATCAACGGCGTTAGGCAAGCGCTTAAAATTCGCATGGAGTCCGTGTTTCTGCATTGCTTGCTGCATACGATCGGAAACAACAGTGACGAGTTTCACTTTGGAGAACAGGGCCGATGTGTAATGTTTCAGCAACATACCGGAATAGTTTCCATCTTCGGGTAAATATCCGGACCAATGTTCAGAGAGAATTACCGGAACATTATATTCGCGAATGATTGCATCTGCGGCCAAGGCTACGGGCCATGCAACGTGAATGTGAATCACATCAGGTTTACCGTTCTTCCTTACGGCTGCATCAACTGCCAGACGAAGCGCATTGCGATAACGTCTGAGCTTTTTAACAGATGAAATGATTCCTTTCCCATTGGTCTTGGGAAATCGGGCAAGGAACTCATGTACATTTTCTGCTGAAGAGGATTCGACAGTTTCTGCACCGTTATGTGAAAAGGCGGTTGCAACACTTACAGTATTCGTCATCGCCGCGACACGTGCGTGACGTTGAATGAAATTGCCCAGTACGGGTTGTTCCGGGTTCGGATACCAGCTGGCGAGAAAGAGTATATGTCGATTCTGTTTGGTCAAGGTTTCGGGGTTCGGGCTGCGTAGATTTCCACCATAGCATCGAACCCGTTTTCTGTAACAGGGTTCTCAAACGGAGAAACGCCGAGATTATTGTTCAAACGGTAACGAAAACCACAATCTGATAATAGCTGAAGTAACTCAGGCAGATTCTGCTTTTCGTTTTCGGGCGAGTGCCATTCAACGAAAAGATTTTTCACTTTGCACAACTCATTACGGCAATCGGACAGAACAGCAGATTCCGCACCTTCAATATCCATGATGAGAAGGTCAATACTCTGTGCAGTTATCAATTCCTCTTTCAGACGCACAGCTTTAACTTTCATTGAACCTGTTCCTGTTTTACCGCCCAATTTACCATCAGCAGCAAATGCAATTTCTCCGTTGAAATCACTGACAGCGGCATTAAACGCTTCTGCGGTGAAATCGTTGCGATCGATATTACTTTTCAGTATGGAATACAATTGAGGGTCCGGTTCATAAGCACGGATTCTTGCTCCGGAATAACGACTGCTGAAATGAAGCACTTCAAGTCCGATGTTGGCGCCGCAAACCCAGATTACCGGTGCGTTGTTGTCAGGTTTGAAATCGTAACTTTTTCTACGGATAATTTCTTCGTACTGATTCAGAAAAGCGTCGCCATTATTTCCTTCGGCAACATATCCTTCAAAGAATATAGTGATCGAACGGTCGCGATTCGTTGCACATTCTTTTTTCACGCGCAGCCAGCAACGGTAATCGGGATCCGTAAAGTACAGATAGAGCGGCTTGAATATCTGACGCAGAAGTGCCAATTAACGGAGTTTTTTTGTGCGAAGAAGGAGAGAGTTACCGATTACGATCACATCTGAAAAGGCCATTGAAAGTGCAGAGATCATCGGACTGAGAAAACCTGCTGCTGCTAATGGAATTGCGATCACGTTATAGAAAAACGCCCAGAACAGATTCTGGCGGATGGTTTTAAGTGTGTGTTTTCCAATGAGCAAAGCATCTGCAACAGGTTGCATGGATGTTGATCCGGGAACGATAATCTGCGCCGTGCTGATTGCCGCTTTTGTTGCATCCGATAACGCCATTCCAACAGTAGCCTTGGCCAACGCCGGTGCATCATTGATTCCGTCACCGATCATCAATGTTTTGTTCTCTGCGCTGAGTTTCGTAATGAAATTGAGCTTATCTTCCGGAAGTTGTTCCGCATGAATTTCGTCAATGCCCAATGTACGTGCAACTTCTTCACATTTCTGTTTACGATCACCACTCAGCAACACAACTTTAATTCCTTGAGATTTCATGAGCTGAATTACTTCTGCAGATCCGGGTTTGATCTCGTCTTTCAGATCCGCATAGCCTGCCAAGACGCCATTCTTCAGAATGTAAATATCATGCTGTTTGTTGCCTTCAGGAAATATTCTCCAGGAGCCGGCTTCCCATATATTACCGGACATATCTGTACCGCTGATTCCAACCCCTTTGGTTTCGGATACGTTCGACAGATTCATTGCGGATTTGCCCTTCAGAATTTCAACTAATGAATGCGCCAACGGATGTGCAGATTGCAGTTCAAGCCCCAACAGTGCTGATTCAATTTCATCTTTTTGGAAACCCGGTTCAGCATTAATCTGAACTGCACTGAACTTTCCGGTTGTTAATGTGCCCGTTTTATCAAACACAGCATATTGCACTTGCTGAAGAATCTCGAGGACGGCGCCTGATCTTACCAGAATCCCCGCCTTTGCAGCACGACCAACTCCAACCATGACTGCAGTCGGAGTAGCTAAGCCCATTGCGCATGGACAAGAAATGACAAGCACTGCAACTGCGTTCATTATAGAATCACGGAGCGCGAAGTTCAGTATCCAGAATTCAATTCCGAAAGTGATAAGGGAAATGCCAATCACAATCGGAACAAACCATGCGCTGATACGATCTGCAAGGCGCTGTATCGGCGGCTTTTCACGTTGTGCTGATTTTACGAGTTCAATTATGCGTGCTAAAGTATTTTGTGATCCTGTTCGTGTTACTTTGAATCGTATAGGACCATCCAGTAAAACAGTTCCGGCGAGAATTTCTGAACCTGTGATTTTACCGGAAGGCAAACTTTCTCCGGAGATCATCGCTTCATTTACTTGACCTGATCCTGAAATTACAATTCCGTCTGCAGCGAAGCTTTCGCCTGCGTTAACCTGAACAACATCTGAGACATGAAGTAAGTCCGGAGAAATCAACTCTTCCCGTTCAGAACTTCCGATTGTGATGATACGTCGGGCCTTCTCTGGCATTAACGCAGCCAATTCATCAATAGCAGATGTGGTTTGTTTTACAGAGCGGTGTTCAATCAGATTTCCAAGAAGAACCAGAGTGGTGATGCTCGCTGCCGTTTCGAAGAACATGTACCTGTGTGCTTCATGAGTTCCCCAGAACATTAGTGTTCCGGCCAGACTGTACGCATATGCCGCAATGATTCCTGTAACAATCAGTACATCCATATTCGGAACACCGGACCGTAAGGATCCGTATGCACTTTTTCCGAAATGCAAAAAGCCCAGAATGAACACGGGTGTTCCTAATACCAATTGAACATAAGGCGAATCAATAAAAGCCACATTCGGAATGACGTGGCCGATGATCAGTGGTAAAGTGAGTATTGCGGAGAACCAGAATTTTTGTTGGAGAGTAATGGTAAAACGAGCAACGCCGGATTGTTCGCTGCGTACAATACGATATCCCAGTTTTTCTATATCCTTAATGGCTTCCTCAAGTTGGCGGTGCGGAGCCAGAATAAAGCTGGCTTCTCCGGTAGTGAAATCCACATGGACGTCACAGTCGCCTTTCTTTGTCAGGGTACGTGAAATACCGAGTGCGCAGTTGGCGCAGTCCATACCTTCGATGAGCAATTTTTGCTTTTCCGTGCCCGAAGTTTCCATTTCAGCATAAAGTTACGCTTTTTGCATGGGTCAATACTTGCAGGAAATCATTCCAGTTGTATCTTTGCACCCGCGTTCAGAACTTACTGAACAGTAATCCGAAATAAATAAGGTGTTTATCACCGGAAGTTTTTCGGAACATACGGTGGTTGTAGCTCAGTTGGTTAGAGCATCAGATTGTGGTTCTGAGGGTCGTGGGTTCGAATCCCATCATCCACCCAAACAAACAAATGCCCTCAATAATTTGGGGGCATTTTTCATTGGAGACCGCCGGTAAGTTTACTTACAAGGCGGGCGACAATGAAAAATGTGAGACATGCGAAGCGTGTCGGCATTTGTTTGTTTGAACTCACCCCGGGCATCATTGTGCGAAGCACAATAATCCCAGACCGCCGGTAAGTTTACTTACAAGGCGGGCGACAATGAAAAATGTGAGACATGCGAAGCGTGTCGGCATTTGTTT